>NZ_JBQUYT010000002.1:0-733118 GCF_056314225.1 Sphingomonas sp. DMC6
CCCGACCGTCTTCTTCTCGGCGATTGCACTCGCTGCCACCGTCATCTTCTGGCTCTGATCAGTGAGTCCTGAACCTACATTTCGCTGCTCCTGTCCCCACATTTCCCTGCTCTTTGCATCCGCAAGATGGACGACAGCACGAAAGGTGGATACCGTTGCGAAGAGGGAGGAGCCATGCGGGCGTGGATAGGGGAAAATAGCACGCGTTTGATCGTGATAGCGATTCTGACCGCGCTCTTCCTGACACCTCTAATGGCGCTGTGCTGGATGACCTCAGTTCCAGGCAAGTCGTGGGCCGGGCCCTTGCCTGCGCTAAGTTCGGCCGAAAGCGATCTTGCTCGGCGTCTCCGCTCCCATGTCGTCGCGATCGGTACTAGGCCGCATAACATAGGCCATGCACCCGGCTATGCCAAAGCCGCTGCCTACATCGAGCGCACGCTGACAATGCTTGGCTATAAAGTCGCGCGTCAGACCTTTGACGGGGGGCGGGCGGCCAATCTCGAAGCGATGATTGAGCCTGCCGTTCCCGGCGCACCGACACTGGTGGTCGGAGCACATTATGACAGCGTCGGCGACATGCCCGGTGCCAACGACAATGCCAGTGGCGCCGCAGCCCTGATGGAATTGGCGCGTATGCTGGCCGACCAGCGAGGCGAGGCGAAGGTCCGCATGCGACTGGTCTTCTTTGCGAATGAAGAGCCGCCATATTTTCAAACCGACCGGATGGGCAGTCTCGTTTATGCCCGGGCGCTGGCGGACAGGGGGCTGAAACCGAGTGCCATGTTCTCGCTGGAAACCTTAGGCTTCTACAGCGATCAGGCGGATAGCCAGCATTATCCCTTTCCGCTCGGCGCGCTGTACCCCGGCACCGGCAACTTCGTTGCGTTCGTGGGTACCGTCTCCTCGCGTCCGCTCGTGCGGCGCGCGGTCGCAGCGTTTCGCGCAGTTGCGCAATTCCCAAGCGTTGGCGGAACCGCGCCCGGCTTCGTTCAGGGCATCGAATGGTCCGACCACTGGTCCTTCGGCAAGATCGACGTACCGTCGTTGATGATCACCGACACCGCTCCGTTCCGTTATCCTTACTATCACACTCCGGAAGATACGCCGGATAAAGTTGACTTTGAGCGCCTTGCTCGAGTCACGGAAGGTTTGGAGCGGATGCTGAGAGGCTGGCAGTAACTTTCTCGACGTGGGAATTCGGGGGAATTCGGGGACAGTATACCTATTTGACTCCCCTACCCCGCCCGCCTAGCCTCCACCCATGGCAAGGCTTTCGCGGATCGTTGTGCCGGGCGTGGCGCATCATGTGACGCAGCGGGGGAACCGCCGATTGCCGGTATTCTTCTGCGAGGAGGACCGCACGCTCTACCTCTCCCTGCTGCGCGAGGCGGCGGCGGCGAGCGGTACGCGGTGCCTGGCGTGGTGCCTGATGGACAATCACGTCCACCTCATCCTTGTCCCCGAAACGGCCGACGGGCTGCGGGCGATGCTGGGGGAGGCGCATCGGCGCTATACCCGCCATGTCAATCTTCGAGAGGGCTGGACCGGGCACCTGTTCCAGGGCCGCTTCGCCAGCTATCCGATGGATGACGCGCATCTGATGGCAGCGGTGCGCTATGTCGAGCGCAACCCGGTGGCGGCGGGTCTGGTGGCAGAGGCCGCCGACTGGCGCTGGTCGAGCGCGCGCAGCCACATCAATGGACGACGCAGCGCCGACGATCCGCTGACCGACATCGCCGCGCTCGGCAGCCATGTCCGCAACTGGCGCGCGCTGCTGCAGCACGGGCTGGAAGCAGCCGACCTCGACGCTGAGGGGGAAGCCCAGGCCGACGCGATCGAGGCGCGCCTGCGCACCGGCCGGCCGCTGGCGGCACCGGAGCTGGTGGGGGATTGGGAAGCAGCGCTCGGGCGAAAGCTGGCGCCCGGCAAGCCGGGGCGGCGGAAGGGGATGAAATAGGTATACTGTCCCAGCATTACCAGGAGAATAGATATACTGTCCCCGCATTACCCTGCTGTCCCCGCATTACCCTGTCCCCGCATTCCCCCGCATGACTTAGGCCCTTGGGCTCGCGTGATGCCCGGTATAGAAACGCCCGCCACCCCAGCGAGTGCCCCCATGCCGCGTATCCCGATGCTCCCCCTGCGCCCGATCCTGTTCCTCGCCGCCTGCCTGCCTGCCCTCCCCGCCCATGCGCAGGACCGGCGAACCGTGACCGAGCCGGCCCTGCCCGCCGCCGTCTGCACCACCCTCGCCGCCCAGCCCGACCCCGCCCCCGGCACCGACACGCGGCGGCTGCAGGCGGCGATCGACCATTGCCGTGCCGGCGCGGCGGTGCGGCTGGTGCCGGGGACGGCGAGCGGGCGGTTCGAGAGCGGGCCGCTCGCCATGAAGTCCGGCGTCACGCTGTGGATCGATGCCGGCGCGGTGCTCGCCGCCAGCCCCGATCCGCGCGCCTATGACCTGGCCGGGCGCTGCGGCACGATCGACGACAAGGGCAAGGGGTGCGCGCCGTTCCTGCGCTTTGCCGGTACGCGCGGCGGCGGCATCGTCGGCGATGGCGTGATCGACGGGCGCGGCGGTGCGGCGATGACGGGGCGCGGCGGCGCGACCTGGTGGCAGCTCGCCCGCCAGGCACAGCGCGACGGCGGCAAGCAGAACAATCCCCGGCTGATCGAAATCGACGATGCGCGCGACATCGTCTTCTATCGCATCACGCTGCGCAACGCCGCCAATTTCCACGTCGCGATGAACGGGGTGCAGGCCGCAACCTTCTGGGGCGTGCGGATCGACACACCGGCCGATGCCCGCAACACCGACGGTATCGATCCGGGTGCATCGCAGGACATCACCATCGCCCGTGCCTATATCCGCACCGGCGACGACAATATCGCGATCAAGGCCGGCAAGGGCGCGACGCGGCACGTCTCGATCCTCGACAGCCATTTCTATGCCGGTCACGGCCTGTCGATCGGCAGCGAAACCAATGCCGGGGTCAGCGACATTCTGGTGCGTGGCGCAACCTTTGACGGCACCACCGCCGGCCTGCGCATCAAGAGCGACGCGAGCCGGGGCGGGCTGGTGCAGCGCATCGTCTATGACAATGTCTGCCTGCGCGGCGTGGCACGGCCGATCGATTTCGACACGCGCTACGATGCCCATGCGATCGGCCTTTCGATTCCGGTCTATCGCGACATCGTGCTGCGCGCAGTGCGCGGCGATGGCGGCACGCTGGTGATGCGCGGGCACGATGCCGGCCATCCCATCGGCGCGACGCTGGACGGCGTGGCGTTCGATCCGGCGACGCGGTGGCTGGTCGCCTTCGCCGATCTTGCCGTCGGGCCAGGCGGCGCCTCGCCGCTGCCGCCGGGCCTGTCCGCGCCGGCCCCGGCAGATACACTCCGCTGCGGCCCTGCGCGCTGGGAGCCCTTCCCCGCCCGTTAACCCTGAAAATCTGCGCAAGTGCCGGATCAGCAATTCAGCGTTCATCGAGCCTGCTTTATTTCCCGGATTACTGCGGGGGACACGCAGGAGCGATCACCATGAAGAAGCTATGGGCCGCCGCGACCATTCTGGCCTCGGCTTTCCCCTGCGCGGGCACTGCCTCGGCGCAGGTTTCGATCGGCATCAGCGTGCATCTCGCACCGCCGCCGCTTCCCGTCTATGCGCAGCCGCCGCTGCCGGGGCCGGACTATATCTGGACGCCGGGCTATTGGGCCTGGGACGATTACAGCGAATCCTATTTCTGGGTGCCGGGCACCTGGGTGCTCGCGCCGCGCCCCGGCCTGTTGTGGACTCCGCCCTGGTGGGGCTGGTCGGGCGGCGTTTATGTGTTCCATTCGGGCTATTGGGGGCCGCATGTCGGCTTCTATGGCGGGGTATCCTATGGCTTTGGCTATACCGGCTTCGGCTATCAGGGCGGATACTGGAATGGCGGTCACGTCTTTTACAACAAGACGGTGACCAACGTCACCAATGTCACCAACGTCACCAATGTCTACCAGCGCAACGTGGTGGTGAATAACGTCACCCATGTCAGCTATAATGGCGGGCCGGGCGGCGTGCAGGCGCAGGCAAGGGCGCAGGAACTGGCCGCGGCGCACGAAGCGCATATCGCGCCGACCAGCAACCAGCAGTCGCACCTGATGGCGGCGTGGCACAACCCCAATGCCTTCGCCTCGGCCAATCACGGTCGCCCGGCGATGGCGGCGACGGCCCGGCCGCTCGATGCGTCGCGGGTGCCGGCACGCGGCCCCTCCGGCGGCCAGCACTGGTCGCAGCCCAATCCGGGGCAGGCACAGACGAGCCGGTTTGACCGGTCCTTCCGCGCCAACGGCCAGGTTGCCCAGCCCCAAAATGCCCACGCCATGTCGGCGTGGCGGCAGCCGGCGCCGCAGCAGCATTGGGGCCCGCCCCAGCCGCCGCGCTACGCCGCACCGCCACGGGTCGCCTACCATCAACCCTCGGGCGGACAGCATCCGCGCCCGCATCCCGAGCCGCACCATGAACATCATGGCTGAGCCCCTGCCCCGGCGCGTGTACCCCGCGCGCCGGGGCATCCCCTCGACAGGCGGCGCGGAATAGCGCATCGCCCCGCCACGCGATGCGGGAGGCGGGGATGCGCCAGGAAAGCGGGACAACGCGGCTCGACATGCTGGGGCCGCGCATCTGCATCATGGGTCCGTCGAACAGCGGCAAATCGACGCTGGCAGTGGCGATCGGGCGCGCGCGGGACGTGCCGGTGGTGCATCTCGACCAGCTCCACCATTTGCCCGGCACCGACTGGGTGCCGCGCCCGGCAGACGAATTTACCGCGCTCCATGATGCGGCGATCGCCGGCGAGCGCTGGGTGATCGAGGGCAATTATTCGCGCCTGTTCCCACAGCGGCTGGCCCGGGCGACGGGGGTGATCCTGCTCGACCTCGATGCGGCGACGAGCCTGTATCGCTATGTCCGCCGCTGCTGGTTCGAGCCGGACCGGCTCGGCGCGCTGGCTGGCGGGCGGGACAGTGTGAAATGGGTGATGCTGCACCATATCGCCGTCACCTCGCGGCGGAACCGGCGGCGCTACCGGGCGGAGTTCGACGGCTGGACGGTGCCGAAGGTGGCGCTGCTGTCTCCGCACGCGCTGGCGGCGTTTTACGCGGCGGAGGGATTGGTGCGGTAATCCCGCGCGCCCGGGAGCCGGGGCAATGACCTTTCGCTCCCCTCCCTGAAAGGGAGGGGTTGGGGGGTGGGTGCGCGCGTCCGCGCGCTCCGAAGACTCTCTCCTTACCGGACAGCGAACCCGCCGCCTAACTGCGGCGGACCCACCCCCAGCCCCTCTCTTTCAGGGAGGGGAGCGAAAGCGCCAAATACGATTACCGCCCCCGCTCCGGGGGAGGATCGGGTCACCCCCCGATGCCCTCCAGCGCCTCGCTGGCTTCCATCCACGCCAGTTCCGCCGCCTCGATTTGCGCCGCCACATCGGCGCGGCGCTTCATCAGGTCGGTCATGGTTAGCTTCGCCAGCGCGGGCTCGGCGCTCGACGGATCGAACATCGCCCGATCGAGTGCCGATAGCTGGCCCTGCAGCTTCGCGATCTCCGCCTCGGCCGCCTTGGCCGCCTTGCGCAGGGCATTGCCCTTTTCGCGCGCCTCGGCGGCGGCGCGGCGGGCGTCCTTGCGGTTCTCCTTCGCCGCGCCGCCCTTCGATCCGGCGGGATCCTTGGCAAGCACGAAGGCGATATAGTCGTCGAGGCTGCCGTCGAACTCGCGCGCGGTGCCCTGGTCGACCAGCACCAGCCGGTCGGCGGTCATCTCGAGCATGTGGCGGTCGTGGCTGACCACGACGACGGTGCCGGTATAGCCGTTGAGCGCCTGGATCAGCGCCTCGCGCGCATCGACGTCGAGGTGGTTGGTCGGTTCGTCGAGGATCAGCAGGTGCGGCGCGTCGCGGGTGATCAGCGCCAGCGCGAGGCGGGCGCGCTCGCCGCCCGACAGCTTGCCGACCTTGGTGGTCGCCTTGTCGCCCGAAAAGCCGAACCGGCCGAGCTGCGCGCGCACCGCCGCCGGGCTGGCACCGGCCATGTTGCGCGTCATGTGCTCGAGCGGCGTGTCGTCGCGGTCGAGTTCCTCCACCTGATATTGGGTGAAGTATCCCACCTTCATCTTGCCGCTGGCGTTGATCGCGCCGTCCATCGGCGTGAGCTGCGCGGCGAGCAGCCGGGCGAGCGTGGTCTTGCCGTTACCGTTGCGGCCAAGCAGCGCGATGCGGTCGTCGGGGTCGATGCGCAGGTTGAGCCGCTGGAGGATCGGCCTGTCGCCATAGCCGACGCTGGCCATGTCGAGCGTGATCAGCGGCGGGCGCAGCTCGTCCGGGTTGGGGAAATCGAAGCTGAGCGAGGGATCGTCGACCAGCTCGGCGATCGGCTGCATCCGCGCCAGCGCCTTGGCGCGGCTCTGCGCCTGCTTGGCGGTCGAAGCGCGGGCGGAGTTGCGGGCGATATAGTCCTGCAGCTTCTCGCGCTCGGCCGCCTGCTTGGCGCGCGCGGCAGCGATCTGGGCCTGACGCTCGGCGCGCTGGCGCTCGAACGCGTCGTAACCGCCGGGATAGAGCGTCAGCTTGCCGCGTTCGAGGTGGAGGATGTGGTCGACGACATTGTTGAGGAAGTCGCGTTCATGGCTGACCAGCAGGATCGTCGCCGGATAGGATTTGAGGAAGTCCTCCAGCCACAGCACTGCTTCTAGATCGAGGTGGTTAGAGGGCTCGTCGAGCAGCAGCAGGTCGGGCTGCGAAAAGAGCAGGCTGGCGAGCGCGACGCGCATCCGCCAGCCGCCCGAAAAGCTCTCCAGTTCGCGGTGCTGCATCTCCTCGTCGAAGCCGAGGCCGACCAGGATGCGCGCGGCGCGTGAGGGGGCTGCATGGGCGTCGATCGCGATCAGCCGCTCATGGATTTCGCCGAGCCGGTCGGGATCGTGGCTGGTTTCGCTTTCGTGGAGCAGGGCGGCGCGCTCGGTGTCGGCGGCGAGCACGGTTTCGAACGGCGTCGCAGTGCCGCCGGGGGCCTCCTGCGCGATATAGCCTATGCGCGCGCCGCGCGGCATGTCGACGCTGCCGCCATCGGGTTCGAGCTGGCTGGCGATCACCTTCACCAGCGTCGACTTGCCGGCGCCGTTGCGGCCAATCAGGCCGATGCGGCCACGCGGGGGCAGCTTGGCGGTGGCGCCGTCGAGGATCGTGCGCCCGCCCAGGCGCACCGTGATGTCGGTTAGATTGAGCATGATCGGCCAGCGCCTAGCCGATGCGAGGGCGAAGGGCCAGCGGCCCGGTGCGGCAATCGCCAGCGGGCGTGACCCGAGCGCCGCCGGGAAGACCAGGCGCAGGGCCTGATGCGACATGTACAAGCCGCCCAGCCCCTGCGCCCGGTTCTATTGAAACGGATCCTCAGGTCCGATCAGGCCGAGCCGCGGTCGCCCGGCACCGGCACGCGGACCCGTCTCCGCTCAAGCCTCTTCGAGAAGCTCGAGATCGGCCGCCAGCGTGGCAGCGTCCACCGAGTTGCGCAGCCAGAGCTGCGCCGGCGAGCTGTTGTTGGGGTACAGCCAGATGGGATTGTTTTCCTGCAGAACCCGGTTCTTGTCATCAGCCACCATGCCCGGCACGCTGATCGAGCTGATAACCCCGGGGTTACCGGTCATCGACCACTTCTGCAGGGCCGTCGACGACAATTGATCCACGATCAACTGGGTTTCGCTCTTGGAGGAGGGTGCCGTCAAAAACAGCCGGGCCGTGGCCGGGCTATTGCTGAGACGGATCGTCTTGCTGGCAGCGTTGACGTCCCAGAGGATAAGATTGGTATCGATGTCGGGCGTAAGCCGCTTCAGCACGACCTTCGACCCAGTCTGGAGATCGCTTGCCGCCAGCACCCAACCCGGAGCAGCCGCGTACTCAATTAATACAGACATATTTCCTCCTAATAGAATATGCGTTACCGGCGAGTGTACAACCTCAACCGCACGCAAAACATTTCACCAAACTCAGTATTATTCCATAATACATTGCTTCATTGCGGAGGATGTTGCGTTTACATAGATCGATTATGGATGGTTCTAATAATATTTTACCCAAACAACATGTCTAACATCGAATATTTTAATAAGACTCTATTCATCGGGCGCGAAATTTTGGGAAATTCGCCTTTTACGACACTGGTCGGGAATGAATGCGCCCGCCGCCCGATGTGGCCCTCGATCCCCTCATGGTCGCGCTCACTTTCCATAATGGAAAGTTTTAACTTGCCGAGTCGGAAAGTCACAGCTATCGCTTTCCATATTGGAAAGAGAGGTGCCGCAATGACGAATGCAACCGAAGCGCGCGCGGCGCTGGACGCGATGCAGGCCAGCCGGGAACAGCTTGCCCGGGTGGCGCATTGCCCGCCGGCGCGGCATCTGGCCTTTGCGGGGTTGATGGCCGGCGTCGTGCTGTCGCCCGTGTTCGCGCCCTATCAGCTGGTCGCGCTGGTGCCGGTGCTGATCGGCGTGGCGCTGGTCGTGCGATGGGATCGCCGGCGGCTGGGCATGTTCATCAACGGCTATCGCCGGGGACGGACGCGGCGCGTGATTGCCGCATTCCTGCCGATGCTGCTCGCGCTTTATGGGCTGAGCGTCTACTGCGCCATCGTCCGCGAGATGGTGTGGCCGTCGGTCGCGCTGGCGGCGCTGACGATGCCGTTTGCCTATTATGGCAGCGTCATTTGGCAGCGAGTGTTCCGGCGCGAACTGGGGGTGGCGGCGTGAAGGCGCCGGCCTTCGATCCGGTGATCCACCCGCCCGCGCGGCTGCAGCTGATGGCGCTGCTCGCCAATGTGCAGGACGCAGAATTCGCGACGCTGCGCGAACTGGTGCAGGTGAGCGACTCCGTCCTGTCCAAGCACCTCGCCGCGCTGGCGGAAGCGGACTATGTCCAGCTGCGCAAGGCGGCGGCGAACGGGCGGCAGCGGACCTGGGCAGCAATGACGCGGGCGGGCCGCAAGGCGTTCGACGGCCATGTCGCGGCACTCCAGCAGCTTGCCGGGCTGACGCCAGCCTCCTAGCTGGCGCACGGCGCCGGGAACCGCTAGCGGCGAGGGATGGCTGCGCCCATCCCATCCTATGACGCGATCCTTCTCGGCGCCGGTGCGGCGGGGATGTTCTGCGCGGCCATGGCCGGGCAGCGCGGGCGCCGCGTGCTGCTGCTCGACCATGCCGATGCGCCGGGCAAGAAGATCCTGATTTCGGGCGGCGGCCGCTGCAACTTCACCAATATCGGTGCGGCGGCCGACCGCTATCTTTCCGCCAATCCGCATTTCGCCAAGTCGGCGCTCGGCCGCTACACGGCGCAGGACTTTCTGGCACTGGTCGAACGGCACGGCATTGCCTGGCATGAAAAGACGCTGGGCCAGTTGTTCTGCGACGGATCGGCGCGGCAGATTGTCGACCTGTTGCTCGACGAGTGCGCGCGGGGCGGCGTCGAGCTGCGGCTGAGCGCGGCGATTACCGATATCGACCATGCCGATGGCCGGTTCCGCGTCACGACCGCCGTCGGCACCGCCGAGGCCCCTGCCCTCGTTATCGCCACCGGCGGCCCCGCCATCCCCAAGCTGGGGGCGACCGGCTTTGCCTATGATCTGGCGCGGCGTTTCGGGCTGAAAGTGGTCGAACCGCGCCCCGCACTCGTGCCGCTGACGCTCGGCCCAGATGAGGCGCTGTTCCGCGATCTGGCGGGCGTATCGGCGCCGGTCGAGGCGCGCGCGGGCAAGGCGGCGTTCCGCGAGGCGGCTTTGTTCACGCATCGCGGCCTGTCGGGGCCGGCGATCCTGCAGGTTTCTTCCTATTGGCGGCATAGCGAGACGATCACGATCGACTTCCTGCCCGAGCACGCACCCGGCTGGCTTGCCGCGGCCAAGCGTGCCGAGCCCCGGCTGGGCCTGCGCGCGCTGCTCGCCCGCGCCCTGCCCGACCGGCTGTCCACGACGCTGGCGGAGCGGATCGCGCTGCCGGCCGAACTCGGGAATTGCCGGGACGCAATCCTTGCCGAGGCGGAACGTCGGCTGGCGGGTTGGACCTTCCGCCCCAGTGGCACCGAAGGCTTTGCCAAGGCGGAAGTGACCGTCGGCGGCATCAGCACCACCGATCTCTCCTCGCAGACAATGGAAGCGCGGCGCGTACCCGGACTGTATGCGATCGGCGAAGCAGTCGACGTCACCGGCTGGCTGGGCGGGTATAATTTCCAATGGGCCTGGGCCAGCGGCTGGGCGGCGGCGCAGGCGCTGTAGCCGTGTGAAGAGCGTGGCAGAAAGGCCACGTACGGCAACATAAGTTGGGAAATATGCAATTCACTTTCCGCGCCCGGTGGCAAGTCGCCGGGCTTTGCGTCACAATCTTGTCTATCGGGTGGGGGCGCGTATCGTTACGTTTCGTGAATACCGGAAATTGGGGTCGGTTCTGACGGCGGTGGCATTGGCGTGGCCTGCCGTGACGCTGGCGCAGCAACAGATGCCGGGTACTGCGGGCGAAACCGGTACGCTGATGTTCGGTCCGGACTATTTCGCCAAGACCGCGCTTTCGACCGCGCTGGAGATGATACAGCGCCTGCCCGGCTTCACGCCCGATTTCGGCAGTACCGATGCACGCGGCCTGGCCGGCAACAGCGGCAACATCCTGATCGACGGCAAGCCGATCGTGCTCAAAAGTCAGGGCATGGCGGAAACCTTGCGCCGCATCAGCCTGGGCAGCGTCGCCCGCATCGAGCTGATCCGCGGCGGCGCGCCGGGCATCGACATGCAAGGGCGGCCGGTGATTGCCAACATCGTGCTCAAGCGCAACGAGTCGACCGAAAAGCTGATCGACCTCCAGAGTTTCATCTATACCAACGGCTTTGTCGGCCCGGACCTTACGCTGCAATATAACCATCGCGATGGCGATGCGCGCGAGGAACTGATCGTCGAGGTGGCGCGCGACCGCACCAGCACCGGCACCGCCTGGGGCACGCGCACGCGCACCGATGCCGCCGGCAACCTGATCCAGCGCGCGGACCTCGATCTGTCGGACCGGTATCGAAACGCCAATGTGCGCGGCAGCATCGAGCGCGATGTCGGCGGCGGGCTGCTGCACCTCAACGGCCGGTTCGACTATACGCCGCTGAACAGCAACCAGCAGGTGATGGTGGAACAAGGCGCCGGCACCAATGACTGGGCGAGCGACCGGACGCACAACTGGAAGGCCGAGCTGGGTGCCAACTGGACGCGCTCGCTGGGCGAGAAGGCCGAGCTGGAGCTGATCGCGCTGCAACGGCTGGGCCATAGCAGCTATACCAGTGCCAGTTCGATCAGCAGCCTTGCCAGCACGTTCGATTCCGCCTCGCGCGACGGCGAAAGCGTGTTCCGGCCGATCCTGCGCTACAAGCTGGACAAGGACTGGTCGTTCGAGGGCGGCGGCGAGATTGCCTATAACTTCGTCGACAACAGCACGGTCTATACCGCAGCCGGCGTGCCCATCCCGCTGCCCGACCAGAAGGTGTTCGTCAGCGAATTGCGCGGCGAAGTGTTCGGCCAGGCGACCTGGACGCCCTCGGCCAACTGGACGATCGAAGGCGGGTTGCGCGCCGAGGTTTCGCGGATCGCCAGCGACGGCGACACCGACCGCAGCCGATCCTTCTTCTATCCCAAGCCGCGTCTGCAGATCACCCGCCAGCTCGGCAAGCGCGACCAGTTGCGGCTGCGGCTGGAGCGCACCGTCAGCCAGCTCGACTTCAACGATTTCATCGCCGCGACCGAGATCAACCTGGGCACGGTGCTCGCCGGCAACGCCCGGCTGGTACCGCAGCGCACCTGGACGATGGAGGCGGTGTACGACCATCGTTTCTGGGGCGACGGCGCGCTCGAACTCGGCTTAGTGCACGAAGCGACCAGCGACGTGATCGACTATATCCCGCTGGCGGGGGGCTATGACGCGGTCGGCAATATCGGCGACGGCACGCGCGATACGCTGTCCGGCACGCTCAACCTGCCGTTCGACAAGCTGGGGCTGAAGGGTGGCCGGTTGCGCGCCACGGGCGCGCTCACGCGCTCGCGCGTGACCGACCCGCTGACCGGCGAACGGCGGCGCTATGCCAAGGAAGTGCCGTTCACCTGCAACCTCACCTATACGCAGGATTTGAAGGGCGGGCGCTTCACCTTCGGCATCGACCACAGCTGCAATGCCGACCGGTACAAGCTGTATCGCATCAACGAGTTGCGCACCGTCGACATGCAGCCGCAACTGACGATCTTCGGCATCTGGAAACCGAGCAAGAAGCTGACCGTGCGCATGGACGTGGGCAACGCCACCAACGCCGCGACCAGCAATTACCGCGATCTCTATACGGTCGCGCGGAACAGCAGCCCGTTATTGTACCGGGAGGTGCGGACGCTGCGGCACGGGCAATATCTGTACCTGCAGGTGCGCCGCGCGTTTTGAGGGGTGGGTGGATCACCCTCACCCTTCCCACCACCTAAGGCGGCGGGCCCCTTCCCTCTCCCATCGGGAGAGGGAGGGAGGCGCAAAGCGCCGGAAGGGTGAGGGTGACCCGCCCGCTCAGTCCAGGTTCGGCCGGAGGTACCGCGTCGCCAGCTCCTCGCTGATCCCGCGCCGCAGCGCATATTCCTTGAGCTGGTCCTGCCCGATGCGCGCGACGCCGAAATATTCTGCCTGCGGGTGGCCGAAATAGAATCCCGACACCGCCGCCGTCGGCAGCATGGCGAAGCTTTCGGTCAGGCTGATGCCGGTGCGCTTGTGCGCATCGAGCATCTCGAACAGGATCGGTTTCAGGCTGTGTTCCGGGCAGGCCGGGTAGCCGGGTGCCGGGCGGATGCCGCGATATTGCTCGCGGATCAGCGCGTCATTGTCGAGCTGCTCGCCCTCGGCATAGCCCCAGAGCGAGGTGCGGACGAACTGGTGCAGCCGTTCCGCGAATGCCTCGGCCAGGCGGTCGGCGAGCGCCTTCAGCAGGATGTCCGAATAATCGTCGATTGCCGCCTTGAAGCGGGCGAGGTGCGGCTCGATGCCGTGGATCGAGACCGCGAAGCCGCCGATCCAGTCGCCGTCATGGTCGATGAAATCGGCCAGGCACATATTGGCGCGCCCCTCGCGCTTGGCGATCTGCTGCCGCAGGAACGGCAGGCGGACATGTTCCTCGTCGGGCAGGTGGACGATCACATCGTCGCCCTCGCGCCGGCACGGCCACAGCCCGGCCACGCCGCGCGCGGTCAGCCAGCGCTCGGCGATGATCCTGTCGAGCATCTTCTGGGCATCGGCGAACAGCGACTTGGCGCTCTCCCCGACAATCTCGTCCTCCAGGATCGCCGGATAGTTGCCCGCCAGCTCCCAGGCGCGGAAGAAGGGCGTCCAGTCGATATAGCGACGCAGGTCGCTGAGATCCCAGTCGTCGAAGCTGTGCACGCCCGGCATGCGCGGCTTGGCCGGTTTGAGCGCCATGTCGGCTTCGAAGGCGTTGGCGCGGGCATCCTCCAGCGGCAGCAGTTCGCTCTGCCCCTTGCCGGCGCGTGCAGCCCGCACATGCTCATATTCGTCCGCCACCTTGGTCACGTACGGATCGCGCTGGGTATCGGAGACGAGCGCCGTCGCCACGCCCACGGCGCGGCTGGCGTCGAGCACGTGCACCACCGGACCGGTATAGGCAGGGTCGATGCGCAGCGCAGTATGGACGCGGCTGGTGGTCGCGCCGCCGATCAGCAGCGGCATCGTCATGTTCGCGCGCTGCATTTCCTCGGCAACCGTCACCATTTCGTCGAGGCTGGGGGTGATCAGGCCCGACAGGCCGATCATGTCGGCGTCATTCTCGTTGGCGGCCTTGAGGATGTCCGGCCAGGGCACCATCACGCCGAGGTCGACGACCTCGAACCCGTTGCACTGGAGCACGACGCCGACGATGTTCTTGCCGATATCGTGGACATCGCCCTTGACGGTGGCGAGCACGATGCGGCCCTTGCCCTTGGCGCCTTCTTCCTTCTCCGCCTCGATATAGGGGAGCAGGTGCGCGACTGCCTTCTTCATCACGCGGGCAGACTTCACCACCTGCGGCAGGAACATCTTGCCCGATCCGAACAGGTCGCCGACGACGTTCATGCCGTCCATCAGCGGGCCTTCGATCACTTCGATCGGGCGGGCAAAGGTCTGGCGGCATTCCTCGGTATCCTCGACGACATGCGCGTCGATGCCCTTGACCAGCGCATGCTCGAGCCGCTTGGCGACGGGCCAGCTGCGCCATTCGGCGGCCTGCTTCTCGGCCACCGCATCGGTGCCGCGATATTTCTCGGCCAGCGCGACCAGCCGCTCGCCGGCTTCCGGATCGCGGTTGAGGATCACATCCTCGCACGCCTGGCGCAGCTCGGGGTCGATCGCGTCATAGACGTCGAGCTGGCCGGCATTGACGATCGCCATGTCCATGCCGGCAGGGATCGCGTAGTAGAGGAAGACCGAGTGCATCGCCCGGCGCACCGGTTCGTTGCCGCGGAAGCTGAACGACAGGTTCGACAGGCCGCCCGAGATATGGACGTGCGGGCAGCGCTTCTTGATCTCGCGGCACGCCTCGATGAAGTCGACGCCGTAGTTGTTGTGCTCCTCGATGCCCGTCGCCACCGCGAACACATTGGGGTCGAAGATGATATCCTCGGGCGGGAAACCGATGCCGGTGAGCAGCTTGTAGGCGCGCTCGCAAATCTCGACCTTGCGCGCCTGGGTGTCGGCCTGGCCGACCTCGTCGAACGCCATGACCACGACCGCCGCACCATAGGCCATGCACTTGCGGGCGTGCGCGAGGAACGCTTCCTCGCCTTCCTTCATGCTGATCGAGTTGACGATCGGCTTGCCCGAGACGCACTTCAGCCCCGCCTCGATCACGTCCCATTTCGAGCTGTCGATCATCACCGGCACCCGGGCGATGTCCGGCTCGGCGGCAATCAGCTTGAGGAAGGTGGTCATCGCCTCGACGGCGTCGAGCAGGCCCTCGTCCATGTTGACGTCGATCACCTGCGCGCCGTTTTCGACCTGCTGGCGCGCGACTTCGACGGCGGCGGTATAGTCGCCGGCCATCACCAGCTTCTTGAAGCGGGCCGATCCGGTGACGTTGGTGCGCTCGCCGACATTGACGAAGTTGGTGGAGGAAGGCGTGGTCATGGATCAAAACTCATCCCCCTCCCGCATGCGGGAGGGGCTAGGGGTGGGCGCCCGCTGTCCACGGGCCGGATCGCAGGAGGCGAGCGGGCGCCCCCCCCCGACCCCTCCCGCACGCGGGAGGGGAGAGAAGTCAGGCCGCCATCGTGAACGGCTCCAGCCCGGCGAGGCGGGTCCGCACTTCGGGCGTCGGGATGCTGCGCGGGGCCAGCCCCTGCACCGCCTTCGCGATCGCGCCGATATGCGCGGGCGTCGAGCCGCAGCAGCCGCCGAGGATGTTCACCTGCCCCGCATCGGCCCATTCCTTGACCAGGCCGGCGGTGGTCTCCGGCAGCTCGTCATAGGCGCCGAGCTCGTTCGGCAGGCCGGCATTCGGGTAGACCATGATCAGCGTGTCGCACAGGCCCGACAGCGTCTTCACATGCGGGCGGAGCTGTTCGGCGCCGAACGAGCAGTTGAGCCCGATCGTCACCGGCTTCGCATGGCGCACCGCGTGCCAGAACGCCTCGACCGTGTGGCCGGAAAGATTGCGCCCGGACAGGTCGGTGAGCGTCATCGACAGCATGATCGGCAGGTCGCGGCCCAGCGCCGCCCCCGCCTCGATCGCGGCCATGATCCCGGCCTTGGCGTTGAGCGTGTCGAATACCGTCTCGATCAGCACGAAGTCGATGCCGCCCTCGACCAGCGCGTCGATCTGCTCGCGATACACGTCCTTGAGGTAATCGAAGTCGATCTCGCGATAGCCGGGATCGTTGACGTCCGGCGAGAGCGACAGCGTCTTGTTGGTCGGGCCGAGAGCACCGGCAACGAAGCGGGGGCGCCAAATACCTTTTTCGGCGTCCTTCGCCTCATACTCGTCGGCAATGCTGCGGGCGAGCTTCGCGCTCTCGATGTTGATCTCGCGCACCAGATGTTCGGCGCCGTAATCGGCCTGGCTGATCCGGTTGGCGGAGAAGGTGTTGGTCTCGGCGATGTCGGCCCCGGCCTCGAAATAGGCGCGGTGGATCGAGCCGGGCACCTCGGGCTTGGTCAGCGCGAGGATGTCGTTATTGCCCTTCTGGTCGTGCGAAAGGCCAAGATCGCCGGCATAGGCAGCCTCGTCGAGCTTCCAGCGCTGGATCTCGGTGCCGAACGCGCCGTCGGTGATCAGGATGCGCTTCTGCGCTTCGGCCAGCAGTTTCTCGCGTGGTGTCATGGTCTGCCTCTCAATCCTCCCCGGCACGGGGAGGGGGACCATTCGCGCGAGCGAATGGTGGAGGGGGCCCTCCGCTGGATTCATCGCTGGTGGAGGGCCCCCTCCACCACGCCGCGTTGCGTCGCGGTCCCCCTCCCCGTGCCGGGGAGGATCGAAAATTACGCCGCCGCCACCGCCGCCTGCTGCCGCGGGCGAAGTCCCAGCAGGTGGCAGATCGCGTAGCTCAGCTCGGCGCGGTTGAGCGTGTAGAAGTGGAACTGTCGCACGCCGCCCGCATAGAGCTTGCGGCACAGTTCGGCCGCCAGCGTCGCCGCGACCAGCTGCCGCGCCGCCGGATGCTCGTCGAGCCCTTCGAACAGCTTTTCCATCCAGGCCGGCACGTCGGTGCCGCACATCGCCGACATCCGCACGACGCTGGCATAGTTCATCACCGGCATGATGCCCGGCACGATCTCGGCATCGATCCCCGCCGCCGCCGCGCGGTCGCGGAAACGCAGGAAGGTCTCGGCCTCGAAGAAGAACTGGGTGATCGCGCGGTTGGCACCGGCGTCGATCTTGCGCTTCAGATTGTCGAGATCGGCCTCGGGGCTCGGCGAATCCGGGTGGCATTCCGGATAGGCGCTTACCGAAATCTCGAACGGGTGCAGCCGGCGCAGGCCCGCGACCAGATCGGCCGCATTCTCATAGCCGCCGGGATGGGTGCGGTATTTCTCGCCGGCGCGGGGCGGATCGCCGCGCAGCGCGACAATGTGCCGCACGCCCGCCGCCCAATATTCCTCGGCGATCTGGTCGATTTCCTCGCGCGTCGCCTCGACGCAGGTGAGATGCGCGGCGGCGGCCAGCGGCGTCTCGCGGGCGATCCGCGCAACCGTCGCATGGGTGCGCTCGCGCGTCGTCCCACCGGCGCCATAGGTGACGCTGACAAAGCGGGGACCGAGCGGCGACAGCGTCTCGATCGACTGCCACAGCGTCTCTTCCATCTTCTCGGTCTTGGGCGGGAAGAATTCGAAGCTCACCGCCACATCGCCCGCCACATCGGCGAACAGCGGCGGCGCCAGGGGATCCACGATACTCATGCCGCCTTCACCTTCTCTATACTCTCGCCGGTCTTGCGACCGAGCCACAATTTCACCGTCAGCTCGCCGCCTTCCAGCGTCTGCACCTGCACCGGCGCCAGCCCGGCGCGATCGAACCAGCCGAGCATCTGCTCGTCCGAAAAGCCCAGCCGCGCATGCGCGTCGCGGGTGCGCAGCTCCTCGCGCTCGTGCGGCGCGAAATCGACGATCAGCAGCCGGCCGCCCGGCGCCAGCACCCGCGCCGCCTCGCCGATCGCCGCGCCCGGTTGCTGCGCGAAATGCAGCACATGATGCAATATAGCAGTATCCGCAGCGCCATCCGCCAGCGGCAGCGCGTAGAGATCGGCCTGGCGCAGCTCGGCATGGGTCAGGTCGGCCAGCTTGGCGCGCGCCAGCCGCAACATCTCCGAAGAGCGGTCGATCCCCAGCGCCGTTTCCGCACGCGGCCCGAACAATTCGAGCATCCGCCCGGTGCCGGTGCCGATATCGACCAGGCTGCCCAGCGATCCCTCGCCCAGCGCCGCGCCCATCGCCGCCTCGACTTCGCTTTCGGCGATGTGGAGCGAACGGATCGCGTCCCACTGCCCGGCATTGTTCTGGAACCACGCCTCGGCCGACGCCGCGCGATCGGCACGCACCGCCGCCAGCCGCGCCTGATCGGCGATCACCCAATGGTCCTGCGCATCCCAGGCATCGAGCGCGGCAAGCACCGGCGCCACCACCGCGCGCGCGCCGGGCGCCACGAATACCCAGCTGCCTTCCTTGCGCCGCTCGGCAAGCCCGGCATCGCACAATATCTTCACATGACGCGAAACCCGCGGCTGGCTCTGCCCCAGCACCTGCGCCAGTTCGCCGACGCTCAGCTCCATCGTCCGGAGCAGCGCAACGATGCGCAACCGGGTGGAGTCCGCGAGCGCGCGGAAGATGGCGAGAGGCTCTGTCATGGGCGGGATAGAGATATAAAGATATCTTTATATCAGGTCAACGCACCATCCAACCGGTTGCGCCTTGCCCCGGGGCTGGGCTAGCCCGTCCGCCGTACCCCGTTCCAGAAGGAAGAACCATGCGCAAGGCACTGATCCTCCCCGTCGCGGCGCTCGCTTTGGCCGGGCTGTCGGCCTGCGGCAACAAGGCGAAGAACGAAGCTGCCGAAGCCAATGAGGCGATGGCCGGCGACGGCAACACCATGGGCGAAGCGGTTGCCGATGTGAACGCGGCCATGGCCACCAATGCCGCGTTTGACGACGCCGAAAATTCCTATGCCGGCGCGGCGCCGGGCAACGAGATCACCGACTGAGCGTTGGCGGACGAGTGACCATGGCGCGCGTGCTTCCCCTGATGCTGTTGCTGGCCCTGTCGGCCTGTGGCGGCGCACGGGATGCCGCACCCGCCGGCCTTACCCGCGACGAAAATGCCCGGCTCGACGCCGCGGCCGCCGCGATCGACATCAACGCCACCGCCGCAAGCGGCAACGCCACGGAGCCCACGCCATGACCGATCTTCGCCCGCTGGGCGCCTCCGGGCTCGCCACCCCGCCGCTGGTGCTGGGCGGCAATGTCTTTGGCTGGACCGCCGACAAGGCGACGAGCTTCCGCATCCTCGATCGCTTCGCCGAACGCGGCGGGGTGATGATCGACACCGCCGATGTCTATTCGGCCTGGGTGCCGGGGCATCACGGCGGCGAATCGGAAAGCGTGATCGGCGAATGGCTGCGCAGCTCCGGCAAGCGCGACAAGGTGCTGATCGCCACCAAGGTCGGCATGCTGCCCGGCGAGGGCGGCGAGAAGCTGGCCCCCGCCCGCATCGCCGCCGCGGCTGAGGCGTCGCTCGCCCGGCTGGGGGTCGAGACGATCGACCTGTATTTCGCGCATCAGGATGACGAGAGCGTGCCGCAGGCCGAATATCTGGCGGCGTTCGGCACGCTGATCGACGCCGGCAAGGTCCGCGCGCTGGGCGCCTCCAACTTCCATGCCGCCCGGCTGAAGGCAGCGCTCGACCTTGCGACCAAAGAGGGGCTGCCGCATTTCCGCGTGCTCCAGCCCGAATATAATCTGGTCAGCCGCCACAAGTTCGAAGGCGAGCTGCAGGATCTGTGCATCACCCACAATATCGGCGTGGTGCCCTATTACGGGCTCGCCTCGGGCTTCCTGACCGGCAAGTACCGGAGCGAGGCTGACCTGTCGAAGAGCGTGCGCGGTGGCCGGATGGGCGAATTGCTCGCCGGCAAGGGCGCGGCGGTGCTGGCAGCGATGGATGCCGTGGCAGCGGAGACCGGCGCTACGCTGGCCCAGATCGCGCTCGCCTGGCTGGCGGCGCAGGACGGCGTGACCGCGCCGATCGCCAGCGCGACCAGCACCGAGCAGCTCGACGAACTTGTCGGCGCGTGGGACGTGGCGCTGACCCGCGACCAGCGCGACCGGCTGACGGCAGCCGGCGCCTGATGACGGCAAGCGAGCTTACCGACCTGCTGACCACCCAGCTCGTCCGCCGCTGGGGCGGCACGCGGCGGCGCTGGAAAGGCGTTCTGGGCGAGGTGCGCCTATACGACCCCGCAACCCACCCCCATTGCAACTGGGCACTCGCCCCCAGCGGCGCGACGGCCGATGTGGCGGCGGTGGAAGCACTGCTCGACGAGATACGGACGCGCTATCCGGTGGTGTCGGCGGGGTAAACAGCGGTCCATCCAAGAACAGAGCGCCTTCAGGTAACAGGCTCACGTGCGACGGCACCGTTGCGCTCGCTACCAATCGATCGACACAGCAACCACAAGCCAGCGATCAGGATCGGCACACTCAGCGTCTGCCCCATAGTCAGGCCCCACGAAAGGTGCTCGAGTCCGCGATCCGGTTGCCGCACCCATTCCAGCAGAAACCGAGCCACGGCGTACCAGGTGAGACCAGCCCCTGCGAGCCGCCCCGGCTGCCGACGCAAATCCGTTCTCCAGAACAGGAAGGACAGGAGGACCATCGTCACCACGCCTTCCAGCGCAGCCTCGTATAGCTGGCTTGGGTGTCTAGGCACGCCATCCCCCGTGCCCGGAAACACCATGCCCCAAGGCAGGTCGGTCGGGCGGCCCCAAAGCTCGCCATTCACGAAGTTGGCGATGCGTACCAGTATCATGCCGAACGGCGTGGCGCACCCGACATAGTCCAGCAGACGCAGCAGGTTCACCTTATACTGGCGGGCAAAAAGGGCCAGCGCCGCCGCCAGGCCGATCAGGCCGCCATGGAACGACAGGCCGCCATGCCAAAGCTGCACCAGTTCCAGCGGATTGCCCCATAATTCCGGATGGTAGAAGCTGGCATAGCCCAACCTTCCGCCAAGAATGACACCAAAGGCTGCATAGGCCGTCAGATCGTCAATGCCAGCGGGTGACAGGCGCATCGGGAACCCGCAGCAGGCGCCCCATATACCAGCGGGCGAGCAGGAAGGTGGCGAGGAAGCTCATCGCATACCAACGGATAGGAACCGGCCCCAGCCAGAAAGCCACCGGGGACAGCCCCAGATCAGCCCAGAGCAGCGAATGCGCGAGACTATGCGGCGTCGACGTCATCATGCGCATCTACCACCACGCCGAAACCGAGGAAACCGCGTCATGTCTCGATGCCCCATGCACAGTCGCCGGACGCGGAGTTGACGTGTCCGCTCGTCCTCACCGCAGCGCCCTCGGCCCCAGATCGGCGGGGATGGTCGCGCGATAGGCCGGCGCGACGCGGGCCTTGCTCACCTGCTCATAGGCATAGCCGGCGCGCAGCAACAGGCCGTCCGAATAGGCCGTGCCGATGAAGGACAGGCCTGCGGGCAGCCCCTGTACCAGCCCCATCGGCACGGTGAGGTGCGGATAGCCGGACACGGCGGGAAGCTCGCTGGCCGACGGGCCGGTGAACTGGTCGCCATGTGCCGGGTCGCTGAGCCAGGGCGTGCCATAGGTGGGGGTGACGAGAAGCTGGGCATCCGCCGCCTTCAGCATCGCATCGATCCCCTCGGGCCCGGCCAGATGCTGCGATTTCGCGCGGGCAGCCCTGTATTCGGGATCGTCGAGGCCCTTGGTCGCTTCCGCTTTCAGGAAAGTTTCCTGGCCGAAGAAGGGCATTTCGGCATCCTTGTGGGCGGTGTCGAACGCGATCACGTCGGCCAGCGTACGCACCTTCACGGCGGGCGGCGTGGTGGCGAGATAGGTGGCGAGGTCAGCCTTGAGTTCGGTGTGGAGCACCAGGCTCTCCGCCTCGCCCAGCCCCTCGAGCTTCGGCATCTTTACTTCCACCAGCACGGCACCCGCCGCGCGGAGTTCGTCCAGCGCCTTGTCGAACCGGGCGGCGAGTGCGTCTTCCATGTCGGGACGCCAATAGCCGATCCGCATGCCCTTCAGCGCATCGGCGCGGAGGCCGGTGGCGTAGTTCTGGCGATAGGCGTTCGCACCCTTGGTTGCCGGGTCGGCGGGATCTTCGCCGATCATCGCCGAGAAGAGCAACGCCACATCGGCAACGCTGCGCCCCATCGGGCCGGGCGTGTCCTGGCTGTGGCTGATCGGCACGACATGGGTACGGCTGACCAGCCCGAGCGTGGGCTTCAGGCCTACCAGCCCGTTCATTGCCGAAGGGCAGACGACCGAGCCGTCGGTTTCCGTCCCCACCGCCAGCGCGGCGAGGCTCGCCGCCACTGCCACGCCCGACCCGCTCGACGAGCCGCACGCGGAGCGGTCGAGCGCATAGGGGTTGCGCACCAGCCCGCCGACGGCACTCCACCCGCTCATCGACCGGTCGGAGCGGATATTCGCCCATTCGCTGAGATTGGTCTTGCCCAGGATCACCGCCCCGCCCGCGCGCAATTGCGCCACCAGCGGCGCATCGCGGCCGGTGCGGTTATCCTTCAGCGCCAGGCTGCCGGCGGTGGTGGGCAGCTCCTTGGTCTCGATATTGTCCTTGATCAGCACGGGGATGCCGTCGAGCGGCCCCAGCGTCTTGCCGGCCTTGCGCCGGGCATCGCTGGCACGCGCCTGGGCCAGCGCATCGGGGCTTACGGCGATCACCGAGCGGAGCGTCGGCCCCTTGCGGTCGATCGCTTCGATGCGGGCGAGATAGGCGGCGGTAATCGCCGCGCTGCTCGTCTTGCCGGCCGCAAGATCGACCCAAAGCTGCGTCGCGGGGACTTCCTCCACCTGCGCTGCGCCCTGCGCCCAGGCCGGCCCCGAGGCTGCCGCCGCCACCGCTATCGCCAAACCCCAAAGCCGCATCGCCGTCCCCTTTTGCTGTCGTGGCGGCCAGCCTAACATTGCCCAATCGCGGCGCAATCCTGCCTGCGCGGACATTCCGCAAGATCGGTCGGGCGGGCGCGGCGGCGGGGCGGTAGCAGGGCGGCGCCACGGAGGAAATGATGCAGCCAACACCGCTCGAACGCTACCATGACCGGATGCAGCGGGTGCTCGACCATATCGACGCGCACCCGGATGCCGATCTGGACCTGGAGACACTGGCGCGCGTCGCGGCGTTTTCGAAGCATCATTTCCACCGCCAGTTCAGCGCCTTGTTCGGCCTGTCGGTGCATCGCTACGTCCAGCTCGTGCGGATGAAGCGAGCGTCGTATCGCCTTGCCTATCGGCAGCACGAGGCGATCACCGGAATCGCGTTTGACGCCGGCTATGAAGCGCCCGAGGCCTTTGCCCGGGCCTTTCGCCAGCGCTTCGGGCAGGCGCCGTCGCAGTTCCGCGCCGCGCCGGACTGGCAGCCATGGCATGCGGCCCTCGCGCCGCTCACCCAAGCCAGGAGCCAGACCATGCAGACCCGATTCACCTTGGACGACGTGACGATCCTCGACGTTCCAGCCACGCCGGTTGCATTCATGACCCATCGCGGCGACCCCGCGCATCTGGGGGAGACGATCCGCCGATTCATCGCGTGGCGCAAGTCGACCGGCCATCGCCCGCCGGCAAGCGCCACCTACACCATCTTCCACACCGATCCGCGCACCACGCCCCCCGAGGACTATCGGCTCGACCTGTGCGCCGGCGCCGCGCATCCGGTGGCGGACCCGGCGCAGGGCATCGAGCCGGGCCTGATTCCGGCCGGGCGCTGCGCCATGCTGCGCGTGGTGGGCCAGGCCGACGATCTCGAGCCGGCGGCGCTGTTCCTATACCGCAACTGGCTGCCGGAAAGCGGCGAGGAGCCGGGCGACTTTCCGCTCTTTGCCCGTCGCGTGACCTTCTTTCCCGACGTTGCCGAGCATGAAGCGGTGACGGAGCTGTATCTGCCGCTTCAATAGCGCCCATGGTGCAGCTTGCGCGGGGCGCACCACAAGCGGTTGTGCCCCGCGCGATTCATCCCCGTAAATTTATTTGCAGTTCCATGTTCGTTCCCTTGCCTTTTGCGAAGGTAAGGAAAGTCCGTGCGTCGCGCCTGGTAACCGGTTTCGGCTGTGCCACGAACCGAGTCATTTCAGCGACGAACCGTTGCATTCAGAAGTCATTTACTGTCTTGTGCCCGGACTCGGATTGGCACAATCTGTAGTGGTTGCACTGGGGAGCACGCTCAAGCACTGGTAGACCTTGGTTCGCATAGCCATATGCGAGGCGGGACTGTTCGTGCCGGCGGCCGGGAATGCGTACACTTTTTGTTCTTACGCAAACCGGACAGTGCTACCATCGGGTACAACCCCCGAGTCGTACAGCGTAGGGCATCACAGGGGCTTGCAGGCATGGAATTCAGGGACACCGAAACGAGCGTGAACGACACCGCCACCATCGAAGCCGCGCCTGCCGTGCGCAAGGAACTGGACAGCAAGGCCGTTGCGCCCCGACCCTATCCGGTCGAGGTCGATCATGCCCGCGACGCACTGCTCACCGATTTCGGCAAGGAAACGCTGCGCGACCGCTATCTGCTGCCCGGCGAAAGCTATCAGGATCTGTTCGTCCGCGTCGCCTCTGCCTATGCCGACGATGCCGCGCACGCCCAGCGGCTCTATGACTATATCTCGAAGCTGTGGTTCATGCCGGCCACCCCGGTGCTGTCGAACGGCGGCACGGGCCGCGGCCTGCCGATCAGCTGCTACCTAAACTCGGTGCCCGACAGCCTGGACGGCATCGTCCAGACCTGGAACGAGAATGTCTGGCTCGCCTCACGCGGCGGCGGCATCGGCACCTATTGGGGCAGCGTGCGCGGTATCGGCGAGCCGGTCGGCCTGAATGGCAAGACCAGCGGCATCATTCCGTTCGTCCGCGTGATGGATTCGCTGACGCTCGCGATTTCGCAGGGCTCGCTGCGCCGCGGTTCGGCCGCCTGCTATCTCGACATCTCGCATCCCGAAATCGAGGAGTTCCTCGAAATCCGCAAACCCTCGGGCGACTTCAACCGCAAGGCGCTGAACCTGCACCACGGCGTACTGATCCCCGACGCCTTCATGGAAGCCGTGCGCGACGGCGCGGAGTGGGAGCTGAAGAGCCCGAAGGACGGGTCGGTCCGCGGCAAGGTCGATGCGCGCGCGCTGTTCCAGAAGCTGGTCGAAACCCGGCTGGCGACGGGCGAGCCGTACATCGTGTTCTCGGATCACGTGAACTCGACGATGCCCAAGCATCATCGCGATCTGGGCCTGAAGGTCTCGACCTCGAACCTCTGCTCGGAAATCACGCTGCCGACCGGCCGCGACCATCTGGGCAACGACCGCACCGCCGTGTGCTGCCTGTCCTCGCTCAACCTGGAAACCTGGGACGAGTGGAGCAAGGACAAGCGCTTCGTGGAAGACGTGATGCGCTTCCTCGACAACGTCCTGACCGACTATATCGCGCGCGCGCCCGACGAAATGGCCCGCGCCCGCTATTCGGCGGAGCGCGAGCGTTCGGTCGGACTGGGCGTGATGGGCTTCCACAGCTTCCTGCAGGCGCGCGGGCTGCCGTTCGAAGGCGCGATGGCGAAGAGCTGGAATCTCCGCATCTTCAAGCACATCAGCGCGCAGGTGAACGAAGCGTCGATGGCGCTGGCGGTCGAACGCGGCCCCTGCCCCGACGCCGCCGACATGGGCGTGATGGAACGATTCAGCTGCAAGATGGCGATCGCGCCCACCGCGTCGATCTCGATCATCTGCGGCGGCACCAGCGCCTGCATCGAGCCGATCCCGGCGAACATCTACACGCACAAGACGCTGAGCGGCTCCTTCTCGGTCAAGAACCCGTATCTGGAGAAGCTGCTCAAGGAAAAGTCGAAGAATTCCGACGCGGTGTGGAATTCGATCCTCGAGCAGGGCGGCTCGGTCCAGCATCTCGACTTCCTGACGCAGGAAGAAAAGGATGTGTACAAGACCAGCTTCGAGATCGACCAGCGCTGGATCCTCGAACTGGCTGGCGACCGCGCGCCGTTCATCGACCAGGCGCAGTCGCTCAACCTGTTCATCCCGGCGGACGTGGAAAAGTGGGACCTGCTGATGCTCCACTATCGGGCGTGGGAGCTGGGCATCAAGTCGCTCTACTATCTCCGCTCCAAGTCGGTGCAGCGCGCCGGCTTCGCAGGCGGCGTCGAGGCCGACAACACGATCGAAAAGCCGAAGTTCGATCTGGGCGAGACGACCGACTACGACGAATGCCTGGCGTGCCAGTGAGCAAACGGGATGGAGGAGCGGCGCATCCCTGAAATTCCCTCTCCCCTTGTGGGAGAGGGAGGGGCCCGCGCTGCACAGCAGCGTGGGAGGGTGAGGGGGACAGGTGCAAGCCGGTCCCGCGGCAATGCCGAAGGCCTTATCAAGCGCCAGCTTCTTCCAGCCACTATCGTCGCCCGCTCGCGCGCGAATCGTCGCGACGCCGGTCCGGTCGAACGCACATTATGGGCAGCGCTACGCCGCGCGCTGCCGCACGCGAGGTTCCGCAGGCAAGTACCGATGGGTCCGTATTACGCCGATTTCTGTTCGCACGGAGCGAAGCTGATCGTCGAAGTCGACGACGCGACGCATGTCGTGCGCCGGGAGCAGGATGCCGCACGTACCAGTTTTCTGCACGCCGAAGGCTATCGCGTACTGCGCTTTTGGAACAACGAGGTGATGACCAACCTCGATGGCGTGCTCGCAGAAATTATGCGGCATGTGGATGAAGGTGGCAGGGCGTGAACCCGCGTCCCCCTCACCCTTCCCACCGCCTGCGGCGGCGGGCCCCTTCCCTCTCCCACAAGGGGAGAGGGAGTGGTGCGCTCCTGCTCCCTCTTCCCTTGTGGGGGAGGGAGAGAGCCACGAATCGGCGGAAGGGTGAGGGGGACTCACGCCTTCCGCTTAACAGCTCACGCCTCTTCTTCAAAAATCTCCACCGCCACATCAGCGTTGGCGGACAGTCGCACCTTGTCACCTTCGATTTCGGCAACCAGTCCGAGCGGGATGTAGTGGTGGTGCCCTTCATGGCTGCCCTCGGCACCCTCGACCTGCGCCGCCGAATCCTTCTTGGTCAGCTTGATACGGTGATGCTCGACCTTGTCGACGGTGCCGATGTGCACGCCGTCGGCGCCAATGACTTCCATATGCTCGCGGACATCGCTGTGGTGGCCCATGCTCGTTCTCCTTCGATGGCTTCGGTTCGGGTAACGCATACGGGGGCGGAACGGTCCACGACATCGGGCAATCGCCGGATGCGCGCACTACGTAGGGTGGGCGCCGTGCGACAAACTACCATACACCCGGATAGGAAGTCGCAATGAAACCCGTCCGCACAGCCCTTGCGCTCACCGCCCTCGCGTTGCTCGCCGCTTGCGCCCATCAGGTGCCGAGCGCCGTGCAGCCGCACGCGCCGGGCTTCCTGCTCGGCCTGTGGCACGGCTTCATCTTTCCTGTGGCCTGGGCGCTGTCGCTGATCTTCCCGGACATCGCGGTCTATGCGGTACCGAACAATGGCGGCTGGTATGATTTCGGCTTCTTCATCGGCGTAGTGTTCCTGGGTGTCGGCGCCAATGGTGGCCGCAAGGTCGTCTATCGCGAGCGCATCGTGATGCGCGATGGCGGGCGGGTGATCGACCAGTGACGCGCAGCCTCGCCCTTCAGGCTGGGATCGGCATTGCCTCGGGCATCACCGGACTGATCGTGCTGATCCGCCCGGAAATGGCGCGCGGGCTGCTGCGCGTCGCACCGGGCGAAGCGGCGACCTATGCGCTGCGGATCGGCGGCATGATGCTGGTCGCGCTCGGCCTGTTCCTCACCGGCTTCGCGCTGGCCTTTGCGAGTGCTGGAGGGGTGGCGTGAGCGAGACACTCCCGATGGAACGAGGCCGCTATCGACCCACCGGCAAACATTGGTTTGCGCTGAAGCTGATCATAGCCTTGGCGGTTCTCGGGCTACTCAGCGCCATGCCCGTAAGAGATACCGTCCTGTACTGCGGGTATGTTCTAGTCGCATTGCACGGCATTTTCGAAGCCGCTTGGCTTCTTTTCAAGCCACAACGCAGCCGCGAGGCCGCCGAGGATGGCCAGTCCATTCGTACCGTACGCGTGCAAGGAACATTTCTGCTGATCGCCTGGGCAGCGCTCCTCTTCTTCGCCATTCCAAAATTGTTCTGATCCGGAGTACCCGCAATGTCGCTTCTCGAAGCCCGCAAGACCTACAAGCCCTTCGAATATCCCTGGGCCTATGAATATTGGAAGCGCCAGCAGCAGGTCCACTGGCTGCCGGAAGAAGTGCCGCTGGGCGAGGATTGCCGCGACTGGGCGCAGAAGCTGACCGATCACGAGCGCAACCTGCTCACCCAGATCTTCCGCTTTTTCACCCAGGCCGACGTGGAAGTGCAGGATTGCTACCACGAGAAATACGGCCGCGTGTTCAAGCCGACCGAGATCAAGATGATGCTCACCGCCTTTTCCAACATGGAGACGGTGCACATCGCGGCGTACAGCCACCTGCTCGACACGATCGGCATGCCCGAGACCGAGTACTCAGCCTTCCTCCAGTACAAGGAGATGAAGGACAAGCACGACTATCTCGCCACCTTCGGCGTCGATACCGACGAGGATATCGCCAAGACGCTGGCGATGTTCGGCGGCTTTACCGAGGGGTTGCAGCTGTTCGCCTCGTTCGCGATGCTGATGAACTTCCCGCGCTTCAACAAGATGAAGGGCATGGGGCAGATCGTCAGCTGGTCGGTGCGCGACGAGAGCCTGCACTGCGAAGGCATCATCAAGCTGTTCCACACCTTCTGCAAGGAACGGAACTGCCTGACCCCCAGCGTGCGCGACGACATTCTCGACATGTGCCAGAAGACGGTGCGGATCGAGGACGCCTTCATCGACCTGGTGTTCGAGATGGGCCCGGTGAACGGCATGACGCCCAAGGACATCAAGAAGTACGTCCGCTTCATCGCCGACTGGCGGCTGGGCCAGCTGGGCATGAAGCCGATCTACATGATCGACGAGCACCCCCTGCCCTGGCTCGCCCCGCTGCTCAACGGCGTCGAACATGCCAACTTCTTCGAAACCCGCGCGACCGAATATTCGAAGGCGGCGACGCGCGGCCAGTGGAACGAAGTGTGGGACAGCTTCGACAAGCGCCAAAAGGCGAAGGTCGGTACTGCCGCCAACGAAGACCCGAACGGCGAAGGCGACATGTTCGCCAAGGCCGGCATCGCGGCGGAGTAAATTATTTTCTTTGCCGCGATCGCACCTACACGATCGCGGCAACCCACCCAGAGAAAGGAGAAATATATGTAATCACGAAATTAGATATCCCGAAAAATGGGCATGCCTAGACACGGGGAATGTTGCTCCTTGGCCAATGCGGGGTGGCGGAAGAATAGACCGAAAAGGCGGTCAGAGCCTTGTATGCCACATAGAACATTTCCACTACGATCGCCCGCCTGCCCAGAACAGCAGGAGACCCATCGTGAAATCAATAATCTTTCTCGATGCGGACGAATGTTGGACTTGGAAAATCCTCGACGAATATGGTGTGTATTTGCGCTCAACCAGTCGCCTTAGCTCCCAAGCCGAAGCGCTGTTGAATATGGCCCGTGAAACGCATCTTATAGCCTCGATGCTAATCTCAGCCTAACCGTCCGTGCGGGCGGGGGATTATTCTCCCGCCCAATCGGCGTCGTCTATAGATGCGCGATCAGATAGCGGATCAGGTCGACCGCGCCGGAAAGGCTGACCGGCGCCACCAGCAGCACCAGCGCATAAAACAGCAGCATGCGCGTCAGCACGCGCTCGCGCCGGCTGCGCGGGACAGGCGCGGGCGGCTGCGGCTCCGGCCGTGGCCAGACTCGATGCTCGTCATAGAACATGGCCGCAGCATAACATGTTCGGCACGGCGGCGGCGGAACAACCGCGCCTTCCGGCAATTGTCGGCGTAACGGTTCGCCGCATTCGTCCACCAATCGTCGCGCCGTTTACCATTTATTAACTTCACTTTCCGATTTCTTACCGCGCCGGTCGCCAGTCAGGCGGTTCGGGGTTTCGACAAGGATTGTAAGGATGCACCGGCTCGCCTGCGCGTTGCTTGTCGTGACCATGCTCGCCGCCTGCCAGCCCGGCAGCGGGGGAACGGGGCCCCGACCCGTCGTCATCGCCGAAACACCACCGCCCCCGCCCTTGTGGCGGACGCGCATTGCCGATGCCGACGTACCGCGGCTCGATACGCTCGCCACCAGCTGGAGCCGGCTGCACGCCGCGCTGCGCAGTGCCGTGCGGCGGGCGCAGGGCGCGGCGATCGACCCGGCAGCGGCCCAGGCGCACCCGGCGCTGCCACCCGGTTCCTATCGCTGCCGAACGTTACGGCTGCACGCAGGCGCGCGCGGCCTTGCGACGGTGCAGGCCAGCACCCCCGGCTTCTGCTTCGTCTCGCCCACCGGCGAGACCGAGGATGCCGCGCCGCTGGGCTTTGCCAAGCAGACCGGCAGCGATGTCGTTGCCGGCTATGTCTATCCCGATGGCAAGCGGTATGTCTTTCTCGGCGCGCGCCAGCGCCGCGCGGGCGAAAACGACCTCGCCTATGGCCGCGAAACCGAGCGCAACGTGGTCGGCACGCTCGAGCGCTATGGCCCGTTCCGCTGGCGGCTGGTCACCCCGGGCGCCGAAGCGGGCGACGTACTGGTCTATGAACTGACGCCGGTGCCGGCGGAGAGCCAGCCGCGCGGTTGAACCGCGCATCGCGTTCATCTGCTCGACAGAAACCGTTGCCGCGCTGCAACAGGACGATGCGAAGTTCCGCAACTGCGCAACTTTCCCGCACTGCGGAACATTGATCCCCCGTCCCCGCCGCCGCGAGCGTCGCCGGCCTGCGGAGACTGGTTTTGTCAGCGTACGAGGTTTTCTCCACATGCGTATTTTTCTCGCTGCCGCGGCGTTGGCCGCGCTTCCCTTCGCCGTCTGTGCTGCGCACGCGCAGGACAGCACGACCACGCCGCCGCCCGCAGCCGATACGACGCCGGCGGCCGATGCGGGCACGCCAAAGGCCCCCGATGGTTCGCGTGCATTCGGCGTCGAACCCTATATCGGCGTGATGGGCGGCTGGGAGCAGTTCGATCGCCAGCCCAATGCGGGCATTCCGATCCAGCCGGGCCGCTATCGTTATGACGGCGCGCTGGTGCAGGGCGTCGCGGGCGTCAATGTTCCGCTGGGTCCGGTGTTCGTCGGCGTCGAAGGCAATGCGACCAAAGGCGTGAGCGGCGACATCGACTGGGAATATGGCGCCGCCGGCCGCTTCGGTCTGCGCGCAGGGGACAGCGGCCTGATCTATGGCAAGGTCGGCTATCAGTGGGTCAACTTCGACAAGATCCCCAATGCCAATCGCGACTATCACGCGATGACCTATGGCTTGGGCGTCGAAGTAGGGCCGAAGGATATCGGCCTGGGCGGCATCACCGGGCGCAGCGGTGTGCGGCTGCGGCTGGAAATGAACACCTTCAATGATGCCAAGAGCTTCCGCCCGATGGCGGGCATCATCGCGCATTTCTAACCTTTGGGCGGGCGTACCGATGGGTGCGCCCGCTTGCCCCATGTTGATCCGCATCAACGCCGGCAAGGGCGCACCGGCCTAGAGGCACGGACCATGTCCGACCTACTTTCGCCCTTTCAGCGTATCGGCGGGGCCGATGCGGTCCACGCGATCGTCGATCGCTTCTACGATCTGGTCGAAACCGACCCGACCTATACCGAACTGCGGGCAATGCATGGCGCGGATTTTGGGCCGGTACGCGAATCGCTTACGCTGTTCCTGACCGCCTGGACCGGCGGCCCGCGCGACTGGTTTTCGGCACGCCCCGGCACTTGCATCATGTCGCTGCACCGCGCACTGGGCGTCACCAGCCAGACGGCCGCGCAATGGGCGCACGCCATGGACCGGGCGATCGCCGCAGACCCGGGGCTAGACCCCGAACTCGCCCGCTGGTTTTCCGACGCACTCGACCGGATGTGCCGCGGCATGGCGGCGCAATCGGCGATGACGGGCGCAGCAGCCTAGGGGCGCCGCGCCCCGTTTGCTCAGTGCGTTTCGGGCTTGCGATAAAGCTGGTGGCAGGCGCCGCAGGTCTTGCCGACTTCGGCGAACTGGGCGGCGAAACCTGGCTGATCGCCAGCTTTGGCAAGTTCCGCGAGCTTGGCCGTAGCGGCGGCGAAATCGGCCGCCTTGGCCTCGAAACCAGCACGGTCGCTCCAGATCGTCGGCAGCGCTTCGGAGTTGGGAGCAGTGCTGCCGGCGGGGAACATGCCCGGCAGCGCCTTTGCCCAGGCGGCGAGCGCGCGGGCGCCACCGGCCAGCGTCTTCACATCGTCGCCGCGCGCAATGGCACCCTTCATCCCGCCCATCACGGCACCCGAAAGACGAAACGCCGCCTGGCGTCCGGCGATAACATCTGCGCTCGAATCGGCCGGCGCCGCGCCGCTGCCTGCATGTGCCACTGCCGCCGCCAACAGCAGGGCAGACCCCGCCAGACCCCAACGCACGATCCGCATCGCTCTTCTCCGCTTTCGAGGAACCGCGCCTGTCTACTCCGCCCGCGGGCAGCGGGCAACGTGCGGGAAAGCTTCTCCGTTTCGGAGCAGTTCGGCGCCGAAATGGAGATTGGATGCCGTATGAGGCGAGGCGTGACGATGAACGCCTCGCCCCGACTGGATTATGTGTGCCAGCACTGCGGTGCCGGCGGCGCGACCCGCGATGCCTGGGCCGAATGGGACATCGATGCGCAGGACTGGCAGTTAAGCGAGATCTTCGATTTCGCCTTTTGCCATCACTGCCACCGCGAGACGCGGCTGGTGCCGGTGCCCATCGCCGCGCACAACGACAAGCACTGAGCGTTCAGCGCTCTACCCCCAACTGCCACAGCACGAAGGCCATCTCGTCAGCATATTCGCGCAGGCTCTCCCAGCGGCCCGACTTGCCGCCATGGCCGGCGCCCATATTGGTCTTGAGCAGCAGCACATTCTGGTCGGTCTTGGTGGCGCGCAGCCGCGCCGCCCATTTGGCCGGCTCCCAATAGGTCACGCGCGGGTCGTTCAGCCCGCCCGAGATGAACAGCGGCGGATAGGCCTGCGCGGTCACATTGTCATAGGGGCTATAGCTGCGGATCAGCTCGAACGCGGCCTTGTCCTCGATCGGGTTGCCCCATTCGGGCCATTCGCCGGGCGTGAGCGGCAGGCTTTCGTCGAGCATGGTGTTGAGCACGTCGACGAACGGCACGTCGGCGATCACCGCGCCCCAAAGCTCGGGATCGGAATTTACCACCGCGCCCATCAGCTCGCCGCCCGCCGAACGGCCGGCAATCGCGATCTGGCCGGGGGCAGTATAGCCCAGCGCAATCAGGCCCTTTGCCACATCGACGAAATCGTTGAACGTGTTGGTGCGCTTCTCCAGCTTGCCCTCGTGATACCAGTGCTGGCCGAGATCGTCGCCGCCGCGGATATGGGCGATGGCGAAGGCCATGCCGCGGTCGAGGAACGACATACGACTGGTGGAAAAGCCCGGCGGGATGGCATGACCATAGGCGCCGTACGCATAGAGATAGAGCTTGCCGCTGCCGTCGCGCGGGAAGTCGTGCGGATAGACGATCGACACTGGCACGGCCGTACCGTCGCGCGCGGTGATGGTCCGCCGTTCGGTGCGGTATTTGCTGCCATCATAGCCGCTGGGAATTTCCTGGACCTTCAGCGTCTCGAGATCGCCGGTCGCCATGTCATAGTCATAGACCGTTCCGGGCGTGACCATCGATTCATAGCCGAGCCGCAGCTTGGTTACGGCATATTCGGGGTTGTCGCCCAGATCGGCGACATAGCTCGCCTCGGGGAAGCGCAGCCGCGTGGGCCTCCCGCCTTCATAGCTGTGCAGCTCGATCTGATCGAGTCCGTCCTCGCGCCCCTCGACTACGAAGAAATCAGCAAAACAGGTCACGCCGGTCATGTAGAAATGGCGCGAAGGCGCGATACGTTCGGTCCATTCACCCGGCGCGGTGACGGGGGCGGTCACCAACCGCCAATTGGTGTCGGTATCGTTAGTGTGGATGAACAGCGTGCCGTCATGCTCATCGACATCATATTCGCGGCCCGGCTTGCGCGGTGCGACACAGACCGGCTTGGCGGCGGGATTGTCGGCGGGGAGCAGCCAGACTTCGCTGGTAGTGTGATCGCCTGTCGCAATGGTCAGCCATTTGCGCGACTGAGTCTCCCCCACCGCGACGCGATAGCCTTCATCGGCTTCGCGGAACAGCTCGACATCCTGCTCGACCGGCTCGCCGAGCTTGTGCCAGCGGGCATTGTCGGTACGCCAGTTCTCATTGGCGACGCCATAGAGAAAACCCTGCGAATCCGCCGTCCAGACGATTTCGGAAAGCATGTCGGTGATCGTGTCGGGCAGCAATTCGCCGGTGGTGAGATCCTTCACCCGCACCACGAACCGCTCGGATCCGTTATCGTCATAGGCATAGGCCAGCCAGCGGCCGTCCGGGCTCGCTGAAATCGCACCGAGACGGAAATATTCCTTCCCGGCAGCCAGTGCCGGCTCGTCGAGGATCAGTTCATCCGGTCCGCCTGCTGCCAGCTTGCGCCACCAGCGCGGATATTCGCCGCCGGTTTCATGATCGGTCCAGTAGAGCCAGTCGCCATCCTTTTGCGGAACGGTCGATTCGTCTTCCTTGATGCGCCCGCGCATTTCCTGAAACAGCGTTTCGGCGAGCGGTTTCAAGGGTGCCATCACCGCTTCGAAATAGGCGTTCTCTTCCTCCAGATAGGCGAGCACGTCCTTGTCGGTGACTTCGGGATAGCCGGGGTCGCGCAGCCATGCCCAAGGGTCTTCGATGGTGATGCCGTGGCGGGTGAAGCTGTGCGGGCGCGTCGCCGCTACGGGCGGCTTGGGCAGATCGGTCATCCCCGCTTCATAGCCCAGCCTAACGCTCTGTCGAACCCTCCGCGTCATCGGGCAGGTCATAGAGGCGCCAGACATGTTCGCCGGTTACGGTATCGGCATAGGCGCGCCCCTGCGCATCGAGGCTGGGGCGATAGCGGAAGCGCTTCTGGATCAGGCGGCACGTCGTCTCGTCCAGATCGCGATTGCCGCTCGTGCGCGTGACGGTGCAACTGGTGACGCGGCCGTTCACGCCCACGACAAAGCGCAGGCCGACGGTACCGCTCGCGCCGGCCTTCAGCGCGGCGCGGGGATAATCGGAGTCGCGCAGGCTGCCCGAAAGCCAGCGCAGCGGCGTGCCGCCGCCACCGCCAGGCCCCTTGCCGGCATCGCCGCTGCCCATGCCGTCACCCTGCCCGCCCGCGCCCGTGCCCGGCCCGGGAAGCGGTGCCGCCCCCTGACTTGCCTCGCTGCCGGTGCCGGCCTTGGGCGCAGCGATCAGCGGCGGTGGCGGAAGCAGCAGCATGACCTTTGGCGCGACTACCTCAGTGGCTTGCGAAACTTTGTTGGGCGGCGCTGCAGCCCCTTCGGCCTTGGGCGCGGCACGGCGCGGCGCGGGGGCCGGCGCAGGATCGGGCACCGGCGGTGGCGGCGTGAAGGTAATCAACAGCGGATCGCGCGCGATGATAATAGGCATCCGCACCGTGAATGCCGCGAGCAGTGCCACTGCCAGCAGCCCTTCGACCGCCAGCGCTGCCGCCGCACCGCCCAGCCGGCTGCGAGAAAAGCGCGACATCATGGTCACAATACGCCTTCTGCGGGCGGTTGTTTCGGGTTCATGCAACCGAAATGTGCCATCGACGATTGTTACGCAGGTAACGGAAACCAAAAGATGGGAACGCAGCATGCGCAAGACAATCGCTACCCTGAGTGCTTTCGCCCTGATGATGCCGGTGATCGCACCGATTGCGCCAGCCAGCGCGCAATCGCGCTATGAAGGCAGCTCCAGCTCGCACAAGCGGGTGCGCTATGTGAAGAAATGCCGCCACTCCAGCGGTACGGCAGGCCTGATCGCCGGCGGTGTGGCGGGTGCCGTGGCGGGTCCGGCGATCATCGGTCACGGCCTGCTGGGCGCCGTTGTCGGCGGCGGCGCCGGCGCGCTGGGCGGCCGCGCGATCGACCGCAGCATGACCGCAAAGAACCGCTGCTATTATGTGCGGGTCCGCCGCTGATCTACGACGCCGTACGTCCACGTTCCCCTCTCGCTCGCGGGAGGGGAGCACAGGGCAGAGGCACACCCCTTCCAAAAACGCACCGCATGGGCCAGATCGGCAGCATCACTGCGTTTTGAGGAAGTACCCATGTCCAGCTATGCCGACCGCCTGCAGGCGCTGCGCGACCAGCTCGCGCGCGACCGGCTCGACGGCTTTGTCGTGCCGCTCACCGACGAACATATGTCGGAATATGTCGGCGCCTATGCGCAGCGACTGGCGTGGCTGACCGGCTTTCAGGGCTCGGCTGGTACCGCGGTGGTGCTGCCGCAGGAAGCAGCGATCTTCACCGACGGGCGCTATACGCTGCAGGTGCGCCAGCAGGTTTCGGCGGAGCATTGGGAATATGTCGGCGTGCCCGCAACCAGCGTTGCGGCATGGCTGGGCGAACACGCCCCGAATGGCGGGCGGATCGGCTATGATCCGTGGCTGCACACCCGAACCTGGGTGGAAGAAGCGCGCAAGGCGCTCGCCGAAAAGGGCGCCGAACTCGTTGCGGTCGACACCAACCCGGTCGACGCCGTGTGGCCTGACCGCCCCGCCCCTTCCGACGCCCCCCTCGAAGTGCTCGACGAGGCGCTGGCCGGCAAATCCTCGGCCGCAAAGCGTGCGGACATCGCCGACTGGCTGCACGCCCGCAAGGCCGATGCAGTGGTCGTCGCCGCGCTCGATTCGATCGCCTGGGCGTTCAATATTCGCGGCACCGATGTCACTCACACGCCGGTCGCCCTGTCCTATGCCGTGGTACATGCCGATGGCACGGCGGACCTGTATGTCGCCCCCGAAAAGCTGACCGAGGCGGTACGCCAGCATCTTGGCAACGCCGTGCGTGTACACGACCGCGCTGCCTTCGCGCCCGCACTCGGCCAGTTTGCCGGCAAGCGTGTGGTTGCCGATCCTGGCAGCGCCGTCGCGGCCATCTTCGACCGGCTCGAGGCCGGCGGCGCGCGCGTGATCGCGCTGCGTGACCCGGTGATTTTTGCCAAGGCGATCAAGAACCCGGCGGAGATTGCCGGGCACCAGGCAGCGCAGGCCCGGGACGGCGCGGCACTCAGCCGCTTCCTGAAATGGTTCGAGGAAACCGCGCCGCAGGGCGGGCTTACCGAGCTTTCCGCCGCCGACAAGCTGCACGAATTTCGTGAGGCCACCGGGCGGCTGAAGGATCTGTCGTTCGACACGATTTCGGCAACCGGCCCGAACGGCGCGATTCCGCACTACAAGGTGACCGAGGAATCGAGCCTCCCGATCGAACGTGGACAGCTCTATCTGGTCGACTCGGGTGGCCAATATGGCGACGGGACCACCGATGTGACGCGGGTGCTGCCCGTGGGCGAAGCGAGCCACGAGATGAAAGACCGCTTCACCCGGGTGCTGAAGGGTCATATCGCCATTGCGACCGCGATTTTCCCCGATGGTACCACCGGCGCACAGCTCGACGCCTATGCCCGGCGTCCGCTGTGGGAAGCGGGTCTCGATTTCGCCCATGGCACCGGCCACGGCGTGGGCGCCTATCTGTCGGTGCACGAAGGGCCGCAGCGCATCGCCCCGCCCTCCTATCCCGGCGGACAGGCGCTGGAGCCGCTGCGGGCGGGCATGTTCCTTTCGAACGAGCCCGGCTATTACAAGGCCGGCGAATATGGCATCCGCATCGAGAATCTGGTGCTGATCGTCGAACGCACCATTCCCGGCGGCGACCAGCCGATGCTCGCGTTCGAAACGCTGACCTTCGCGCCGATTGAGCGAACGCTGATTTTACCGGAGCTGTTAACGCCTTCGGAACGCGACTGGCTCAACCTGTACCATGCGCGGGTTCTCGACATTGTCGGCCCGCAACTGGACGGGGATGAGCGGCAATGGCTAGTGGAGAAATGCGCGCCAATCGCCTGATGTGGTTTTTCGCCGGCGCAGCCACGATGGCGATCTATCTGATGGGGCCCCATGCGATCATGGATAAGGCCTATGATTTCGGTCAGTCCGCCGCCGACTGGATTCGGCCGCACTGATCGGTGTCCGATTCGGGCGTCGGATTGCTGTCGGCGACCCTCTGGCCGCGTGCCTGGGCCTTTCTGCGACGGAGATTGGCCCGCAACGCCTCGGCCAATCGCGCCTTTTTGTCCGCTTCGCTCATAGGGGTGCGATAAACCGACAAATGGCGGGTTGACAATCGGGTAGCCGCCTGCACATAGGCGCCTCCCGCCCGACGCCGGTCGTCGGTTCGAGTGCTGCCGTAGCTCAGTGGTAGAGCGCATCCTTGGTAAGGCTGAGGTCGTGAGTTCAATCCTCACCGGCAGCACCATCCGCACCCGCACAAATTAGAGAAAAACATTCCCTTCGGGGGAAGGCGTCTGGATATGAAAGCCTGCGCTCTCGCTCTTCGTCTCCATTTCGCATCCACTAAACATCGCGTTTTCGGCGGTATTTGGAAAGACTCGGATGGGGAAAGTCTTCCCCTGCCGCCGCGCCGACGTCGCGGCGGACCCCTTCTGCGGGCGGCTCCGCCCCCCAGGCTGTGCAGAAACTCATTGCGATGACGCTGGACGCAGGTCGATCACCCTGAAGATGAAGCGGCGTGCTTCCTTTAGCTTGCCTCGATTAATGCCCTAGCCCCGGCGGTGTTCACCGCGCGGATCATGTTGAAGGCCAGGACCGATAGCGCCGCTTCTGCCTTCACTTTCCGCAACCCTCGGGTGAGGAATCTTCCACCGCCCGACATTCGTTTGATAGTTCCGAATGGGTGTTCGACCGTGCATCGCCTGATGCGCATCAAGCCAGGATCGGCGTAGATCCGTGCTTCCATTCGATCGAGCGCACCCTGGTCGAAGAGCCGATGGATCGTGCGTTGGGCGCCCGGTGTGCAGCGCGGTTTGAGGGCGCAAGTCTTGCACGCCGATGTGCGGTATCGAATCGCCCGATTGCGGGTGTGCTTACCCGATGGGCGCAACGTCTGGCCGCTTGGACATCTGATCGTGTCAGTATCCTCGTCATAGACAAACTGGGTCGGCCGGAAGTGCTCTGTATTCATGGCTCCGCGTTTGATCGGGGCTGACACGGTGATTGCCTCCGTCTCGCAGCGGGCGACCTCTTCTGCATTGGAGTAGCCGCCGTCAGTCAGGACGTGCAATTCGTCGGCTTCCAGCACCTCCTTGGCCGCCAACGAAACTGGATGAAGGAGATGGCTGTCGTTCGCGTCGCTATACACATCGTGGTGGACAATGAGGCCGCTCGTCACGTCGACAACGCTCTGGAGGTTGTAGGACGGTAACTTGGGCGCGCGCGCATAACCCATAGGCCGGGCCTCGGGCTCGCCGAAGACAAGCACCTTCTCCTCGCGCTTCGTCAATTCGGCCTGTCGCTTGGCGAGGCGTTCCTTGCGGCGTTGGAGCGAGGCGATAGCGCCGGCGAATGCCTCCCGATGTTTGGGCTGATCGTTGAAGCCTTGCGCTACCTGCTCGTCGATCGCATCCAGGCGGTCGAGATAATAGGCGATCTCGCGCTCCGTATGTGCGACGTCTCGCGTCAACCGCTCGGCGCCCGCGATGTTCTTCGGGCTCGCGACCGCCCGCATCTTCGTCCCATCGAGCGCGACGGTACGGCCGCCGATCAAGCCTTGCTCCCGGCAGAATTGCACGAAGGCAGCGCTGGCCCTGACGATCGCCTCGGGATTGTCATGCCGGAAGGCGGCAATCGTGCGGTAGTCGGGTGCGAGACGACGCATCAACCACAGCGCTTCAAGGTCACGAAGGCAGGCACGTTCCAACATCCGCGAAGAGCGGATCTGATTCAGATAGCCCCAAATATACAAGCGCAGCATATCCTCCGGGCAATACCCCGGACGTCCGGTCGCAGCCGCGACGGCACGTTCGAACCCCAGTTCAAGGAAATCCAGGGTTTCAACGAAGGCGTCCACTACACGGACAAGGGCGTCTTGTGAGACGTAATCCTCTATACGAGGAGGAAGCATCTCGAACTGTCCTCTATTCGCGCCTTCGATAGACGGCATGTCTGTGTCCCGATCCCATTTGCGGTCTCATGGACAATAGTCGATTGCGCGGTGAGCGGGCCTCGCATTGCGACCAACGGGTGCAGTGGCGAGTCGAGCTGCTACAGGGAATCGAGCTGGTCCGCAGGGGCAAATATCCTCCCCAGGGGGATAGGATAATGCGATCGTATCGACTACATCGCGACCATGACGTCGCTCTCCGATCTGCTCCAGCAAAGCGCCTCCCATGCGTGGCTGTTCGTCCCGACCGCGATCCTGCTTGGCTCGCTGCACGGCCTAGAACCAGGCCATTCCAAGACGATGATGGCCGCCTTCATCATCGCGGTGCGCGGCACCGTCCGCCAAGCAGTCCTGCTCGGCCTGGCCGCCACGCTCTCCCATACGGCAGTGGTCTGGATCGTGGCGCTCGGCGGCATGTGGGTGTTCGGCGATCTCAATGCCGAGAGCACCGAGCCCTATTTCCAGCTTGCCTCGGGCCTGCTGATCGTCGTGATCGCCGCCTGGATGCTATGGCGCACGCGCCGCGAACAGATCGCGGCCGATCACTACCATTACGATCATGATCACGCGCATCACCATGATCACTCCCACGATCATGATCACGACCACCACCACCATGACCATGACCATAATTGTAACCATGCGGAGCCGGGCGAAGCGGAGGAGCGCGGGCTTGAGGTCACGACCGGCGGGTTCGTGGATGCGCACGAAATGGAGCACGCGGCCGATATTCGCCGCCGCTTCGCCGACCGCAACGTCACCACTGGCCAGATTGTCCTGTTCGGCCTGACCGGCGGCCTCATCCCGTGCCCCGGCGCGATCACCGTGCTGCTGCTCTGCCTCCAACTCCAGCGCCTCGCCTTAGGGGCCGTGTTGGTGCTCTGTTTCAGCATCGGGCTCGCCATCACGATGGTCGCATCCGGCGTGATCGCTGCCGTTAGTGTGCGCCAGGTTTCCAAACACTGGAGCGGCTTCGGCGAGATCGTGCGCAAGGCGCCTTACGCCTCCGGCGCCGTCATCCTCCTTGTCGGCCTCTATTTGGCGTTCCACGGATGGATGACACTACCGCATTGAAGTGAGGAGTTGACCCTATGAGCCATGCCGCAAATCCCGACCTCCTGAATCGCCTGAAGCGCGCGCAGGGCCATCTGGCCAAGATCGTCGAGATGGTTGCCGAAGGACGCGATGGCCTTCAGATCGCGCAGCAGATGCAGGCTGTGATCGCCGCGCTCGACAAGACCAAAACGCTGCTGGTGAGCGACCATATCGAGCATCATCTGGAGGAGGTGGTCGGGCCGCTGCCCAAGGCGGTCCGCGACGATCTCGCCAAGCTCGGCGAGCTGGCGAAATATCTCTGACCCGATGTGCCTCAGTCCCGCGCTGGCGGGAAGTTCAGCCTGAGCGCCAAGATGGCAGCGGGACGGCCGCGCGCCGGCACAGCCACGAACAGCGTGTTCAACTCGGGCACGTAGAGTCCGGTGCGGGCGCCGCCGGCGGTCTGGACGCGCTCACTGCTGCCGTAGGCAGCGATCACATCGACATGACCGGCGCCGCACACCAGCAGGATGTGATTGCCCGCAATAAACAGATCATCGGCATCGCCGCACACCGACTTCACTGACACGGTATTGCCGCTGGCGGTGTCGATCGTCGCCATCGCCGCCGGCAGACGGTAGGCGATCTTGATCGACTTCCCCGAAGGATCGACCGCCAGCGGGAAGTTAAGCCGGTGGAGCCCGGTCGACCAGCGCGCGAGCTGCCGGCTCTGATCGATGTCGGCGGCGATGACCGAGCCGTCATCGGGCACATTGATATAGACGCGCGAACCGAACAGCCGGAACCCTTCGGGGTGCCCCGGCAGCGTCAGCCGGCCGAGAACCTTGTGGGTGGCCGGGTCGATCGTCGCGAGCGCGCCCTTGCCGTAGCCGACGATCACATGACCGTTGCGCGGATCGACACGAACATTATCGGCATCGTCGCCAAGGTCGATCCGCGCCAGCTCGCGTCGATCGGCGGCATAGAAATGGACCGAGCCATCACCGCAGGCCACGACCAGCTCCCGTTCGTCCGGCAGCCAGGCGACTCCTTGCGGCTCGGAGAGGCTGGCGATCCGCCCCACAACCTTGCCCGCCGCAAGGTCGATCTCGTCGACCGTGCCGTTGGCGATCTCGGCGACGAACAGGCGGTGGTCGGCGAGATCAACCGCAAGATGGTCGATGCGGCCCCTGGTGTTGGGGAGCGCGATCGTCCGTTCGAGGACCAGCGGCGAGCGCAGATTGGTCGGTTGTGCCTGACTGCATCCCGGCAGCCCGAGCAGCAGGATCGCCGCCAGTCCTCCCCAGTGCTTCACCGGCTTGCCCTAGCTCGCAGCCACGGCAACGTGGCTCAATGCCGCGGCGATCCCGCGCGCCAGCTTCTGCGCGTCATCATTCGCCCAGAAGTGCATGAAGAACAGGCGCGGCTCATCGTCGAGCATATGGTTGTGGAGCGCCGTCACCTCGATGCCGTTCTCGCGCAGCGCGCGCAGCACGGGATTCACCTCGGCGGCGGTCAGCACGAAGTCGCCGGTGATTGCGGCCTTGCCGCCACCGGTCGGCTGGAAGCTGATTGCTTCGGCCGACCCCATCGCCGGTGGCAGCGCCATGCCGCCCTCGCGCGGCGCTTCTGCGCGCGGAACGCCGAACGCATAGACGCCGCCACCGATCTTGCCCTTGTGGCCGATGATGCGGTCGAGTGCGGCAGTGTCGAGGTCGATCGTCTCGGGCGCCGCCGGACTCGCTGTGACGGGAGCGGAGAGCGGCGTGCCGCTGAGTGCCAGCGCGTCATGCAGCACCTTGGCGAGATGCGCCGGATCGCCGTGGCCAGCGACATGCATATACATGGTGTGTGGGGCGTTGCGCAGCAGGTGGTTGTGGAGCGCGGTGATCTCGACGCCGCCGGCGATCAGCTTCGCCATCACCGGGTTCACCTCGGTATCGGTGAGCACAAGGTCGCCCATCACCATCACCTGGCCCGGGCCATGCGCAACGAACGCCAACCATGATCCGAGCGCCAGCGCCGGCTTGAGCGTCACGCCGTCGAGAACCACATGCAGGTCGCTGCGCGGCAGGCCGATGCGATAGACGCCGCCCGGCATTTCGGTGCCCGGCTTGCCGATTGCGGTGGCGACCGCCTGTTCCCAAGGCTCGGCCGCCTGAGCCGGCATTCCCAGTGCGAAAAGGCCCAGCAGCCCCAGCATCGCAATACGCGTCATAACACTCTCCTTGTCGGTAACGACTAGCTAATCAGGACGTAGGCGGCGCCCAGCGCTGCACAGGTGCCGAGCACCGGCAGCACCCCGGCCTTGAACCGGAACACCGCGATCACAGCACCGGTGGCGAGCAGCAGCGCGGGCCATTTGATCGACGTGAGGACCGGGAGGTCGAGCGTACCACCCGCGAAGGGCAGCGCGCGGACTTCGCCGAATAGCGTGTGGATCGCGAACCAGACCGCGAGGTTGAGGATCACACCCACCACCGCAGCGGTGATCGCCGCCAAGGCGGCCGAGAGCGCGCGGTTGCCACGCAGCCGCTCGACGAACGGCGCGCCGGCGAAGATCCACAGGAAGCACGGAACGAAGGTCACCCAGGTCGTGAGCACTGCGCCGAGCGTCGCCGCGAGGAGCGGCGGCAGACCGGTTGTTTCGCGGAAGGCGGCGAGGAAGCCGACGAACTGGGTCACCATGATCAGCGGCCCGGGCGTAGTCTCGGCCATGCCGAGCCCATCGAGCATTTCGCCAGGCTTGAGCCAGTGATAGGTGCCGACCGCTTCCTGCGCGACATAGGCGAGCACGGCATAGGCACCGCCGAACGTCACCACCGCCATCTGACTGAAGAAGGTGGCGATGCGGCTGAACACATCGTCGGGTCCGAGCGCGATCAGCAGCGCCGCGACCGGTGCCAGCCAGAGCAGCAGGAATGCCGCGGAAATGGCCAACGACCAGGAGAGGTTCGGCCGCGCGTGGTCGGGCAGCTTCTCGCCAAGCGCGGTATCCCGATCATGGACGACCTCACCCGCGCCAGCACCGTGGCCCCCGCCGCCCTTGAACGCCGGATGACCGGCGCGGCCGCCGAAGAAGCCGATTAGAGCCGCGATGAGCACGATCAGCGGAAACGGTGCCCGCAGGAAGAAGATGGCGATAAACGCGGCGGCGGCCATTCCGCGCATGACGTTGTTCTTGAGCGCCCGCGAGCCGACCCGGAACACAGCCTGGAGCACGATCGCGAGCACGGCGGCCTTGAGGCCGAAGAAAAGGCCGGTGACGAGCGGCACTTGACCGAGCAGGACATAGATGTAGCTCAGGCCGAGGATCGCCAAAAAGCCCGGCAGCACGAACAATGCGCCGGCGACGAGGCCGCCCTTGGTCTTGTGGAGCAGCCAGCCGATGTAAATGGCGAGCTGCTGGGCTTCGGGACCAGGCAGCAGCATGCAGTAGTTGAGCGCGTGGAGGAACCGCTCCTCGCCGATCCAGCGCTTCTCGTCGACCAGGATACGGTGCATCACCGCGATCTGCCCGGCGGGGCCGCCAAAGGAGAGCGCCGCGATACGCGCCCAGACACGCACGGCCTCGCCGAAGGGAATTCCGTGGTTGTTAGCCGGCACCACGCCGTCGGAAGGCAATTCTGCCACGGCGCCGGTCATGACTGCACCTTGTCTTTAGCCCGCGCCTTGGCGGGTTGATGCGAAGACCAGTTGTGAGTCTCTTCGGAGGCGTCACGGCACCAGCGGAAGAAGGCATCGTAGAGCAGCATCCCCGCTTCGAGCTGCTCGATATCGTCGGCATACATGCGCGAAAGGCCGAGCGAGGCAGCCAGCAGACCCGCCGCTTCGGGCACGAGATCCGGCTGCCCAGTGTCGGCGCCGCGCACGATCGGAGCCAGGCGCGCGAGCGGCCGGTATTCGCCGAGCCCAAACGCCTCGATCATCACGTCGAACGTGCAGGACTCGCCACGATGGCTCCACCTCACGCCTTCGCCTTCAATGTCGAAGGGCGCCGCACCAAAGCGCTCGGCTACGCCCTGGACCTCGGCCGACGCCACGAACAGGAAGATCGCGCTGGGATCGACGAACCGGCGGATCAGCCAGGGACAAGCGATCCGGTCGACCTTGGGACGGCCGCGTGTCACCCAGACTGTGCGACCACTGGCATCCCGCTTGGGCAAGACGGTTTCCGACACCATCGGCAGACCGGCCTCAGCCCAACCAGTGACGCCGCCTTCCAGTGCCTCGGCTGTAACGCCTTCATGACGAAGCCGGGCCGCGATGCCTTGGCTCAACGCGCTGCCGTCGCGGCACACGATGATCGCCGCGCGACCGTGGAACTCTGGAGCCCAGGCGGCAACGTCAGCCGGAGAACGGCGCAAGGTTCCAGGGACGAAGAGGGGTTCGCTGGCGAACTCTTCGTCCGGCCGAACGTCGATGAGTGCCGGCCCGGTCGGGATGCCGATCAGGTGCGCAAGTTTATCTGTAGAGATCGTATTTAGGGCAGGCATGGTGCGTCCTTCCAAGAATCAGGACGCGAATCTTCAGCCTGTCGCCTCGTGGGGAGATCGCGATCCCCATACCAGCATCATGGCGATCCCATCGGTCCCGGTCAACCTGCGCGAACGTATGCGTTAAGCGGCGCCCTTCCGCGAGTTTTAGCACAGCCTGCCCCGCAACGCCCCCGAGAGTGAGGGGAGAGCGGGAAGCTCCCGTGACGGGTAAGGACTGAGAGAGAGGCTCTCGGCGCCCGTCGCGGAGAATTCCCATGGCGACGATCCTCACGCAATCTGACACCTCCCGGCCTCCGTCGAGCGGCTACAAGGTCGATATCTCGCGCGGCCAACGCATCGGGCGCGTATCATCCGAATGGTTCTCGCGCCCGGACGACGAGCGCTTCCTCTCCCTGTCCTCGCTCCATGCGGCGGTGAAGGCCCGGGCAGACCGCGCCACCGCGCGGACGGTCGAAACCCGCGACGTCAAGGTCGAGGCGAGGCGGGACGATGCCGAGCACCTGGCGCTGCTCGTGCCCGGCCGCGACGAGCCGATCGCCCCGACCCATTGGTCGTTCGGTCAGCTCTGCAGCCTGGTCGGCGCCCCTTCGGGCTATCTCCGCCAGCTTCCCGCGCCGCTGGCAGGCATCAACATGCAGCACGGCCTGCTGTCGCATCGTGCCGACCTTATAAAGACGCTGGAAACCGACGACGGTCGGATCGAGCTCCGTGCCGTCACCGGCCCGGACTATGGCCGCATCTGGGACCATGAGTTGGTCGCAGCGGTCATGAAGATCGCGGGCGACGGCACCGGCGACACGCGCTGGAAGGTGCCTGGGCTGCTCGACTGGTCGACCATGACCCACAACCCGTTCGTGGAAGTGACGAAGGACACCACGACGCTCTACGCGAGCGATCGCGACGTCTTCCTCTTTCTGGTCGACGATGCCCACCCGATCGAAGCCGGGCGCCTGCCGAACGGCGATCCCGACCTCTTCTTCCGCGGTTTTTACGCGTGGAACAGCGAAGTGGGCTCCAAGACGCTGGGCATCGCCTCATTCTACCTCCGGGCCGTCTGCATGAACCGCAACATCTGGGGCGCCGAGGGCTTCGAAGAGATCAGCATCCGGCACAGCAAGTTCGCCGGGAACCGCTTCGCGCACGAGGCGGCGCCCGCGCTGGAGAGTTTCGCGACGTCGTCGCCGGTCCCGTTCATGGCCGGCATCAAAGCCGCGCGCGAGCGCCTGGTCGCCCGCACCGCCGAGGACCGGCAAGCCTTCCTGCGCAAACGCGGTTTCTCGAAAGGCGACACCGACCGGATCATCGCCACGGTGCTCGACGAAGAGGGTCATCCCCCTGCGTCGATCTTCGATTTTGTTCAGGGGATCACCGCGGTCGCGCGCGACAAGCCACATCAGGACACCCGACTCGATCTTGAGGGCAAAGCCGCCAAGCTCCTCGCCGCCGCCGCCTGACGGTGCTCGCACTCACATAGCGAAAGGAGCGATCCCATGATCGTGCTCCCTGAAACCATTCGCTACGCGTTGCGGGCGAATGACATCAATCGGCGCGCCGCGGAACAGTCGGACAAGTCCCAACCGGACCCGCCGCCCGTGGTCAAATTCTTCAACCCGCTCGGGAGCCAGACCTGGCTCGCCACTGAACTCGCCGGGGATGGCGATGTGCTCTGGGGACTCGCTGACCTTGGGTTTGGTTGTCCCGAGGTCGGTCCCTGGTCGCTCGGCGAGCTGTCCGCGATCCGCCTGCCGTTCGGCATGGGCATCGAGATCGACGCGGCTTTCATGTCCGAGGTGCCGCTGTCGGTCTGGGCGACCTGGTCTCGCCGGACAGGTTCGATCCTCTGGACCGAAACCCTGTTCCGGCGGTCGCCGCCCGGCAACCTGCCTCCGGATTAATTGCCCAGATCGGGCGCCGGCGCGGCTCTCACCCTCCTAGAGGGAGAGGGCTGCGCCGGCTCCATGACGGGTTGAGGGTCGAGAGAGAGTCTCCCGGCCGCCCGTTGTGGAGAAGACCCATGACCAAGCATCTGAAGATCGTCCTGAGCGGTTCGCGAGACATCCCGTTCAATCAGCTGGTGCTGAGCCAGGCCAATGTCCGGCGCGTGAAGGCCGGCGTCTCGATCGACGCGCTCGCCGCCGACATCGCCCGCCGCGGCCTCTTGCAGAGCCTGACCGTCCGAGCCCAGCGTGATGCCGAGGGCAATGAGACCGGCCTGTTCGAGGTGCCGGCCGGCGGCCGCCGCTTCCGCGCGCTCGAAAAGCTGGTGAAGCAGCGTCGTCTTACCAAGACCCAGGCTGTCCCGTGCATCGTGCGCGACGATGATCAGGTCTCGGCCGAAGAGGATTCGCTCGCCGAGAACGTCCATCGCGAGGCGCTGCATCCGCTCGACCAGTTCCGCGCGATGCAGCAGCTGGTGACCCAGGGCACCGACATCGAGACCGTTGCCGCCACCTTCATGACGACCGCTGCCGTCGTGAAGCAGCGGCTGCGCCTCGCTTCCGTGTCGCCGAAGCTGCACGACGTCTACGCCGAAGACGGCATGACACTCGAACAGCTCATGGCCTTTTCGGTCTCCGAGGACCATGAGCGCCAGGAGCAGGTCTGGGACATGCTCCAGTCCAGCTACAACCAGCAGCCCTATATGATCCGCTCCAAGCTGACCGAGCAATCGGTGCGGGCAACGGATAAGCGGGTCCGCTTCGTCGGGCTCGATGCCTATGTCGCAGCGGGCGGCTATGTCCTGCGCGACCTGTTCGAAGACGACCAGGGCGGATGGCTGCAGGACGTGACCTTGCTCGACCGCATGGTCGACGAGAAGCTCAAGGCCGAGGGCGCGCGGATCGGCGCGGAAGGCTGGAAGTGGATCGCGGTCGCGGTCGACTTTTCCTATGATTATGACGACGGGATGCGCGTGATCGCCGGCGACCAGCCGGAGATGACGGAAGCCGACGAGGCCAGGCTTGCAGCGCTTCGCGAGGAAGCCGACGCGCTCGAGGAGGAATGGTCGGGTACGGCCGAGGTGCCCGACGAGGTCGACGCCCGCGTCACCGCGATCGATGAGGAGATCAGCGCGATTGTCTCTCGCCCGCTGGTCTATCAGCCGTCCGAGATTGCCCGTGCTGGCGCGTTCGTCAGCATCGATGTCGACGGCTCGCTCTACATCGAGCGTGGTTACGTCCGGCCCGAGGATGAACCTGCTGAGGAGCCTGCCGCTGACGGCGACGAGCAGCACGGCATGCGGATCGATGATCCCGAGCACGAAACGGCCGATGACGACGCCCGCCCGGCGATCGTTACCGTCGGAGGTGCGCCGGGCACTAACGATCCGGCCGACGAGGACGAGCAGGACGACCTGCTGCGTCCGTTGCCCGACCGCCTGGTCACCGAGCTGACCACGCATCGCACGCTTGCATTGCGCAATGCCGTCGCGACGCACCCGCAGGTCGCTTTCGCCGCCGTTCTCCACGCGCTCGCGCTCGACACCTTCTACCACTATTCGTCGGGCACGAGCTGCATCGAGATCTCGGTTCGCGGCGGCAGTCTTGGCACCCATGCGCCGGGCTTGGGCGACAGCGCCTCCGCTCGCGCGATCGACCAGCGGCACGAGAGCTGGGCCGAACGTCTGCCCGACCAGCCGCAAGACCTCTGGGATGCGCTGATTGCTCTCAGCGCCGAAGATCAGGCGGCGCTCTTTGCCCATTGTGCGTCGTTCGGCGTCAACGCGGTCTGGGAACCCGCGAACCGCTACAATGAGGGGCGCGTCTCGGCACGGACCGTCTCGGGCCGGATCGAGCACAGCCATGTCCTCGGTCGAGCCGCTGAACTCGACATGGTCGCGGCGGGCTGGAGCGCGACGGTCGACAATTACCTGGGCCGCGTGACGAAGGCCCGCATCCTGAGCGCGGTCGACGAAGCCAGGGGTCCCGAGGTCGCGGCGCGCCTTTCCGGCCTCAAGAAGCCCGAGATGGCGAAGGAGGCCGAACAGCTGCTTGGGCAGACCGGCTGGCTCGCCGAGCCACTGCGCACGCCGGCCATCGAACCGGTCGAAGATTCGGCAGCGATCGACGGCGAACCGGCCGTGGAGTCGGAACCCGCGCCGGAGCACGATGAGACAGAGGGTGAAGAGGCCTTCGCCATCGCGGCGGAATAGCTCCTGTCCATTCTGGGGCCTGTCGCAGCGGCAGGCCCCATTTTTGTTGGAGAACCTTTATGGCCGGCATCGCAACCGATCTTTCCCGGCAGCTCGCCCGCAACGCCGAGGCCGTATGCCGTCATTATCTTGGCGCGGGCCACCGCGAGGGCCGCTACTGGATCGCCGGCGACATTCAGGGATCGAAGGGCCGCAGCCTTTATGTCCGCTTGAAGGGCGGGGAGCATGGCAAGGGCGCGGCCGGCAAATGGACCGATGCCGCCACCGGCGAGCATGGCGATCTCCTCGACCTGATCGGGCTCAATTGCGGTCACCGCCTGCTGTCCGACACCCTCGACGAGGCGCGCCGCTTCCTGGCTCTTCCACGCGAGGTACCGGACTATGACCCCGACCAGCCCGCCGCGCCGCGGGGATCGCGCAAGGCCGCGGTACGCCTGTTCGCCGCATCACTGCCGATCGCCGGCACGCTGGCCGAACGCTATCTTCGGGCGCGGGGGATCACCGGCATCCGCACCGAACGCTGGCTCCGCTTCCATCCTCGTTGCTGGTATCGCCCATCCGACGACGATCCCCCGGGCACGCCAAACGCCTTTCCGGCATTGATCGCCGCCGTCACAGATGAGGATGGCACGATCACGGGCTGCCATCGCACCTGGCTGGCATCGGATGGCACCGACAAAGCGCCGATCGTGACGCCGCGCCGAGCGATGGGCGACCTTCTTGGCATGGGCGTGCGGTTCGGTCACGCAAGCCCGGTCATGATCGCAGGCGAAGGTCTTGAGACCGTCCTATCGATGCGCATGGCAGCAACGGCCCTCCCGGCAATCGCGACGCTGTCCTCCGCGCACCTTGCCGCGATCCGCTTTCCTCCGATGCTCCGTCGGCTCTATGTCGCGCGCGACCGCGATCCTGCCGGAGCCAACGCGATGGTCAGGCTCCGCGAGCGAACAGCCGGCGCCGGCATCGAGATGATCGACCTCGAGCCTAAGGCGGACGACTTCAACACCGACCTTCAGCAGATGGGGCTCGATCCATTCCGCGACTTTCTCCGCACGCTCATCGATGTCGATGATCTGAGCCGCATGACTGTGCGCAGTTGAGCGGTGCGCAAATCCGTCATCGATCCTCACGTTGATGTCCCGCGCCCCGGCCTTCTGAGAGGGCGACGGATCGACAGCCGCCCGGCCCGCACAACGGCTGCGCCGCGGCTATTTTCCGCCGCGCGGCCGCTTCGCTTCCGCGCTTTGCATCGCGATCCAAAATAGCCGCGCTCCGCCGTCCTCCGCGTCGCTTCGGCCCCGCCGGCTCTGACGTGCCGTATCGCTAGTGCTCGGGGTGCGCGGGCCGAGCGGCCGCCGCCAGTCGTCGCCACGAAGGCCGCGAGAGGCGCGGTCACGCGAGGATGAGACGATGACCGATCACGACGAACCCGAACCCGAACAGTCAAACATCGCGCACCTGCTCGACGAACTTGAGCTCTACGGCCGGCGGCCGTTCGACGACGAAGCCGACCCTCGGCCGCTTCCCGCAGCCCGCTTGGTCGAAGGTGCCGCCGCCGACACATTCGATGCAATGGTCGCGGCGCTCGCCGACACGCGGCTCGAACCCGACCTCGAAGATCTGCTCTGGGGCATCACCAACGTCTTCCACCGCGCAGGCGAACGGGTCGAACGCGAGCTCGACGACAATGAGCAGGAGCAACGCCGTCTCCAACGCGGGCAGGATGGCTCGGAGGTTCGTTCCGTCGAGCTGGAAACGTCGACGGCGATCGGCCGCAGCCTGCTCGAACGACGCGATGCGATGGAAGCCTTTCGCGATGCCTTCGCCGAACAATTCCAGACGCACTGCCGCAAGCCCTGGGTCACACGATCGGGATCAATGCTGAACCGCAAGACGCTGACCGCGAGCATGATCGACAGCCGTGATTTCATCATGGCGCGCAAACGGGCAGACGCCGAACTCCTCATCCCCGCAGGCACCCGCATCGCCATCACTGGTGGTCCCGACTATCAGGATCACAAGCGCATCTGGGATGCCCTCGATCGCGTTCTCGCCAGGTACGCCGATATGGTCCTGCTGCATGGCGGAACGCCAACCGGCGCCGAGCATATCGCGGCATGTTGGGCGCGCGATCGCAAGATCACAGCCATCGTTTTCCGGCCCGACTGGGGCAAGCACGCCAAGGCGGCTCCCTTCAAGCGCAACGATGTCATGCTCGAGCAGCTGCCCGCAGGCGTCATGCACTTCCCGGGCACCGGCATCAGCGCCAACCTCGCCGACAAGGCCCGCAAGGCGGGCATTCCGGTCTGGAAATTCGAGTGACGGAGCCAATCAGTTCGCGGGGCACAGTCACTTTCGGCTGCGCCTTGCGGCGGGGAGCATCCGACTTGGCTGGTCCTCCATTAAACTGTCGCGACTAGGAGATGAGCGAGCTTTCCTGGACCAGTAGGGCATCGAAGCTCGACTTGCCTGTGGACGGCGCCACTCCCCGCTCTTTGGGGCGCTAGTCCTTTCCGGACCCGCGGCCTTAACGATCAACCCGCAAGGGGTCCGCTATGCTTCGCATGCGGCCGCTGCTCGGGCTTTGCCCTCCCGGACGCGGTGATCGCGGCCGCGCGCCCGGATGCGTCGGCGCCTGTCGAGCGGGGAGTGGCCCCGCCCTAGCACAGGAGCAGATCATGAGCCTCGAAGCCGCGCAGCGCTACGCCTGGAACCTCGCCTGCACCCTCAAGGTCATCATCATCCTGATCGAGACCGACCAGGGCTATAATGCGCTACCAAGCGATGACTATGACGGCGACGCCGATCATGTGGTCCGCGAATATGACGTATTCGCAATGTAATTGCCGCGATGCTCTCACCACTTGCCGCGGCGGCGGTTTCGCCGCCGCGCGTCCTTTGCTATATTCCTCGCGCGCTGTGGTGGCTGGTGGAAGCGCGTCCAATCTCTTGATCGAAAGGACGTAGCCATGTTCATCCTTCTTCCATTGAGCCTGATCGGCGTCGGCTTTCTCGTCTATGCGGTCTTCGCAGGCGCGACGCTGGCACTTCCGATCGGCGCCGGCGTTGCAGCTGGCCTCGCTGCCAGCGCCCTCGGCGTGTCGCCACTGGCGTCAGTTGCAATCGGTGTAGCAACATTCATGGGCGTGATTGCGCTCGGCCGGTTCGCGGCGCTCACCCTGCCGGGCCGCTCGTCTCGGGCGCTCCTGATCGTGTCTTTCGCTGTTCCGGCGGCTATTGCTGGCTTCTCGACCGCAAACGCGCTCGGCACGTTGCTCGGCCTCGCCAGTGTCGCGACCTGTGCTCTTGTTGCCCTCCTGACGGCTGCGGTCGCCGCGCATCGGGTAGGCCGTCCAATCAGCTAACGGCGAGCGTCCGTTGTTCGCCAAACAGCCCCGCCCGGTCGATCCGGGCGGGGCTTTTTAATTCCGGGTCACCGAAGGCCGAAAGGGGCGAGGATGATGGTGCCGGATCACCCGCCTCTTCTGCGAGAGGTGGCAGCGGAGCGCAAACCCAGAGTGTCGGACGCGACCCTTCTATTGGTCCTCATCGCGCTGGCAATGGGCGGCGGGTTTGGCCCGGTCCGGTTCTTCGCCGCGAAGGAAATCATGGTGCGGTCCGGGCCCAGATGGGAAACCAGCCAGCCTGTTCGCAGGCAGATTTATCCGATCGCGCGAACGCGGATGGAGGCTTCTGGACGGCGTTGATCGTCGGGGCCACGTCTCCAGGCGGCGGATCCAGGCCAGTGCCCAAACGGCCTCTCTTCATGGCTTTGATGACCGGGACCGGCTTCGCCTCTGCCGCTCATGGCCGCAACGGCTCTGGGTCGCTTTTTTCCCCTGTCGGCTGCGCCGGCATTCCTCGCGGGTCAAAAAAGCGTCTCGCCGCCGTCTTCCGCTGACGCTTCAGGTCTGACGACTGCAGCCGCGGCAGCCCCGGTCATGTCCCAAGCCATCGAGACCGTGATGGGCACGGACCTCGTGGATCAAGACTGGAGACTTAACATGGCTACCATCGGCACCTTCAAGAAGACCGCCAACAGCGAGTTCGTCGGCGACATCGTTACCCTGAGCGTCCAGGCCAAGGGCGTCCGGATCGTTCCCGACAGCAACCGCGCCAATGACAATGCCCCGTCGCACCGGGTGATGGTTGGCCGGGCCGAAATTGGCGCCGCCTGGACCAAGCAGTCGAACGAGGGCCGTGACTATCTGGGCCTCAAGCTCGACGATCCGAGCTTCACCGCTCCGATCTACGCCAACCTCTTCGACGACGAGGACGGCGAAACCTTCAATCTGATCTGGTCGCGCCAGTCGCGCCGCAACGGCGACTGATCGGATCGAACCAGCCTCGCCCGGATCGACCGGGCGGGGCTTTCGTTTGCTCCATTCTGGTTCTAAATGTTAATGATTAGCAGTAGCTTTACCTTATCCGCTGATAAGCGCCGACGATATTGTGGTGCAGCGACACGTCAACATAGCTTTAGCCGCAGGGGGCATCGAAGGAGTGAACGATGCCAGGTTACAATCGCTTGCGCTTACCCGAAGGCTATCACGCCCTTGCCAATCTGAATGCGCGTGGCTTTGCTTGGGAATGGCTCCGCCGCAATCCCGACTTCCGGTCCATCTGGCTGTCCGCAGGCGCCACCGCTCGTAGAGCGGCGTCAGCCGCCGATGCCGCCCTGCGCCGGTCGGCACGGCCGCAGGTGAACATCCCGCAGCACCCGTTGGCGAGGAGGTGGTCCCCCTGGGGCCTGACCTTTCGCTCCGCACCCTGACGTCGCGGCGACGGCGGCGCCGGCGATCGGGTGGATCCCGGAGCTCGACACCTCCGTCCTGACGATCGTCCGCCCGGTGCGGTGGGCCGCCTCCGCGGGCGATCTTCGCTTTCATCCCGAGCGCTGGGGCGACCGCGTGGTCCGCATCGCATCGCCGACGGGTTCACATCTCCTGATCCACCGCCATGGAGCATCCGAGCTGTCGCTCTGGCTGCCCGCGCGCGCCGAGCCGATCCCCGGCGGGAGCTTTGGTCTCTACCTTCATCCCGACACGAACCACGTCGATCGGGTTCGTGCCGCATCGAACTTCCGCCGTGCGATCGGTCTCGGACATCCAATCCGGGCAGCGCCGTTTGCCCAGGCGCATCGGCACGCCGCAATGTTGTGCCTGTACGACCTCGCGCAGTCCGGCGCGTCGCTCCGCGACATTGCCGCCGAGCTGCTTGAACCGATGCCGGACGATTGGCGGTCGAGCTCGGAGCGTTCGGATCTACGCCGTCTTGCCGAAGCGGCGTCCGAGATGGTTGCAGGTGGGTATCGGCAACTGCTGGGCTCACGTCCGGTATCCTAGCAGCCACTGAACTGGTGATGTGGCCGGAAGCGGGAACCCCGGTTTCCGGCCACCACGGCCTGCCTTTCGTCACCGATGATGACCGGGTTCGCGAGACGCTTTGCAGGCGCCCCGCTTCCTCGAATCAGGAGCCCGGTCATGCCCGACATCATCAAGGACACTCGTTATCTGCGCACCAAGGAGGCCGCCCACTATGTCGGCCTTTCGGCGCGCACATTGGAGAAACATCGGACCTACGGCACCGGTCCGGCTTACCGGAAAATCGGCGGCCGCGTCGTCTACACGCTCGAGGAGTTGCGCGCCTGGGTCGACCGCGGAGCGTGCGCCTCGACCTCTGATCCGAATAATGGTTCGGTCCTTCCGGCCGCGCGCCGTCCCGGGCACGCCTCGGAGCAAGAGCGATGATCCGGGGTCTGCTCGGGCCGTCTCGCTTCAACCGCGCGCATCGCCAGTCACTGCGCCGTCACGGCCATGCCGGGCTGTTCGCTGCGGGCGCGGCAGCGCTCGCGGGATTGCTCCTTCCGGCAATCCACGCTCCCCAATTGCGCCTCGTTTGGAATGCGTCGGCGAGCGTGCCGCTCGGCCTCTACCGCATCGATCGGGCTCATGTTTTGCGCGTGGGCGACATGGTCGCGGTGCGGCCGTCACCCGCGCTCGCCCGCTTCATGGCGGAGCGTCGCTATGTCGAGGCCAATGTCCTGCTGGTGAAGCCGGTCGCGGCAACGAGCGGTGCGACGATCTGCCGCCTGGGTTCGCGCGTGACCATCGACGGGCGGGCAGTCGCTGCCGCGCTGCCGCGCGATCGCTTCGGCCGTCCGCTGCCGTCTTGGTCAGGGTGCCGCCGACTACGACCGGATCAGCTGTTCCTCATTGCGCCGACGCACCGAGATTCCTTCGACGGTCGCTATTTTGGGCCGATTGATCGGGGCCAGGTTGTCGGATTCGCCGCACCACTGTGGACCTGGTCATGAGGCGGGCGCTGAAGATCGCCTGTGGCGTCGTGGCGCTGATTGCGCAGGCCAACCCGGTTGGAGCGCAGCCGACCTTGCAGGGCCCCGCCAATACCTGCGCGGTGCATGCGCCGGAGGCCGCCAGTCGATCGGGATTATCGGTCGACGTCATCCTGCGCGTCATGAAAGCGGAATCGGCCGGCAATCCTCGGATCGTCTCGTCGAAAGGCGCGATGGGGTGCATGCAGATCATGCCGGCGACATGGAGCTATCTCACGGGACGCTACCGTCTCGGATCCGATCCGTTCGATGCGCGCATGAACATGATCGGCGGCGCCATGTATCTTGCTGAGCTCGCTTCACGCTATGGCTGGCCCGGCGCCTTTTCCGCCTACAATGCGGGTCCCGGCCGCTATCAACGTTTTCTTCAAAATGGTGCGGAACTGCCGGCGGAAACGATCGCCTATGCCGCGCGCCTCGGCGGAAGTGGCGAAGTTCGCCCAGCGGTCGCGCCCGCGCCCCGCTGGGAGGAGGCCCTGCTGTTCATAACACGACCGGGGCGCGACAATTCGGCGGATCTGCCGACCACACGAAGAGCATCGCGCGGGTTTCCCGAAGCACGAAGCCGCAGTTCGCTCTTTCCGATTTCCCGTGGTGCCGGCGAGAGCGACGGAACGAGTCCCGCGCCATAAGGGGTGACGGCGTATCCGTGCGGAACACTCGTGTCTCAGCGCCGCCCTTGCACTATACGGTTTCTCATCCGAGCACCTGGTCTGGTCGAGGAAACAGCTCATGTCAGACATGGACAAAGCGATCGAAGCTGCTGCCCGGGCGCTCTGCCGCATGGAGGGCAATCCCGAAAACACGAAGTTCGAAGGCAAGCCTATGTGGCAGAGCTATGTGCCGGCGGCGCAGGCGGCGATCGAAGCCGCCTTGCCGCATCTGCGCTGACCGAGCTCCGCACGCAAGGCGGTTTGACATCGAGCAATGGTCTTCCTCCCCACACCAGTCAGTTGCCGGCTTCAGCACCCAGCTTACAGTTCATCATCCGACGCGGCGTTGGTTGGCCTCGGCTTGCGGCCTTGGGTACGTGCAGCTTCCTCGGCTTCGGTCGCGAACGCTCGCGCGCCGCGTCGCCGGTACAGGAGCTTCGATTGCGCACCGCCATCGCCCTGCAGTCGGACCGCCAGGTCGAGAAACGCGCCATACAACAAAGCCCGGTCATCGTTCGCCAAGCCGACGAGGCCGGCCTTTTGCACGAGGCCACCCAGCTCGATCAGATGTTTGGTGCGTTCGCGCCTGGCCACAACCCATTCTCTCGTGTCGATCCTCGCCCTTGCCGCCTCAAGCCGGTTCCGTGCCTGCCTCAGCCGCCTTGCCGCTTGCATTGTTGCTACTAGCGCGGCGCGAGGATCGCCGGCTTGTCTCCCGAAAGAATTGCGCTCCTCGCGCGCTCCACTTCGTCATGACCGCCTTGTCTGTTTCCGCGACGACAGCGAGCAAGGCGCCGGCGAGGAGATCAGGCTCGAGCGCATCGGCGCCTGTCGCCTCGATCAGTTCGCCGAATTGCTGGATCTTGCGCTGCTTGAGCAGCTTGGCCCTGTCGTTGAGCGCCTTAAGCTCGGCATCGAAATCCCGTACCTTTCGCATCGTCGCAACTCCATCTGTGCTGTCGATGCGATCTAGCTGGGCGGTCTGAGGGCCGGTTCAACGCTGCAAATCTCTCCGGAGCGCTCTAGCGTAGGAGAGCGCGCTTATACGTCGTACCGACGTCGCGAGTTCAGGCGTAGATGGGTTGCCGTCATGGCGATCTATCACTTCTCGGCAAAGGTCATGGGACGCGGCACCGGCCGCAGCGCGGTGGCGTCGGCCGCCTACCGCTCGGCGTCGCGTCTTCATGACGAGCGGCTCGGACGCCATCACGACTTCACCAACAAGCCCGGCGTCGTCCATTCCGAAGTTATGCTGCCGGAAGGCGCGCCGGAGCGGATACGAGACCGCGAAACGCTTTGGAATGAGGTCGAGGCGGCCGAGAAACGGAAGGACGCGCAGTTCGCCCGTGAGGTGGAGTTCGCCATCCCGCGCGAGATGACGCGGGAACAGGGCATCGCGCTCGCCCGCGAGTTCGTCTCTCGGGAATTCGTGGCCCGCGGCATGGTCGCCGATCTCAATGTCCATTGGGATATTGGCACCGATGGTGAGCCCAAGCCACACGCCCATGTCATGCTCACCATGCGCGAAGTCGGGCCGGACGGGTTCGGCCCGAAGGTGCGCGAGTGGAATGCAACCGCACTCCTCCAGCAATGGCGCGAGAACTGGGCGAGCCACGTCAACGACCGCCTGGCGCAACTCGGCATCGAGACGCGCATCGACCATCGCAGCTATGACGCGCAAGGCATTGAGCTTGAGCCGCAGCACAAGATAGGCGCCGCCGGCGCGCGCCGTGAGGCGAAGGGCGAGGACGCCGAGCGCGCCGAGGACCATCGCACGATCGCGCGTGACAACGGTGCTGCGATCATCGCCGATCCGCGCATCGGGTTGGAAACCCTGACGCGGCAGCAGGCGACGTTCACCGTGCGCGATCTTGCCATGTTCGCGCACCGACATTCCGACCGCAAGGAACAGTTCGACGCTGTGCTGGCAGCCATGCGCAACCACGAATCCGTGCTTGCGCTCGGGCGCGACGGTAACGGCGCCGAGCGCTTCACGACGACAAGCATGATGAGCGCCGAGCAAGCTTTGGTGCGGGACGCTGAACAACTTGCGACCTCGCGCGCTCATCCCGTCGCCCGACCCGATATTGGCCGCGCGGTCGATGTCGCACAGACGCGCGGCCTAAAGCTCGGCAGCGAACAGCGCACTGCGCTCGACCATGTCCTGCGCAAACCCGGCCTCGCTTTGGTGGTCGGCTATGCGGGTGCCGGCAAGTCGGCGATGTTGGGCGTTGCGAAGGAAGCGTGGGAAGCGGCCGGCTACACAGTGCGCGGCGCCGCGCTCTCCGGCATCGCTGCGGAAACTCTCGAAGGCGGGTCGGGCATCGCGTCGCGCACGATCGCCAGCCTCGAACATGGCTGGGCGCGCGATCGTGATCGCCTCACGTCCCGCGACGTGCTGGTGGTCGACGAGGCCGGCATGATTGGCACCCGGCAGCTGCAGCGCGTGCTCGCCGAAGCGGCGGGCGCCGGCGCCAAGGTGGTGATGGTCGGCGATGTTCAACAGCTCCAGGCGATCGAGGCAGGCGCGGCGTTTCGCCTGCTAGCCGAGCGCCACGGCGCTGCCGAGATCGGCGAAGTGCGCCGGCAGAATGCGGAGTGGATGCGCGAGGCGACACGCGCGTTTGCGACGGGACGGACCGGCGAGGCCATTTCCGCCTACTCCAACGCTGGCATGGTCCATGCCGCCAATACGCGCGATGCGGCGCGAGCTGCATTGATCGATCGCTGGGAAGCCGATCGGCGGGCCGATCCCGGCGCTTCGCGCATCATTCTTACCCACACCAACCAGGAGGTTCAGATGCTTAACCGCGCCGCGCGCGAGCGCCTTCACGCAGCCGGCGAACTTGGGACCGACGTTGCGATCCGCGCCGACCGGGGCTTGCGCGATTTTGCCGACAACGACCGGATCCTGTTCCTCCAGAATGAGCGTGATCTCGGCGTGAAGAATGGCACGCTCGGAACGGTCGAAAGGTCGGCCCCTGAGAGCCTCGCGGTGCGCCTCGACGACGGCCGACGGATCAATGTCGACCTCAAGAGTTACGCCCATGTCGACCATGGCTATGCCGCCACCGTCCACAAGACCCAGGGCATGACCGTCGACAAGACGCATGTGCTGGCGACGCCGGGGCTCGATGCACATGCAAGCTACGTGGCGCTCACCCGCCATCGCGGGGGCACCACGCTCCATTATGGCCGCGATGACTTCGCCAATGAGGCAGCGCTGCTCCGCACGCTGTCGCGAGAGCGCCCGAAGGATATGGCGCTCGACTATGAGCGTCCGGTGACGTCTTCGGTACAGCCGCAACGCAACGGCGGTGCTCGCGCCATCAACGACACCGATGTCGGTGCGCCACGTGAGCAGCCGCGTGGACTTGCCGCGCTGGTGTCGCGCGTGTTCGGTCGGTCGGGCGACGAACGCACGGGGGCGCCGGAAGCTGGTCAGGACGCTGGCGGTGATCGTGTGACGGCCGCGGGCGGACAAATGCCTGGCACTGCCTCGCGCGACCGCAGCACGACCGCAACACCCGATGCTAGCAGGAGTCAGAACGAGGCTCGGCCGGCTGCTGGCAAGGGTAAGGAGACCGGCCGCACCGCCGATGCCGCCAGCAGCGAACAGGCGAAAGTGCTACGCGGCATGATGGCGGCGCGAGCGCGCGCGCCGCGCCACACAGCCGAGTCCATGCGCGAAGCATTGTCGGCCGCGAAGAAAGCGCCGGGCGCCTCGCGCGAGCAGGACTATGGAGCTGAGCGGTGACAGTGACGGTTGGCACCGGCGGCGGGCGGGGGTCAGAACCCGGCGTTCAGCAGATCGCATTCCTCTCCGCAATCGCGGCTATCGGTCTGTGCTGGCCGCTTGTGCGCCTCGTCATACCGGCCGACGGACGGTTCGCGCTCGTAGACCTCGTGCGCGAGCATTGGATGCATCGGCACGCGCTCGAGCCATGGCTTGAGCAGCGATGGGCTTGGCTCGCACTCCATGGTTATCACTTTTGGTTCGCGCTCGCCGCACTACCGGGGGTCATCGCGGCTGCCCTCGTTCAGGGTGTAGACCGACGGACCTTCTGGCCGGTGGCTCATGCCCCGCTTGGCTGGCTAGGTGGGAGCGCGCTGGGCTATTGGCTCTATACCAGCTTCCGGGCTGACAGCTGGGCGCTTGCAGTGATGATGCCCGCAGCATTCGGGTTCCTCGGCGGCGCCATCGCGGCCCGTCTTGCCGCGAGCCCGCGCAAGGTCACGCACCTGCGGGGTACGCGCGTCGGCGTCTTCACCGGTCAGCGCGGCGGCCGCCTCAAAGCCCGCCTCACCGGAGGCGTCACGCTCGCGGGAGTGCCCCTCTCGCGTGAGGATGAGACAATGCACGTCGCGGCGATCGGCGCGACGGGTTCGGGCAAGTCGACCGCGCTTCGCGCGCTCATGTCCGATGCGATCCGGCGCGGTGATCGCCAGATCGTTGCCGACCCCGACGGCGCCGCCATGAGCGCATTCTTCATGCCCGGCGACGTGATCCTCAATCCGTTCGACCGGCGCTGCGCGCGTTGGGACCTGCTGAGTGAAATTGAGGGTCCCGGCGATCATGCCTTCCTCGCTCAATCGGTGCTGCCGCATCTCGGTATTGGCGAGCATGACCAGTGGATTAGCTACGCTCAGCAGCTGCTTGCGGCGGCGCTCGAGAATTTCGGGCGTCTGGGGCTCGGCACGACCAGTGACCTTATAGCGATGCTCGCCTCGGGCTCGGTCGCGGAGCTGAAGCTTCTTTGTCAGGGGACGGCGGCCGCGCGCTACTTTGAGGCGGGCGGCGAGAAAATGCTCGCCAGCATTCTCGGCACGCTGGCGCCTGCGATCGGGAATCTGCGCTTTATCACCACGCTGGACGGCGAGCCCTTTTCAATCCGGCAATGGATTCGCGCCGGCACAGGCTCACTTTGGCTGCCCTACACCGCGAACCAGGTCGCGGCTCTTCGTGGCCTCATCTCTTGTTGGATGAACATCGCGATCCTCGAAACGCTGTCGCTCCCGCCTGATCTGGACCGGCGGATATGGTTTCACATCGACGAGCTGGATGCGCTGGGGCGGATCGAGGGGCTCAAGGATGCGCAGGCGCGTCTGAGAAAATTCGGCGGCTGCGTCGCGATCGGGTTCCAATCCTCCGCCCAGGTGAAAGCGGTCTACGGCGAGGGCGCGCATACGATAATCGAAAATTGCGGAAACCTGTTGCTCCTGCGCTCGGGCCTCAGCGAAGGCGGAGGCACCGCGGAACTTGCGTCGGATCTGATCGGCAGTCGCGAGGTCGAGCGAGACGATGTCAGCCGATCGCGCACCCGTGGGCGCTACACGTCCCGCTCGACATCCATGCAAAGCAAAAGGACTGTCGAGGACGTAACCCTGGCCAGCGAAATCATGCAGCTTCCCAACCGGGAGGGGTTCGTAAAGCGCGCCACCGCTGCGGAATGGCGCCGGGTACGGTTTGGTTATGTCACCTATCCCGCGCGTGTCGCGGCCTTCGAACCCGCTTCACGCGGCCAATCGGCGCATTGAGTTAGGCAGGTGCCTCGGCGCTCAAGGTCTTGATGATCGCGTTGACCACCGAGCGGTGGCAGCCGGTCTCGTTGGGGATACGAAAATGGGCGAGTGCGTAGATCGGGTTTCGGTCAACTGCGAGGTCAGCCAGCACTTCGTGGACATTTCGATCCCGCAGAAGTGGCCTCTGCCCAGGCCGTCGCGCGGTCCGCTCGGCCAATATCTCAAGGTCAGCGTCCAACCAGATGGCCGTGCTCTTCCGCAGGATCAGGGCGCGCGTCTCGGCATCCATGAATGCTCCGCCGCCGGTCGCGATCACCTTCTGGTCGCCGTCAAGCAGCCTGGCGATGAGGCGGCGCTCGCCATCCCTGAACTGCGCCTCGCCATAGCGATCGAACAGTTCGGCGATCGACAAGCGGGTGACGCGCTCGATCTCCTGATCGCTGTCGACGAAGGGGAGCTGAAGCCGATCGGCGAGGCGCTGGCCGACCGTGGTTTTGCCCGCCCCCATCAGTCCGACAAGCACGATCGAGCTGCGACATGCCCGTGGTCGCTCCATTTCGACGGCGACGTCCCTGCGCGATGAAGGCGTGGCGGTCGCCGCGACAGTTTCGTCCAGATCGAGACGCCTTTGGCGGTTCATTCCCAGCGTGGACTGCGCTTATCCCGGAAGGCCGCGATCCCTTCCGCCTTTTCCTGGCCACTGAGCAGACCCACGAACGCTTCCCGCTCGCCCAGAAGATGATCTCGAAGCGTGAGGTCTTCGGCCTGTAAAATGCTCGCTTTTGCGGTCCGGAGCGCACGTGGCGCGCGCTTCGCCAGTTTGGTCGCGAGGTCGATGCTTTCCTGCAGCGCCTCAGCGTCAGGTACGACACGCGCAACCAAGCCGGCGGCAAAAGCCCGGTCGGCGCTGATGGGCTCTCCCGTCAGAACCATCTCCATCGCCAATGATCGCCCGACACGCCGCGGCAGGATGCTCGTGCCCCCGGCGCCTGGAATCACGCCGAGACTCGTTTCCGGTTGCCCAAACCTGGCACCTCTTCCGGCAAAGACCAGATCCGCTCGCAGCGCGAGTTCCAGTCCGGCGCCGAGGCACCAGCCCTCGACGGCGGCGATCAGCGGCTTGGCGCAGCTTTGGATACGCGCCCATGCCTGAAAGCGCGGTGTGTCGATCGGATCAGAACTTGTGGAGCTGGCCAGTTCATCCAGATCCGCACCGGCCGCAAAGACTTTGTCGTTGCCGGTCAGGACGATTGCGCGGATGCTGTCATCGCGATCCGCCGCCTCCATCGCCCCGGCAATCGCGACCAGCAGAGGCGTCGCCAGCGCATTGCGCTTCTCGGGCCGGTTGAGCCGCAAGACCTGGACGCCTTCGGCCGGCGTCTCGCAGATGAGTTCAGCCGTCATAATCGAGAACCACGCCTTCACCGAGAGGGATGGCCTGACAGGTCAGGACATAGCCTTGGCTGACCTCTTCGGCGGACAGCCCATAATTGGCTTTCATGCGCACCTCACCCGCAACGAGCTTCGCGCGGCACGTCGCACATACCCCCGCCTTGCAAGCGAAAGGGGCTGGCAGTCCGGAGGCACGAGCGCTTTCGAGGATGCTGCCTTTGTCGGCATGGAACTCGACAAAGCGGCGACGGCCATCGATTGTAATCTGCATTTTCAGGCCTTCGGCCCGCTCAGCGACGGCGCGCTCCACCTGATCGTCGGCGCTGCTCGGGCGATCGGCGGTGAAGCGCTCGACCAGGACCCGTTCCGCCGGCAGGCCCGCCTTCAGCATCGCCTGCTCGGCTGCATCCATCATCGCTCCGGGCCCGCAGATGAAGGCGACGTCGACGGCTCCCGGATCGATCAGGGAACCGAGGACGTCCGCAATGCGCGCTTCATCGAGCCGCCCATTGAACAGCGCGACGTCATCCGCCTCCGCGGTGAGGAAGTGGTACATTTGGAACCGCTCGAGATAACGGTCCTTCAGCGCCGCCAGCTCTTCCAAAAACATGATCGAACTCGACGAGCGGTTTCCATACAGCAACGTGAATTGACTCTGCGGTTCGGTGGCCAAGCCAGCTTCGATCAACGCGAGGATCGGGGTGATGCCCGAGCCTGCCGCGAAACAGAGATAGGATCGTGCCTCGGACGGGTCGAAGGACCACGCGAAGTGTCCGCGCGGCGTCATCGCCTCGATCGTTGCACCAGGCTTGAGCTGGTCCATTGCCCAGTTCGAGAAGCGGCCGCCCGCAATGCGCTTGATTCCGACCTTCAGCGGGGCGCCGGGACCGGCGCAAACCGAATAGTTTCGGCGGATATCCTCCCCGTCGATCTCCGCGCGAAAGATTAGATGCTGCCCCGGGATGAAGTTGAACTCGGGAGCGTAGTCCGCCGGTGGTTCGAGGATAACCGAGATGGCGTCGGCGGTTTCACGGCGGACGTCCAGGATTTTCAGCGGGTGGAATCCAGCGGACACGTGGTTTTTCCTTAGTGACATTTGAAACGGTCAAAGGGCTCAAGGCAGGCTGCGCAGCGCCAGAGCGCCTTGCATGGCGTGGACCCGAACCGGCTGACCTCCAGGGTGTCGACGGATCCGCAGCGCGGGCAGGTCACCGGCTCTTCGCCGTGCATGCTTCGGGCAGCGGCACCTCTCGGCGGGGGGGCAATGCCGTAGTGCCGGAGCCGTTCCCGGCCACGGTCTGAGATCCAGTCGGTAGACCAGGGCGGCGACAGCACGGTCTCGATGCCGATATGGCGAAAGCCGGCACCATCGAGCGCCGCCCGTATCGATGCCTCGATCGCCAGCGTAGCCGGACACCCCGTGTAGGTTGGGGTGACCAGAACCGCGGGTGGCTCTTGCCGCAACCCGCGCACGATCCCGAGATCGGTCACGGTGACGGCGGGGATTTCCGGGTCGGGAACCTCGTCGAGCACCGCCATGATCCTGTCTGTGGTCTCGGCGTCGAGCACAGCCATCGCTCACCAGACAGCGTCGGGGTAGGTACGCGGCAGGAATTGCATGGTGGCCAGCAGGTGGCCGAGATGTTCGCTGTGGTGGCCGATCCGGCCGCCCTTCACCGCACGCGGATATTCGGGCAGGGGCAGGTTCGCTTCCCGCAGCACCCTGCCGACACGGGCATCGAAGCCGCCGCGCTGACCAGTCCTATCCGGGGCAATGCCGATCGCTTCCAGCGATGCTTCGACCGCATCGAAATCGAACATCTCGTCGACGAAGCGCCAGAACCAGTCGAGCCCCTCGATCATGCGCTGTCGGCTCTCATCCGTGCCGTCGCCGAGCCGGATCACCCAGTCTGCGCTGAGTTCGGCATGATAGCGGACTTCCTTGACCGCCTTCGCCGCGATCTCCGCCAGCGCCGGGAAAGCCGAACGGGTCAGCGCCTCGAAATATTCAAGCTGAAAGGTGGAAAAGAGGAACTGGCGCGCCATGGTTTGCGCAAAGTCGCCATTTGGCTGCTCGACCAGCAGACAGTTGCGAAAGCCCAGCACATCGCGGTGGAATGCCAGTTTGTCGCCGTCGCGCCCCTTTCCCTCAACCTTGCCGGCGAGGTTGAGGATCAGCGTCGCCTGACCGATCAGATCAAGCCCGATATTGGCAAGGCTAAGGTCGATCTCGAGCGCGGGTGCGTGGCCGCACCACTCCGTCAGGCGCTGGCCAACGATCAGGCTGTCGTCGCCGAGCCGGAGCAGATAATCGAACAATGCAGGCAGATGCTCCGGGGAGACACCTGCGTCGAAGTCTCCGCCTCTAGGTGCAGAACGAGCCTTCGCCTCCACATCCTTTTCGATGACCGGAAGGGAGGGCGCCATCACATGTGCCCCACGACGTCGGGAATATCGTAGAAGGTCGGATGCCGATAGACCTTGCTCTCGGCCGGCTCGAACATCGGGCCCGCCTGAACGGGATCCGATGCGGTGATATCGGCCGAGCGCACCACCCAAAGGCTTACCCCCTCCAGGCGGCGCGTGTAGGTGTCACGCGCATGGCGCAGCGCCAGTTCGGCATCGGGCGCATGGACCGACCCCACATGCTTGTGGCTCAGTCCACCCTTGGACCGGATGAACACTTCCCAGAGAGGCCAGTCGCGGCTCATGAATTTCCTCGTCTTCAACTGATGTGAGTGGTCACGCGGCGAGCCGCGCACGCCGTTTGGCCTCGTGAGCGTCGGCCGCCTCGCGAACCCACGCGCCATTGTCCCAGGCCTCGCGGCGCGCCTTCATCCGCTCCTTGGCGACCGGGCCCTCCCCACGGACGACCGCGTAGAATTCTTCCCAATCGATGGCGCCAAAGTCATAGCCGCCCTTGGTCTCGTTCCAGCTAAGGTCGGGGTCGGGCACGGTTAGGCCGATGAACTCGGCCTGTGGAACGGTGATATCGACGAACTTCTGGCGCAGGTCGTCGTTGCTGTCGCGCTTGATGCGCCAGCGGAAGCTCTGCGCCGAATTAGGCGAATTCTCGTCAGGCGGCCCAAACATCATCAGACTTGGCCACCACCAGCGATTGAGCGCGTCTTGCGCCATCGCCTTCTGTTCGGGCGTGCCGTTCGCCATCGCCATCATGATCTCGTAGCCCTGGCGCTGGTGGAAGCTCTCCTCCTTGCACACCCGCACCATCGCGCGGGCATAAGGGCCATAAGACGTCCGCTGCAGCGGCACCTGGTTCATGATGGCGGCGCCATCAACCAGCCAACCAATTGCACCAATGTCGGCCCAGCTGAGCGTCGGGTAGTTAAAAATGGTCGAATATTTCGCTTTGCCGGCGTGCAATGCCTCGATCATCTCCTGGCGGCTCGTGCCCAAGGTTTCGGCGGCGCAATACAGATAGAGGCCGTGCCCGCCTTCATCCTGAACCTTGGCCAGGAGGATCGCCTTGCGGCGAAGCGAAGGCGCACGGGTCAGCCAATTGCCTTCGGGCAACATCCCGACGATCTCACTATGGGCATGCTGCGAAATCTGGCGGACCAGCGTCTTGCGATAGGCCTCGGGCATCCAATCTTTCGGCTCGATGAACTCGTCAGCCGCAACCCGCGCTTCAAACGCCGCAACCAGCTCCGGATCATCCTTCGAAATCGGTAGGGCAGCCTTCGGATCGTTCTTGGCGAGATCGGTCGTGTACATGGATGCTCCTGGCAATTCTTCCGGCGACCTTATAATAAACCGTCCGGACGGTCAATTAATAGTCAGATACGTTCGATCGCGAGCGCGATACCTTGTCCCACGCCGATGCACATCGTGCAGAGTGCCCGCGTCAGCGAGCGGCGCTGCAGTTCCTCGGTGGCGGTCAGCACTAGCCGCGCGCCCGACATACCCAATGGGTGACCCAACGCGATCGCACCGCCGTTAGGGTTCACATGGGCCGCGTCGTCGGCAAGACCGAGGCGGCGCAGCACAGCAAGGCCCTGCGAAGCAAACGCCTCGTTCAGCTCCACGATGTCAAAGTCCGCGATGCCGAGGCCGAGCCGGGCCATCAATTTCTCCGACGCAGGCGCCGGCCCGATTCCCATGATGCGCGGCTCTACACCGACGACCGCGCCGCCCAGCACGCGACCGCGGGGTGTCAGACCATGCCTCTTCACGGCGGCCTCACTGGCGATGATGATGGCGGCGGCCCCGTCGTTGACGCCCGATGCATTTCCCGCCGTCACGGTGCCATCGGATCTGACGATCGGCTTGAGATTGGAAAGTGCTTCCAAGCTCGTCTCGCGCGGATGCTCGTCGCGCTCCACCAGGACCGGATCGCCCTTCTTCTGGGCAATCGCCACGGCAACGATCTCGGTATCGAAGCGACCGGAAGCCTGGGCGGCCGCGGCGCGGCGCTGACTCTCGGCCGCGAACCGGTCCTGGTCGTCACGGCTAACGGCGAAATCCTGCGCTACATTCTCCGCAGTTTCCGGCATTGAGTCGATTCCGAACTCGGCCTTCAAGAGCTTGTTGACGAAGCGCCAGCCGATGGTCGTGTCGTAGATGGCGTTTGCACGAGAAAAGGCGCTCTCGGCCTTTGGCATCACAAACGGAGCGCGCGACATGCTTTCGACGCCGCCCGCGACAATCAGATCGGCGTCGCCCGCCTTGATCGCCCGGGCGGCGTAGGCGACCGCGTCCATGCCCGATCCGCACAGGCGATTGATGGTAGAACCGGGTGCATCCGTTCCAATACCGGCGAGCAGCGCTGCCATGCGCGCGACATTGCGATTGTCTTCGCCAGCTTGGTTGGCGCAGCCGAGCAAGAGGTCGTCCAGCACCGTCCAATCGACCCCGCGGTTCCGCTCCTTAAGCGCGCGAAGCGGGATCGCGGCAAGATCGTCAGCGCGCACGCTCGCGAGGGCGCCGCCATAGCGCCCGATCGGGGTGCGGACTGCATCACAAATGAAGGCCTCAGCCATATGCTTGCTCCTGAGCGGGAAGAACGGGTCCGCCGATGGTTCGGGAGAGGCCCTGGAATTGAGCGATTGCCCGGCCGTCGCGGGTTCTGACGATTGCCGAGTAGGCACCCGATCGGCCGGCGAGCGCGGTTTCCTGCGCCTCGGCGACGAGGACATCGCCTTCCTGCGCGGGTGCCAGAAACAGGATCGAAGCCTGCTGGGCGACGGTCGCCTCGTTCCGACTGTTGCAGGCATAAGCGAAAGCGCTGTCGGCGAGCGCAAAGATCATTCCGCCATGCGCGGTTCTGTGCCCGTTGAGCATGTCCGGCCGCACCATCATGCTCACCCGCGCATAACCTTCGCGCGCTTCTTCGAGCACAAGGCTCCATGCGCTGGCCGTGCCTTCGAGCGACATCAGTCGGTCCGCGACCCTGTTTGCGAGCCCGTCGATCATTGGTGCGGGCCGAAAAATGCCGAAGGCTCGTAGACCGGATCGTCGGCCTCGCGCGCAATGTTCGCGAGGGCCGTCCGCACCACGTCTTGTCCCACCCGCTGCGCCCATGCGAGCGGTCCTTCGGGATGGTTGGCGCCATAGAGCATCGCCGACTCCACATCGTCCTTCGAGGCGATGTCATCAGCGACCGTGTCCGCTGCCGCATTGGCGATCTGCGCCAGAGTGCGCAACACGAGCTGGCCCGGCCTGTCGGGAACGACGAGCGCTTGTCGGCCTGCGCTGTTGAGGAAGCCCGCGACGACCCTGGCCACGCCCGGGCAACGCGCACTGATCACCATCGTCCGGGCAGTCGCGAAGTCTCGCGCATAATCGATCAGCGCGTCCACCCCTGGCCGGTTGGCAAGCGTGCGACCGTCGCCAAGCGCAACGCAGGTGCCATCAACGTCGATGATCCCCTGTTCGACCCATGCGCCATCGTCGACCGCCACGCCGGAGGTTTGCGCCGACAGCACAAGCGGCCGCAAAGGGCCGGGATCGGAGAGCTGGACCTTGGTCGGCCTGTGGCGCGCTTCGACATAGGAGGGGCCCGGAAGCGGCTGCGAATAATCGTAGACACCCCGTCCGGATTTTCGCCCGAACCATTGCTTTGTGACCAATGCCTGCTGGGCCGGCTGCGGACGGAAGCGCGGCAGGCCTACGCCCGCCCCGAAAACGGAGCACGCCACCGCGTAATTGACGTCATGGCCGATCAGGTCGCCCAGAGCCAGCGGTCCCATACGGAAGCCACCGGCTTCGCAGAGCGCCGTATCAATCGCCGACGAATCGATCCCTTCTTCGAGCGCGAGGAAGCCTTCGGCATAATAAGGTCGCGCGACCCGGTTAACGATGAACCCCGGCACATCGCGCACGCGGACCGGCTTTTTGCCCCAGGCGCGCATCAGTGCCATCGCCGCATCGACGTAGGCCGGATCGCTGTCCGGTCCGGCGATCACCTCGACCAGTTTCATCGCCGGCACCGGATTGAAGAAATGAAGCCCCAGAAAGCGGCCGCGGATTTGGAGCTGCTCGGCAAGTTCGCCGATGCGCAACGATGAGGTGTTGCTCGCCAAGAGCGTGTTGCATTTGACCACACGCGCCAGCCCACCAAACAGGCGGCGCTTGACGTCCAAGTCCTCGACGATAGCCTCGATTACCAGCGCCGCCTGCGCCGCGAGCGCGAGGTCCGAGGACCAGTGGATGCGATTTTCCACGTCCTCGCGCTCGGTTTCACTCAACCTTCCTTTGGCAACCGCACCATCGAAATAGGCGGCAGTCGCGGTGCGGGCGCGCTGAAGGGCTGCCTCATTCGTATCAAGGATGGTTACGGGATGGCCGGCGGCCGCCGCGACATGAGCAATTCCCATGCCCATCGTGCCGGCGCCGACAACCGCAATCGGATCGTGGGTGCGAATCTCCATGGGCCTATCGAGTAGCCCCGAAAAACCCGCTTGCCAATAATTGTATGACCGGTCATTCTATTTATGAGAGTCAGGCCCGGGAGAGAATAGTGGCGTTTGAGACGATCCAGCTGGACATTGCGGACGGGATCGCGCGCTTGACGCTCAGCCGTCCCGACCGGCTCAACAGCTTTACCGTCGCAATGCATGGTGAAGTCGCCGCAGCGCTGGAACGGGTGGAGCAGGACGATGCCGTGCGCGTGCTCGTGCTTACCGGTGCAGGCCGCGGCTTCTGCGCAGGTCAGGATCTCTCAGATCGGGCTGTCGCTCCGGGTGGCGACGCGGTCGATCTCGGCGAGTCGGTCGAGCGCTACTATGCCCCCTTAATCCGCCGACTGACCGGCTTGGCCAAGCCGGTGGTAGCAGCCGTCAACGGCGTAGCGGCGGGCGCCGGCGCGAATATTGCCCTTGCCTGCGACATCGTCATCGCTGCGCGGAGCGCAAAGTTCATCCAGTCCTTCGCCAATATCGGTCTCATTCCAGACTCCGGCGGCACATGGGTGTTGCCGCGCCTGGTCGGGCAGGCGCGGGCACTCGGTCTTGCGCTCACGGGCGAGCCCCTGCCCGCCGAGAAGGCCGAGAGCTGGGGTCTGATCTGGAAATGTGTCGACGACGACGCGCTGGCCCAGGAGGTCGACGCGATTGCTCGCAAATTCGCTGCCGGACCGACGCGCGGCCTCGCCCGCACCAAGCAGCTGATCCGCGCAGCCAGCCTTCACTCACTCGACGCAGAGCTCGACATCGAGCGCGATGCGATGCGCGAGCTTGGCTTCAGCCACGATTATCAGGAAGGCGTCGCCGCCTTCATGGCCAAGCGTCCGCCGGTCTTCACCGGCCGCTGACGCAAGACCCTCCGAAGGACAAACCATGACGACCACGTTGAAAAATTATGCGCGCGACAGCTGGATAGAAGCGCAGGGCGGCCTGTCGGACCTGCGTTCGGCAATCTCGGGGAAGGTGGTCGCGCGGACCGGCAGCCAAGGTATCGATTTCAAGGCGATGCTGGACCACGCGCGCAACATCGGCGGACCCGCGCTGCGTCAGATGACCTTCCATCAGCGGGCTCAGATGATCAAGGCGCTGGCAAGCGCGATCATGGCCCGCAAGGAAGAGCTGTACGCGCTCTCCTGGGCGACTGGCGCCACGCGCAACGACAGCTGGATCGATATCGAGGGCGGCGCCGGAACCCTCTTCACTATCTCGTCCAAAGGACGCCGCGAGCTTCCGGACGACACGATCTTGATCGACGGCGCGCTCGAACCGATTGGAAAGACTGGAGCCTTCGTCGGCCTGCATGTCTACACGTCCCTGCAGGGCGCGGCCGTCCACATCAATGCCTTCAACTTTCCGGTGTGGGGCATGCTGGAGAAGCTGGGGCCGACGTTGCTTGCCGGCGTCCCGGCGATCGTCAAGCCGGCGTCCTCAACTGGCTTTGTCGCCGAAGCGGCGTTCCGCATCCTGATCGAAGCCGACGTGCTGCCGGCGGGCGCGTTGCAGCTCATCATGGGATCGACCGGCGACCTGTTCGATCATCTCACGTGCCAGGACGTGGTGTCCTTCACCGGCTCCGCGGATACCGCGATGAAGCTTCAGGCACATCCCGTCATCGCGCGCGAGGCGGTGCGGTTTGTCGCTGAGCGGGATTCGCTAAACGCATCCGTCCTCGGACCCGACGGCGGGCCCGGCACGCCCGAGTTCGACCTCTTCATCAAGGAAGTCGTGCGCGAAATGACGGTCAAAGCCGGCCAGAAATGCACCGCCATTCGCCGTGCGTTCGTGCCCCCCGCCTATCTCGATGCCGCCGAAGAGGCGCTGAAGGCCCGCCTTGCCAAGGTCGTGGTCGGCGACCCGCAGGCCGAGGGCGTCACAATGGGTGCGCTCGCCAGCGCAAGCCAGTTGGATGACGTACGCGCGAAGGCCCGGACGCTCGGTACGCAAGCGCGCCTGGCCTTTGGCGACATTGACACGGTCACGCTGACGGGCGCCTCGTCCGACGACGGCGCTTTCATATCGCCGCTGCTGTTCCGCGCTGATGATCCGTGGAACGCGGACCTTGTCCACGATGTCGAAGCCTTCGGCCCGGTCTCCACGCTGATGCCGTACAACGATCTCGACGACGCCATTGCGCTTGCAAACCGCGGCAAGGGAAGCCTCGCGCTCTCGCTGTTCACCTATGATCCCGAGGTGGCTCGCAATTTCGTGCTGGGCGCCGGAGCCTTTCATGGCCGCATCGTCCTTATCGACCGCGACAGCGCGAAGGAATCGACCGGCCATGGCTCGCCGCTGCCGATGCTGATCCACGGGGGGCCTGGCCGCGCCGGCGGTGGCGAGGAAATGGGCGGCGTGCGCGGCGTGAAGCACTATATGCAGCGCTCCGCACTACAGGGAAATCCACGCACCTTGTCGGCGATCGTCGGCCAGTGGCTGCAGGGCGCACCCCGGCCGGAGGGGACCGTCCACCCGTTCCGGCAGCGCTTCGGAGAACTCGAAATCGGCTACACGCTGCGAACGGCTTCGCGCACGGTGACGCTCGAGGACGTCGAGCATTTCGCCCACTTCACCGGCGACACCTTTTATGCGCACATGGACGAAGAAGCGGCGGCGGCGAACCCATTCTTTCCGGGCCGCGTGGCGCATGGCTATCTGCTGCTGTCGTTCGCGGCCGGCCTGTTCGTCGATCCGGCACCGGGGCCCGTTCTTGCCAATTACGGACTCGAAGGGCTGCGCTTCGTCAAACCGGTCTCCCCGGGCGAGGCGATCAAGGTCGCGCTCACCGTCAGATCCAAGACCCGGCGCAATGACGAATATGGCGAAGTTCGCTGGGCGGTGGAAATCACCGACACCGCCGGCGAACTCTGCGCCACCTACGATCTGCTGACAATGAACGCCTTGTGAGACCACGCCGGTGTCGGACGTCGATCTTGGCCCTCCGACACCGGCCGCTCTGCGGGCGACCCAGCTCGATCGGCTGCGATGGACGCTCGCCCATGCCTACGATCATTCGGCTCATTACCGTCGTGCATTCGATGCGCACGGACTCCGACCGGATGACCTGAGGTCGCTGGCCGACCTCCCGCGCTTCCCCTTCACCACCAAAGCGGACCTGCGGGACAATTATCCATTCGGCATGTTTGCCGTCCCGATGGACAAAGTCGCGCGCCTTCACGCCTCCTCAGGGACCACCGGCCAGCCAACGGTCGTCGGCTACACCGCCGAGGACATCCGGACCTGGGCCTCTCTCGTTGCCCGGTCGATCCACGCGGCAGGCGGTCGTCCGGGGATGAAAGTCCACGTGGCTTACGGCTATGGCCTCTTCACCGGCGGGCTTGGCGCCCACTACGGCGCCGAAGCGCTGGGCTGCACGGTCATCCCTATGTCGGGCGGGCAAACCGAAAAGCAGGTTCGCCTGATCAAGGATTTCACGCCCGACATCATCATGGTTACGCCCAGTTACATGCTTGCGATCCTCGATGAGTTTAGGCGACAGGGCATCGATCCCGCTGCTTCGTCCCTGCGCTATGGCATTTTCGGCGCGGAGCCGTGGACGGACGCGATGCGTGCCGAGATCGAGCAGGCGTTCACCCTTCAGGCGAGCGACATCTATGGATTGTCGGAGCTGATGGGGCCGGGCGTCGCAGCCGAGTTCGCAAACTCGACCGGCGGCACCACGATCTGGGAGGATCACTTTTATCCTGAGGTCATCGACCCCGAGAGCGGCAGCGTTCTCGCCGATGGCGAAGAAGGCGAACTTGTCCTCACCTCGCTGACCCGCCAAGCGCTACCGATCATTCGATACCGCACGCGGGACATAACCCGCCTGCTGCCGGGTGACCGAACGCCGATGCGGCGCATGGCAAGGATCGCTGGACGATCCGACGACATGCTCATCATTCGCGGCGTGAACGTTTTCCCGAGCCAGATCGAAGAGATCATTCTCGGCTGCCCGGCCTTTGGCCCGCATTTTCTCGTCGAACTGACGCGGCCTAACCGGATGGACGAGGCAAGGCTCAAGGTTGAGCCCCGCGCAGGCGCCGCCGCCGAGGAAATCAACCGGGACGCGCGGCTTCTGGCCGGAAGGATCAAGGAGATGGCTGGCGTTACCGTCGGCATCGACGTCATCGAGCCTGGCTCTCTTCCGCGATCCGCTGGCAAGGCCGCGCGCGTCCGCGACCTGCGCCAGGGGTGAATGACGGTTGATATGCGGCGATGGAATGATAGTCCAAAGGGCAGGGATCGATCGCTAGAAAGAGTGTAATGGCAAGGACGCAGGCCGCCGACTACGAACAACGCCGCGAAGCGATCGTGGACAAGGCTGCCGCGCTGTTCGCAAAAAAGGGATTTCTCGGCGCGTCAATATCCGAGCTGGCTAAGGCCTGCGCCATGTCTAAGTCGCTCCTCTACCATTATTATGGATCAAAAGAGGAAGTCCTGAACGCGGTTATGCTCTCGCACATCGACCAGCTCATCGCCGACGTCGAGGCGGTCATCGAGCGGGATCTTCCACCGCGTGACAAGCTGTCGGCGCTGATCCATGCGTTCATGAGCCACTATGTGGGGGCGGCTGATCGGCAGAAGGTTCTGCTCAACGAGTTGGACAATCTGCCCGCAAAGGATCGGAAAGTCGTCGTCTCGAAGCAACGGCTGATCATTGCAACCGTGCAAAAGCTGGTCGGCGAAATCTTCACCGGCGACAGTGACGCGGAAGCCCGCGTCCGTACCATGCTCGTGTTCGGCATGATCAACTGGACCCACACCTGGTTCAACGACAAGGGGCCTGTGTCGGCCGACCGGCTCGCCAGTATGGCCGTTGATCTGACGCTGGCTGCAGCCGGCAAGCCCTGACCGAGCCCGAGCTCTCTGTCCCTCCGGCTGATACTACCCAGATTAAATGTCCGACCGGACGGTCAGTCTTTCCAAGCTCATTAACGGATGCTATCGCTCCAAGATTGCGGGGCAGACGACCCTGCGAGGGGACAGGATGGCGTTCGAAGTCCAGGCCAATCCGGAGAAGAACCGCATCACCGTCACTCTGACGGGATTCGCCACGCTCAATGACGTCAAGCGGTTCGAGGACGAACTTCTTCGGGCGCACGAACTTTTGCCCAAATTCCGCGGCCCGCACCAGCTTCTCTACGACGTGTCCGCGGCGAAGATTCAAGCGAAGGATGTTGTGGACGCCTTACGCGAACTCGCCATCCACTCGCCGTCCAGGTCCGCCTTCGCGCTCGTCAACGCAAGCGCTCTCGCCGGGCGCCAACTCGACCGGATTTTCTCCGGCATCGACCTTCATCGCAGCAAGGACCGACAGGAAGCGGAAGTCTGGCTCGACGCGCAGGTCGCGAAATGATCCCTGCCGCTCAGTCCGACGGCCGCACGGCCTCTGCCTCAGACGGGAACAGCCGTCGTCGACTTCACGCGCTTCAAGGCGAAGTGAGAGGCGGAGGTCGCGACGCTGTCCTGCGCCAGCAACTCCCGCATCAAGAATTCCTCATATTCGCGGACGTCATGGACAATCACGCGGACAAGATAATCCCATTCACCTGACATCGAATAGCAGTCCATGATCTTGTCATGCCCGAGCGCGAATTTCTCGAACTGCGCGCGGGCGTCGATCGCGTGCGACTTCATCCGGACCTGGCAGATAATGTCGAGGCCTTTCCCGACCTTCGCCGTATCAACGAGGCGTACGGTCTCCCGCAGCACGCCATCGTCCTCAAGCGCTTTGAGGCGCCGCCAGCAGGAGGCCGGTGAAGTTGAGACGCGTTCGGCTAGCTCTGCCTGGCTGATGTTGCCCTCGCGCTGAACCGTGCGAAGAATTCGCCGGTCAAGCGCATCGAGTTTTCTGACTTGATTATCTTCATCCACAATTCGGTACCTCGCCGGAGTATGATCATCACGATATAGCGAAATAACGAGTCATTTGAAAAGCAATTCGCAGGAGGATGATATAAATGATTCCCTCGAAAGAGGGTGCTGAAGATGCAAGAAGAGAATGTTCTGGACCGCGCCGACCGAGGCATTCTCGGCGCGCTCACCGCCCAGCCCGCCGACGCGCTACTCGCGCTGATCGGTGCATTCCGAAGCGACCCACGCGCTGACAAGATTGATGTCGGTGTTGGCGTATATCGCGATCCACAAGGGCGGACGCCTGTACTCCGGGCCGTCAAGGAAGCGGAGCGCCGTCTGCTCGATGAGCAGCAGAGCAAGGGGTATCTCGGGCCCGAAGGGGATATTGGCTATTTCGAAGCCCTCAAGCCGATCATCTTCGGTTCTCACAACTTGGCCGATCGCTTGTCGGGCCTCCAGACCCCGGGGGGCACCGGCGCACTTCGCGTCGCAGCCGAACTGATCGCCCGCGGCAGGCCGGGCGCACGCGTCTGGGTCGGCAATCCCACCTGGCCCAACCATCCCCCGATCCTGAAGGCGGCAGGGCTCACCGTCGCTACCTACGACCACTATGATGTCGCGAGTCAGCGGCTCACGATCGAGCCGATCCTGGCCGCGCTGGCGCAAGCGGCGCCGGGCGACGTCGCCTTGCTGCACGGCTGCTGCCACAATCCCACCGGTGCCGACTTCGAGATCGACCAATGGAAGGCCATTGCCGACTTGCTGCGCGCCCGCGGCGTGCTGCCACTCATCGACTTGGCGTATCAGGGGCTTGGCAATGGACTAGACGAAGACGCGGCTGGTACGCGCCTCACTCTGGACATCGTCGGCGAAGGCCTGGTTGCTTATAGCTGCGACAAGAATTTCGGCCTTTATCGCGAGCGCGTCGGCGCCCTCTATGGGGTATCGAAGTCCGCCGAGCAGGCAGCGATCGTTCAGTCCAACCTGCTTTCGCTGACGCGCGCCAACTGGTCCATGCCACCCGACCACGGGGCCGCGATCGTTCGCGTCATCCTGCAGGACCCCGATCTGTCGGCGAAGTGGCGGGCCGAACTCGCTGAGATGCGCGAACGCATCCAGCACATCCGCGACCTTCTGGGCGATGCCGATCCCGCGCTCGCCCCGCTCGCTCCGCAGCGCGGCATGTTCTCGACCCTGCCGCTCAGTGTCGAAGATGTCGCGCGCCTGCGCGACGAGCGTGGGATCTACATGCCGTCGTCGGGGCGAATCAACCTTGCCGGCCTCACTCCCGAGACCGTGCCTCCATTTGTCGCCGCGCTCGCGTCGCTTCGCTGATCTACGGGAATTTCATGGCACAGACTGCCCTCAAGCCGCACTTGCGCAACGCTCCCGATTCGACTGTCGATTGGGCCCGGGTGGCCTACCTCGTTTCGCTCTCGCGAGCCCTAGACAAGATGGAAGAAACGCGCCTCGTCCCCGAGAAAAAGGTGCTCTATCAATTCTCCGCACGCGGCCATGATCTTGGCCAGGTCCTCCTCGGATGCCGCCTGGACGACGCAGCGGACGCAACGTGCGGCTATTACCGTTCGCGCCCGATGTTGCTTTCGCTCGGCGTCGATGTCGCGGACGCGCTCGGCTCGGCGATGGGCCGTGCAGGCGGCTACTCCGACGGGCGCGATATCGGCGTGGTCTTCAACTATCCGAACCCCAACGGCGCCTCGGCGCTGCCCATGTGCGGCGGGGTCGGTGCCCAATATACGCCGACGGCCGGCTGGGCCCAGGCGATCGAGTATCACCGTACCGTTCTCAAGGATCCCGCCTATGACAAGGCGATCGCGGTTGTGCTGGGCGGCGACGGCTCGGTGGCGTCGAATGGGTTCTGGGCGGCGCTGACCGTCGCCACCACGCAAAAGCTGCCGATGCTGTTCTATATTGAGGACAACGGCTTCGGCATATCGGTGCCCTCGACCTTCCAGACACCCGGCGGCAACATCGCCGCCAATCTTGCCAGCTGGTCGGGCCTGACGATCTACTCAGGCGACGGCACCGACCCCGCCGAGGCTGCACGCCTGATCGACGAGGCGGTAGCGCATGTGCGCAACGAGCGGGCGCCGGCACTGCTGCGCCTGACCGTGCCACGCCTGCAGGGGCACAGCTTTCAGGACACTCAAACCTATAAGTCGCAGGAGTTCGTCGCTTCCGAATGGGAACGCGATCCTCTCCCGAAGCTGAAGTCGTACCTTGTGCCCGCGGTGCTTACCGATGACGACTGGACCGAGCTCGAACAGCGTGCAGAGGCCGACGCCGAAGCGGCGCGAGAGCGCGCTGAAGCGCGCGGAATCGCCGAACCGAGCACGGTGTTGAACAACGTCTTTTTTGAAGAAGGTGCGCTCCAAGTCGAAGGCGGCCAGTGGAATCATGGCTACATCGCGCCCGCGACGAGCGATGAGTCAAAGCCCGAAGGCCAGCGGATCAATATGGTCACCGCGATCCGCCGCACGCTCGAGCACGAATTGGAGATCAACCCCCGCGTCGTCCTGTTCGGCGAGGATATCGGCCCCAAGGGTGGCGTCCATGCCGTGACGCTCGGGCTGCAGGAGAAGTTCGGGTTCGATCGCGTATTCGATACCAGCCTCTCGGAGGAAGGTATCGTTGGACGGGCGGTCGGGATGGCGCTGGCCGGCCTCATGCCGGTTCCCGAGATTCAGTTCCGCAAATATGCCGAGCCCGCCACCGAGCAAATCAACGACTGCGGAACCATGCGCTGGCGTACCAACAACCGGTTTGCCGCCCCGATGGTGCTGCGCGTGCCCGGCGGATTTTTTAAATGCGGCGATCCTTGGCACAGCCAAACCAACGAGGTCGCTTTCATCCACAATCCTGGCTGGAAGGTCGCAGTACCGTCCAACGCCGAGGATGCGGTCGGGCTGTTGCGCACGTCGCTGCGCGGCAATGATCCGGTGCTCTTCTTTGAGCACCGTGCGATGCTCGACGATGTCTGGGCGCGTCGCCCCTATCCGGGCGACGACTTTGCCCTGCCGTTCGGTCGGGCCAAGACGACGGTGTCAGGCAACGACATCACCATTGTGACCTGGGGAGCGATGGTCCCGCGCTGCGAAGAGGCCGCGAAGGACCGCTCGGCTGACGTCATCGATCTCAGAACGCTGATGCCGTGGGACAAGGAGGCGGTTCTGTCTTCCGTTCGTCGCACGCGGCGTTGTCTGATCGTCCATGAGGATTTGAGGACGGCCGGCTTCGGTGCCGAGATCGCAGCCGTGGTTGCCGACGAGGCCTTCATCGACCTCGACGCACCCGTGGCACGGCTCACGATGCCTGACATCCCGAGCCCTCATAATCCGATCCTGCTCGAATGGGCGGTGCCCTCGGTCGCGCGCATCCGCGCCAAGATCGACGAACTCGTCGGCTTCTGACGGGAAGGGATGACCATGATCGACATCATCGTGCCCTTCGAACAGGAAGGCACCAAGGCCATCGTCCGCAGCTGGCTGAAGAAGCCCGGTGAGCGGGTCGCGCTTAACGACCCGCTGGTCGAGCTGGAAACGGACAAGGTCACCCAGGAAGTCTCGTCACCCGGTGACGGCATATTGGAGGAGATTCTTCTCGATACCGATGCTGAGGCCCTCCCTGGCGCGATTCTCGGCCGGCTCCGGAACGTCGAAGAGCAAGCAGCGAACGCGCCCACCACGGCTGAGTTGGCCTCGGCGCCGGCCGCCGTGCCGGACCGGCGCAAGCCTATCGGCAATCCCGATAAGTGTCTCTCTCCCGCAGTACGCCGTGCGGTTCGCCAGCACGACGTCGACCTATCCGCGTTAGCGGGGACGGGTCGTGGTGGAAGGATTACCCGCGCCGATGTCGACCGGTTCGTGGCGGATCGCGGCACCATCTCGGCAATCACCGCGCCATCGGCCCCTGTTGCCGCCAATCCCGCACCGGGGGCCAATCCGGCGCCAGCGTTGGCTGAGAAGGCGATCGCGGGTGTCCGCAGCGTTCCGCACGACCGGATGCGCCTGGCGATCGCCCAGAACATGCTGAACTCGGTGACCGTTGCGCCGCACGTGACCGCGGTGTTCGAGGCCGATTTCAGCCGCATTATGGCCCATCGCGCCAAGCACAAATCGGAGTTTCAGAAGAGCGGCGCGAACCTCACCTTCACGGCCTACATTTTGGCCGCCGCTGCCGAAGCGATGAAAGTAGCGCCTGCGATCAATAGCCGCTGGTACGATGATCGCATCGACATCTATGATGACATCAACATCGGCGTCGGCACGGCGCTCGGCGACAAAGGCCTGGTCGTCCCCATCGTCAGTCAGGTCCAGGAACTCTCCCTCCTCGGCCTGGCCAAGCGACTGACCGAACTTACCTCCCGCGCCCGCGAGGGGAAGCTGAGCCCCGCCGATATGCGAGGCGGTACGTTCACGGTCTCCAATCACGGGGTCTCGGGATCGCTCTTCGCGTCACCAATCATCATCGCGCAGCCGCAGTCGGCGATACTTGGCGTCGGCAAGCTCGAGAAGCGTGTCGTCGTGCGTGAGATCGATAGTGTCGACACCATTCAGGTGCGCCCGCTCTGTTACGTCTCGCTCACGATCGACCATCGCGTGGTCGATGGCCATCAGACCAATCTCTGGCTCTCGCGCTTCGTCCAGTTCATTGAGGAGTGGCCCCCGAATGATTGAAGTCAACCAGACAAGCGGCGGCGTTCGCCTTCTTGCCCTTTACAGCAAGCCTGTTGATGAGGCCGCGTTCCTCGACCACTATGACCGCGTTCACACCCCACTTGTGATGGCGATCCCACACATGCGGAGCTTGAGAGTGTCTCGCGTTTCGCAAAGCCTGATGGGCGAGCGAGGCTATTTCCTCATGGCCGAAATGGCGTTCGATAATCAGACGAGTTTCGCGCAGGCCATGGCTTCCCGCGAGAACCGCGCCGCGGCGGCGGACCTGAACAGCTTCGCCGCTAGCCTTGTCACCTTGATGGTGGTCGAGGACCGGTGACCGAGGAAGTTCAACCGCCGCATGATGCTGCAGCCGTGCGCGTGATCGCGATGCCAGCCGACACCAATCCGCTCGGTGACATTTTCGGCGGATGGCTGATGTGTCAGATGGATCTAGCAGCCGGAAGCGTTGCCGCCCGACGCGCAGAAGGGCGGGCTGTAACCATCTCGGCTGAGTCCATGACTTTTCTGCGGCCGGTCAAGGTGGGGGACGAGGTGTCGGTTTACGCCGCACTCGAGAGCACCGGTCGCACATCGATGCGCATCAACGTGGAGGCGTGGCGCCGGCCGCGCCACACGGCTCTCGCCGAGAAGGTAACCGAAGCCGCATTCACCTTCGTCGCGGTCGACGACGATGGGCGCCCGCGGCCGCTTCCCGAAGGCTGAACGGTGCCGAGCTACGCTTTCGAAGGCCTGCGGCCAGTGGTTGCCCCCGATGCCTATATTCATCCGAGCGCGGTCCTGATCGGCGACGTGGAAATCGGCGCAGGTTGCTACGTCGGGCCTAATGCCTCGCTCCGCGCGGATTTCGGTCGGATCGAAATTGGTCTCGGGGCGAATATTCAGGACAATTGCACCGTCCACAGTTTCCCGGGCCGGGTCGTCTCCGTCGGGGCGAATGGTCATGTCGGACACGGCGCGACCCTTCACGGGTGCACCGTGGGAGACAATGCTTTGATTGGCATAAACGCTGTCGTGATGGACGACGCGATCGTCGGGCCCGACTGCATCGTGGGCGCACACAGCTTCATCAAGGCGGGCGCGGAATGCGCGCCAGGCACACTTTGGACGGGATCACCTGCTCGGGAGGTTCGCGCTGTCACCAACGAGGAGAAGGCCTGGAAGCTCCGTGGGACGCTCGAATATCAAGCGCTGGCAGCCCGCAGCCTTAAATCGTTGGTGCAATGCGAGCCGCTCACGGCGGCCGAACCCGATCGCCCGCGATTACGCGGCGACTACAAGCCGCTGAGCGAGTGGCGCGCTCCTTCGCCGACTACACGCGACCAAGATAAGGTTATGAGCAAAGATGGCTGACTACGATTTCGACGTCTTGGTGATCGGTGCCGGCCCCGGCGGCTATGTCGCGGCAATTCGTGCCGCGCAGCTCGGGCTGAAGACCGGGTGCGTCGAGGGGCGCGAGACACTCGGCGGAACCTGCCTCAATGTCGGCTGCATTCCGTCCAAGGCGATGCTCCACGCCTCGGAATATTTCGATGCGGCGGCGAACGGCACGATGGCCAATATGGGCATCAAGGTCACGGCCGAGCTCGACCTCGATACGATGCACGGCCAGCGCAAGGATGCGGTCAAGCAGCTCACCGGCGGCATCGAGTTCCTGTTCAAGAAGAACAAGATCGAATGGCTCAAGGGCTATGCAGCGTTCACCGGCAAGGACTCGGTGAAGGTCGGCGACCGTGAGATCCGCGCGAAGAACTTCGTCATCGCTACCGGCTCGTCGGTCACCCCGCTTCCTGGCGTAGAGATCGACCAGAAGGTCGTGGTCGACAGCACGGGCGCGCTCGAGCTGCCCAAAGTGCCGCAGCACCTCGTGGTGATCGGCGGCGGCGTGATCGGGCTCGAGCTCGGCAGTGTGTGGCGCCGGCTCGGGGCGAAGGTGACCTGCGTCGAGTTCCTCGACCAGATCCTGCCCGGCTTCGACGGCGATGTGCGCAAGGAATCCAACAAGATCTTCAAGAAGCAGGGCATCGAGTTCAAGCTGGCGACCAAGGTCACCGGCGTTACCGTCCACGGCGACAAGGCGACGCTGACGGTCGAGCCCGTAGCCGGCGGCGCGGCGGAGAAGATTGGGGCGGACGTCGTGCTCGTGTCGATCGGCCGCAAGCCCAATACCGACGGCCTCGCGCTGGACAAGGCAGGGCTCGCCACCAATCAGCGCGGCCAGATCGAGATCGATCATGACTTCCGCACCTCGGTGCCCGGCATCTGGGCGATCGGCGACGTCGTCCCCGGCCCGATGCTCGCGCACAAGGCCGAGGACGAAGGCATCGCGGTCGCCGAGAACATCGCCGGCCAGCACGGCATCGTGAACCACGACGTGATCCCGAGCGTGGTTTATACGTGGCCAGAGATTGCCGGTGTCGGCCTGACCGAGGAAGCCGCCAAGGCCAAGCTCGCCGAGACTGGTGGCGAAGTGAAGGTCGGCAAGTTCCCGATGCTCGCCAACAGCCGCGCCAAGACCAATCATGAGCCCGACGGCTTCGTGAAGGTGATCGCCGACGCCAAGACCGACCGCGTGCTCGGCGTGTGGATCATCGCCAGCGTCGCCGGCACGATGATCGCCCAGGCCGCTCAGGCGATGGAGTTCGGCGCCACGTCCGAAGACATCGCCTACACCTGCCATGCGCACCCGACACACAGCGAGGCAATAAAGGAGGCGGCGATGGCGGTGAAGGGCAAGCCAATTCACATTTGACGGACGAACAGCTCGCCGCGCTAGTTTCCCTTCCTGAGACTATCCCGCACCCAAGCCAGGAATTTGCGGTTTGTCTCTCGAAGGGCGAGTAGGGACGCCATATACTCTGGGTCATCACGCCTAATTGCAACGATCGGCCACGAAGCTTGGTGCAACGCGAGCGCTGATCTTGTCTTGGCTATCTCCCGACGGAACTCTCCGATTTGATGCACTTCAGTGAATACATGTTCTCCTGTTACGTTAACGGCTGAAAGCTGTTCGGCGATCAGCCGACGCAGTTTGATGCCGGCGGCGCGATTATCCGCCTGCTCGTTGTCAGCCAATTCCGCCGATTGTCGAAGCGTGGCCTCAAGCGCATCTACAGCGCGAAGCAAATTATCCCTAGAGGTCACTCCGCCGACCTGTTCGATATTCCTGCCGGCATATAAACTCGCGTCTTACGTGTGGCAGATCATCCGCGTAGCTGATTTGAAAAGCGCCCGCTGTCAAAGACGGAATTTCGCGTTTCCCATTCTTTCAAGTTATAGAAGACGCGTTGAGCGCGGGGTGGCCAGAGTATCCGGCCTAACCGTTGCTATTAGGTAGTGCGGCAATCGCGATGATCTCCACCAACACATCCGGTGCGCCCATTTCGCACTGGCAGGTTGCACGGGCTGGCGCGGCCTGAGGATCAATCCATGCATCCCACGCCGTATTCATCGCCGCAAAGTCACGCGCGATGTCGCGCAGCCAGATCTGGACCGATATGAGACGGCTCTTGTCGGTGCCCGCCTCCGCAAGGATTTTGTCGATTTTTGCGAGTGCTTGGACCGTCTGCTCACGAATCTCGACAGTGCGATCGTCCGCCACCTGTCCACCGAGAAATAGCAGCCCGTTGACAGCGACGGCGCGTCCGCGTCTGGGGTTCGTCACTATCCGTGTAATCTCGTTCATTCCACGCGCCCTATCTTTGGGACCGAGTGGCCCCTGCCGACAAAGTGCTACGGTCAGAGGAGCTATTGGTCCAAGTCGACTTTAGGGCGACACCTTTCGCAGGGGTTATACCAGGGCTGCCTGACGCCTCAGCTTGTGCGCTTTCGAGTTCCCCGCTTAGCGGGAGAGGGCTTCGGCAGCACGCTCAAGCCTGGCGCGGCTTCATGCTCCACAAGCACCGAATGGGCGGCCTCCTTGGCTCGTTCTCGCAGTTCTTCAACAAAAGCTTCTACGATGTGTGCATTTCGACTGTCCGCACTGCGACAGAGCTGGAAATTGTAGGGAATCTCAGGCTGGAAGCGGCGAACCGCAACACGGTGTTCGAGCCCGCTGACCATCAGCGGATGAATTAACGAAACGCCAAGCCCGGCAGCCACGAACTCGCAGACGGTGGGCGCCGCATTCGTGACCAGGACGATCTGCGGCTCGACCTTGTATCGCTCAAGTGTCGTCGCGACGAGGTGAGCAACGTAGATGTCGGAATCGAAGGCAATAAATGGAATTCCGATTAGATCCTGGGGCTCAATGTGCGTCTTCGCGGCCAAGGCATGGTCAGGCGGCATGATGCATACCAACGGCTGCTCGAGAACGGGTTCCATTGTAAGATAAGGATTGTCGACACGCGCGCTGACAAGGCCCACGTCGAGTTTACGGGAAACGAGCCACTCCACGATCCATTGCGATCCCACCGCCTGAACCGAGCAAAAGACATTACCGCGCGCTTGCAAGAACCCGGTCGTGACCTTCTGGATGAACGTGTTCGCCAACGCCGGCAACACGCCTATCGCAAGTCGTCCCTGCTCCTCCCGCCTTATTGCCTCTACCGCATTTTCAACTTGGCGCACGCCGGAGAAGATTCGGCCCACCTCGTCATAAAGGCGCATGCCGTGCTCTGTCGGCGCCAGCCGGCCTTTCACGCGATCAAAGAGCCGCAACGCCGTGTCGAATTCTAGATGGGCGATGAGCTTACTTAAGGCAGGCTGCGAGACATTCAGGATTTCTGAAGCTCGGCTTACCGTTCCGTTCTCTATAACGGCTTTGAACGCTTCGATTTGACGCAAGTTGATGTGTCTCGGCACTCATAACCCCCACAAATAGAGCGGCGGACCCCTAATCGCTATTTGCATATCCTACGACGGCCTGGCGCACGGCGTCTAGATGCGACATTCTCAACAGCCGCGTTCATCCCCGCTTTAAAGCGAAGCGACGCAGGCGCGTCGTGCTCTCACCAGTGGCCTCCATCTATATCACATCGCCACGAAGCGAGCCTATAACCCCTGGGAATATTCTCCCCGTAATCCGGCCTTTGACCGCTTGGACCGTTCCGACAATCCTTCAGGCAGTTATCCGTCTCAGGGGCATGTATGTTTCGCAAGATCGAACCCAGAGGATCGGGGGAAAATCAGGTTAGTCTATCGGTCGATGGCTCATTGCTGAGCGCGGAGGAGGGCGAACCGGTGGCTGCCGTGTTGCTGCGGGTTGCCCCCTTTACCTCCCGCAACACGCCAGTGACGGGCGCAGCTCGTGCGCCCTACTGCATGATGGGTGCATGTTTTGACTGCCTAGTGGAGATCGACGGCGAGACTTCGACGCGCGCGTGCATGAAGGGCGTGCGAGATGGAATGGTTGTGCGTCGTCAAACTGAACGTCCCATTCCAGTGAAAGCAGGGAACTGATGAACGCCGTATTGGTGATCGGGGCGGGCCCGGCCGGGATGTCGGCTGCCTTGGAACTCCAAGACCGGGGTTTGCCGGTTATCATAGTGGATGACCAAACAGCACCGGGCGGCCGTATCTTTGCCGGCATTGAGAAGCGGCACCTCCATGGGCGGGAAGACAAATCGGGAGCTGCACTTGTCGCCCGTTTTCGCGCCGCCGGAGGCGAATATCTCAGCGCAACCGAAGTCTGGCAGATCGATTCCGGAACGCGGGTTTTCTTGACCCACGAAGGCCGCGCAAGGATGATCGAGCCCGAATTCGTCCTCCTGGCGACCGGGGCCCAGGAGCGCCCCATGCCCTTTTCCGGGTGGCAACTACCCGGCGTAATGACAGTGGGCGGAGCCCAAATTCTTTTAAAAACCGCCGGTCAAGTACCAGACAGACCTGTCTGGCTCGCGGGAACAGGACCGCTGCTTCTTCTCTACGCCCGCCAACTTGTTGCCGCTGGAGGAGCGGTGGCGGGCATATTGGACACCGCCCCTCGACGTCGCAGCATCACCGCGCTCCCCCTTATCCCGCGCGCTCTGCCTTATGGTTGGCGAGACTTAGCGAGGGGAGTGGGCTGGCTTGCCGCGCTGAGCCGGTTGCGTGTCGTCCGTAATGTTGGATCGCTCGAGGCACTAGGTACAGACCGTATAAAAGGCGTCCGCTTCAGAACGAGAGACGGAACAGAAGCCGAAGTCGATACTGAACTTCTCCTCGTGCATGACGGGGTCATACCGGCAGTACATACGACGATGGCGGCGGGTTGCGCCCATCGATGGAATTCGATGCAGCAAAGCTTCGAACCTTTACTGGATGAATTCGGGGGAAGCTCCATTCCGAATATCTTCGTTGCCGGTGATGGGGCGACAATCGCGGGGGCGCGTGCAGCAACTATATCTGGCCGACTAGCCGCAGTCGGAATAGCGCGCGCCGCAGGCAGGATGTCACACGAGGCCGCCGAAACTGCCGCCATTCCGCTCCGTCGTGAATTGGCGGCGGCGAGCGCCTTCCGTGGACTGATCGACACGCTTTATCCTCCCTCCGACCTGGCGCTGGCAGATAACACAATGGTCTGTCGGTGCGAGGAAGTGAGTGCAGGGAAGATTCGTGAAGCTCTTCACGCCCGACCACATCTAGGACCAGACGGCGTGAAGATCGCCACCAGAGCGGGCATGGGGCCGTGCCAAGGGCGCCAGTGCGGTCTTAGTGTCGCGAGACTCGTGCAAGAAATTCACGGAGGAACCGGTTCGGATATCGGCTTCCTGCGCGTCCGCGCGCCCTTGAAGCCTCTCACGCTTGGCGAACTCGCCAGTCTGGAGACGAATTCGTGACCGAAACCGCAGATGTCCTTGTCATCGGCGGAGGCCTGCACGGCTTGTCGGCTGCGCTCCAGATCGCCCGCCGCGGATCTCGCGTCATCCTGCTGGAGCGGTCTCGGATTGGTCGTCACTCCTCTGGTGCCTCTGCAGCGGGTGTGCGAACCCTCAGTCGCGCACGAGCAGAACTGCCAATCTCCCTCGAAGCTATGGAGATGTGGCACCACATGGAGGAGATAGTCGGGGACGATTGTGGATTTCGCGCGTACGGGCAACTGCAGGTAGCCGAGACCGACGCGGAGCTTCAATCCCTGCGCAACAGGGTCGGTCGATTGCGCCAAGATGGCTTCACCAACGAAGAGATAATAGACGCCGACGCAATTCGTTCGATAGTGCCATGCCTAGCACCGGTTTACTTGGGAGGCGCTTTTGCACCGCGTGACGGCGCAGCCGATCCCCACCGGACATTGTCCGCGTATTTACATGCCGCGGTAGACGCCGGTGTCGCGGTGCACGAGGGCGTTGGCGTGACCGCACTTGTTCGCAGTCAAGGTACTTGGAAGCTGACGGATGGCCAACGTCAATGGGAGGCGCCGCTTGTGGTGAATGCAGCAGGCGCGTGGGCAGGCGAGATCGCGGCGATGGCCGGAGACGAAATCCCGATCGGGACCAAGGCGTCGATGATGATAGTCACGGAGCGTATCGCGCCCTTCATCCGGCCGACAGTGATCTCGATGAAGCGCAAGCTTTCATTCAAGCAAAGCAATCAGGGAACTCTTCTGATCGGCGGAGGGCAGCAGGGACGCGCTGATCTTTCCAAGGAGTCCTCAGACGTCGACGTACGGTTGCTCGCGAAGTCCGCCGCAGCGGCCACACAATTATTCCCGGGGGTAGACCGATTGCGCATCGTCCGCACGTGGGCGGGGCTTGAAGCCAAAACCAGCGACAATGTGGCCGTTGCGGGGCTCTCCCCCTCCGGCCCTGGACTCTTGCATCTCTTTGGATTCAGCGGACACGGGTTCCAGCTCGTACCGGCTTTAGGCGTTGCGGCAGCCGAACTTCTTCTCGAAGGCCGCAGTCGCGTCGATATCGCCGGTCTTGCACCACAGCGGCTAATGGGCAGGGTGCCTGCTCCGGCGCGCGACAATGCCGGCTCGGCCGACTGCGAATAACTTCTTCTCGGCAGTTTGAACTTGAAGTGAGCCTATGCCGTGAGCGACCCACTCGCTTCCCTGTCTTCTCACAGTGCAGGAAGCGGCGAGGGTGAACCCACTCGCCTATTCTTCGCCGACCACAGGCTCCGCGATAGTAGCAAGGAACGCCAGGCAGATTAGCGACGAGAGCGAGAGGAACACGAAAACGTGGTCCCAACTATAAGAGTCGAGGATGACCCCTGCGATGAAGGGGAAGCACGCAGCACCCAGTGCGGCACCAGTGCCGCAGGCGCCATAGGCGATGGGGTAGATCTCGCGCGTCGTCAGGCTCATTGGATATGTCGTAAAATGCGGGTACCCCAATCCAACCGCGAAGCCCGCAAAAAGGAGCAGAGCGCCCGTGAAGGTGACACTCGGCGGCGAATAGATCAGACAGATGATGGCGACAGCGGTGAAGAGCGCCCCGAACATCATTAGAGGCTTGCGCCGCAACCCAAGCAAACTGTCAGATATCCATCCGCCAGCGAAGTTTCCCGCAACCGCGCCTGCGAAGAGCGTCGACGACAGCAACCCAGCTGTACCGAGCGTAAAATGCTTTGCGTTGAGGAGATACGATGGGATCCACGCGAGGAATACATTGAAAATCCCAACCATAAAGATCGTGGCGAAGGTATTGCCAATGAGGTTCCAGGACCGGAATACGCCACCGAAGGTGTCGATGAGCGCGACCGGCTTGCGGCGAATCGCCTTGTCGACCCAAGAAGGCACCTGCCATCCGGAAGACTGCTTGGCGGAATCCTCGTCCGCCCGAGCCTGAGGATTGCGAATGAGTGCCAGTTCGGCGGACGAGACAAAACGCGAGTCTTCGGGACGGCTACGCACGAAAAAGTACCAGATGAATGCTGCTCCTAGGACCGGCAGGGCGAAGACTTGGAAGATCGCCCGCCACCCGAAAGCCTGGAGGATGAGGACAGCGAGCGGTGGGCACAGCACCGGTCCAAGCTTCGATGCGCCCCAATAGAAGCCCGTCGCCGTCCCGCGCTCCCGCACGGAGAACCATTGGTTGATCGTGGTAATGCAGCAGACCGAGATCATCGCCTCTGCGACCCCCAGCACGGAGCGGAAGATCTTGATATCGAGCGGTGCCCCGCTGGTTCCGATCAGATACGAGGCAATGGCGGCGATGACGAGCCCAACCATCATCAGGTGGCGCGGCCCAAAGCGACGAACCAGCATGCTGGCTGGTATCTGCGACCCCGCGAAGCAGAAGAACATCAGCGTCGCGAAAAGTCCCGCTTCGGCGTTGCTGATATGGAATTCTGCCTTCACCGCCGGAAGGGCAACGCCAAGGTTCGCCCGGTCCGCCGCGACCAGCATATAGATGAAGCAGACCAGCGAGAGGATGACCCATCGGAACATCGAGCCGCGCGAGGCCCGGTTCACGGGCGGCATTTCGGCGTCGAGCTGGGCCCGGCTCGATGTTTCAACGGTCATTACGCGAACCCCTTCGTATTGTGATCCTCGAGACTTCGGCCCTTACGACCACGCTCAAAGCTTGATCGCGCTTTGCCCGAACTCATCCAGAACTGCGCGGACCCGCTCGATTCCATAGTCACGCTCGGCCGCCGCCCGCGTAACGACTCCGTCGCGCAGGTCCGTCGCGATATGCGCAAGCGAGCGATCTTCGCACTCGCCGAACCCACCTCCGCCCGGCGTCTCGACACGAATGCTTTGCCCTGCATTCAGCACAAAGTTGGCGACCTTGGTCGGAAGCGCCTTCTGGTCTTCTCGGCCGGCGTTGAATGTCACCGAACTCAGCCCTCCGGTCAGGCCGCCCGCAATGCCTTCTGCGCCGTGGATGTAGCTGTCCGAACGCGCCGAAAACGTCGTTCCATCCTGGAGAGCCCGGATCTGGCGAGCGATGCCAAGGCCGCCCCGCTGGCGGCCCGCTCCGCCGGAATCAATGGCGAGCCCATATTCTTCGCAGATGAGAGGAAACTCGTTCTCCAGCGCCTCGGTCGGGAGGTTAAGGCTATTGGTGACATGGACATGGATCGCGTCCATGCCATCGCCGTCGTAGCGCGCACCGCTGCCGCCGCCGATCGTCTCGGCCACGACATAGAACCGTCCTGTTTCCGGTTGCGACCCGGAGAGCATGATCGATGGTAAGAGATCGTTGCTGGAAGCGAACAGGCGATCCTCCGGAAGGACGTCGCGAAAGGCGCCGAACACGGCGCCAGCGATTTTCTGGCAGGTGTTGCTGCGTACGCCACAGGCGGCGGGGAACCGGGGGTTCACGATCGTGCCCTCAGGCGCGGCGATCGTCACGCCCGTGAACATCCCGCTGTTGGGCATCAGTTCCGGGTCGAGCAGCGCCTTGACGCAATAGTAGATCGTGGCGCGCAGAGCGCTATTTGGCACGTTGAAGGCACCCTGCGCCTGGGGGCCCGTGCCCTCGAAGTCGATATGCAGCGTGTCGCCGCCAAGAGTGACGGTGGCAACAATCGGCACCGGCTCGCTCCCGCTTCCGTCGTCATCCAGCCATGTCGTGAAGCTGTGCTTACCCGCCGGCAGTGCCGCTAGCCTCCTACGCAATCGCTCCGATGTGTAGGAAAAGACGTCGCGGATTGCGGCCTTGGCATTGTCGAGTCCCATGCGCAGGAAAAGCGCTCGCGCTTCGTCACCTCCTCGAGCATTGACGGCGATCTGAACCTTGAGGTCGAGACGCCGCTCTTCCGAAAGGCGCGAGTTGCTGGCGATCAGGTTGAGCAGGTCCTCGTCGATTTCGCCGGCGCGGGCGATCCGGATGATCGGGATGCGCAGCCCTTCCTCGAAGATCGAGCGGGCAGCCGGAGAGATCGAGCCGGGGACGGCTCCGCCGAGGTCCGAATGATGGCCAATGTTCGCAGCGAAGGCGACGACCGCCCCATCGATGAAGACGGGGCTGACGATCGAGACGTCGGGGATATGCGTCCCGCCTGCGAGATACGGGTCGTTGCAGATAAATGCGTCGCCCTCGGCCATGTCCGCGATCTTGTAGCGGTCCAGCAGCGCTTCCACCGCACCGAGCAGCGAGCCGAGGTGGATGGGTATATGCGTCCCCTGCGCGATGAGGCCGCCCTCCGCGTCGAAGATCCCGACCGAGAAATCCCTTCGCTCCTTGATCTGCGACGAATACGAGGAGCGCATCATGTTCAACGCCATGTTCTCCGTGATGGAGAGCATCCGGTTGCTGAATATCTCCATTGCGATAGCATCAAAGCGCCGCCCATCCTGGCGGCCTGTGTTGAGATGGGTATCGGCCATGCTGTTCTCGCTCAATTCGTGATGACGATGTTGCCGAAGGCGTCGACCTCGGCGCTCTGCCCGGCCAGGACGACTGTGGTCGAGCTCATCTCCTCGATGATCGCGGGACCAAGCATGTGCTCGCCGATGGGTAGCGCCGATCGGCGATAGATCGGCGTCGCCAGCCATCCGTCGGCAGCGCCAAAATAGACAGTTCGCTCGTCTATCTTTGCCTCGGCAATGCTAGATCCGCCGACGTGCGACGCCTCCAGCGTTTTCGGGACATAGCCTACCGCTCTGAGACGGCAGCCGAGGATAAACACAGGCTGGTCAGGATGGTCATAGCCATAGGTAGCCCGATGGACGGCAGCGAAGCTGTCGAGGAACGCCTCAAGCCCAGCCTCGTCGATCGCCTCGATGGGAATCCGGATCTCATGACTCTGGCCAGCATAATGGGCATCAATCGCAAACTGGAAGCTGCGAAGGCTTCGATCAACCTTTTCGGACGCCAGCCATTTGTCGCCTTCTGCGGCCATCTCGCAGAGGGCAGAGCAGACCCTTGCCCAGCTCTCGTTCGTTGCATTCGCCAATTGCATGCGCACGAAATCGAGGCTGACGTCCGATAACAGCACGCCCCGGGCACACATCGTACCAGGTTCTTGGGGTACCACGATACGCTCGATGCCGGCCTCCCGCGCCACTTCGGCGGCGTGGAGGGGGCCGGCACCACCGAAGGCGAAGAGCGCAAGCTCGCTGACGTTATGGCCCTGCTCAGTCGTCACGGCGCGGATCGCCCGGCTCATGTTGGCCGCAGCCACCTGGATCATGCCGAAGGCCGCGTCCTCGACGGAGATGCCAAGCGGACGAGCGATACGCTCCTCCAGGCTCGCGACCGCAGCGGCCCGATCGACCGGCATCCGCCCATCGAGCAAGGCGACGGGATTAAGGCGATTGAGGCAGATGTTCGCGTCGGTGAGCGTTGGCTCTACGCCGCCTCGCGAATAGGCGACCGGGCCGGGCGAAGCACCGGCGCTGCGTGGTCCGAGCTTCAGCGCATTGGCTTCGTCCACGTGGGCGATGCTGCCGCCGCCCGCACCGATGACGTGGATGTCGATCATCGGCAACTTGACCGGATAGCCCGCGACATCACGGCTCGTTGCAAGCTTGGGCTTGCCCTCGACGATCAACGACACGTCGGTGCTGGTTCCCCCAACATCGAAGGTCACCAGGTCGGGGAAGCCCGCGGCGGCGCCGACAACCGCAGCGCCCATAACGCCGGCCGCAGGTCCTGAGAGGCATGTGGTGACCGGGAGGCGTTTGGCGCTCTCGATCGACAGCAGGCCGCCGTTGGAATGGACTATCATGGGCGCGACGGCGATCCCCAATTCGCTGATCTTGCGCTTCAGTCGATCAAAATAGGCGGCCATTCTGGGACCGACATAGGCGTTGAGCACCGTGGTCGAGGTGCGCTCATATTCTCGGAACTCGGGCAGGACGTTCGAAGAGGTGCAGATATAGACGCCGGGAAGCTTGCGCGCCGCGATCCTTGCCGCAGCTTCTTCATGCTCCGGGTTCTTGTAAGAGTGCAAGAACGAGATCGCGATGGCCTCGACGCCCGTCTGTGCCAGTTCATCGAGCACCGTCTCGAGCTCGGCCTCGTCGAGGGGGTTCAGGCATTCGCCCTTGGCGTTGAGCCTCTCATTAACTTCGCGGCGGCGGTAGCGCTCGACCAGTGGATCGGGCTTCCGGATCGCCATGTCGTACAGCGCAGGTCTGGTCTGTCGACCGATCGCGAGGACGTCGCGAAATCCTTTCGTGGTCACCAACCCGGTCGGCACACCACGGCGCTCGATAATCATGTTTGTCGCCACGGTGGTGCCATGGCCGATATACGAGACCGCAGACGGTTCGATACCGAACAGCTCCAGAGCTTGTGATATCCCGTTTACAATAGCATCCGATGGGTCATCCGGCGTGGACGAAAGCTTGAAATAAAGGTTCTCACCGGTTCCTACATTTGCGATAGTTAAATCGGTGAACGTGCCGCCCACATCGACGCCAATCCGAAACATTATACTTTCATCCTTTTGGCGGCACCGATGTCGCGCCACTTGCCTGTGGGACCCAAAGACGATCTCTGACCATAACAGATTGCCGTCGCGGTTTTCTGGAAATCGGCGGACAGCTCCTTCGCTGCCCGCCTAGCCAAGCAAGGCTTCGCCGCGCGACTCGGGCCTTTTGGTCAGAATTCAACCTGTACGCGGCCATAATAAAATCCGCCGGTAAATCCGAAAGGACTGATCCTTGGCAGGGTCCCGTACCCAAATTGCGCCAATGGGATGTTGGTGGCCGGTGGGTAAGTATTGAATACATTGTCGGCACCGATGGCCAGGCTCACCTTTTTTGATAGGTGATACTGGACCTGAGCATTCGTGATCCACTGCGCCGGAAACATTCGGTCATTCGCTGCGCTGGTACCTGGAACCGTATACTTGCCGTAACGGATCTCCTGGAGGTTGAAGCTAAATTTGCTTACTTCCCAATTTGCGCTCAGCGCCACCTTGCTGTCGGGGATAGCGTTGGTGAGATAGCCTTGGCTTACCCTGTCGAACTGAACATAGGATGCACCGAGCGAGTTCAGTGCCCCCGGATTGGGCGCGATGCGCGTAATTTTTGTACGATTGACATTCAGCGCGGCGCTCAGCCGAAGATTCCCCATCGAAGCGAAATTAAGGCGGTAGGTTGCGACAACGTCGGCGCCGGTCGTGCGGGTATTCACCGCGTTAGTGAAATATTGCCCTGCAAGGTTCGCCGGCAAGCCATTGGCCACGAGAATGGCGTTAACGGCAGGCCCCTGAAGGACGCTCCCGAGAACGATACGGTCGCGCACGGACACGATATAGCCGTCGACGGTGACGTTGAAGTTGGGAGCGGGGCTAAGCGTGAGGCCAACGCTCGTGTCGACGGACTTTTCGGGCCGGAGCGGTGTCGCCCCCAACGCTTTCGCCGCTGCAGTATCCACCGGAAGAATCTGGAACGTGATGAGCTGTCCAAAATTTGCAGCGGCCGTACTCGGATTGATGCGGGCGAACGAATAATGCTGCTGAGCAAGGCTGGGAGCATGGAAGCCATTCCCGAAAGAACCGCGCAAAGACAGCCAATCAGTGACCTTATACCTGCCGTCGATTTTTCCGACCACGCTGGTCCCGGAGGAGTCGTTGAACCGCTCCACTCGCCCGGCTGCGCCGATGAACAGGCGGTCGGTCGGCTCATAGCCGAGCTCGGCATAGGCGCTCAGGATGTTCCGCTTCCACGAGCCGGAATCGGCGGGCCGCAAGCCTTGGGCGTATTGCGACCCTGCCGCTAATGGGACCCCAGCGAAGGCCTGCCCGGCGGGTCGTACATAACCCCCGTAATTGTAGCTCGAAGGTTCACCTGCACCGGTATCAAACCACTCAAGGCGATGCTGTAGTCCCCACGAGACCTGCAGGCTGCCACCGTTCGAGATTTCAAATTTGCGGGTGACGTCAAGCGAGTTCGCCCATTCCTTCGACGTCAGCGAACCAAGGTAAAAATCCGTCGGACTTGACGGCCCGAGGCTCGCATTCAAGCTGTTGTACAGATATTGCGGTGCGTGATCCTCGCCAAAGGTAGAGGATAAATTCCAGTCCCAGCCGCTCAAAGCTCCGCGGGCGCCAACTGCCAACTGGCCGTCATTTTCCTTGATCCGCAAAACCGGGTAAGCCAGTCCAGGGTAGATCTCAGGCAAGACGTTCGCGCTGTTCGGGAAAAGAGGAGGATATACGATATCTTGGAGGCGGCGGCTGAACGTGCCGAAGGAATAAATCTCTATGCCACCGATTTGGTCGTGTCCGTTGAAACCGACCTGGAATTGGGTAGCCGGATACGGGCCAAAACCATGGCTGATTTGTCGATTGATCGATGTTTCGCGAGGATCAGGCTGACCGTTCGCCAGCTTTGGGAAAATCTGGATGCTCGAGTCAACGGGGTAGGATCGATCGCCTTGTTCCTGATTTTGGAACGTGAAAAACAGGCTGAGGAATCCAGTATCGGAATACTTGAAGCCGTAATCGCCGCGAACAATGGCAAGTTGGCCATCGCTCCGGTCGAAGTTCTGCCCGTACTGTGCGCTGATGGAACCGCCGGGGGTATCTTTCAGAATAAGGTTCACAACGCCAGCAATGGCGTCTGAACCATATTGCGCAGCTGCGCCCTCACGCAGGACCTCGACGCGACCGATGCCGGACGTAGGGATCATACTCAGATCAACGGGCGCCGAACCATTATAGAGGCCGTTGCCAGTGTTGATCAGCGCTGAGTGGTGCCAGCGCATTCCATTCACCAGAACCAGCGTCTGGTCTGGGTTCAATCCTCGCAGGCCGCCTGCGCGCACGGCGCTCGCGGTGCCACCTCCAGGCTTCTGGGCCTCATTGAACGAAGGAACTTGAATCTGCAGGTCCTGATAAAGACTCGCATGCCCGCCGTCCTTGATCTCTTTCCCGCTGATCACATCGATCGGGGTTGGGCTGTCTAGCGCAGAGCGAGGCTTTCCCCGCACACCCGTGACGACAATCTCTGACGCCTGCGAAGTGTCATCCGCGCTGCTGGACTGACCCGCTTCCGTCGCCTGCGCGCAAGCGGGAGAAGCGGCCAGTGCCGCAAAAAGAGCTGCGGTCGCGGAGGTCGCCGCCAGCAAGATTGCGCGGCGCCGGTGCTTCTCGTCCCTAGGCATGCTGTAACCCCCCTTTTTGTCTCGAACGTGACGCTCTCTGCGTTCACAAATTCGAAATATGGAGAAAGCGAGGGATGCACACCAAGACCGATTTCCGGGTTAATTATTCTTCAGGGTTATGGAGTTTCCGTATCGGTTGCCCGAGCGCGGCGCCAGGGTGCGTCGACGCGCATGCGTACGATGGCATCGCCCGAGGATAAGAACGGGATTCCGCAGACGTCGAGCGCACGCTTTGAACGCTGCCGAGCAGGTCGCGAAAGGCAGGCACCAGAGCAGGTTTGTCTGTCCGCCGCCTTACCCGTCAGCCCCAGGATATCAGGCGCACTAGCCAGCTCTCGACCCGTGAGGGCGCGAAAATGCCAGCTTGTGAGCTTTCCCCCCTCACCGTACAAAGCGGCTTAAAGCGGTAGTGCCTAGGACGGGACAGCACGCGAGCTGTCTAGTAACGGCGCCAAGTCTCGAGCTTCACGCGCTCGCTACGGCGGGTGCGAGCATAGTCGCAAACTCCGGCTGGAAAGACGGTGTTCAACCGCTGGCGCTGTTCTGCATCCAACGGAAACTTGTATTCAGAAAACGAAATCGCCTTTAGTTCGCACTTCAAGATATCGTTGGCTATTGGACCACCGGCGACCATACGCGGATCGGCATGCATCGGATAAAGTTGCGCACATCGCCCACTCGCGCCGTAGACTATCGGGCCACCAAATTTCTCCCCATCTATCGCCCAACAGGCGTCGACCAAACTCGACGGCTTGCTGCGTGCAACCTTTTCCCCACTCGTCTCGGAGCCTCCGGCAGCATCGATGTTGCTCAGCCATTGATCCATTAATCCCACGAGCTCGAGTTCGATCCGTGAGACCAACGATGTCTTCGGGTCTGGATCACTCACGAGATTGAGATCCAGTTCATTCATTGTCATCGCTCGAGGGTATGTCAGGATGACCTGATTGTTCGCGTTGCCGTTCGCTGCAATCAAACGCTCGCGGATCGCAAAAGACCTTACACGGTCGTGCCCGTCGCCAAGATCATCACCATACCAGCGCCAGTCTATGATGGGGATTGTTGGCAACCCTCCGCCTCCGCTCAGCACCAGTCCGTATCGATAGGCATTCTGGACAGCGACAGGGTCAGCCTCCGTTCGTCGCGGCACGACGTTGCCGTCGCTGTCGAATCCGCCAATCCTCTCATTCAACTCAACGAATTGTTCCGCATCGATTACGCCGGCGTTGAAAGCTGCCAGTCCGTACTGGACGCCGACATTATCCAAGGGCCTTCGTGCGAAGCCTGTTTTGGGATCGCGGCCGTACACATTGATCTCATTGTCGAACACATCGCAGCGGACGCCACCAGGCTTACTTGCTGGGTCGTACCGTTCAGATTTTGGCACGGAAGCGTCACAGGCCCTAGGGCTGACAAACGCCAACCCTGCGCCCGCGTAATCCTCGATCGTACGCCAAGTCGCCATGCCGGAGATGGCTGCCTTCTGTTGCTCGGTCCAACCCAGCTTTGAACCGTCGATCGCATGAGCGAGAAGCGCGAAATCACCGACCGTCTGCACGAAGGTAACGACGTCAGGGAAAGACAGATATGGAATTATTCCATCGAGCAGGCCGGGATAGTTTTGGGCTATCAGGTATTGCTGCATCGCACCGCCCGACTCCCCGAAGCCGATAGTATGCACCGGCTCTCCGAAGGTCTTGATGAAGTGCTCCTTCACCATAGAGAGCGTTTCCGCTGCGAGAACATCGTTGCATGAGGTGGCGAACATGTTGAGCGATGAGGTGGCCGTCGCATAGCCTTTGGCAATCAGAGCCTCGTCGCTCGAACGGCTCTGCAGGCGACCTTGGTGATAACCGCCGCCGCACCCCCCTCGAAAAAGGTAAACCAGACGCCCGTTCCATTCGCGACCATGACCCTCCCAAGGCGTCGGCAGAGGTTGGCCCGGCTGATGGAGGAAGCGTATGTCGTATATCGCGCGATTAATAACTCCGAGCTCCCGCCTGACAATATACGGGACCTTGCCCCCATCGGACGTCGTGGTCATTGCAATGTCCGAAGGCACTTTGCCACCCGGATCATAGGGTTTGAAACCCGGCGGAAGGGCGTCCGCCATCTCGCCGTTCAGTGTTCTGAGCGCCGTTATCATGTTGTCATTCTTGCTCCGGAACGCCGGGCTCGTTGACTTGTAGTAGTACTGAACGACGGTTGGCGCGCTACAAGTCTCATCGCGCGCCGTTCCAAGTCCGTTTGCGACAGTTTGACAATACAACGGTGCCTGCTGAGTGCCCGAAAAGACCGGTCCTGACACGGAATGATTGATGAGCCAAAGCTGGGATCGAACCCTGCCATCCACTTTGATCACCAGTTTATTTCGCCCGGTCCTGAGGCCACTTAGCAACGACAGCCACCCGTCCGAGGCCTTTACGAAGCGAAACGATGATGTGACGTCACGGCCATTGAGTTCGGCAGCCCACCGTGGTTGGGCCGGTACCGACAATCTGATAAGAACGGTGCCACCACTGACCGTCTCGGGCGCGCTCGAAACGGTCCGAAAACCGAGGACGCTACCCTGTCCGCGTTTGGGGCGCGCAGACATCGGCGCTGCGCTCCCGACGGTAGCATCGCTTCCTGGCTTGGCCACGATTTGGGCGCCAGACGACGACGTGGAAAGCGCTATCCCCAATATGATGGTTGCCACCGCGCGTTGCCTGGTTCGCATCGGGCGCCGACCCGCCTTAGTTTGGGACGCGGGGGAAGGCATGTTCAGCATCCCGTTCACCTTTCGAATCGCTGCCACCCACGTTGACCAGGCCGTCGTCTTATTTGTCGCGCGGGGCATGCCCCGTGTGGAGGAGCGTCTTCACAGGCTTTTTGTTATAAAGTGCCCGAAGACCTTGGTATAAGTTGGAATCCTGATTTATCGCGTCATGAACCAGACCTGGGAACAATTCTGTGTGAAGTTCGAGGGAAGGATATTCCCGATCTGTCAGGATTTCGGTCAGGCGTGCTACACCGCTTACCGATCCCATGATCGACACGGATCCCCATGACGTCATTTCACCCAACCCTGCGGAAACAAAGACTTTGGCCTTCAAATCCTTGTGCGTTTGAGCGTAGTCTCGCTCAAGACGAAATACCAAGGCGTTGTCCATATACCCGCCAGGGCTCCCGCAAATATACCCGTCAAAGCTGGTTGGCCTCGTGAAAAGCGTTTGAAGGCAAAAATAGCCACCTAGTGAGAATCCCCAGAGCGTGTTTTCACCATTTGTCCGATACTTCCTTTGTATCGTTTCTCGAACATCTGTCGTTATGAATGACAAAAACTTCTGGGCGTTCCACGCGCCGTCTTTGCCCGGATTGGGCACAGCCCCGACAATGCGCTTCATCTCCGCCGAGTAGGTCGCCATCATCGGGTTATCGCTACCCAGCCCATCAAATCGATATGTGTCAGCGCCCGACATGCCGAAGTCATAGGCGCGACGAGCAAGGCCCTGATCCCGCTTGTCTCTCGGGGTACCGACGCCCACAATGATCATCTCTGGCAGCATCGTCTGCGACGCATTGACTAGACCGACCGCCTCATCAAAATTGGTGGCCCCGTCCATGACCCACAGAACAGGATAGGTTGAAGCATCCGAATTCGCGTAGGACGCGGGCAGTGCCACTCTGATTTCATAGTCCCAGTTGCTGCTTGCGGGCCGCAGGAGAAATGGAGGCTCCACTATCGCACCGCTGTCGGCAACGATCCTCTTTTCCCCGTCCATCGCGGATGCGCCGTTGCTGGCCGCCGTCCGCATTACCTTCGCCTCGACAGAATTCGGACCCACCGCCACGAGCATAGCGATGCCAAGAAGTGCGCTTTTGGTGATCAACTCTCAAACTCCTATTCCCTGGTCGCCGGCCTCGCGAGCCGACGTCCAGATCAATATTTCAAGCTAACAGTGAAGCCGTAGGTGGCGGGCATCCCCGTCAGCCGCGCGGTGGTGTCCAAGACGTGCGTGACGCTAGTCGCGTAGAATTTATCGGTGACATTTCGCCCCCAAATTTCCGCGCGCCAGCGTCCACCACTCGATTCAATGCCGGCGCGAAGGTCAATGACGGCGTACGAAGGGATGCGAAATACGGGCTGTTCACCGAACGCTGCCCAGCTTCCACTGCGGTATCGTATTGATGCACCCGCGAATCCCTTAATCGCGCCGGACACAGGGAAGTCGTACTGCCCGTCGCCGGTCAACTGCCAACGCGGCGTGTTTGGGAAGGCCTCGCCCTTGAGATCGACGCTAGCGCCGAAGGGGTCGTTTGACGCGTAGTGGCGGTCAACCCGTGAGTCGACGTAGGTGGCGCCCCCAGAGAGGACCAGGCCGGTCGTTGGCCGTAGAGTGATATTGACCTCTCCGCCCCTCACGCTTGCCTTTGGAATCGACACGAGCGCTGGCGCATTTCCGAACGCGCTACTGATAAAGCCTTGGATTTGCTTGTCTGTGTAATCATAATAAAATCCAGCACCCGTAATCTGTACGGCCTGATTGAAGAGGCTCTTTTTGAAGCCAACCTCATAGGCGAGAACCGACTCCTGCGTGACTGGATTGAACTGATCGGGAAGAAGCGCCGCGATCGTTGGATAGCTACCAGCTTTGTAGCCCCGCGTGACATTCGCGTACACGAGGGTGGTAGTCTCGGGCTTCCAACTCAGGCCTGCTCGCCACGAGACATTGTCCTCGCTGAGCGACTTGCGGACAATCGGCAGAGCCGCAAACGTCGCCGGATCGAATGTTACGCAATGGCCCGGCGGGATCGGCGCTGACGCGATTTGCGAGAAGGCCGCCGCGAGTTCACCGTTTCCGGAATCGAACGGGCAGCCGTAGAATTTGTCGCGGGCGTCGGTGTAGCGCCCGGACACTGAGGCCGTAATTGTGTCAGTGATCTTGTAATCCAGACTGCCGAATGCCGCCTTGGTTTCGATGTCTTGGTTGTTCGAGTTGATAAACTCGGTGAACCGGATCGGACCGACGCCCGAATTCGTCCCGTGGATATGTCCGAATTGATTATCGTGCGTAATGTTATGTTCGTAATTTCCGCCGACCATCCAGCGCAACTTGCTGTCCATCGCGGTGCCCGCGATACGCAATTCCTGAGAAAAGGAATGAATCCTCGCATCAATCGTTAGACGGAAATTATCGTAAGGCGTACCATCCGTATCGCTGGGGGAATGCTGCTTGAGATCCGAGTATGCCGTCAGGGATGTGATGGTGATCGATGGCGAAATGTCCCAATCGCCTCGAAGCGAGGCTTGGTAAAAGCGGTCGTCTCGGCGGAAGCTGATCCCGGGATCCCAGTCGGCGACGCGATTGTCATGCCGTGCCACCGGGAACGCAGCCAGCACCGCCGTCAAGTCTTGGTATCCCCCAGGCACTGCGGGTGCGTCGGCGACGAACTGCGCCGCCTGGGTATCACTCTTGTCCAACCAGCCGTTCAGATTTAGCTCGAAGCGGACGGAGTCGCTGGGTTTCCAGTCCAAAAGTAGCCGCCCAGCGGTAAAATCTCGTTTGCCGAGACCATCGTCTCGCGTTTGGCTGCGTTGCCAGTTGCCGCGCTGGTCGGTGCTCACCGCAATACGCGCCGAAACGGTGTCGCCGAGAGGGCCGCTCAAATAGCCGTTGGCATTTATCGCATCGAAGTTGCCGTAGCTGAAGCTGCCACCCGCGGTCAGGTGATCGGTAGGCTTGTTCGCGATAAAATTGAGCGCGCCGCCGGTCGAGTTCTCGCCAAAGAGCGTCCCCTGCGGGCCTTTAAGTGCCTCTACGCGCTCAAGGTCGAGGGTCGCGCCTTCGGTCATTACCGAATAGGGAAGCGACACCTGGTCGACATAGACGCTGACGGCCGGTGCAACCGCAACCGCCTGATCGAAAAAGCCGATGCCGCGGATGCTGTAGACCGGCGTGCCATAATTGCTTGGCTGATAGGTAAATCCCGGAACGACCTTTGCTAGATCTGCGACCTGCGTCACACCGCGTTGGGCAAGTTGCTCGCCCGTCGCCGCACTGATCGACATTGGAACATCGCTGATGCGCTCACTGCGTTTCTGCGCGGTGACGATTATTTCTCCCACCTCTTCTGAAGTAGCGGCGTCCTGCGTCTGAGGCTGGGTCTGGGCTTCGGCCGCCGTCGCGCAGCCAACCAGAACTGCCATCATCGATACCGCTGCTAGCATTGCGCCCCTGCGACCCTTTGCGCTCCCCTTTGACATACGTGCCCCTTCCTTCGTTCCATTCTGGCGCTCTAGGGCGCCCCAACCTCGAAGGATGGGCAAGAGAAACATTGCAGACAAAGGCCAAATTCCGGGTCGCCTATTCTCTGAGGTTATACTATGGAACGCGCCACGCGAATGCAAGACGGCTCACCTTCCGAGTTGGATTGACCTCATAACTCTGGGAATAAGACATTCAGGAAACGATATTGGACTGCGGCGTGCGCAATTTTTAAACCCAGCGCCTTTGAGGTTACGGCATCTGAGGCCTTGGCAAAGTTCAAGGTGAAGTCAGTAAAGAAAGACTGGGAATCGACGCCAAGGAATGACCTCGCTTGAGATGTTTAGCGCTTAAATGGCTGCCACTAAGCTGCGGTGGTGCTGGGCCGTCGCGAACCACAAAGAAACAAGGCTGATCCGTGCCAGAAAAGGGCCCCCGACGGGACGGAAAGTCCAGCAGAAGATTGGTTCCACGCCCCGACTTTAATCAACTTGAGACTTTCCTAAAGGTTGTCGAAACGCGCAGCTTCGCCGACGCTGCGCGCCAACTCGGTGTCTCGCAGCCCGCGGTCAGCCAAACGATCGCGAAACTGGAAGACATATATGGCGGCGACCTCTTCGAAAGACGGCGCGGCTCTCCGGTTGCCCTGACGCCAATCGGACGCGCCATTCTCCCGAAAGCCAAATTGCTCCTGTTTACCGTTGATCAGCAGATCGAGCGAGCGCTGGCTACCGCCCAGAGCATGACGGGCTCGTTGGCAATCGGCTTCTACCCGGGGCTCAGTTCGAGCCCGTTAAGCGCGGGGATCGCCGAATTCCACCAGACCTGCCCCGACGTACAGCTCCGGTTCGTCGAAGCATCGCCGAGCGAGCTCAACAGGCAGCTGAACGAGAGACTCCTCGACATTACATTTACCGCACTGCTTCCCGAACTGACCGGCGGCGCCATCGTGCAGGAACGCCTGTGGGAAGAGCCGCTTGTCGTCGCGATACCGGACGATCATCCGCTCGCGGCCTGCGACAATCTCCATTGGGCGGAGCTGTCCCCACTTCCCATAATGCTGCGTTCGCATCAGGGTGACCTGTCGGCCTATCGCGCAGTCACCGCGCGGGCAGGAGACCAGCCGCTAGACTGTGAACTTCATGACGTTTCGCGTAGCGCGCTCATCGAAATGGTCAGGCTCGGCCTTGGTGCGGCGATCACACTCGCTTCGGCCATGGTGCCACGCGATGGTGTGGCGTTCCGCCCAATTGCTGATGAAAACGCCTTTGTCGGAATCGACGCTGTCTGGTCGAAGGATGACCGAAATCCGCTCCGTCACCGATTGCTGGCTTACGTGCGAAAGCACGCGTCGGCCGCTGAGCCGCCTTTTCCTCTGAGTCCCCGCTACTAACTTTTGTGGGGTGTAATGAGATCGCAGGCGCTAACTCCGAGGGCGGCTGCAAACGTTCCAAGCAGCGTGACGCTCGGGGACACCTTGCTGCGCTCGATCGAGCCCAAATAGCGCAGGCTGATGCCGAGGACATGGGCCATCTCCTCTTGCGTCCGCCCCGTCTCATTACGGATACGCCGAATATTGGTCGATAAAATCACCTTGAGATCCATCGCCACTTGATCACAGCGTAGGCACGATCGTTCTAGGAACGATCGTGCCTATTCGTTATGGACGATCTTCAGTATGTCCATTACGGTTCGATCCATGCCAGACCTCCCATCCGTCAACGACCGACGCCACACCGAGGCTGAACGCCTTATCGATCTGGCGCGCGGGCTGCTCGATCGGCCCGAGGAGGAAATGGTCGTGAACTACCTCGATCACGCCATCGAGGCGTTGCACATGATCGGCGAGGATTCTCCGTCCGCGTCAGTCTGACGCTCCTCGGGGTCAGTTTTCGCCCCAAGGGACCAACAGTAAATCGCGACTGACGAGGACGCGCACGCGTGCGCCCGGGCGCACGGTAATCGTCGGTTGGACGTCGAGCTGGCGGCTCACGATCTTGTCGCCCGCGCTTTCAACCGACCGGCCCAGGCTTTCCCGAATGGCAAAGGCGATGTCCGCATTGTCCCCTCCGCCGGTCGCCGCGGCATTGGCGCCCACCCCGAACAAGGTCGACAGCAAGCCGGCAATCAACAGCTTGCCGGTATGATTGTCCACGCGGTCGCTGAGCCCCGACTGGCCGGCAGCATCGGTGCCCACCATCCGGTCAAGATCGATCGAGCGACCATTGGGAAAAATCAGCCGCGTCCACACGACCAGCGCGCGAGATTGGCCGTAGCTCACCCGCGCATCATAGCTGCCGATCAGCCGGGTCCCTTGCGGAATGAGCCGCGTGCGGCCGCTGGCCGTGTCGAACACGTCTTCCGTCACCTGCGCCACGACTTGGCCGGGAAGGTCGGAGGACAGTCCCGTGATAAGGGCCGCCGCTATCGTCGACCCCGCCGACACGACATAGCGTCCCGCCGGCGCGGCGAGCCTGCCGCTGTTTACGGTCGGCTCTCGTGTCCCGCCGGCGACAAACGCCGCCTTACGGTCCTGGGCATCGCCGTTCGCCGCCTGGCCCATCTCGCCGCCGGCCGGCCGGCCGGAAAAGGGAAGTGCTGGCTCAAGGCTGGCCGCCGCCGGCCGCGGGTCTTGGCCGGTGCCGGCGAACAGCTTGCTGGCCCGCGCGCTCTCGCGCTGCTGGCGGCGGCGCTGCTGCTCGGCCGCCTCATCGTTATGCACCGGGCGGGGCGATCCTGCGTCAGTCCCGGCAAGCGGAGGGGTGGTCACTGGCGCGCCCCTCGCCAGCGGCGCGCTGAGCCCGGCGGAGGCGTTGCGCGCAAGATCACCATAATCCTTGGGTGCATCGGCCAGCGCATCGGTGTTGCGGCGCTCGACCGAGACGGTCTCCTGCGGCGCCCGGCTGCGATGGCTAAAGGTCAGGCTGTACCCCAGCGCGGCCGCCACGCCGAGCGCGCTGACGCCGGTGAGCGTCACCAGCGCCTTGCGTGACAGGCGGCGCGGTGTCGGCGCAGCCGCACGGGTTGCGATCGGCGTCCGCTTTTCCGCCGGATCGCGGGTAAATTCGTCGGGCTCAGTCACGACTGCAGCTCCCGAGCGCGCGTCCGTTCGATGCGGACGATTTGCTGCTTCTTGGTGCCGAGCCGGAGCTCTGCGGCGGAGAACAACCGGTCGACCACCATATAGCGGCCCGCCACGCGGTAGTTGACGAGCTCGGCCTTGTTCTTCTCCCCGATCAGGAACAGCGGCGGCAGCTCGTTCTGCGCAATATCCCGTGGAAACAGCAGATAGGTTTTCGCGCCATCGTCGAACACCTGCACCGGCTTCCAGGGCGGATTGGCGCCGCTCAGGCGGTAGGCGAAGTCGAGCTTCGCGGGATCGATCCCGGTCTGGACCTGCGTGCTGGCGACGGCAGTCGCGGCCTCGATCCGCGAGCGCACCGCGATCAGCTCGTCCTGCGGGTAGGACCAGCCGACGCTCGCCATATAGGTCGCGGGCGTTGCGCGCAGCTCGACATGGTAGGTTCGCCGGTCGGTATTGATGACCAGGTTGGTCCCGATACCCGGATCTGTGGGCTTGACCAATATGTGCGTGCGGCGACTGGACCCGGTGCCACTTGCCGCTTCGCCAATCACCCAGCGCACCGTGTCACCGGCAGCTACCGCGCCGGTATCGGAAAGCGTCTCGCCTTCTTGCAACATGATGTCGGTGACCTGACCGACCGCGGCATAGACTTGATAGAGGCCGCCCGGTGCGTAGACGAACAGCTGTGTCGCACCTTGCCAGCCGGCAGCGCGCGCGCTGACCCGCGCCGCATCGGTCGCGGCGGCGACCGGACGCGCGGATGGCGTCGCGAACTGCGCAAACGCCGGGACGGATCCGAGCAAAAGAGGTGCGGCAAACAATAGGGTGCGCATGGTCATTCTCCGAGGTCCTGGGACCAGTTGATGGCGTGGACGTAGAGCCCGAGCGGGTTGCGGCTGAGCGTCGCCGCGTCTGTTGGCGTGCGGACGACAATTGTCAGCACTGCCGTCCAATGGGTGGTGGCGGCGAGCTGGCCATGGTCATACCGCCGCTCGTCCCACGCGATCCGGAAGCTGTCGCCCGACGCCCGCACCACGTTCTTCACGTCGACCGAAACTTGGGAATCGGCCAGGTCCGCGAACGGATCATGGGTACGGGCGTAATCGTTGAGCGCCGCGGCGCCCTGCTCCGTCGTGAAATCATAGGCGGCATTGAGATTCTGCCGCAGGACGATCGCATCCGCCGGTCGCGAGCGCACATTTTCGATGAACCGCGCGAGATGCCACGCAATCTGAGGATCGGTCGGCCGATAGTCGCTCGAGGCTTCGGCAACTGCGCGGGCGGCCCCCAGCCGGTCGACCTCGACGACATAGGGAACGATGTGCGAGCCGAACCGCAGGCGCAGATTGTCGACGACCGATAGCGACAGGAGCGCGGTCGCACCGAAGGCCATCAGCCGCCAGCTATGCGCCTGGACCCGCGCCGAGCCGATGCGATCGTCCCAGGCCTGGCCGGCACGCTGATAGGGGGTTTCGGGGACGGGCTCGCGGCCGAAGCGCGACGAGGGACGGCGGAAAGGGTTCATGAACGATCCTCCAGGGAAATGTGAGCCGAGCCGCCGTGATGGTCGGCCGAGCGAAGTGTGTGGGCGGCAAGCGTCGCGCCTTGGACCATGGCCTGACGGCGGCGCAGCTGCTTAGCCCAAGCCGGTGCCGGTCCTTCGGCCGGAACGGCGGACGGCATCGCAGCTGTGGCGGTGCCTGTGCTCGCCTCCGATGCGGGTTCGGACGAACTCGGGCTCGTATCGGTCGCGGTGCTGGACGGTGCCGAGTCAGAAGAGCCGCTCGTGCTTTCACCTGTCCTTGCGCTCACGCCACCCCCCGGCGCTCCGGACGGCGGGGGAACCGTCGGAGCGCCGCCCGTCGGCGCTGGGGGAGCGGGGGGCGCCGACGAGGATCCGCCAGAGGGGGGCGAACCGGCGGATCGGGACAGGGTAGACGCGGCTGCCGAGCCGGCGCGGCTCGCCAACCCAGCGGCGCCGGCGACGCCCATGGTCGCTGCAGCCCCGACCCCGCCGACGACCGCGCCGGTGGCGACAGCCGCGCCAGCGCCGAGCTGCGGCCCGCCCGAGATCAGGCCGGATGCGATGCCAGGTCCGAAGATGGCAAGACCGAGGAGCGTCAGTGCTGCAAGGGCGAGGCTTGCGACCTGCTCGATCGTTGGCTGCGCCCCGCCGAAATTGATCACGAAATCGCGGAAGATGGTGGAGCCGATGCCGATGATGACCGCGAGCACCAACACCTTGATGCCGGTCGCCATGACATTGCCCAGCACGCGTTCGGCGAGAAATGCGGTGCGACCGAACAATCCGAAAGGCACCAGCACGAAGCCGGCAAGCGTCGTCAGTTTGAACTCGATCAGCGTGACGAACAGCTGGATCGCGATGATGAAGAAGGCGAGCAGCACGATCGCCCAGGCGAGCAACAGCACGGCGATCTGGACGAAGTTGGTGAAGATGCCGACCGGCCCGACGAGCAGCGAAGCCTGGTCCAGCAGCGGCTGCCCCGCATCGATGCCGATCTGCGCGATCTTACCGGGATGAAGGAGATCGTTCGCGTTGCCCGACCCGGCTGCCTTGAGGCCGATCCCCGAGAAGCTCAGATAGATGATCTTGGCGAGGCCGTTCCAGTTGGCGATCAGGAAGGCGAAGAAGCCGACCTGTAGCGTCTTGCGCACAAGCCGGGCGACGATGTCCTCGCCTTCACCCCAGGTCCAGAACAGCATCGCCAGCGTCACATCGATGACGATCAGCGAGCTTGCGAGGAAGCCGACATCGCCGTGGATCAGGCCGAAGCCGCTATCGATGTAGCGCGCGAAAAGATCGAGAAACCGATCGATGACGCCCGTGCCCTCGCCCATGGGTCAGTGCTCCGAAATGGCAGGAGTGGCGGGAGCGGCGACCGCTGGTTGTTCGGCCGAAGAGGATGGTGCCGGTTCGATTGGTGGCGGCTCGACCGGCACGACAAAGCTGCGGCTCTCGCCCATGAAGCGCCGGCGGTTGACCTCCCAGGCTTCGCGGCAGCGCGCATCGTCGCTGTTTGCCGGCAGCGTCCGGCAGCGGGCCAGTTCGGCGCGCAGCGGATCGGCCTCGATCCCCCCGGGCTGCTCGGCGCTGTCACCGATCGTGTAGCGCGCAGGTGGCGGCGCCGGATCGCTCAGCACGATCAGAGCGAGGGTCCCGGTTCCCGCCGCGGTGCTGGCGATCGCAACCGACCGCCAGCCGAGCCTGACGAACCGGCCCCGCCTCTCGGCTGTCGGCCCCTCAGTCACGGAAGAGCGTCACGCTGTGCGGGACATAGCCCGTGCCGGGTGCCAGGAAGCGCTTCGTCTGCTCGCGCCCTTGCGCTTCGTCGGCGGCGGCGCGCGCGGCCGCAATGCTCGCCGCCCGGTTCTGCGCGGCCATGAGCGCGGTCAGGTCAGCGAGTTGGCGCGTCTGGAGCGCGACCAGCTGATTGCCGGCCTGCGCCGCCTGCAGAGCGCCCGTCGCGTCCTGGCTGGCGGTGACCAGCGTGTCGACCTGCGCGCGGGTGTCGCCGAGATTGGTGACGATCGTCGCCTGGGTCCGCAGCGAATCCTGAAACCCCGCCACTGAGTCATGCCAGCGGTCTTCAGCATTCGCGACAAGCTGGCCCGATGAGGTGCCCGATAGCGATCCCGCCGGATAGCGTGCGTTGAACACGCGATCGACGTCCTGGACATTATAGGCGATCTGCTGGGCCTGGGCGATCAGCTGCCGCGTGCGGTCGATCGACTGGCGCAGGCTCGCCAGCGTGTTCGTCGGCAACGAGGTCAGATTGCGCGCCTGATTGATCAGGCTCTGCGCCTGGTTCTGGATCTGGGAGATCTGGTTGTTGATCTGTTGAAGGCTGCGCGCCGCCGTCAGGACATTTTGCGCATAATTTGTGGGATCATAGACGATCCCGCCAAACTGGGCCTGAGCTGGCGAGGCGAGCGTCAATGCGAGCGCGGCAGCGCCCACGGCAAGGCTTGAGACAAGGGCACGGGTCTTCATGGCAGGGCCTCCTCATGGGCGGGGGTGAAAGCGGGTGTCTGAGGTTCGAGCAGGTCAGCGGCCCAGCCGAGACCGCGATGGCGCAGCCAGGCAGACGCGAATTCGTCGGAGCCGTGACGCTCGATCAGTGCGGTGATGGCGTTGAGGTCGGTTCGCGAAGAGGCGGCGGCGAAGGCGAGCGCAACCGGCCCAAGGCCCAGATCGAACAGCCGGTTGCCGAGTGCCGACTGGCAGTAATAGTCGCGCTTGGGCGTCGCCGAGGCGATGATCTCGATCTGGCGGTCGTTGAGCCCGAACCGGCGGTAGACGCCCATGATCTGCGGCTCGAGCGCGCGTTCATTGGCGAGAAACAGCCGCGTCGGGCAGCTTTCGATGATCGCCGGCGCGATCGCCGAGCCTTCGATATCGGCGAGGCTCTGGGTGGCGAACACAACGCTCGCATTCTTCTTGCGGAGCGTCTTCAGCCATTCCTTGAGCTGGCGGCCAAACAGCGGATCATCGAGCGCCAGCCAGCCTTCGTCGATCAGGATCAAGGTTGGACGGCCATCGAGCCGGCGCCCGATCCGGTGGAACAGATAGGCGAGAACCGCTGGCGCCGCGGGTGTGCCGACCAGCCCCTCGGTCTCGAAGGCCTGCGTGTCGCTGTCTCCGAAATGCTCGACATCACCATCGAGCAGCCGGCCATAGGGACCGGCGAGCGTGTATGGGGCCAGTGCGCGCTTCAGGCCTGAGGCCTGGATCAGCACCGCGAGACCGGTCAGCGTGCGCTGTTGCACCGGCGCGTCCGCGAGGCTGCCGAGCGCGGTCCAGATGTGCTCCTTCACCTCCGGGGTGATCGCGAACCCTTCGCGGGCGAGGATCGCCGCCAGCCAGTCGGCCGCCCAGGCGCGTTCGTCGGGCTCGTCGATCCGGGCGAGCGGCTGAAGCGACACCGGCGCGGCATTGCCGCTCAGACTCCCGCCGAGATCGTGCCACTCGCCGCCGATCCCCAGCGTCGCCGCCCGGATCGAGCCACCGTGATCGAAGGCGAAGATCTGAGCGTCACGGTAGCGGCGAAACTGGAGCGCCATGAAGGCAAGCAGCACGCTCTTGCCGGCGCCGGTCGGGCCGATCACGATCTCGTGGCCGACATCGCCGACGTGGAGCGAAAAGCGGAACGGGGTCGCGCCCTGAGTGCGGGCGTGAAACAGCGGCGGCGCGTCGAAATGCGGGTCGCGATCGGGTCCGGCCCAGACCGCCGACACCGGCATGATATGGGCTAGGTTCAGTGTCGAGACCGGCGGCTGGCGGACGTTCGCGTAGGGGTTGCCGGGCAGCGAGCCCAGCCACGCCTCGAGCGCATTCAGTCCTTCCGCGATGCAGGCGAAGTCGCGGCCGCGCACGATCTTCTCGATCGCCTGGAGGCGAAGATCCGCGTCCCGAGCGGTGTCGCCCAGCACCGTGATGGTGGTGGTGACATAAGCGTAGCCCGCGATATCGGCGCCGAGGTCCTGAAGCGCGGCGTCGGCCTCGGCCGACTTGTTGGCGGCGTCGCTGTCGACCAGCACGCTCGCCTCATTGGTCAGCACTTCCTTGATGATTGCGGCGAGGCTCTTGCGCTTCGAGAACCACAGGCGCCGAATGCGGCCGAGCATGCGTTGCGCCGACACCTTGTCGAGGCAGATCGCTCGTGTCGTCCATCGGTAGGCGAAGCCCAGGCGGTTGAGCTCGTCGAGCATCCCCGGCACCGTCACCGCTGGGAAGCCGGAGATCGACAGGGTGCGCAGGTGCTTGGCACCCAACTGCGGCGCGAGTCCCCCCACCAGCAGTTCGTCGGCCATCAGCGCGTCGAGGTGCATCGGCGTTTCCGGCACCGCGATCCGCTGCGCGTGGGTGGAAATTGTCGAGTGGAGGTAAGTCAGCGTCTCCGCATCCGAGAGCCACGCCGCTTCGGGCATCACGCCCTCGATCATGTCGAGCAGTCGCCCGGTGTCGCGCTCGAAATCATCGAGGTGATCCGCGGCGGTCGCGACGGCTTCGGCCCCACCCTCGTAGAATAGCGACGACGCCTTCGAAGTGTCGTCAGCCGGAGGCAGCCACTGCAGCGTCAGATAATAGGCGCTGGTGAAGTTCGGGCGGGTGACGTCGCCGCCTTCGAACTGGTCGCGCCGTTCCTCGTCGATCAGCGCGGACACGCGATCGGCGAAGCCGTCCGATGCCGGATAGCCTGGCGACTCCTTGCGCTGCGCCTCGACGTAGATCGCCCATCCGGTCCCGAGCCGCTTCAGGGCGCTATTCAATCGGCTGGAGGTGGCGATCAGCTCGGCCTGGGTCGCGCTGTCGAGGTCGGGACCGCGAAACCGCGCAATACGCAGGAAGCTGCCGTCCTTGTTGAGGATGATGCCCGGCGCGATCAGCGCCGCCCAGGGCAGGAAATCGGAGAGCCGCGACGCGCGGCGGGCATGTTCGCGCAGGAACATCATGGGGTCAGCTTTCGAAGAGAGTGGGAAGTGCCACGTGGCGGCGGGCGACGGGAAGGATCTGCGGGTCGCGCCGCGCGGCGAAAACGGCGAGACCGTGGCCCACTACCGCCATCACCAGGCCGGCGATCCAGAGCCTGAGCCCGATTCCGACGGCGGCCGCGAGCGTCCCGTTGACGATCGCGAGCGCGCGCGGGGCGCCGGCCAACAGGATCGGCTCGGCGAGTGCCCGGTGGACCGGCGCCGCGAACCCGGGCAGATCTTCCTGCATCAGACGAGTGCCCCGCCGCCAAAGCTGAAGAAGCTCAGGAAGAAGGATGAGGCGGCGAACGCCACGGACAGGCCGAAGACGATCTGGATCAGTTTGCGGAAGCCGCCGGACGTGTCGCCGAACGCGAGCGTCAGGCCGGTGATCACGATGATGATCACGCCAATTACCTTCGCGACCGGACCCTGCACCGAGTCGACGATCGACTGGAGTGGTGTCTCCCAGGGCATGCCGGAGCCTCCGGCCCAAGCCGGCGACGAGGTGAGTATTGCGGCCGCGACGAGGCTGGCGCGCTGAAGTTTCTGCAGGCGGGTCATAAAGCTGCTCCTGTGGCGAGGTGGATTGGGAGAAGGCGGTAGCTGCCATCGGGCTCGAGCCCTTCGACGCGGACGAGCTCGGACAGCCGGCGCTCCGGCCCGCGGCCGGTCAGCACGGCGATCACGTCGATCGTCTCGGCGATGAGCGGGCGGGGCACGTGCGCAATTGCTTCGAGGATCAGTTGCTCGAGTCGGTGCAGCGCAGTGCTGGCGGTGCCGGCATGGATCGTGCCGATCCCCCCGGGGTGGCCGGTGCCCCATGCCTTCAACAGGTCGAGCGCTTCGGGCCCGCGTACCTCGCCGACGGGGATGCGATCGGGCCGCAGCCGGAGGCTCGAGCGGACTAGATCCGTCATGGTGACGCCGGGCGCGGTGCGCAGAGCGACGACATTAGCAGCGTCGCAGCGCAGTTCCCGCGTGTCCTCGATCAGGACGATCCGGTCGCTTCCCCCCGAGGCCACCGCGAGGAGCGCGTTGGTGAGCGTCGTCTTGCCGGTCGACGTGCCGCCGGCAACGAGGATGTTGGCGCGCGTCTGGACGGCCTGGGCAAGATAGGCGGCGGCCGTCGCCGTCATCGTCCCGGCTGCCACATAGTCGGCAAGGGCCAGCGGCAGGCTTGCGGGCCGACGGATCGAGAAGACCGGTTCGGCCACGACGGGTGGCAACAGCCCTTCGAATCGCTCGCCGCCTTCCGGCAGTTCGGCGGAAACGCGCGGGGCGTCACGGTGGACCTCGGCGCCAACATGGTGCGCGACGAGCCGGATGATCCGTTCGGCTTGAAGCGGGCTCAGGCGCTCGGCCGTTTCCGCGATGCCGCTGTCGAGATGATCGACCCACAGTCGGCCATCGGCGTTGAGCATGATCTCGGAGACGTTAGCGTCATCCAGCCATGCCGCGATGGCCGGACCGAGCGCGCTCCGCAACATGGCGGTGCCGCGTGCGTGAACGATGGCCGATGGCTGGGTCACTTGAGGTCTGTCTCCGTTGGTCGAGGCCGCACCGGCGGCGTCGGAGACAGGTAAAGAATGCGATTTTCGACGCCGGACAACAGCTATCATCGGCCGTCGTAGCCACGGCTATGTCTGGCTATATTAGGGCAAATCGAACGACGCCCGTTCGTCGGCTGATCGCCCCGAAAGCAGCTCCCAGACCTTAGGAGCCTAGGCAGCCTCGCTGCTTATTCGGGGTCGATTCGCTTGGGATGGCTCGGGTCGAGCACTAGGTTACTCCGTCCGGGGAACCGTAAGATTCCTCAACGATTCTACGGAGGAGGAGGAGAGTTGAAATGGCAGACAACAAATCGAAGCGCGGCGCGGCGGACAGGCGTCAGGTCGCTGGCGGCGAGGGCTATGAAGTCAACTATTTCGCCCGCAAGCACGGCATCACGAAGGATCAAGCCGAAGGTCTTATCAAAAAGATCGGAAACGATCGGGAAAAGCTGAACGCTGCGGCCGCCAAGCTGAAATAGACTGACGAATCCGCCCCGCTCGACAATTCAATAGCTGCCTGGGAACGACTCTCCGCCAGCGGGAGTCTAACGGGGATGAGACAGGGCGTTTGATCCTGTGGCGCGCGCCGCCACCGTCACCACCGCGTCGCGCGCCGGCAAGAAACCAGCGCGCCGCGCCGCTACGCCCGCAATGAAGCCACCACCGTTTCGCGCCGTACAGCTGGCCACGCTTGTCGATACGGTTCCGACAGGATCGCGCTGGCTGCACGAAATGAAATATGACGGCTACCGCCTGCTGGTCGCAGTCGGCGGCGGCGAGGCACGAGCCTATACCCGTTCAGGCCTCGACTGGTCCGAGAAATTCGACGCGATCGTACAGGCGGCCGCGAAGCTCGATGTGGGTTCGGCACTGCTCGATGGCGAAGCGGTGGTGCTCGACGCCGACGGGCGATCCAGCTTCCAGGCGCTGCAGGGCGCGCTCAAGGGCGCGCCTGCCACGATCGACTATTATGCGTTCGATCTGCTCGAACTGAACGGCGAGGATCTCACCGGCCTGCCTCTGACCGGCCGCAAGGCCAAGCTGCGCGAGATTTTGCCCGATGGCGATCCCCGCATCCGCTACTCGGAGCACATCGTTGGCAATGGCGAGAAGCTGCTGCACAACTTTTGCGATGCAGGGCTTGAAGGGGTCATCTCCAAGCTTGCCAACGCCAAGTATGTCGGGTCGCGGGCGGGCAGCTGGGTCAAGACCAAGTGCATCAAGCGCCAGGAGTTCATTATCGTGGGGTGGACGCCCTCGGAAAAGTCGCGCTCATTTCGATCGCTCATCCTCGGCGTCCATGACAAAGGCGAGCTCCGGTACGCGGGGAAAGTCGGTACCGGCTTCAACACGGATGAGCTGTTCCGCCTGATGGAGATCATGCAGCCGATCGAACAGGCAGCGCCGACGGTGAAAGCGCCGCGCGCCGAGGTTCGCGGCGCGCATTGGCTGAAGCCCAGGCTTGTCGCTGAGATCGCCTATACCGAGATGACCAATGAGGGGACGCTCCGCCACCCCAGCTATCTCGGGTTGCGCGAGGACAAGAAACCTGAAGCGGTAGTGCTTGAGACCGAGGCGCCCATCGCCGAGATCGCAGCGCCCGCCACCAGCTCCATCAAGATCAGTAACCGTGAGCGCGTCATCGATCCGGACACCGGCATCACCAAAGGGCAACTCGCCGATCATTACGCCGCGGTGGCCGCGGTGATGCTGCCGTGGGTCGGCAGCCGTCCGATCAGCCTGGTCCGCTGTCCGCAAGGCCGCGCCAAGAAATGCTTCTTCCAGAAGCATGACGCCGGCAGCTTCGGCGACGCCGTCAAGCATGTCGGGATCACGGAGAAGGACGGTCACGAGGAACCCTACCTCTATATCGACACCGCCGACGGTCTGCTTACCTGCGTGCAGATGGGGACGATCGAGTTCCATGGTTGGGGCGCGCGGATCGAAGATGTCGAGAAAGCGGACCGGCTCGTGTTCGACCTCGATCCTGACGAGGGGTTGGACTTCGAGGCAGTGCGCAAGGCGGCTTTCCACTTCCGCGAGATCCTGCAGCAGATCGGGCTGGAGACGTTCCCGATGGTGACGGGCGGAAAGGGCATCCATGTCATCGCGCCCCTCGTGCCGAAAGCCGAGTGGCCAGAGGTGAAGGACTTCGCCCATCGCCTGGCGCAGGCCGTGGCGCAGAGCGACCCGGATAATTTCACCGCGGCCCTGCCCAAGGCACAGCGCAAGGGCCGTATCTTCGTCGATTATCTGCGCAATCAGCGCGGGGCCACGGCCGTGATGCCATATAGCGTGCGGGCTCGCTCGGGCGCGCCGGTCGCGGCGCCGATCACCTGGAAAGAGATGGAGACGATCGACACGCCGGCACATTGGCATGTCGGTGATGCCGCCGAACTGGTGAAGCGCGCAGCCTCCAAGGCGCTGGCCGGCTGGGGCCGCGCCGATCAGGTCCTCCCCGATCTATGAAGGTCGCCACTTATAACGTGAACGGCGTCAACGGACGCCTCCCCGTGTTGCTGCGCTGGCTGCAGGAAGACCAGCCGGACATCGTCTGCCTGCAGGAATTGAAGGCCCCCCAGGAGAAGTTCCCGGAAAAGTCGATCCGCGACCTGGGATATGATGCAATCTGGCACGGCCAGAAGAGCTGGAACGGCGTAGCGATATTGAGCCGCGTCGGCGAAATCCACGAGACGCGCCGAGGTCTGCCCGGTGATCCGGACGACAGTCACAGCCGCTATATCGAGGCGGCCGTCAACGGCATCCTCATCGGTGGTCTCTACCTGCCCAACGGGAATCCGCGCCCCGGCCCCAAGTTCGATTACAAATTGAAATGGTTCGAGCGGCTGATCGAACATGCGGCCGGCCTGCTCGCGTCAGGGGCCCCGGTCATGCTCGCCGGCGACTTCAACGTCATGCCGACCGACCTGGACGTCTATAAGCCCGAGCGCTGGCTCGACGATGCTCTGTTCGCGCCCGAGGTCAGGGCTGCCTACTTCCGGCTGCTCGATCAGGGTTGGACCGACGCCCTGCGGACCATTCATCCCGGCGAGGTCATCTACACCTTCTTCGATTATTTCCGGAACGCCTATGCGCGCAACGCCGGCCTGCGGATCGATCATCTGTTGCTGAGCCCCGCGCTCGCCGACCGACTGGTCGACGCTCAGGTGGACCGGCATGTTCGCGGTTGGGAAAAGACCAGCGACCATGCTCCGGTGTGGGTCGAGCTGGCCGACAAACCCAAGCGGCGCCGTCAGGTTAAGGTCGCGAACCAGTCCGCGTAAGGCGTGTTGCGCGCCATGTGCCGATTATAGTCGGGGGCACCGTCTTCCCACCAGACCGGTCCGCGCTCGCCGAGCGCCCGCTTTGTTCGGTCAACGGCAGCGTGAGCATCGACCTCCGCTCCGTCATCCTGCATTCGCTTCGCTGTCGCCACCGCGCGTCGCGCTGCCATCAACTCCTTCACCAGTTTCTGGCGCTCGATCGGGCCGAGCGCCGGGTTCGACATGCGCCACAGCCGTCCTCGGACAACGAAATAGCGCCCATCCGGCGTCACGGGGTGGCGCGGTCCCCGCGACCGATCGCCGTGCTGGCTATCAGCCGTCATTCGAGCAGGTTTGCGAGGTTCTTGAGCGTCGATTCCATTCCGGTCTTGTGATCAGCCGCGCTGATCCCGGCCGGCACATTCTCGGCAGTGAAGGTCACCTTGGTCCCATCACGGACTGGCGTCAGCGTCGTCGTGATTGTCATCGTGCCGGCGAACGCGGGGTCGGCACTTTCGAAATCGATGGCCTCGACGATCTTCTCGTCGGGAATAAGTTCGATGAAACGCCCTTCGAAGATGTCCGCATTGTCGGCCGTCTTCCCGCGTCCGACCAAAGCGTCGTCATAGGTGAAAGCCATGCGATATCCGCCGCCGACACGCGGATCGAAGCGGTAGATCGTCGCCGTCATGCCCCTCGGCGGCCGCCAGGAAGCGACCGTCTCCGGATCGAGGAAGGCACGGTAGATCGCGCGCGGTGCCGCCAATATTGTTCGTGCCGCGCTATGGATAACGGAGTCGCTCATCCGGTCCAGAGTTGAAGGAGGCGCGCTGCTCAAGCAAACCAAAATGAGAAGGGCCGCCCCTTCCGGGGCGGCCCTTCCATTGTCTTCGCCTTCGCGGACAGCTTAGAGCCGAACCCCCGCGGTGGAGGCCATGCTCACTTCGGCCGCTGCGAGCGGCGTGGGACAATGAGACATTCGACCACCTCCTTTCCGTTGTTGAACGATAGTCAGGATGTGGGATCGCTGCCGCGAAATTCAATCCGCCAAGTGGCTGCGACGCAATGGTTTTGGAGGCTCGTCGGCGCGCAGGCTGCGGAACGTGATCGACCAGCGTGGCACCTCCATCGGCGCGATGCTGTGCTCCCATTGATGGCGAACCTCGCCGGCCAGATGGTAGACGGACCGCGGCGCAATCTCGGCCTTGGCGCGAATGAAGCTTCCGCCATCCCGCCGGCGCAGGCGCAGCGTGGCCGGGTGGCCGAGCGAGATGCCGACGACATGCTCGAACACCGGCCGATCTTTATGCCAGCCAATACCAGCGCCAGGATCGTAGCGAATCAGGAGCGCCTGGACGAGCTCATCGGGCGCGAGGCCGGCAAAGGCGGCCGCCCGGTCTCTTACCGGCAGCAGCCAGTCCGATAGCGGGTCGGTGGGCGCGAAGCGGCCGCTTTCGAAATCATAGCTCCAGCCGAACGATCGGGTCAGGCGCTTGCCGGTCCATTGCTGGAACCGGAAGGGGCTGAGGCCTTCGCCGTCGATTCTCGCGATAAGCACGGCTTCTTCTTCGGCAGAGATGATGTCGGGCCGCGTCGCTAGCCCCGGAACGACCGGCACGTCGAACAGGTCGGCCATCATGGTCGTGGCCGCCACGCCCGTCCGCCTTCCACGCCTCCAGCCGCACGGAGCAGCGTGCCGAGCGGGCGCCCGTTAAGCGTGCAGGAAGCGACCACGCGGTCATAGCTGCGCCGCCCGGCGCGGCAGACCAGTGGTTTCCGCATGACGAGACGTTCGAGGCGGAGCTTGGCGTCGCGGCCGCCGGCATCGTGCAACTCCGGGGCATAGAAATCGGCAAGGCGGACCTCGATCCAGCGATCGGGGCGACCCGCGGGGCCGACGCACAGGCCGTCGCCGTCGCCAACATAGCGAACAATCCCGGTGAAGGTCGTGCCCTTTGCCGGCAGCGCGCCCTCGCAGGGATCTGCAAGCGCGGGGGCAGACCAGGCGCAGGCGAAGAGACCAACCACAGCGGAGAGGAAAAGATGGTTCATCGACGTGCGATCAACGCAGCTGGCTGTCCTTGCTGCCGCGACGGTTGATGCCCGAATAGCTCGGACGCCTGTCGCGGAGAGACTGACAGGCGACGCATGTGCGCGCGCCCGGCAGGGCGCGGCGGCGCGCTTCCGGGATCGCCTCGCCGCATTCTTCGCACTCGGCCAGGCCAGCGCCCGAGGGCATGCGCGCGAGGGCGCTGGCCAGCGCGTCCTTCACGCTGTCTTCGATCTGCTCCTGAACGGCACCATCGGGCGCCCAGCCGTTGGCCATGCGTACTCATTCCTGCGGAAGTGTCTGTTAAGGCTCCAATATAGGTAGGCGGGAGCATCATTTCATCCTCGTGGGGTCGGCCAGCGCGCCGCTGCAACGGAGTTGGCGCACGATGCCGTTATAGGCAGCGTGCAAGCCCTGACTTCGGCCGATCTCGTGGTCCGACCCGGCCGCCTCCCAGAACGCGACCAGCCATTCGTCGGGACAGCGTCCCCGCAGCACCCAGAGCGCGAGCCCGACGCCGCGTGTTTGGACTTTACCCTTGATGGCCGTGGCCTCGCGCAGGACGTTGACGGCGCGTTCGATCGTCCCGGTCGCACGGGCGCTCGCCTCAATGGAAGTCATGGCTACGGATGCGAAGGATCTCTTCTTGCTCCTGAACGGTACCGAACGGAGGCGACGCCAGCGTGCGTCCGCGTGGGAAGCTCGGATCGCGTGGGTCGGGTCCGCCACCATTGTGGGCGCCATCGCCGCGACCCGGCGCGACCGCGAAGTTTGTGCGGCCGATCGAGCGCAGCATGTCGTCATGATCTGTGATGCGATCGCAGATGATGTGGATGACCTCGCCTTCCTTCTGCAGCCGCCCGCGCATGGCGATCATCGAGGCGGACATCACCTGGCGCCGGTAGATCTCGAACCTGTCGGGCCAGAGGATGCCGTTGGCGATGCCGGTCTCATCCTCGATCGTGATGAAAAGGACGCCCTTCGCCGAGCCGGGGCGCTGGCGAACAAGGATGACGCCTGCGACCTCGACATTGCGCCCGTCGCGGATGGTGGCGAGGTCGGCGCACCTGACAATACGCATCGTGTCGAGCTCGCCGCGCAGGAAGCTCATCGGATGGCCGCGCAGCGACAGCTGCAGCGAGCGATAGTCCTCGACGACCTCACGTCCGGCGGTCAGCCGCGCCAGCGTCACCTCAGGTTCCAGCCCCTCCGGTGAGAAGCTCGCCTCACGCGCGTCGGCAGCTGCGAACAGCGGCAGCGGCGCCTCGCCCAAACCCTTCACCTTCCACAGGCCCTGCCGCCGGTCTTCCGCGATTGAGTGAAACGCGTCAGCTTCGGCAAGGCGTTCGATCGCGGCGCGGGGCACGTCCGCGCGCCGCCACACTTCCTCGACACTGGCATATGGGGTGTCACCCCGCGCCACCGCGATCTGGGCACCATGGATATTGGCGAGACCGCGCACCTGCCGGAACCCGAGACGGACGGCCATCAACCGGTCCTTGGTTCGCTCCAGCGTGCAATCCCAATGGCTGTGGTTGATCGAGACCGGCCGCACCTCGACGCAGTGCTTGCGGGCGTCCTGCACGATTTGCGCGGGAGCGTAGAAGCCCATCGGCTGGGCGTTGAGGAGCGCCGCGCAGAACACGTCCGGGTGATGATGCTTCACCCAGCAGCTCGCATAAGCGATCTTGGCGAAGCTCGCGGCGTGGCTCTCCGGGAAGCCATAGCTCCCAAAGCCCTCGATCTGCTTGAAGGTCCGCTCGGCGAAATCCTTCGGGTAGCCGCGGTCAATCATGCCGTTGACCAGCTTGTCGTAGAAATGGCTGACACCGCCGGTGAGCTTGAACGTCGCCATGGCCCGGCGCAGCTGATCCGCCTCGACGGCCGTGAAGCCGGCGCCGACGATCGCGACCTTCATCGCCTGCTCCTGGAAGAGCGGGACGCCCAGTGTCTTCTCCAGCACAGCGCGCAGTTCGGGCTTGGGGTATTCGGGCTTTTCCTTGCCCTCCCGCCGCCGGAGGTAAGGGTGGACCATGTCGCCCTGGATCGGGCCGGGACGGACGATCGCCACCTCGATCACCAGATCGTAGAATTCCTTCGGCTTCATGCGCGGGAGCATAGACATCTGCGCCCGGCTCTCGATCTGGAAGACGCCGAGCGTGTCGGCACGCTGGATCATCTTGTAGACCTCGGGATCATCGTCCTGCAGGTCCGCCATGCTGATCTTGATACCCTTGTCCTGCTCCAGCAGGTTGAAGGCGCGGTTCATGCAGCCGAGCATGCCCAGGCCCAGCACGTCGACCTTCATGAACTTGAGCGCGTCGATATCGTCCTTATCCCACTCGATGATCTGCCGATCCTCCATCCGCGCCGGCTCGATCGGCACGAGATCGTCGAGCCGATCCTGGGTCAGCACGAACCCGCCCGGGTGCTGGGACAGATGTCGGGGGGTGCCGATCAGTTGCCGCGCAAGCCGGAGCGTCAGCTTGAGCCGATGATCCTGGGCATTAAGGTTGAGGCTCTCGATCTGCTCATCGCTGATCCCGTCCATCGACCAGCCCCAGACGAGACCCGTCAGCATCTTGGTGAGATCGCGCGGCAGCCCCAGCGCCTTGCCGACTTCCGCCACGGCGCCACGCGTGCGGTAGCGCGTGACGACGGCGGTCAGCGCCGACCGGTCACGACCATAGGTCTCGTAGATCCACTGGATGATCTCCTCGCGCCGCTCATGCTCGAAATCGACGTCGATATCGGGCGGCTCCTTGCGCTCGCCCGAGACGAAGCGCTCGAACAGCAGCTCATGCTTGATCGGATCGATCGACGTGATGCCCAGCAAATAGCAGACGCAGCTATTGGCGGCCGAGCCGCGGCCCTGGCAAAGGATGCCGCGCCGGCGGCTCTCCGCGACGATCGAATTGACCGTCAGAAAATAGGGGGCGTAACCGAGCTGCTCGATCAGCTGCAGTTCGTGGCTGATCTGGTGGCGATAGCGCCGTGGCACCCCATCCGGGAACATCGCCGCGGCGGCGCGCTCCGTCATCTCCGCCAGTGCTTCCTGCGCCGTGCGGCCGGCGATCACCTGCTCATAGGGATATTGGTACTGGATCTCCCCCAGGTCGAAGGCGCAGGTGCGGGCAATGTCGGCGCTGGCCCGGATGGCGTCAGGAAAGGCCCTGAATCGGCGCTCCATTTCCTCGGGCGTCTTCAAATGGCGATCCATGAAGCGTTCGCGTCGGTAGCCGAGCGCGTCGACCGTCGTCCTCTCCCGGATCGCCGTCACCACGTCCTGCAGCGGCCGCACCTCCGGGCTATGGTAGAGCACATCACCGGTCGCGACGGGCCGGACGCGATGCCGGCCCGCCAAGGCGGCCAGTTCGTGCAGTCGGATCGCGTCGTCCGGCCGGCGGCGGAACGACAGCGCGCAATAGCCGCGGTGCCCGAACGTCGCTGCTACATCGCTGAGCTGGCGCGCGGTCGTTACGTCCGGGAGATCGGGCAGCAGGATGGCCACCAGCCCTTTGGCGTGATGGACGATGTCAGCCCAATCGAGGATGCAAAACCCCTTGCCGCCGCGTGCCTTGCCGATCGACAGCAGGCGGGTCAGCCGGCTCCAGGCGGCACGATCCTCCGGGTAGAGCAGAAGGTCGTGACCCTCGGTCGCATGGACGCGAGCGCCGGGAATCATGCGCACGCCGGTGGTTTTCTGGCCGTCCCATCCGCGCACCACGCCGGCAACACTGCCCCAGTCGGCGAGCCCGAGCGCCGTATGGCCCTGGAGCGCCGCCGCCGCGAACAGCTCTTCCGGCGAACTCGCTCCGCGCAGGAACGAGAAGTGGCTCATGACCTGAAGTTCGACATAGGCCGTCATCAGCCGAACAGCCCATGGATGTACCAGCTGAGATCGCCGGTCTCCGGCTCGACGCCATCGCCGCGCCGGAACAGCCAGAAGCGCTCGCCGCTTTCGACCTCGACGCGGAAATAGTCCCGCACCGCCCACAGCTCGGTGTCGGTCCGCCACCATTCGCCATGGATGCGCTCGGGACCGTCACCAGCGGTAACGCGGTAGGCTTGCCCGCGCCAGGTGAAGCGCCGCGGTGGATGGTCGGGGAGCAGCGCCACCACATGCGTCAGATGCTCGGGTCGGCGCAGCATGCGAACCGGGCGCTTCCATCTCGGCCAGCAACCCGGTTCGTCCAACGGACTTACGCGGCGGATGGCACGCTCGGGAACGTCGCTTTCGTTCGGAGCCACGCGAAACACGGCTTCCTCGCCGGCACGGCCGACAAGCTGATCGATCGCGGGCGCCAGGTCCGTCACGGCTGCATCGGAGTTGATGAGCGAGCCTGCCGCGCTCGCGCCGAGCGGCTCGCTGTGAGGCACGAGCAGGCGCATGGCCTCGATCCCGAGGCCGGGCTCTATCCGATCGAGTTTCAGCCCGAACATGCGCTTGAGATGCTTGGCATCCCGCGTCGCGCGAGATGCGCCGATCCCGATTCGCTGTGCCTCGCCATCGACTCTGTCCGCCACCAGCATCGCAGTGCGGACGCCGAGGCCGCGCTGCCGAAGCACACCGATTAGGTAGTCGACGAGATCGCCGATGACCTGCGTGATGCTCTCGGGCGTTCCGATCGGCTCCAGCAGGCGAAGCGACACCTCCGGTGCCTCGAATGGGACCACGGGGGTTATTGGCTCGGCAACATGTCCGAGCGCCTGATCGAGGCGCGTGACCGCCGCGAGGCCAAGCCGCTTCGCCATCGGACCACGCGGGAGCCGGATGAGATCCGCCACCCGTTCCAACCCGAAGCGCACTGCGGCCGCCAGCGCCGCTGCCTCGAGCCGGAGCGCAGCAACCGGCAACTCGGCAAGCGCCGCTGCCTCGGTTCCGGCCTCGAGAATGAGGATGTCTCTGCCGCTGTAACGGGCAAGCGCATGCGCCGCGCCGGGTGTGCCGGCGATCGCGATGCGTGCCGTGAAGCCCAGCCGCCGCAGGAAGCGGAGCAGCCGGCGGCAAAAGCGCTCCTCGCCGCCGAACAGGTGGGTCGTTCCGGACAGATCGAGCCATAGACCATCGCCCTCCGACACGCTCGCGGTCGGCGTCCAATGCGTCACGCCATGCAGCGCCAACCGATCGAGCCAGGCCTTGTCACCATCCGGATCGGCATCCCGAACGTCGAGATCAGCGACAAGTGCCCGAGCGTGCGCCGCCACCATCCCCGGGGTCAGGCCGAGCGACAGCGCGACGGGGCACGCCGAGCGGATCAGGTCACGCTGCCCGACACGCTCGATCAGAATCGTTGGCGGATCATACGGCAAGCCAACAATGGGCTTCGGCGCCGCGCCGCGTGCGCCTTCGTCAGGCGGCATAGCCTTGAACGGATGCTCGACGGGCTCCGAACGCCGTCCGAGCAAACGCATCGGCGGACGCTGATGGGCCGGCAGCTGCGCCATTTGGCCAATGACCTGCGCCTTGGTCAGCCCACCGTCGCTTGCCCACCGCGCGCCGGGTCGCCAGCCGCCGCCACGCGGAACCGAGCAAGCGCCGGGGTCATCGTTGACAGGCGATGGGAGCGGCGCCGCAGGAGCGCTAGGTTCAAGCGGCCTGGCTGGCCGCTCCGACCGCCGCAGCCGCTCGATGGCGAGTTGGGGCAGGTAGAGCGAGGCGACCCGTGTCATCGCAAGCCTCGACCACAAGAGAGAATGGATTGCCGTTGCGTTGCCGCACCAGCTCGACCGACCAACAGGCGCGTCCGACGCCGGGTGCAGGCACCGGGACGGAAGGCGCGCAGCCGATCCGCCAGCGGGTCATCGCCGCCGACGGGCGTTCGAGTGGATCGCGGCTGGACCTCGCCCAACGCCGGAGCAGCAGCATCGGCGTCCGGCCGTCGGCCGCCGCCAGCTGCAGCCGCCTGGTGGCGGTCTGGTCCGCGACCTTCACCTCGGCGACCACGGCGGCGAAACTCCCGTCGCGAAGCGAGTCCTCGGCCAGCGCGAGCGCCATCGTCTCGTTCTTGCCCTGAAGGTAGAGCAGCCTGGCCGCCGGCAGCCCGGCCTGTTCGAGACCCGGTGCATATAGATCGAAGCGGGTGAGCGCCCAGGCAACATTGGCGCCGGGCACTGTAGCGAACCGGGCGGCAAGGCCCGCAACGAACAAGGTCGCGGCGGCATCGTCGCCGAGTGTCGGCGACGCGGCGGTGATGTCGTGGAGGCCAGCGCCGTCTATGCCGCCCGCCCCGAGCCGACTATCGAGCGCCTCAATCCCGAACGCCAGCACCGGCCCGCGCTGGCTTTGGGCCTGCGCGAGCTGCGCACGGAGCGCGGCTAGCTGATCGGCGCAGGGCCGATCGAAGGACGACGGTTGGGCGGACATCGGGCAACATCGACTCACTTGTTCGCCTTATGTTCCGGTGAGTCAGAGGATTCGTCAAGGCGTATGAATCCTTAGGTATGCTGCTGACCTAGCGTTTGCCGATCTCGCGCCAGGATTTCTCGCTGATTTCCACCCCGTGCTTCTTCGCCGCCGCCTTGATCCGCTTCCAGGCTTCGTCGCGCTCGTCGTCGCTCACGTCCTTCACCTGGTTGAAGCGGGCGACCGCGTTGCGGACGTGGCTCGCGTTCTCGAGCGGCTCCTTCCGCTGCTTGGGAAATGCGAAGGAGCCTTTGGAAAGGTCGTCGCGGTCTTCGGTGCTGAGCTTTGCCATCATGACCTCCTGATCTCCGCGCTCAACGGATGAGGGAGGCTGAGGGTTCTGCTCAGGCGACGGCCGGGTCTGCCCCTGCGCTTATCCGACTTGCTCGACGGCAAGGCTGCCCGCCGGAAGCGTCTTGAGGATGTCCTTCGCCGACACCGATGGGTCCAGCCAATCGGCCCAGTCCGCACGATCAAGGATCGCGATCTGGCGGTCGTGATAGGGCGCGATGTCCGGGCCAGGGTCCATCGTCAACATCGTGAAAGCCTCACCGACATCCGGGTTGCTGCGCCAGATGCCGGCAATGCAGAACCAGGGCTCTCCCTTCTTCGTGAACAGCCATTTGTCCTTGCGCTTCTTCTTCGGATCCTCGGGGGTCGTAAATTCGTAGAAGCCATCCGCGATGATCAGACAGCGGCCGCTCGCGAACTCGCGGCCCTCGGATCGGAAATTGTAGACCGGTTTCTTGTTCGGCGCCGGCCAACTCCAGCGGCTCTGCACGAGTTCGCCTTTCAGGCGGCTCGCACCGGTGCGCACGATCGGAGCGGTGTCGGTGATCTTGATATCCGCTCGCGGAGCAAGGTTGGGGATTCCCTCGGGCGTCTCGATCGCGATCTCCAGATCATTGAAATCCTCCATGATCGAGGCGATCTCAACTTCGAGGCGGTAATCGTTACACATAGCCGACACTAAACTCCTCAGCCTTGCGACTCACCGTAGTTCTCATTATGTTCCTCGCCATGGAAGCAACCGCTACCCCATTTGAAGCGGACGCACCCGAGGACAACCTCCGGCCGATCGTGCGGTACAAACCTGATGAACCCGGACGACCCCAACTGATCAAAGCGCGCTGGGGATCCAATCCTCGGTTCAGCGACGGCGTTGAGTTTAGGTTCGTGCGCTCCGAGGGCAAGGCGTTCCCGAGCTATCGTTGCTTGATCCCCGCATCCGAATTTCAGATGAAGGTCGGCGACAAGCGCTATCGCGTGAAGCTCGAAGACGGAAATTTCTTCTATCTTGCCGGAATATGGGAGCCAGCGATCGGGGACTGGCCGCTCTCTTTCCGGATCATCACCGTCCCGGCCAATGCTGAGGTATCACAATATCAGGAGCGGCACGGTGCCATCATTCTTCGGCGCCAAGTCAAGGATTGGCTCGACGGCACCGTGCCTGATAACGACCTTCTAGCGACGCCGCCGGCGCGGACATTTGAGATTGAGCAGATTGGTGGCAAGCGCGGCAAGACTAAGCCCTTCCAGACACTGCTTCGTCTTTAGGAAGTGCTCACTCACAAGAACTTCTCCGCCAGCTCGCGCTTGCCGCGCGGATCGACGTGCGTGATCCTACGATCCGCGGGATAGTAGAAACCGGTCACGTAGAGGTCGAACCTCCCGATCTCCACGCGCACCGAGATTTCATGATTGTCGTTCCAGGTGTCCCTAAGCGATGCCTTGCACGTCTCGCCCCGCATCTCGAACTCGAACGAGGCGCTCTCTCCGTCCCAGTTCGCGATGGCGGTTCGGATGAGCGTCTCGCTGATCGCATCGCGCTTCTTCTGCGAAAGCATCTCAAGCGAGGATTCTTTGATCGGGCCGAACATGCCGCTAGCGTTCATGGCCTCCAAGATCTTGCGCATGTGCACGCCGGTGTGCTGGTTCACGAAAAGAGACGATCGCGATCCGTGCGGACTGCCAAGTATGAGCGAGCGGACGTTCCACCAGGTCTCGGCCACCTGCGCGCCGGTGGCTTCGGCGGCAGAGAGCTGCACGAACCAAGCCAGGGCGTCCCTGCTCTTGATGGTGCCGTCGGCCTCGAGCTCGACGTTGACCGCGGTCACGACGACCGGATGGGCGCTGTCCGCATAGAGTGGCTGCTCTAGGCGATAGGCGTCTAGGCCCGGCACCCGCCGTACCGCCTCCACGAGCCTGTCGGCTCCTTCGCCGGAATAGGGGCAAGTCACAAAGCCCCTCACGAATTCCGTTGTATGATCTGCTTCCTCATATGTCGGCACCTGGGAAAGGCTGCCGATGTGCTCCGATCCGTGCCGAGGGGGGGCGGTAAGGATCGGATGCCAATCCGGGTAGACGTCAATCGCGTTGCCTAGTTCCGCGATCAGACTCTCGACCGCACGCCGACCGGCCTCAGGATTTTTCAGATTTTTTGTGAGGTAATTGAGTGCCTTGGCGTTCTGCTGCGCGGCAACGGTCGGTGCGCGAAATTCCATGATTGCTCAACCTTACGTAAAAGGTATATGTTACGTAATTAGTGTGATACACGTGGCATTGCAAGTCGTTGTCGGCCACGGAGCATTCAATCCGGCGCCTTCGTCCGGCGACATGCGGGCGTTCATCCGGTAAAGCACTGCGTCTGGGGGGATAATAATGCAGATAGTGCGGGCCAGAATTCAGAACTTCCGTCTTCTACGTGATGTCGAAGTTGGGTTCGAGCAACGTACGACCCTCATCGTCGGGCGGAACAACAGCGGGAAGACGTCGACCGCGGAGCTCTTCCGGCGACTCCTCTCCGGCGGAAGTCTGGCGTTCCGGCTCGAGGACTTCTCCCTGGGCTGTCACGAGAGCTTCTGGCAGGCGCTCCAGGCCTACCGCGCCGATCCGCAGCCCATTGATGTCCTCGGGCAGTTGCCGTCCATCCGATTGATTCTCGACATCGCATACGACACGGATGCGCCGGATCTCGGACCATTGGGCAACTGCATCATCGACCTAAACGACGACTGCCACGAGGCTCGCCTTGAGTTTCGGTTCGGCCCGAAGGCGACGGCGCCCGAGGCATTTTTCGCCGATCATCTGATACCGCTCGTCGAGGCCGCAGACGACCGCTCTCGCTTCTTCCGGAACCTAAGCCAACGGCTACCGACCGCCTATGCGGGGACGCTTGAGGCCGTCGACCCCAACGATGATACCAACCGCAAGTCGCTCGAGACCAAGTTGCTTACGACGTTGATCGGGGGCGGCTTCATCAACGCACAGCGCGGGCTCGACGACGACACCATCCGCGAGCGTGACGTCCTAGGGAAGGTGGTCGAGGTACTGTTCCAGTCGGCCCTAAGCGATAACATCGACCCTGAAAGGCGGTCGACGGCAGAACAGCTCAAGAATGTAGTGGAGGCCATCCAAGGTGACGTCCACAACAGCTTCAACTCGGGCCTGACGTCGCTGCTGCCCGCATTCGACCTGTTCGGATACCCCGGCCTTTCAGATCCTGGGCTAGTGACCGAAACGAGCTTTGACGTAAACAAGCTCCTTAAGGACCACACGAGGGTCAGGTACCGGGGCGTCAACGGCATGACGCTGCCTGAGACCTATAACGGACTGGGGACGAGGAACCTCGTCTATATGCTCCTTCAGCTGCTGCGCTTCTTCCGGGAATATCAGGCGACACCGACGTCGGCTGGCGTCCACCTCATCTTCATCGAGGAACCTGAGGCGCACCTCCATCCGCAAATGCAAGAGGTCTTCATTCGGCAGCTAGAGCGAGTCGCGGCTGCGTTCGTGGCGCAACTCAACGCAGATCGGCCGTGGCCGGTGCAGTTCGTTGTGACGACGCATTCGCCGCACATGGCGAACGAGGCGCGGTTCGAGAGTCTCCGCTACTTTCTCTCTATTCCCGACGGCGAAGGCATGCGCCGCTCGCTCGTCAAGGATCTGCGCGTGGGCATGGCAGGCGCCGAGCCCGAGGTACGCGAGTTCCTCCACCAGTATCTCACGCTGTCGCGCTGTGACCTGTTTTTCGCTGACAAAGCGATCTTGATCGAGGGCACGTCAGAGCGGCTCCTGCTGCCCTCCATGATCCGCAAGACCGACGAAGCGGCGGCCGGGCAGCCACAACTCAGCAGCCAATATCTCACTGTGATGGAAGTGGGCGGCGCGTACGCGCACCGCTTCTATGATCTTCTCAGTTTCCTAGAGTTACGCACGCTCATAATCACCGACATCGACTCGGTGGCTCCAAACGCCAACAACAAGAGAGTGGCAGTCCCGGTGGCGCAGGGGGCCTTCACTAGTAACGCGTGCATCAAGGAGTGGTTCGCGCCCGACGTGTCTCCGGCGCAGCTTCTGGAAAAGACAGAGGACGATAAGATCAGCGCTGGCAGGCGCCTGGCCTATCAGATCCCCGAGGAGAATGGCGGACCCTCCGCGCGCAGTTTCGAGGACGCGTTCATCCTGGCCAACCCGGAGCTGTTCGAACTCGGCGAGGGTGACCAGGCCGTGCTCGCCTATGAGCACGCGGCCGAACAGAAGAAATCTAGCTTCGCCTTGGAGCACGCGATCGAGAGCACGGCTTGGAGAACCCCAAGATACATCGCCGAAGGTCTGCGGTGGCTCTCCGAAGGAAATCCCGCTCCTGTCCTGCCGCCCGAAGCGGTGGCGGAGGAGCTGGTCGCCGAGCTGATCGGAGTGGACGTTGGCGACGCCGGACAGCCGGCGCATGGCTGATGGGGAAAGCCCGGCCGACGCCGCCGGCCGCGTCGCCTTAGAGCGCGTCTTCACTTGCTTCGACGATGGCCGCAGCTTCCGTCTCGAGGCAGGTGCCGGTGCGGGCAAGACCTATTCGCTGGAGAAGGCCCTCCGCAGGCTTCTTGCCTTGCGCGGCAGCGAGCTGCTGCGCAACCGGCAGCAGATCGGCTGCATCACCTTTACCAACGTGGCGAAGGACGAGATCACGTCCCGCGTCCAGGCGCATCCCGCGGTAAGACCGGAAACGATCCACGGCTTCTGCTGGTCGCTTCTGCAGGACTTCCAGCCGGAGCTCCGTGCGTTGGTGCCGACGCTTGAAGGCTGGGCCGACCGGCTCGCTGAGGCGGATGTCGCCCATATTGGCGTCCGGACCATCCAGTATGAACTCGGCTACCCCAGGGTGACCGAAGCAGAAGTGTCGTTGCGGCATGACGACGTGCTCGCGCTGATGACGGCACTCCTTGCCCGGCCCAAGTTTCGGGCCGTGATGACCGCGCGTTATCCGATTCTGCTGATCGACGAGTATCAGGACACTGACGCCGGTTTCGTGAACGCTCTGAAGCAGTACTTTCTCGATACAGGCACCGGCCCCGTGGTCGGCCTCTTCGGCGATCACTGGCAGAAGATCTACGGCGAGGGATGCGGGGCCATCGAGCACGCCGCGCTTGAGGTCATAGACAAGAACGCCAACTTCCGGTCAGCCGGGCCGATCGTCTCGATGCTCAACCGCATGAGGCCTGCGCTACCGCAGATCCCGAGCGACGCGGACGTGCCAGGCGAGGCGCGGCTCTTCCATACCAACGCTTGGCCGGGGCAGCGTCGCACGGGCCAGGGGGGCGGGCACTGGACCGGAGACACGAGCGCCGAGGCGGCGCGCGCCTATTTCGACAATCTCAAGGCCAAGCTCATCGGAGAAGGTTGGGATTTCTCAGTTGAACGGACGAAGATACTGATGCTCAGCCACAGCGTCCTCGCTCGAGAGCAAGGCTATCCGACGATCCAGCAAATCTACGGTCAGTTTAACGACGCGTGGCTGAAGAAGGAGGATCCGCACATCAAGTTCCTCGCCGATCAGGTAGAGCCCGCATGCGCCGCCTTCCAGGCGCAACGCTACGGCGAGATGTTTGGATGTCTCGACGCCGGTCGGCCCAGCATCCGCCGTCATCAGGACAAGGCGGCTTGGTCCCAGTCCTTCCAGGACCTCATCGCGCTTAGGCAGACGGGGACGATCGGGCAGGTGATCGACTTCATGAGGGCGCAGGCGCACATGCACGTGCCCGAGGCGGTTCTCGACCGCGAGGATCGGCTTGCCGCGGTGGGAGCGGAGCCGGTGGAAGGCGAACCGCGCCGCGTGACTCAGTTGCGGAAGCTCCGCGCGGTGCCCTACGCCGAGCTCATTGCAGTAGACTCCTTCATCGACGGCCACACGCCGTTCGCGACCAAGCATGGCGTCAAGGGTGCCGAGTTCGAGAACGTTCTCGTTATCGTTGGCCGCGGCTGGAACAAATATAACTTTGCCCAGATGCTCGAATGGATCGATTCCGGGCCTCCTGCGGACAAGGCTGCCTTCTTTGAGAACAATCGGAACCTTTTTTACGTGGCCTGTTCGCGTCCGAAGAGGAGGCTGGCTCTCCTGTTCACGCAGGTACTCAGTGCAGCAGCGCTAGCGAAGGTCAGTGAGTTGTTCGGGGAGGATAACGTAATCGCGTTGCCGGCCGACCCGAGCGCCGCGTGACCGCCTTCATTCGGCAGCAGGCCGGTTCAATTCAGCCCGATCCGTCCCGCAGCCTTGTAAGTGGTGATGAATTGCCCTCACATTCATCCCATTGGCTCGGCGGGGATTCAAAAGAGAGGCGCCTATTCGGTCAAAGGGGGAATGAGCTTGAGTAGCTTTAAGTTTCTGCACGCCGCTGACATCCATCTCGACAGCCCCTTGCACGGTTTGTCGAGATACGAGGGCCTGCCGGTCGACGAGATCCGCTCAGCGACCCGCGCGGCGTTCGACAACTTGGTGCAGTGCGCAATCGACGAGAACGTTGATTTCGTAGTAATCGCCGGGGACCTGTTCGATGGCGACTGGCGCGACATGGGGACCGGCCTCTACTTCGCGAAAGCGATGGGCCGCCTGGACCAAGCCGGCATCCCAGCGTTCCTGCTGGCGGGAAACCATGACGCGGCTTCCGTCATTTCGCGCACGGTCCCCTGGCCGCCAAACGTCCGGTTGTTCGGATCACGGCGGCCCGAGACGCATCGCCTTCCCGAGCTTTCCGTTTCTGTCCATGGCCAGAGCTTTTCGACGCCGGCGGTCACCGAAAACCTAGTCTTGGCCTATCCCCCGGCCGAGCCGCACGCGTTCAACATCGGTATGCTCCATACCGCGTTGGCCGGTCGCAAGGGACATGCCGACTATGCGCCATGCAGCGTCGAGGACTTGAAGTCTCGGGGCTATGACTATTGGGCGCTCGGCCACGTCCACGAATTCGAGGTCGTCAGCACCGAGCCACACGTGATTTTTCCCGGAAACCTGCAGGGGCGAACCATCAGAGAGACCGGAGCCAAGGGCGCCGTCCTGGTTGTGGTTGACGACGGCGAGGTCACCTCCATCGAGCGGATCGACCTCGACGTTATCCGGTGGGCGCGTCTCGACGTGAACTGCACCGGTGTACGAATGGATGACGTCGAGGACTTGCTGCGCTCCGCACTCGTGGGGCTTCGCGACGCGAACGCCTCAGGTCGATCATTGATCGCCCGCGTGACGTTGCGTGGCGAAACGGCCGACGCGGGCGCACTACATGATCGTGCCGCGACGTTGCGCGACGACGTCCGCGCGATCGCGTCGTCGATATCCCCAGACCTGTTTGTCGAGAAGGTCCGGGTCGAAGTTATCGAGCCGGCGCGCACGGGCCTCGTCGTCGGCGACGACCTCGGTGCCATGATTGACCAGGCAACGAACGACCCGGGCCTTATCGATGCGCTGAGCCGCGACCTCGAGCGCTTTATGCTCGCGGCCAGCACGTCCCTCGGCGATCCTGATGAGGGTGAGCTTCGGCTAGCCGCCGCCCGCGGCGACTGGTCGGACGTCCTCCGCACCGTGTCGACTGCGTTGCGGTCGCGCCTCACGGCGGAGGGCTAACCATGCGCTTTTCCCGCCTGTCGCTCGAGCGCTACGGGCGCTTTGAGGATTGCGAGCTGCACTTCCGCCCAGGCATTCCCGATCTTCATGTCATCTACGGCGAGAACGAGGCAGGCAAGACGACATCCTTGGCAGCCGTCTCCGACCTACTGTTTGGTTTCCCCGTCCGCTCGCCCTACAACTTCCTCTTCGACTATTCCCTGCTCCGCGTCGGCGCGGTGCTGGAAGACGGCGGGACGACGCTTGCGTGCCGCCGAAAGAAGGGGACTAGCGGAACACTCCTCGGTGTCGACGACGTCCCGATCGACGAGGCTCCGCTCGCCGGGATGCTGCGTGGCCAAACCCGGGATACGTTCGGCCTATCCTTCAGTCTCGATCAGGAGGCACTCCGCTCCGGCGGAAAGGCGATGGTAGAGGCGAAAAATGATGTTGGGCGGACGCTCTTCGCCGCCGGTTCCGGTCTTACCGGCGTTTCCGACGAGTTGCGGCGCCTGGAGGCGGAATCCGACGCCATCTGGGGGCCGACCAACCGCGGGAGCCGCACGTTCACGGCGGCCCAACGCCAGCTCGCAGAGTCGACGCGGTCGGTCCGCGACGACGCATTGAAGCCGAAGGCATGGTCGGACGCGCGAACCGCCACCGAGCGAACCCGTGAGGCGCTTGAGGCCGCTCGCCGCGACCGTGACGCGGTACAGGCGGAATCCCGGGCCGCCGAGCGCGTTCGACGCCTCGCGCCGCTCGTTCGGCGGCGCGAGGAGCAGACCAGCACGCTCGCTGGATATGACAATGTCGTAGACCTGGGCCGGCAGCGCGAGGCGGCTGCGGAGGAATTGGTGCGGGAGGCTGAGGAGGCTTTGCGAGCGATATCGGCGGCCGAGGGGCTTCGGGCCGACATCGCCGACCGCCGCGCTACGGTCTCGACTGACCCGCAGGTGCTGAGCGTTGCCGATGAGATCGATCGCTTGGTTGCAGACGCGGGCGCTGAGGTGAAGGCGAAACGCGACCTCGTTGGCTTGGAGGGCGAGCATGCCGATGCCGCGGCGACGGTCCGCCGGCTTCGCGCCGAGGCCGGTCGGAACGCCGATGCGACGCCTCAACGCGAGCTGGCGGCTCGGCTGCGGGAACTTGCCCGCGTGGACAGTGAGCAACGCCTGGCTATGCGTCAGGTCGAAGACGACCGGGAGCGCGTCGAGGAACGGCGTGGCCGTGCGGCGGCGGCGCTCGCCGCGACAGTGGTCAGCGACGCGGTTGACGAGTTGACCTCCGCCATTGACCACGCGCGGGCGCTTGGAGCCGATGCCGACACACGCTGTGATGCATCGCGGGCCAAGCTGGGCGGCGCCGTGCGCCGGGCCGAGGACACCCTCGCGCGGCTCGCACCCTGGACGGGCGACGGCGACGCGCTGGCCCGCCTTCCAAAGGTTGACGGCAGCGAGGTTCACGAAGCCCGGGACGCGCTGGCGGCGCTGATGGCTGAGGTCCGTCGGGAGGACGAGGCCGCGCAGCGAGCCTTGGACCAGTCGGCCGCCGCGGCATTGGAGATCTCCCAATTGGCGACCGGCGCCGCAGTGTCGCCGGAGGACTTGGCGGAGGTACGGACCGAACGTAACCGCCTCTGGCGGCCGCTGCGCGACCAGCTGTTGAATGGCGTGGCCTTGCCCGCGCCCGCTGAAGCCGTTGCGGGATACGAGACCGGCGTAGCGGCGGCGGACGACCGCGCTGATGCGCGGTTCGCCAGCGCAGATGCCTCGGGCAGGCTCTCACTTCTCGAACAGACGCGAGCCTCGCACGATCTTGCCAATCGGCAGGCGGAAACTCGCGCGCAGTCGGCGAGGGACCGTCACGAGGAGGCGCTCGCCAGCTGGAAGCGACGGCTCGCCGATGTAGGCCTACCGGAGCTCGAGCCAGGCAGGTTCCACTCCTGGCAGGCGGACCGCGAGCTCGCTGAGGGGGCAGCGGCCGAGTTGCGCAACCTCATAGCGGACGTCGAGCTGTCCGAAACCAGACGCGACGCCGCCCGGGCGGCAATGAGTGCGGCGCTCGGCATCGCGGACGCAGGCGGTCCAATCGCGCCGGTGCTCGCTAGGGCGGAGAGTCGCCGCGTGGAGTTCGAGGATGTCGCCCGCAAGCGGCTCCTCGCACAAGCGGAACTCGACCAGCTCGACCTCGAGACGGCAGCGCTCGATCGCAGACAGAGTGCGGCCGAGGTCGCGCTGGACGCGAACGGCGATGCGTGGCGCGCGGCGTTGACCAAGGCCGGTCTGGAGATCGACGTGTCGGCCTGTGCCGCGGTCCTCGACCTGCTCGACGAGTTGCGGGAGGCGACCGCCTCGGAGGCGTCGCTGCGCCGGCGCATCGAGGGCATTGGCCGGGACACGCGCGAGCATGCGGCGGCCGTGGGGCGCCTTGCCGATGCGATCGGGGTCCCATCGGGCGAAGTTCAGGAACGCCTGCGCTCACTGCGCGACCGGCTCGCGGCCGCGCGGAGTGCCGCGACGCTGAACGGATCCTTGGACGACGAGGACAGACGGCGCCATGGCGAGCTTCAGGAGGCACAGGCCAAGCTCAAGGCGACCGAGGAGGCCCTGGCGCCGCTGCTCGCTGAGACGGGTTCGGCGGACAGGGTTGCGCTCGGCGCGGCGATCGAGCGCTCGCGGGCCAAGCGCGGATTGGTCGATGAGCTCGCCGCGACAGAGCGCGCGATCTTGGAGGCCGGCGACGGCCTCAGACTCGATGAGCTGCTGACGGCGGTCGGGGCAGCCGATCCCGACCAGGTCGCCGCCCAAATCGAGTCACTCAGCGCCCGGCTCGAAGAACTGAATTCCGCTGTCGACGAGGCCGCTACGGCGCATGGCGATGCGCGCGCGACGTTTGCCGCACTCAATACGGATGGGACCTCCGCCGTCGATGCGGCGGCCGACGCCGAGCAGGCGCGTTCGGAGCTCGAAGTTCTCGCCGAGGACTACATCCTCAAGCGGGCTCAGGCCGTGACGCTTAAGTGGGCGATCGAAAAATATCGGGAGCAGCATCAGGATCCGTTGCTCCTGCGGGCCGGCGAGCTTTTCTCGACGCTCACCACCGGGCGTTACGCGACGCTTAAGGTAGACACCGACGCTCCCACCCCGCGACTTCTTGGTATGCGCGACGACATGAGGACCATGGTCGAGGTCGACGCGATGAGCGAGGGCACCACCGACCAGCTTTTCCTCGCACTGCGGCTAGCCGCGCTAGAGCAGTCTGTCGCGGCAGGAGTCGGCCTACCGTTCCTCGCAGACGATCTCTTCGTAAACTTCGACGACCGGCGGGCCGAGGCAGGCTTCCGCGTCCTCGCCGAGGTCGCCCGGACCACCCAGGTGCTGTTCTTCACACACCATCCGCACTTGGTTCAGATTGCTAAGTCTGTCGTCGGCGCGGAGCTTCATTCGGAATGCGCGCTGTCGTGATCGAGGGGCCGTATGATGCTGGAGGATGACGCCACCGTCCTCTTCCGCCTCGACCCCCGATTCCCGTTCAACGACGTGGAGGCGATTGGCGCGCGTTTGATGGCTTCCGGGGCGCTGACGCCTGGGTTCGTGCCGCCCACCGCCGGCCTGCTCACCGTGCGGGCAATGCTCTACGCCGACCGGATCGAGCGCCTGCCGACGGTGCTGCTCCCGGATCGCAACGTCGTCACACGGATGGCGAGGATAGCGCGAGATAGCTCGGTCGGCCGGGAAGATAAGCCGACCCGACTGGCGCTTGACCTAATGGCGTTTTGCCAAGCGATGAACATCAATATCGAACCCGGCCTCGCGTTTCATGAACTTGCCCAGGTCATGGGCGACGAAGTCGCCAACGAGGAGTTGCGCTGGTTCCGCGTTGCGGACACCGGCGAGCGCGCGACCTACTGGATCGACCTCGCCGTCGGCCGTTCCGACCGGCTACCCTCCTTAGCGCCCGACCCCCCGGAGGATTTGCCGTTGTCTCACCCGCCGCACCGCTGGCGCTGCAACTACGCGGCCATGCTTATGGCGACCGCGTTGGAACTCGATGGCAGCCTGTCGCCGGTCGAGCGCTTCGGCAGGCTCCTCGACTGGATGATGAACGAATTCATCTTAGCGGGGCCGGCCGCGATGTTTTGCACGAAGTTCCTGTCGCCTAGGGCGCCTCGGGCCGGACTGGTCAAAGGGTTCCGTTCCCCGGACCGCAACCGCGCCTTGGCGGGGGTACGCAATGCGGCTTGGGACGTGACCTACTTGAGCGAGCTAACCAAGCGCGCGCAGCCTGGGCGCTACGCGACCGCACGCTGCATATTCGCGTCGGCCGACCGCGCGTTGGCGGAACTCGCGCCGCTGCTGCTGATCGACGTAGAGGACGCGTCAGACTATCATCGTGAGCTGTCCGAGCGGCTAAAGCCTTGGTGGGACGGTGACGCCGACCGGATCGCGGGGATGCTCGTGGACGCGATCACGGCGGTCGAAGGCCGCGATGCGCCCATGGCCCCGCCGGGCGTGGATGACTACGTCGGTCTCAAGATCGCCGAGGGTGAGCGGTGCGTCGCGACTACGGTGTGAAGTCTGAATGACCGTTCGATCCTCGGGCAGAATCGCGAGGCTCTTAAAGGTCTACTCGCCATGGAGCTTAGGCGTTGGCGCTGCGGCGAGCGGTCACCGTGCCCGTAAAGCCGAATCCGGCTCCCGTCAGTAGCGTCGGTGAGCCTATTGAGAAGACGTTGATATTGGGCTGTGCTGGCCGACCGACAGCGCCATCGAGTAGGGAAGCGATAGCCGCCGAAACACGCTCGACCGCGGACTGAACCGCCTCATCGAGGTGAACGTAACGGCTCGTAACCGTCCCCGCAGCATGCCCCAGCATCGCCGCGATCGTCAGTTCGGAATACCCCATTTCGCCTGCGATGCTCCCGAACGTATGGCGTAAAGTATGCGCCGTCACGTCCGTCCAACCGAGTTGCTTGCAGATGCGACCGAGAACCCCATCCGCTGCAATAAAATGGGTCTGGCCGCCATCTGACGGAAAAATATACGGATTGCCTTCAAGCGCCGGTTGATCACGCAGCAACTTCAAAGCAGCTTTCCCGATAATTCTGACCTGCGCTCCGCTTTTGGTGTCACCGAAGGCGATGTAGCCGTCATCGCACACCCAATCCCGGCGGACACCCTGTGCCTCGTTCAGACGAAGACCGCTAAGCGTCAGCAGACGAATGATCGCAAGACCCACGGGATGCTCAACGTCGCTGAATTCACGCAACGCCGATCCGAGTTCACCGATTTCGGCGCGGCTCAGCCGCCGCGTCCGCTTCTGGTCCGGGAATTTGCGGACGCCCGCGGCCGGGTTGCCTTCGATTAAGCCATGCCGTTTGGCGTGCGCAAAGATGCTGTGCAACGTTGTGACGGACCGCGCGGCGGCTCCCTTGCCGCCGACTGTGGCGCGTCCACGGCCGTCGCCCCGCGGCTTTGCAGTCTTGCCATCGGCGATGTCGGTCTGCATCCGCTCGATGTCCGCCAAAATGAGGGCTGCAACGGGCCGCTTGCCAACGAGTGGCCGAATATGAGTCTCGACTCGACTGCGATCCATATAGAGCGTCGACGCCTTTATCGGCTGGCGCTTGCGGCCCAGCAGTCGACCCGCGGCCGCCTCGGTCAGATACCAGTCACACAATACCCCGACCGTTAGGCCAGTGCGCGCAGCCCGCTTATCATCGGCAGGATCTCCGCCCTTTGCGATCTCTCCAAGCTTGATACGGGCTTCGTCCCGAGCCTGCTCCAAGGTAATTACGCCATAACGCCCCAGGACAATTCGTCGCTTGCGCGCCTCGGAATTGCGATACTGAAGAACGAAAGATTTCGTCCCGGCGCCCTCGATCTTACATCCGAAACCGCGCAGTTCGCCGTCCCACAGAAACTGCACGCGTCCTTTCACCGGCTGGCAGGCATCGATCATGCGCTTCGTTAATCGTCTCGGCTCTGACATCGCAACCTCCGCAGCCCGGATAATCGATCGCCAAATTCGTAGGCAATCAATCTCTTCCGTCTCCGCTTCGTATCCAGGTGAAATCAAACGAACGGCGGACTATGGATATATACGGGATGGACGCGATAGCCTCAAGAGCCTGATTATACTAATGTTTTCGTATAAACGGCTATGAAAGCGCGGTAACGAAAATGATGCCAATTGAAATTGGTAAGGCTGAGGTCGCGAGTTCAATCCTCGCCGGCAGCACCATTTTCCCCGACGGGGCCCGCGGTTCAGGCGAACAGAGAGCGCTCGTCCTCTTCCAGCTCCTGCGGCACGGCGAGTTGTTCGCCTTCGCTTTTGCTGACGTGATGCGGTGGCGGCACCAGCAACCAGGGCGCTGTCATTATTTCGCACCACAGGCCCATGCAGGTCGCCGGCCAGTCCCATAACGGATTGCCCGCGGTTTCGGGGTGGAGATGGTTCGAACCTTGCCGTTCCATGCCGCTCTCTCCTTTGCTCGCTCAGCCTTGCTGATCCGCCGCGGCGAGGATGCGTCGCATCCGGCCGGCGTGCCGCGCCCGCAGCAGTTCCGCACACAAGGCCCGCGCATGTTCGCGCACGCGCGCCAGATGCTCCTCGGCGAATCGCGGCTGCATTCCTTCTACCACAGCATCAAGGTGGAGGTGGCCGGCATCTTCCATCCCGAATATCGTGCGAAGATAGGTATCGAACGCATGACGCAGCGCCACCCACTGCCCCTGCGTGTCAAGCCAGGGCCGGGTGGCGCCTGAACTGCTTACAAGTGCGAGATGCTTGCCCGCCAGCATGGCCGGCACCATCCCGTCGGCGATCGCGTCCGCCGTGAAGCCGGCGCCGAGCACTCGGTCGATATATCCCTTGATCATCGCCGGCGGCATACCGAACCAGAGCGGATAGACGAGCACCACCGCGTCGCTCGCCTGGAGCAGCGCCTTTTCCTCCGCCAGCGCAGCGTCGGGCGCGGCCCCCGGGCGCAGCACGGGATCGAAACCGAGCGCATAGAGGTCGCGCAACTCGGCCACTTGCCCCGACGCGCGCACGCCGTCGCACCAGGCAGCGGCGACGGAATGGTTGAAGCTGTCCGGCCCCGGATGGGCCAGGATGGCCAGATGGCGAAGCGGCGTTTCCGGCGGCATGGCGGACTTCCTCCCGATACGGGGGTACGCAACACCCGCCGAGACTAAAGGACTGCGCTGCCGCCGAAATCCGGTTCTATACGGAGCGGCGCCCCATGCCCGCCGCAAAGGCGATGCGCAGCGCCTCGGACAGGCTGCGCGCGCCCAGCTTCGCCATGACATTGGCACGGTGCACCTCCACCGTCCGCGCCGAGATGCCAAGATCATAGGCAATCGTCTTGTTGGGATAACCCTGCGCCAGGCCTTCCAGCACCTCGCGCTCCCGCACTGTCAGCGCGGCAATAAGCGTCGTCGCATCGGCAGCGCGCGCCTGCACGTCCTCGCTGGACTCTAGCCGGGCAAAGCCGCGGGCAAGCGCATCGAGCAGCGTCGCGCTTTCGAGCGGTTTTTCAAGAAAGTCGAGCGCCCCTTGCTTCATCGCCTTCACGGCAATCGACACGTCGCCATGGCCGGTCAGCACGATGACCGGCATATTCACGCCGCGCTCCGCCAGCGCCGCCTGAACCTCCAGCCCGTCCATTTCGGGCATGCGCACATCGAGCAAAATGCACCCCGGCTCCAGATGGCGCACTTCCTTCAGAAACGCCGCGCCCGAGGCCCAAGTCTGCACCGTAAAGCCCGATGTCTTGAGCAGGAAGCTGGCCGATCGGCGCACGCTATCCTCGTCATCGACCACATGCACCAGTCGCTTGTCGCTCACGGCGCTTCCCCTTCCTGAACCTGAACCAATGAAAAATGAAACAGCGTGCCGCCGCCAGGGCGCGGCTCCATCCAGATTCGGCCGCCATTCGCCTCGACGATGGTGCGGCAGATCGACAGGCCCAGCCCCATGCCGTCGCACTTGGTGCTGTTGAAGGCGCGGAACAGATCCTCCGCGATCTGCGGCGCCACACCCGTTCCGGTATCCGCCACCGTCATGCGCACCAGCCCCGGCGCGTCGAGCCGGCTGGACAAGGCCAGCCGGCGTTCGTCCGAGCGCTGCATCGCCTCGATCGCATTGCGGATCAGGTTGATCAGCACCTGCTGGATCTGGATCCGGTCGACCAGCACCGGACTTGCCTGCGGGTCGAGCGCGAACTCGACGGTAACGCCCTTTTCGCGCGCGCCGATCAGCGCGAGCTTGCAGGCTTCGTCGACAAGGTCGGGCAAATGTTCGACGCTTTTTTCCAGCTCGCCGCGGGCGACGAACTCGCGCAGGCGACGCACGATCGTACCGGCCCGCAGCGCCTCCCCGGCGGCATCGGCAAGCGCCTCCTGCACCATCGGCAGGTCATCGGGGTTGCCCGCTTCGAGCAGGTTGGTGACGCCGCGGATATAGTTGACTACCGCCGTGATCGGCTGGTTCAGCTCGTGCGCCAGGGTGGAGGCCATGGTGCCCATGGCGCTCACCCGCGCAGCATGGATCAGCCCGGAGCGCAGTTCCTCGATCCGCTGCTCGGCGCGCTGCTTTTCGGTCAGGTCGCGAATGAAGCCGGTAAAGACGCGCTCGCCCTCGGTGATCGCCTCGCCGACGGACAATTCCATCGGAAAGGTGCTGCCGTCGCGCCTGAGACCGAACACCGTGCGCCCTCGGCCGATGATCCGCTGTTCGCCGGTCTCCAGATAGCGACGGATATAGCCGTCATGGTGCGCGCCGTCGGCCTTGGGCATCAGCATGCTGATGTTGCGACCGGCGACTTCGGCCTCGCGATAGCCGAACAGCCGCTCGGCCGCCGCGCTGAACGACAGCATGTTGCCGCGTTCGTCAACGATCACCATGGCATCGATGACGGTGGCGAGGATCGAGCGCAGATGGTTGGCGCTGGCGGTGGCCTGACGCTCGCTGGCGCGCTGTTCGGTAATGTCGCGGATGACCGTGCCGAAGCCGCGCAGCGCACCCTCCGGGCCCAGCAACGGCGTAATGAGGATCTGCGCGAGAAACTCCGATCCGTCGCGGCGGATACGCCAGTCTTCCTGCTCCACCTTGCCGTCGGCCAGCGCGCGATCGAGATCGGCGCGCGGCTTGCCCTCCGCTATCGCCGTGGCGGGGTAGAAACAGGTCATGTCCTGCCCGGCCAGTTCGGCCTCGCGCCAGCCGAGCAGCCGCCGCGCACCCTCGTTCCAGAACGAAATGCGGCCCTGCGGATCGACCGTGTAGATCGCATAGCCGACCGCACCGTCGATCAGCAGGTTCAGTTCCGCCGCCAAAGCATCGGCTTCCTGCGCGCGGCGCTGGGCGTCGGCCTGGTTGGCGAGCAGCCGCTGGCGGAGGGCATGGATATAGCGGCCGATCGTGATCGCAACGGCAATCAGCACGCCCAGCACGACGCTGATTTGTATCACGCCCCGCGCCTCATCGCGCCAGCGCCCCCAGCAGTTCCAGCCGGCCGACCGGCTTCTTCACCACCGCCGCGAAGCCCGCTTCGCGCGCAGCATCGTCCAGTTCGTCGCGGCTGTGCGAGGCGATCAGGACCGCGCGCCCATCCCAGCCCAGCTGGCGAAACCGGCGAAGCAGATCGGCGGCATCGCCGTCGCGCAGATGCCGCGCGACGAACAGCGTGCGGATCGCACGCAGGGCGGGATCGGAAAAGGCAGCCGCCGCCGCGGAAAAGGCGCGCACCTCGAAGCCGCAGCCATGCAGCAGCAATTGCACCGCCCGCCGCGATTCGTCTTCCGAATCGACAAGCAGCACCAGCTCACGCGCCTGGGAGGCGCCAAAGCCCGGCGTCGGCATCATGGAAGGCTCACGCTTCATGCCGCGCATTTTATGCATCCGGCAGGGCCGCACGATGCGGATAGCTACGTACGGACTTAGCCGGTATCTGGGCCGGTATCGGGAACCCGCTTGCAACCGTTCCGGCTTTGCGGGATCAGGCGCGCAACCACCGTCTTGGAGAAGAGGCCATGAAGACCCGCGCCGCCGTAGCCTTCGAAGCGAAGAAGCCGCTGGAGATCGTCGAACTCGATCTGGAAGGCCCCAAGGCGGGCGAAGTGCTGGTCGAGATCATGGCCACCGGCATCTGCCACACCGATGCCTACACGCTCGACGGCCTCGATTCGGAAGGCATCTTCCCCTCGGTGCTCGGGCATGAAGGCGCCGGCATCGTCCGCGAAGTGGGCGCCGGCGTCACCAGCGTTAAGCCCGGCGATCACGTGATCCCGCTCTACACGCCGGAATGCCGCCAGTGTAAGTCGTGCCTCTCGGGCAAGACCAACCTGTGCACCGCGATCCGCGCCACCCAGGGCAAGGGGCTGATGCCGGACGGCACCACCCGGTTCAGCTACAAGGGCCAGCCGATCTTCCATTACATGGGCTGCTCGACCTTCTCGAACTTCACCGTGCTGCCCGAGATTGCGGTTGCGAAAATCCGCGAGGACGCGCCGTTCCAGACGAGCTGCTATATCGGCTGCGGCGTCACCACCGGCGTCGGCGCGGTGGTCAACACCGCCAAGGTGCAGGTGGGCGAGACGGTCGTGGTGTTCGGCCTGGGCGGCATCGGCCTCAACGTGATCCAGGGCGCCCGGCTGGCGGGTGCGGCGCAGATCATCGGCATCGACGTCAATCCGGACCGCGAGGAATGGGGCCGCAAGTTCGGCATGACCCACTTCCTCAACACCAAGGGCATGTCGCGCGAGCAGATCGTCGCCAAGGTGGTCGAGCTGACCGACGGCGGCGCCGACTACAGCTTCGACGCGACCGGCAATACCGAGGTGATGCGCACCGCGCTCGAATGCTGCCATCGCGGCTGGGGCGAATCGATCATCATCGGCGTGGCAGAGGCGGGCAAGGAAATCAGCACCCGTCCCTTCCAGCTGGTCACCGGCCGCGTCTGGAAGGGCACCGCATTCGGCGGCGCCAAAGGCCGGACCGACGTGCCGAAGATCGTCGACTGGTACATGAACGGCAAGATCGCGATCGACCCGATGATCACGCACGTCCTGACGCTGGAAGAGATCAACAAGGGCTTCGACCTGATGCATGCGGGCGAAAGCATCCGCAGCGTCGTCGTGTACTGAGGGGAGGAAAGACCATGTTCAGTCATGTGATGCTGGGCGCCAACGATCTGGAGGCATCCAAGGTTTTTTACGATGCGGCGCTCGGCGCGCTGGGGATCGCACCCGGCCGGCTCGATCCCAAGGGCCGCCTGATCTACATGCAGCCGGACGGGCTGTTCATGCTGACGAAGCCGATCAACGGCGAACCCGCCTGCTACGCCAATGGCGGCACGCTCGGTTTCCGCGCGGCGAGCACCGAGGCGGCCGATGCCTGGCACGCCGCCGGCCTCGCCCATGGCGGTACCGCGTCCGAGGACCCGCCGGGCTGGCGCGAAAACGCGTTCGGGCCGCTCTACCTCGCCTATCTGCGCGACCCGACCGGCAACAAAATCTGCGCGCTGTTCCGCGAGCGGACCTGATGGAGACGCTGTCGACCAACCGGGCGTTCGGCGGTGTGCAGGGCGTGTATCGCCATGCCTCCGCCGCCACCGGCACGCCAATGACCTTTTCGGTCTATGTGCCCCCGCACGACGAGGACGCAAAGCTGCCGGTGCTCTGGTATCTGTCGGGGCTTACCTGCACCCATGCAAATGTGACGGAGAAGGGCGAATATCGCCACGCCTGCGCCGAAGCGGGAGTGATCTTCATCGCGCCCGACACTTCGCCGCGCGGCGAAGACGTGCCCGACGACAGCGCCTATGACTTCGGGCAGGGCGCCGGTTTCTATGTCGACGCGACCGAGGCGCCCTGGGCGCAGCATTTCCGCATGCGGCGCTATATCGAGCAAGAACTGCCGGCGCTGATCGCCGAGCAGTTCCCGATGGCGGACCTCGGCCGGGAAGGCATTACCGGTCATTCGATGGGCGGCCACGGCGCGCTGACCATCGGCCTGCGCAACCCCGGCCGGTTTCGCAGCGTATCGGCCTTCGCGCCGATCGTGGCACCGTCGCAGGTGCCGTGGGGGCAGAAGGCCCTGGCCGGCTATCTGGGCGAGAACCGCGCCACGTGGCGCGCCCATGACGCCGTCGCGCTGATCGAGGATGGCGCGCGGCTTCCTGAACTGCTGGTCGATACCGGTACGGCCGATCCGTTCCTGAACGAGCAGCTCCGCCCCGAACTGCTCGAAAAAGCCTGTGCCGATGCAGGTGTTTCGCTGACCCAGCGGCTTCAGCCGGGCTATGATCATAGCTATTACTTCGTCTCAACCTTTCTGGCTGAACATGTCGCCTGGCATGCCGCCCGCCTGAAGGGCTGAGCACCCGCCCTGCGCGTTGCCGGGCCAATCGACGGGGGAATGGACGATGCTGAAGTTTCTGCTGACTGCCGCGGCGCCGCTGGCGCTGCTCTTTGCCCCCGCCGCCGGCGCCCAGACCGCCGCCCCGGCTGCACCTGCCGTCCAGATCGGCGCGGCGCATCCGGCGCTGTGGGTGGTGAAGGATGCGGACACGACCATCTATCTGTTCGGCACCGTGCATGTGCTGAAGCCCGGCATCGGCTGGTTCGACCACGCCGTGAAGACCGCGTTCGACAAGAGCGACGAACTGGTGCTGGAGCTGGTCGAGCCGGATCCGACGACGATGCAGCAGCTCATTACCCAGACCTCACTGGCGCCTGGCGCCAAGCCGATCGTCGAGCAACTGCCAGAGGCCAAGCGCAATGCCTATGTGAAGGCAATGGCCGATATCGGCGTGCCGCCAGCAGCCTTTGACAGCTTCAAACCTTGGCTGGCGGGAATCACGCTCAGCGTCGCGGGGCTGCCCAAGCTCGGCTATGATCCGAACAGCGGCGTCGAACGTACGCTCACCCATGCCGCGAAATCAGCGAACAAGCCAATCCTCGGCCTCGAAACCGCAGAACAGCAAGTTGGCTATTTCGCCGGCATGTCGAACGAGCTGCAGCTGCGCTACCTCGTTTCCGCGATCGACGACTATCCCACGCTGGGCACCGAACTGGCCAAGATGATCGACCAATGGGCCGCCGGCGACCCCGAAGCGCTGGCCGCCACGATCAATGAAGGCATGAAGGACACGCCCGAAATTGCCAAGATTTTGCTCAGCGATCGCAATGGCCGCTGGGCAAAATGGATCGAGACGCGGCTCCAAAAGCCGGGAACGGTGTTTGTGGCAGTGGGCGCCGGTCATCTCGCCGGCGCGGAGAGCGTCCAGGCATTCCTGGCGAAGGATAAGGTCAAGGTGACGCGCATCGCCTATTGATGCGCCTCACGCCGAAGATGGAGCAGTTGATGGCAGGCAATCCGCGTCCCTTTGTCGGCCTGATCGCCGGTGTCGCCGCCGGTCTGGTGGCGTCAGCGGCGATGGCCGCGTTTCAGGCGCGCGCCGGTATGCTGCTGCCGCAGCCCGAGGGTGACGCCGACCCCGCGACGGTAAAGGCCGCTGATGCGGTAAGCGAAATCGTGACTGGTGCCCCGGTGCCGGAAGACCATCGTGCCGAGGCGGGCAGCGCCGTCCATTACATCGTCGGCGGCGTGCTGGGCGGCATATATGGCGTGCTGACCGAATATCGCCCCGAAGCAAGCTCGGGCTTTGGCAGCGCCTATGGCGTCGTCACCTCCGCGCTGCTCGATGAGGCGGCATCCCCGGCCCTGGGGCTTGCCCCCGCCCCCACCGAAACGCCGATCGCCACCCATGTATATGGCGCCGCTTCGCATCTGGTGTTCGGATGGGTTCTGGAGGGGACGCGGCGCCTGCTCGCGGGCAAGCGCTGAGCGCCACGTTCAGAACAACAGCCGTTGCGTCCCCGAATCGCGGCCCACGGGGCCGCCGCCGCGGCGGCGCGCAAGTTCGGTTTCGGCAGTGAAGCGGATGTCCTCGTCGCGGTCGGTCAGGAACCCTTCGAGCGAATCGTCGTCGATTTCGCTCCATTCCTTGCCGCGATCGGGGCCGTAGCGGACGCGCGGCAACAGCCCAGGCTGCTTCGACCATTCGACCAGCTGCGCGACGCTCGATTCGTTGAGCATATCACGCAGGTGGTGGGCGGTCACATAGGCGTCAGGAAAGGCGCGATGCGCCGGAAGACCGCGTTCGTGCTCCAGCCCATGGGGGCGGCGCCAGTAGCGCAGCATCTGGTTGGAGAATCCCGGGCTGTCCGGCCATAGCCGCAGCGCGCATTTCCATGTGCAGATCCAATCGATGCCACGCGTCATCGCGGGCGTGCAGAACTGCTCCTCAAAGCTCGCCCGGTGGGCAGCGAGCGCCAGCCGGCGCGGCCACGGATCGAGGATCTGACGGGCGACGTCATGCCACCAGGGCGCGTCGGCGACATCCTCGTCGCGGATATGGTGCACGGCCATCGTCAGCGGCGGGATGGGTCGCCCGGGATTAACGAGGCGGCTGCCACCCTCGCCATGAAGTTCCCAGCGGCCATCGGCACCCAGCACGACATCCTGCCAGCCAATCTCGCAGACGGCATGGGCAGGCGGCTTGTCGCCAGTGGTTTCCAGGTCGATGACGCGAATGATCGAAGGGGGTGGCGAAGCCATGCCGGCGATGTGGGCGCTTTCGCCGCGAATTGCCAGTCGAAAGGTGGCAATCGCCCCCTCCCGCGCGGCGGGCGGGGGCGAGGACAGACGCTAGAGCCTCAATGGCCTGCCTGCGGCCCGCGAACGATGCCGCTGGCGGCGAGCTGGGCGTCGATCTGCGCCATCAGCCGGTCCAGTCCCTCGGCGCTCTTCGCCTCAGCGCGGGCGACGAGCACGTCCTGGGTGTTGGACGCACGGAGCAGCCACCAGCCATCGGCCGTATTCACGCGCGCGCCGTCGGTGCGGTTGACCTCGGCACCCTCAGCCTCCAGCCGGTCGAGCACTTCGTCGATCACCGCGAACTTGCGGCTCTCATCGACCTGGAAACGCATTTCCGGCGTGTTGACCATCGCCGGCATTTCGTCCTTCAGCTGGTTCAGCGACTTGCCGATCACGTGCAGCGCCTGGATCAGCCGGACTGCCGCATATTGCGCGTCGTCGAAGCCATAATAATCCTGGGCGAAGAAGATGTGGCCGCTCATCTCGCCGGCGAGCGGCGCATGGGTTTCCTTCATCTTGGTCTTGATGAGGCTGTGGCCGGTCTTCCACATCACCGGATTGCCGCCTAGTTCGGCGATCCGGTCATAGAGCGCCTGGCTGGCCTTCACATCGGCGATGATAGTGGCCCCCGGCTCCACCCGCAGCACAGGTTCAGCCAGAATGGAGAGAAGCTGGTCGCCCCAAACCACCCGCCCCTGTCCGTCGATCGCGCCCAGCCGGTCGCCATCACCGTCGAACGCCAGTCCGAAATCGAGATTCTTCTCGGCGACAAGTCGCTTCAGATCGGCGAGGTTCTTTTCCTCGGTAGGGTCGGGATGATGGTTGGGGAAATTACCGTCCACGTCGGTGAACAGCGTATGGTGCTCACCCGGCAGCAGCTTCACCAGCTTTTCGATGACGGGACCGGCGGCGCCGTTTCCCGCGTCCCAGCCGATCCGATAGGTGCCGCCCGCATAGCCGGCGACGAGGCGGCCGACATACAGGTCCAGAAGGTCGGCATCGGTGACGGTTTCGCTGCCATCGCCTTCGTCCCAATCGCCTTCCGCCGCCATCTTGCCCAGGGTCTGAATGTCCTGGCCAAAGAACGAGCGGTGCTGGAACACCATTTTGAAGCCATTGTAATTGCCGGGGTTATGGCTGCCGGTAATCTGGATGCCGCCATCCACCTCCAGCGTTGCCTCGGCATAATATAGCATCGGCGTCGGCCCCATGCCGACGCGCATCACGTCGCAGCCCGAGGCGGTCAGCCCTTCGACCAGCGCGGCTTCGAGCATCGGCGACGAAACCCGGCCGTCCCGGCCCACCGCAACCCGACGTCCGCCTGCGCGGCGGAGCAGCGTCGCGAAGCCGCGACCGATTGCGCGGGCGTCATCCGGCCCCAGCGTCTGCCCCACAATTCCGCGAATGTCATACTCGCGCAGCGAAGTGGGGTCGAAACGATGCGTCATCATGCCCTCCCGGAATGGAATGCGCGCCTAATCCGCGAGTGCGCCAGAAGTTGCAAGCCCAAGGATCAAAGGGGCGTTTCAGCCGAGCAGCGTGTCGCGCGCCTGGTTGATGCGGCGAGTCAGTTCCGCTGAACCGCCCTTGTCCGGGTGCACCGCCGCGACCAACCGCCGATGGGCGGCGCGAATCTCTTCCGGGCCAGCATCGGGCCCCACGCCCAGCAACGCGCGGGCTTCTTCCTCAGCCAGCGGGCGAAGCGGGCGAGGCCGGGGTTTCAGCCAATATTGCCAGACCAGCCACGCCAGCAGCGCCGCGACAAGCAGCTTGCCCATCAGGCGAAGAGCGGTGCGGGCACGTCGGGCAGGGCGAGCCCCGCCATCATCTCGCGCAGTTCCTGCCGCGCAGCGACATGGCTGAGGCCCATTTCACCGAATTCGCGCGAATCGAGCATCGTCAGCCCCTGCGGGAACAGCTCGCGATAGATCACGCGCTCGGACAGGCCGGAAATGACGCGGAAGCCGACGCGCTTGGAAAGCTGGTCGATCGCCTCCGAAACGCGCTTCATGTTGCGCGCCTCGATATGCTGCATGCGGTTACGCAGCACCACCCAGTCGATCGTCTCGCCATCCGCCTTGGCGCGGCGCTTGCGCGATTCCCATATCAGCTCCGAATAGAAGCTGGGCCGCGTGACCCGGAAGGTATCGGGATCGACCTGGCCGATCAGATCGAAATCGACGAAGCTGTCGTTCATCGGCGTGACCAGCGTATCTGCATTGGTCACCGAGATGCGCGCGAACTTGTCGTCACGGCCCGGCGTATCGATGACGAGGAAATCCGTTCCCTCGCCGAGCCGGTCGAGCGTTTCGGTGAAGAAGTCCATGCTTTCGCCGTCATGCGTCTCATAGACCGGCATCGGCAGATCGCGACCGGTGCGGCGAATCGTCGCAAGCCGATTGTCGAGATAACGGCCCATGGTCCGCTGGCGATGGTCGAGGTCGAAACAGGCGACTCGTGCCCCCTTGGCGGCCAGCGCGATTGCCGCGTGCACCGCCGTCGTCGACTTGCCGGTGCCGCCCTTTTCGTTGGCGAACACCAACACGTGCAGGCGTTTCGCGGGCTGATTCAACGCACTAATTCCTTTACTTGATCACGCCGCCTCCCCCCCATAGAAGGCCGCACTTCCGTTCATATCGAAAGTGCCCAAGCGTGCAAACCGTCCGCCAACTCGATGCCCTTCGCGAAGCGCTGACTGCGTTCCGCAGTGAAGGCGCGCGCGTGGCGCTGGTGCCCACCATGGGGGCGCTCCATGACGGGCATATGGCGCTGGTGGAGGCGGCAAAGCGCGCTGCCAACCGGGTCGTCGTGTCGATCTTCGTGAACCCCATGCAGTTCGGGCCGAATGAGGATCTCGCCAAATATCCCCGCCGCGAACAGGCCGATTCGCGCCTGCTGGCCGCCGCGGGCGTTGACCTGCTTTGGATGCCGCCGGTCGAGGTGATGTACCCGGTTGGGTTTGCCACCACCGTTTCAGTGTCGGGCGTAAGCGAAGTGCTCGATGGCGCCCACCGGCCTGGCCATTTCGACGGGGTGGCGACGGTCGTCTCGAAGCTGTTCAACCAAGTCCGGCCCGACATCGCGCTGTTCGGCGAAAAGGACTGGCAGCAGCTGCAGGTCATTCGCCGAATGGCGACCGATCTCGACATGGGGATCGAAATCGCCAGCGTGCTTACCCAGCGCGAGGATGACGGCCTCGCCCTGTCGTCGCGCAATGCCTATCTGATGCCGGAAGATCGCGCCCGCGCCGTGGCGCTTCCGCGCGCATTGGGTGCCGCAGCCAAGACCATCGGCGATGGCGGCGATGTCGAGGCCGCCCTCGCCCATGCGCGCGACACGCTGACGGCCGCCGGGTTCGACGTCGATTATGTCGTGCTCGCCGATGCGGAGACATTGGGCGCGCCACAGCCGGACCGCCCTGCCCGGCTGCTCGCCGCTGCTCGAATCGGTGCCACCCGGCTGATCGACAATATTCCGCTGGGATGAAATCCACGCGGCAAGAACGGCCGCGCCAGCCGCATCAGACACCCTGAACAATTACGGTTAACGGCGTTAACCATTTATTTGCAGCTTCCCTGCATTTTCTCCGTCATGGGAGATTAACTAGGGGTAAGCGACGTGGCCAACAGCCTGAAGAGTGCGCGATTCCTGATTGAGAGTCGGCTGCGCGATGCGGCCCGCGGCAATGCAGATGCCTGTTTCGACCTTGGCGTCGTCTATTCCAGCGGCGCCGAAGGCGTGCCCATCAATCTTGTCGAAGCGCACAAGTGGTTCAACATCGCGGCGATGACCGGCAGCGAGCCGGCGCAGGCATGCCGCGCCGAAATCGCCGAAGACATGACCGCCCGCGAAATCATCGACGCGCAAAAGGCCGCCCGCGCCTGGCTGCGCGGCCTGGACAGCCGCGCCGCCTGACGCCGGGCATTGCCGCTATTTCGCGGCAGCCTTTTTCTTCGCCGGCGCCTTTTTGGGCGCAGCCGCCTTCTTTGCCAGCGCCTTCTTCTTGGCCTTGCCCTTGGCCGGGCCTGCCGCTGCCTTGGCGTCGATCAGCTGGGCCGCTTCCTCCAGCGTGAGCTGGTCCTTGTCGATCGTCTTGGACAGCGTGGCGTTGGTCTCGCCGTCGGTGACATAGGCACCATAGCGCCCATCCATCAGCTTGATCTCGGCCTCGGTGCGCGGATGCTTGCCCAGCACCTTCAGCGGATCGCGGCTCGCCCCGCGCTGCGCGCGGCCGCCGCCTGATGCGGCCTCGGCGAGCTTCACCACCGCCGCATTCATGCCGGTTTCGAACACCTCGGCGGTCGACTGGAGCCGCGCGTACTTGCCGTCATGCGCCAGATAGGGGCCATAGCGGCCAATCGACGCGGTAATCGGCTTGCCGGTTTCCGGATGGTCGCCAATCGTACGCGGCAGCTTCAGCAGCTTCAGCGCCCAATCGAGATCGAGGTCGATGTCCTTGGGAATCGACGCACGCGGCGCTTCCTTGCCGTCACCCAGCTGGATGTAGGGCCCGAACCGGCCGACCTTGCGCTCCACCTGCAGGCCGGTGTCGGGGTCGGTCCCGAGCACCTCCGGCCCGCTATCCTCCCCGGCCTCGCCGCCGGGCTGGGCGAAGCGACGGGTATATTTGCACTCGGGATAGTTGGAGCACGCGACAAAGGCGCCGAACCGGCCGCCGCGCAAGGCGAGCTTGCCGACGCCGCAATTGGGGCACAGCCGCGGATCACTGCCGTCCGCCTTGGCGGGGAACAGGTAGGATTCGAGAAACTGGTCCAGCGCCGCGGTAATGTCCGACGGCTTCTGTTCCATCACCTCGGCCGTGCGCGGCTTGAAGTCGCGCCAGAATGCCTCCAGCACCGCCTGCCATGCGGCACGGCCGCCGGATACGTCGTCCAGTTCCTCTTCGAGGCCCGCCGTATAGTCGAACGAGACATAGCGCTCGAAAAAGCGTTCGAGGAACGCGGTCAACAGGCGACCGCTCTCCTCGGCGAAGAAGCGGTTCTTCTCGACACGCACATAGGCGCGGTCCTTGAGCACCTGAATGATCGAGGCATAGGTGGAGGGGCGACCGATGCCCAGCTCCTCCAGCCGCTTGACCAGCGATGCTTCGGAGAAGCGGGGCGGCGGCTGGGTGAAATGCTGTTCGGCGTGGACCGCCTTCTTCGCGGGCGACGCGCCTTCGGACATGCGCGGCAGGCGGCGGCTGTCCTCGTCGCCCTCGTCGTCCTTGCCCTCTTCATAGAGCGCGAGATAGCCGGGGAAGAGCACCACCTGGCCAGTGGCGCGCAGCCCATACTGGCCGGTGCCGTCCGCGAGGTCGACGGTGGTGCGTTCCATCCGCGCCGAGGCCATCTGGCTGGCCAGTGCGCGCTTCCAGATCAGATCGTACAGCCGGGCATGATCGCCCGAACCGGCGCGATCCTTGCTGAAATCGGTCGGGCGGATCGCCTCGTGCGCTTCCTGGGCGTTCTTCGCCTTGGTCTGGTACTGGCGCGGCTTGTCCGGCACGTAGCTGCCGTCATAGCGCTCCGCCACCGCCTTGCGCGCGGCCTGGATGGCCGAGGAGTCCATCTGGACGCCGTCGGTACGCATATAGGTGATCGCGCCGTCCTCGTAGAGCGCCTGCGCAATCCGCATCGTATGGCTGGCCGAGAAGCCGAGCTTGCGTGCCGCTTCCTGCTGCAGGGTCGAGGTGGTGAAGGGCGGCGGCGGGTTGCGCATCGCCGGCTTGGTCTCGACCGAGACGACCGTGAAACGGCCTTCCTCGACCGCCTTCTTCGCGGCCTCGGCGCTGCCCTGGTCGCCGATCGAGAGGCGATCGAGCTTCTCGCCCTTCCACTTGACCAGACGCGCCTGGAACAGCGTGCCGTCGGCCTCCATGTCGGCGATTACCGACCAATATTCCTGCGCGGTGAAGCCTTCGATCTCGCGCTCGCGGTCCACGATCAGCCGCAGTGCGACCGACTGGACGCGGCCGGCCGATTTGGCGCCGGGCAGCTTGCGCCACAGCACCGGCGACAGGGTGAAGCCCACGAGATAGTCGAGTGCGCGGCGGGCGCGATATGCGTCGATCAGGTCGGTATCCAGATCACGCGGATGCTCCATCGCGTGCAGGATCGCCGGCTTGGTGATCGCGTTGAACGTAACGCGCTCAACTTCCTTCGGCAGCGCCTTCTTGTTGCGCAGCACTTCCTGCACATGCCAGCTGATCGCTTCGCCTTCGCGATCCGGGTCGGTCGCGAGGATCAGGCGGTCCGCCTTCTTCGCCTCGTCGGCGATCGCCTTCAGCTGCTTCGACTTGTCAGCATAGGCCTCCCACTCCATCGAGAACCCTTCATCGGGGTTCACCGATCCGTCGCGCGCGGGCAGATCGCGGACATGGCCATAGCTGGCCAGAACCCGGTAATCCTTGCCGAGATATTTCTCGATGGTTTTCGCTTTGGCGGGCGATTCGACGATGACAAGCTGCATGAGAGTCGTGCGGTTCCTTACGCGTACGCGTGTAAGGTGGGGACTGGGGCGGAGGCCCGTCAAGCGGCGCGCTTCTACACCGTCATGGCGGAGACACAATGGGCATTAAGGTTACGCTGGCTTAACAACACGGGAGTAAGCGATGCGACATATGTTCAAGACCGCGCTCGGCGTTGCTGCGCTGCTGGTTTCCACCCAGGCTTTCGCGCAGGACAACCCCTGCGGCAGCGGCGAAATGACCCGCATGCGCCTGTCCAAGCTCAAGGCCGGCGCGACCATGGCGGACTTCCGTGCTGCCGTTGCCGCGCATATCAACTGGTACCAGACCCATGGCTTCAAGATCGACCAGCGCGTGGCGCCGGTGCTGGTCGCAGGTCCGGACGGCAAGCTGGTCGAATCGGCCCAAGAAGTGATGACCTTCGCAACCGGCGACTATGTTCCGCGGGACAAGCAGGATGCCGCATGGGCAGCCTATGTCGCCAAATATCGCGCGGTTTCCGATCTGGAGCTCGAAAAGGGCGTCTGCATGCCCGCCAAGTGAGGTAGCGCCGCTCCCCCGGCAGAGGACCGGGGGAGCGGCGTGAATCAAGCCGGCTCGGCGGCGCGGATGCGCTCCAGCACCACGTCGATGTCCTTTGCGTCATGCCGCTCGGGAACGCGCCGGTCCTCCGGGCCCATGCCGCGATTGACCAGCCGGCCGCGCCGCACCGGCTCGCGATCAGCGATCTCAGCGGCCCAGCGCTGGACGTTCGGATATTCTGCTGCGTTCAGGAACACATCAGCGCCGGCATAGGTCTCCCCCCGCACTACTGCGCCATACCAGGGGAAGATCGCCATGTCGGCAATCGTATAATCCTCGCCTACCATGTGGCGGTTGCTGGCCAGATGCGTGTCCAGCACATGAAGCTGGCGCTTCGCCTCCATTGCATAGCGGTCGATCGCATACTGAATCTTGATCGGCGCGTAGGCGAAGAAATGGCCGAAGCCGCCGCCCAGAAACGGTGCCGAGCCCATCTGCCACATCAGCCAGCTGAGCGTCTGCGCGCGCTTCGCCGTGTCCGTCGGCAGGAAGGCGCCGAACTTTTCGGCAAGGTAGAGCATCATCGCGCCGCTTTCGAAGATGGGCAGCGCGGGTGTGACCGAGTGGTCGACCATCGCCGGGATTTTCGAATTGGGATTGATCGCGACGAAGCCGCTGCCGAACTGGTCACCCTGGCCGATATTGATCAGCCACGCATCATATTCGGCGGCCGTATGGCCGGCGGCGAGCAGTTCCTCCAGCAGGATCGTCACCTTCTGCCCATTGGGCGTGCCCAGCGAGTAGAGCTGGATCGGGTGGCTACCGACCGGCAGTTCCTTCTCATGCGTAGCGCCCGAGACCGGCCGGTTGATATTGGCGAACTGGCCGCCATTGCCGGGTGCCCATTCCCAGACCGTGGGGGGCACATAACCGGCAGGCAAGTTGTTCGCGGGATCGGGTGCGTCGGCCATCTTCAAGATCCTTACGGTTGGGTGCGGCAGCGATGTAGGATGTCAGGCGGCGCTTGCCAGTGCCTTGCCGTTCCAAGGCGCAGACGGCAAACCGATACCGATGATGCCCGCAGACCATAGCCCGGCCGCCTCGTCGTTCCACTATCGCCGCCCGCTGCTATTGGGTGCCGGCGCGCTCGGCGTGCTGTTGTTTTGTGCAGCGATGGCATTGCTGGTGACACCGGCGGCACAACCGCTCAATTTCACCTTCAACGACATGCTGGCACACCTGCTGGTTGGCCGGTTCGACATCGACCCGGCGGTAGTCGAGCGCGAAGGCTTTACGATCGGCGGCAGGACCTATGCCTATTGGGGCGTGCTGCCGGCACTGCTTCGCTTGCCGATGCTGGTATTTCCCGGCTGGCAGAGGCTGGATTTCACGCTGCCCTATTCGATCGTTGCGATCCTGATGATGGTCCGAACCAAGCTTTGGACGCTGCAGCGAATACTTGACGCCTTTCCGGCGATCCCCGCATGGCTGGGACGCGCCTGCAGGATCGTACTGCTATTGTCCGGTGCACAGGTGTGCTTCCTGCGATTCAGCCTGTATCAGGAGGTATGTCTGTGGGCGGCCTTGTGCGGTGCCCTGTTCGTGGCAGCAGCCATTTCCGCTGCTCTGCGCGGACTGGGACGGATCGAGCTGCTGGTGATGGCGGCCGCGGCCGGAGCAGCGTTGCTGACCCGCGTGTCCACCGGAATCGGGCTGATCGCAGCGCTGGTTGCATTGCTCGCCGTCGAACTTTTCCGCCAGCGCCGCAATCTGCGCGCATTCGCGGCGCTGACGGCGGCACCGCTGCTGCTGCTAGCCCTGCTCGGACTTGCGACCGCGGGCGTAAATTATGCCCGCTGGGGCAACCCTCTGACATTCGCCGACTATCAGCATTACAACTACAATATCGACTATCCCGACCGGTTGGCACGGACCGCGCAGTACGGGCTGTTCAACCTTCAACGGATCCCGTTCGGCCTCGTCTATTATCTGTTTCCGGTCTGGGTGCTGCACGCTGCCGACGGCACGCTGCTGCTCGCTTCCACGCGCGAGCGGCTGATCGATTCGGCCGAACTGCCGCCCAGCAGCTTCCTGCTGACCGATCCGCTGCTGTTGCTGCTGGGGGCAGTCGCGCTGCTCGCATGGTGGCGAAACGCCGGGCGAGGTCGTGCGCAGTCGATCGCACTTGCTGTAGGCTTGTCGATCCCTGCGCTGCTGATGCTGACGGCGATCAGCATGTGCTTCCGTTACCGGCTAGACTTCTACCCGTTGATCGAATTTCTCGCCTTTTCGGGCCTGATCGCAATCGGACAAGGCAGCCCTTCACCCGGGCCCCGCACGGTATGGGGATTCGCGGCGCTTTCGATCCTCGGGTCGCTTGCTGTGGGCACCCTATACGCGCTTTCCAAGCTGGGACCGGGACAGCTGCTGATTCAGGACGGAATCCTCGCCTATTTCAGCGACACGCTGAGGCTTCGCTGACCCCATGGCAAAGGGGCGGGCGCAGCATCGCCGCGCCCGCTCCTCTGTCCCGCAACAGCTTATTTGAAGCGGATGCCCACGCCCGCCATCACACGCTGACGCGAGGTGTGATCGTTATACTGCGAATAGACATACTGGATGTTCGTGTAGATCGGCATCCGGGTCTGTTCGCCGGTCAGCGAATATTCGACGCCGCCACCGACCTGATAGCCATCGGTATTGAAATGGTCATAGTAGCCGCCGGTCGGCACGCTGAGACGCTTGCGCTGCTCGTTGGTGACATAGCCACCCTTGGCGAAGACGAGCAGTTGCGGGCTTACCAGCACGCCGGCGCGCACGGCCGCGCCCCATTCCTCGAACGACTTGTGACAAACGCTGCCGCCGCTGACGGCCGAGCAATTTTCGGTCCAGTCATTGGCACGCCAGAAGCTGCCTTCGGCGCCCACGACCACGCGGCTGCCGATCTGCCCGTCGAAACCAACGGTGCCGCCATAGCCGAACTTGTCGTTGTGAACGCCCTGCGACTGGAACCGGTCCCCGCCTGCATTGGCTTCGAGCCGAATACCGCGGAAGCTGGTGCCGTTCGACGAAGTGGCGGAGGCATCGTCCTGCGCATAGGCGGCCTGGGCCGACATGCCGAGCGCGGCGATTGCAACGAAAAACACTTTACGCATACTCAAATCCCTTGGTTGGAGCGTCGTGGCCCGTCCCCAACCCCGCCAGCACGCGAAGGTTTCGCCCACCGCTACAAAGTGTCGCAGTGCAGCATTTATGCAACAGCATGCAGATGCCTGCAGATAGGGCGCCGTTCAGCCGGCGTATCGGAGGGAAACCCGCGCCCCCGCATGACGCTCGAGCTGACCGGCAAGTTCCAGTTCGAGCAACACGGTCTGCACCACTGCGGGAGAAAGCTGGGCCTGGCGGATCAGTTCGTCGACGGCGACCGGCACCGGCCCCAGCAGCGCACGAACCCGCTCGCGTTCCGGATCGGTGGCGTCTTCGGGGGGCGGGCCGTGGAAGGGTCGGGACGGCGAACGCACCGCGCGCGGATCGAGCGGCGAAATCGCCTCCCATATATCATCCGCCGATTGCACCAGGGTCGCCCCTTCGCGGATCAGCAGATTGCATCCCTGCGCACGGGGATCGAGCGGAGAACCAGGAACCGCCATCACCTCACGCCCCGCCTCAGCTGCGATCCGCGCAGTGATGAGGCTGCCCGATCGAGGCGCAGCTTCAACGACTACGGTCCCCAGCGCGAGCCCGGCGATGATGCGGTTGCGGGCCGGGAAGAAGCGCGCGAGCGGCTCGGTGCCCGGGGGCTGCTCAGCCAGCAGCAGGCCGCGCTCCGCCACCTGTTCCTGCAGCGCCGCGTTCTCCGGCGGGAAGGCGATGTCGATGCCGCTGGCGATAACCCCCACCGTTCCGCCCGCCAGCGACCCCATATGCGCAGCCGTGTCGATACCGCGGGCCAGACCGGAGACGACGGTCACCTCCCGGTCGGACAATTGCTGCGCCAGCTGGCGTGCAAAACGGCAGGCTGCGGCGGATGCGTTGCGCGCACCCACCATCGCTACGCAAGGGCGCCGCAGTAGCGAATCGTCGCCGCGCAGGATGAGCGCAGGCGGTGCATTTTCGAGAGCCGCCAGCAGCGGCGGATAGCCTGCATCGTCGAGAAACAGGTAGCGCGCGCCCAACCGCTCGACGAGGGCGATCTCCCGCCGCACGAGGCCGGAATCGGCAATCACCGGCGCACGTCCGCCCCCGCGGGCCGCCAGCATCGGCAGAGCCTCCAGCGCCGCCTCCGCCGAGCCGAAGCGTGCTATCAGCTGAACATAGGTGACAGGGCCGACATTGGCGGAACGCAGCAGTCGCAGCCGCGCTTCGCGCAGGTCAGGCACCTTTCTTGCTACCGATCCGCGGCTCGCTGCCGCTCAACAGTCTATCGATATTGTCGCGGTGCTTCCAGAGCACGATGAGCGCCAAGGCCAGTAGCACGAGCACCAGATCAATCCTGCCAAAGAATGCGGCGCTTACCGGCGCGCTGATCGCCGCCGACATGCCCGCCAGCGAGGAAATGCGAAGGATCGCCAGCAGACCCAGCCAAACCGCAGCATAGACCAGGCCACATGGCCAGTGGAGCGCCACGACCACGCCCATCAGCGTCGCCACGCCCTTGCCGCCACGGAACTTCAGCCACAGCGGATAACAATGGCCGAAAAACGCGGCCGTCCCCGCCAGAACGCCGCCATCGGGGAGTAACGTCGCACCCAGCAACACCGCCGCTGCGCCCTTGCCCAGATCCAGCAGCAGCGTCGCCGCCGCCAGCCCCTTGCGGCCGGTACGCAGCACATTCGTTGCGCCGATATTGCCCGAACCGATCTGGCGCAGGTCGCCCGCGCCGGCGATGCGCGTCAGCAGCACCCCGAACGGAACCGACCCCAGAAAATAACCGAGAAGCAGGACCCCGAGGGGCGCAAGCCATGGAACGTCGCTAGGCAAAACACCCCCCTTGCACGAAGCTGCATAGCCCCGCCCCCCCGTTCTTGCAATGATCTGGATCAGCCGTTGCAGGCGGGTAATGGTTGACCCCGCATTACCACACCGCCATTGCCATCCGCGATGGCCGATAACCGCCCGATCCTGTTCTTCGATTCCGGCGTCGGCGGCCTGTCCGTCCTCGCCCCAACGGCTGCACTGCTACCGCGCGCACCACTGGTCTATGTCGCCGATTCCGCAGGCTTTCCCTACGGCATCAAGAGCGAAGGGGAAATCGCGGCACGGGTGCCGGCGCTGCTCGGTCGACTGGCCGAACGCTATGACCCGCGCCTGATCGTGATCGCGTGCAACACCGCCTCCACCATCGCGCTCCAGCATGTCCGCGCCGCACTCGACGTGCCGATCGTCGGCACCGTACCCGCAATCAAGCTGGCCGCCGCGGCGAGCCGTACCCGAGTCATCGGCGTACTTGGTACAGCTGCTACGGTTCGCCAGCCCTATGTCGACTATCTCGCTGCTCGGTTCGCCGCGGATTGTACCGTGCTGCGCTATGGATCGGCAGCGCTGGTGGAACTGGCGGAAGAAAAGCTCGCCGGTCGCGACGTAGCGCCCGAGGCAGTCGCCACGGAGTTGCAAGGCCTGCTTGCGCAGCCGGGCGGCAATGCCGTCGACGTGATCGTCAATGCCTGCACGCACTTTCCGCTGCTGGAAGACGAGCTTCGCGCAGTGGCGCCGTCAGGCATCCAATTCGTGGACGGCGGCCCGGGGATAGCGCGGCGCGTCGTCCACCTCACCGAGGGGCAGGACTGGCCCGATAACCCCAAGCCGGGCCGGGCAGTCTTTACCGCCCGTTCGGCCAAAACCGACGCCCTCGCGCCCGCGCTGACCCGTTTCGGTCTTGGCCTTATCGAGCAGCTCTAGATCAGAACGCGGCCACGCTCTGCACCGGCATCTGACGGGCAAGCGCTGAATAACGGTCTGCCATTTCCAGATGGACCAGTCGCGCCGACGAATCGCCGCAACGCGCTGCAGTCTCGCGTTCCTGCCGCTCGCGCCGCCGATAATATTCGATATCGCTCGTCTTCATACGCCGCCCTCCGTCTGCAAGCGGGAGCACGCAACGTCTCTCAGTCGCGAACTCGCTTGAGTTTACCGAGTCGCTCGCGATGGGACCGTCTATACCATAAGTCCCCCATAAATCGGGGTTCTTTGTACACCGGCGCAATCACAGTCTTCGGAATTTTCAAATTCACGCGCGTGGGCAAGCGGTGCCATTGGGGAATCTACGGCTATGTTGGATGCAACGGTCCGCCTATTCCCCCGCAGCGGAGATGCCGTCAAATTACGGGGGTTCACGTGCTGGAATTGCCATGTTTTTGGGCGTAGAGGAGTTTCCCATGCAGCGCGAAGACGCCCCCGTGCCCGTGGTCGACTATACCCGGGTCTTCACCCAGGCCATCGACCGCCTCCATGCCGAGGGGCGCTACCGGGTCTTCATCGACATTCTGCGCAACAAGGGGATGTTCCCCAATGCGCGCTGCTTCGCCGGCCATAACGGTCCGAAGCCGATCACGGTGTGGTGCTCGAACGACTATCTGGCGATGGGGCAGCACCCAAAGGTGATCGCCGCGATGGAAGAGGCACTGCACGATGTCGGCGCCGGCTCCGGCGGTACCCGCAATATCGGCGGCAACACGCATTACCATATCGACCTCGAGCGCGAGCTGGCCGATCTGCACGGCAAGGAGAACGCGCTGCTCTTCACGTCGGGCTATGTCTCGAACGAAGCAACGCTGTCGACACTCGCCAAGGTGATGCCGGGCTGCATCGTCTATTCCGACGAACTCAACCACGCCTCGATGATCGCCGGCATCCGCAATTCGGGCTGCGAGAAGCGCGTGTGGCGCCACAACGACCTCGCCCACCTGGAGGAACTGCTGGCCGCCGACGATCCCTCGCTGCCGAAGCTGATCGCGTTCGAGAGCGTCTATTCGATGGACGCCGACATCGCGCCGATCGCTGAAATCTGCGACCTGGCGGACAAGTACAACGCGCTGACCTATCTCGACGAGGTCCATGCGGTCGGCATGTACGGTGCCCGCGGCGGCGGCATTTCGGAGCGCGACGAAGTCGCGCACCGGCTGACGATCATCGAAGGCACGCTGGGCAAGGCGTTCGGCGTGATGGGCGGCTATATCGCCGCCGACCAGGTAATCATCGACGTGATCCGCAGCTATGCGCCGGGCTTCATTTTCACCACCTCGCTGTCGCCGGTGCTGGTGGCAGGCGCGCTCGCAAGCGTGCGCCACCTGAAGGGATCGAGCGCCGAACGTGACGGCCAGCAGGCCGCCGCTGCCACGCTCAAGCGGCTGATGACGGATGCCGGGCTACCAGTGCTGCCGTCGACGACGCACATCGTGCCGCTGATGGTGGGCGACCCGGTAAAGGCCAAGAAGATCAGCGACATATTACTCGCCGAATATGGCGTGTATGTGCAGCCGATCAATTACCCGACCGTACCGCGCGGCACCGAGCGGCTGCGCTTCACACCCGGCCCTGCGCATGACGAAGCAATGATGCGCGAGCTGGTAGATGCGCTGGTGGAGATATGGGGCCGGCTGGAACTGCGCCGGGCGGCTTGATCAGTCGATAGTGATCGAACCGCCGAGTCCGGGTACGTCCATCGGCTGGCCGAATGGTACGACGACAGCGTCGTCGTAGGCGCTACCGCTAGCATTCAGGATGAAACAGTGAGTGACGCGCGCCACACTGTCCACAACCCAATAGGCTGGAATACCGGCCGCGCCATATTCTTCGCGCTTCTCACCCAGATCCCGCCGCTGCGTAGTCTCGGCGATTTCAATTCCGAACAGCACGTCCTTCGGATCGAGCGCTTTTTGCGGACGGATGCCGGGCCGCACCACAGCGATATCAAAAGCCCGAACCGTGTGGTCATCAATGCGCAGGACAACATCGGCCCCTGCCATCGTCCCTGCGGCTTGCAGGTGCGGAAATAGCAGTGCGCTCAGGCGAATTACGAGTTCGCCATGCGCCCAGTCGGCCGGCATCATTTTTTCGATTTCTCCCCCGACCAGCTCTGCCCGCATATCCTCGAACGCCCCCAGTTCGAGCATGTGCAGGAAGTCTTTCGCCGTGAACGGCGACGCCCATTCCCTGGAGGATGTGACACGGACCTGCTGGTTCATACCGCAGGGGTATAACACGGCATCTGCATGGCAGGCGATAGGGGGGTCAGGCAGGGCGCCGCAGGCCAGCGCTCCACACATAGCCACGCAGCGACGCGCGGAACTCGGCGATCAGCCCCTGCTCTGCCGCAACCGCTTCGACTACCTCGCGCAGATCGGCGCGGGGATAGACGTGAAAGTCGTTGAGCGACTTGAAGTGGAAACGCTTGGCGAAGCCCGGCAGGCGCTCATACTGGCCGAAATCAACGATGTGCAGGCTGCCGCCTGGCGCCAGTGCCTTTGCCCCCAGTGCGATCGCTTCCTTCCACGGCGGAATCATCGACAGCGTGTAGCTCATGAACACGCGGTCGACCTGATCCAGCCCGAACAGCGCCTTCACGTCGAACGCACCGGCATCCCCCTGCGCCAGCGTAATCTTGTCCGAGAGGCCGTGCTTCGCCACCGATTTGCGCGCGGTGCCCAGCATCGCCTCGCTGATGTCGAAGCCGTGGAAACGGGCGTTAGGCCAATGTTTTGCGGCAACGATCAGGTTGCGGGCCGTGCCGCAGCCGACTTCCAGGACAGTGCCGCCGGGCGGCGGCGCCAGATCGCGGATCAGCCGGTCGCGGCCGAGCAGATAGAATTTGCGCGTGAAGTCGTAGAAGTGGCGATGGAGCGCATAGGTTGCGTCCATCAACCCCTTCTGGTCGGCGCCCCCGGACGCCCCTGCACCGGCGGTCATGCGTGCGGCTTCAGCGTCCAGAGATGGACTGCGCCATAGACCGAGGAGCGGTCACGGCGGTTCCAGTCGTCGAGCTTGTCCTGCGGCGCATATTCCCACTGGTTCAGCAGCGCGTCGGGAATATGCCCGCGCACCACGTCCGGCACGGCGGCGGTGCGGTAGAGCACGCGCGCGCCCGGCTTGGCGGTGCGGGTGATCTCGGTCCAGATGCGCGTAAGCTGCTCGTCCGTCATCCAGTCCTGCGCATCGAGCAGGATGAAACGATCAAGCGACTGGGCCGGCATCGATTCGAGATAGTCGGCATAGTTGGTGTGGCGGATTTCCACCCGGTCGGCACGCTCGCGCACCGCCTCGTAATTCTTGCGCTCGAGATAGGGCGGCAGCGGCGCGCCTTCATGCTCGCCATAGCCGCGGCCGAACGCCTGCCAGGCGTAGAAATTGTCCTTCAGGTCGAAGTCGCAGGCCAGCTTGCGCAGCCGGCTCTTGAGCGCGCCGGTGATGCCCGCCTGATCGTCCACCTTGAGCAGGTCGTACTGCGCCGGCGGAATGCCGAATCCGAAAAGCGCGGCCGGCTGATCGACCAGCCAGCGCAGGAACTTCTTTTCGAAAAAGGGCGCGAAGTGCGTCTCGAAAATTTCGCGCTGTTCTTCGATCGAATGGGCCTTCAGCATCTCGTTGGGATCGATGCCATAGCGGTGCGCGAGCCAATGCACGAAGCCGATCAGCCGGCCGAGCAGGCCCTGCCGATAAAAGCCGGTCTTGAACCCGTTGATCCGGCGGACGCCGTTCGGCGCGCGGCCTTCCCAATAGGCGCGCGACGTGTCGTCGAGATGCGGGCGTATATAGGTCTTGTACGCCTCGATATTTTCGGGGCGGTTGGCCAGGCCGAAGAAGCGATGGAACGCCGCATAATCGGGCAGGTGCAGCGCTGCCTGCTGCTTGAGCCGATTGAGCGCGATGTGCGCGGGGTTCAGGTCCACCGCCGTGATCTTCGCCGGGTTGGCGGTCAGATAGGAATAGACGTTGCAGCCGCCCGACGCGATCGTGACGATATGGCTGTCGGGCTGGATCTCCAGCGCCTCCATGTCGATCAGCGGGTCTTCCCAGATCTGCGCATAGACGAGGCCGCGGAACGCGAAGGTGAAGGCGCGCTCGAGAAGGCCTTCCTTGGTAAGATGCTCGTGGCGGTGCACCGCACCCCGGACAGCACCATTTTTCGGCGCCTTGGCAACACTCGACATTCCAGACAACTCCCGGCGACAGGTCGCCGGACGCAACGTCCGGCGAGCCACACCTCTCCCCTGTGACAAAAGCTTTGCAGCCTTGTGACAGTGCGGCCGGGAAATCAATCCTTAGGCGGGACTCCGCCAGCCGCTGGCCAGTCCGTGTCCCCAATTCGGCGTAGTGACATAGTGAAAAACCGTCGCGGCGGCTGGCCCTCCATCCGGAAGTCCCCAACCTCCGTGTACACGCCGTTCACGAGCGTCGCAGTGTATCGGACGACGGCATTGGGACCGGCGGGGGTTTCCCACACATAGCCGGTGTCAGTCAGCGTGAAGGGGAAACTGCCCGAGCGTCCCTGAGCATAGCTGGTAAGCGTATATTTCTGCGTATGACTGTCATAGGAGAGCACGGCAAAGGCGTGGAACGGCGCGCTGCCGTCCTCCCGCCACGACTTGCCTTCGATAACCAGCAGCGTTCCGTCGAGCATCGCGCCGATCCGTTCGGTCTGAATCATCTTCAGCAGGCCAGCGGGCGTCATTGTCTCTGCGGTTCCGCGCCAACGCCCGCGCATCCAGTCGAGCTTGTGGAGCGCGGTCTGTTGCGCAGCGATCGCCGCCGTGTCTGCGGCCTGCGCCTGCGCAACGGCCGGCACCAGGCAACCAGCCAGAAACGACATAAGCCCATGAATAAAGCGGCGCATGCAGATACCTCCTTTCGCAACGATGTTGTCGACCGGCGCGGGCAGTGGCAGCGTGTCGCCATGCGCGCCGTTTCCCTTCCCTTGCTTCGCCGCGCCCCGGCTGTCGGCAAGCGCGATTTCGCGAAACGCGCTTCCGCTTTCGCGAAACGTGCAACGCGCTGGCCGCGGCCTCCCGGCTTCCCCTTGCTATGGATTGCCTGCGGCGCGCTGGCCGGGGTGATGATCGTAACCGGGGGATTCCGCACCGACAGCCTGCCGCCGGCACAACGCGCCGGGTTTTGGTTACTGCTGATGGGCTGGAACGCGCTCAAATGGCAGATTCTGTTTGCGCTGTTCGTGCGACGTCCCAGCGACTGGCTGCGGGTATCGCTATTCGGCACGGTTTTGCTGAACGCATCGCTACCGGCCGAGATCATCTGGTGCGCGACGATGGTGGGCGCGTCGGTTACGACCATGCCGGGCCTGGTCTGGGCCCGCGCCGCGGCCTTCGGCATGCTGGCCCTGGGCGTCTGCCTTATTACCGTGCGCGCAATGCGGCCGGCGCAGAAGCAGAAAGAGCCGCCCCATGCCCCGGAACCGCCGCTGGAAATACCCGCTGACGGTCTTCTCGCACGGGCACGGATCGCGCCGGAGGCGGTGACGGCAATCGAGGCTGAGGACCATTATTGCCGGGTGCATGGCGGCAATGCGAGCGTCCTCGTCCACTACCGGTTTGGCGACGCGCTCGTCGAGCTGGCAGCGGTAGATGGCGCGCAAGTCCATCGCAGCATCTGGGTGGCTGCCTCCGCCATCACAGGTGCGCATCGCGAAGGCAGGCGCTGGCTGCTGCGGCTGACCGACGGGCGCGAAGTCCCGGTCAGCGCGCGGCATCTGCCGCTGGTGCGGCAGCGCGGCTGGCTCGCCGGGGCAGGGAGCCGGCCGCGGCCCTAGACCGGCCTAGCGGGTCCGGTTGTCGATCGCCCGGCTGGCGTCGTCCGCGCCATTGGCGATCGCATTACCGGCATCGTCAGCGCCATTGCGTAGCGCGCGTGCGGCCCGATCGATCTTGTCGTCGATCTGCGTGCCAAGGCGATCGGCGGCATTGTCGAACGACTCGCCGCTATTATCGAGCGCGTTGTCGACGCGGTCCTGCGTGGCGGGCGAGCAGGCCGCCACCGCCCACACCAGCGCCGGAACCAGCAGAAACTTCCTCTTCGCCATCCTGTACTCCCAACCGTCTAGCCATCGGCGCCTTGCGCGCGTAGGGAGCGCGGCATGCAACACCGCATCGCCATCGCCTCGGACCACGCCGCCTTCGGCATGAAGGCAGAACTCGTCGATTGGTTGCGTGACGCCGGCCACGACGTCCGCGATCTGGGCACCAACGGGCCGGAAAGCGTCGACTATCCCGATTACGGCTATCGCCTGGGCGCGGCCATTGCTGCCGGCGAAGCCGATTTCGGCGTCGCGCTGTGCGGATCGGGTATCGGCATTTCCATTGCGGTGAACCGCAACCCGGCTGCGCGCTGTGCGCTGGTTTCCGAACCGCTTTCGGCCAGCCTTGCGCGCCAGCACAACGATGCCAATGTGATAGCCTTGGGCGCGCGGCTGGTCGGTATCGAAATGGCCAAGGCCTGCATTACCACGTTTCTTGAAACGGCTTTCCTCGGCGACCGGCACCAGCGTCGCGTCGACAAGCTGAGCAACCCCGAAAGGAGCCCCGCATGAGCACCAACCCCGTAACGGCAGGCCTTCAGCCGGATGGCTTCTTCACCAAGACGCTCGCCGAAAGCGATCCGGCGATCGCCGCCGGCGTTGCCCACGAGCTCGACCGCGAGCTGCACCAGATCGAGCTGATCGCATCGGAAAACATCGTCTCCAAGGCGGTGCTCGAGGCGCAGGGCTCGGTCTTCACTAACAAGTACGCCGAGGGCTATCCCGGCAAACGCTATTATCAGGGCTGCCACCCGTCCGACGAAGTCGAGCAGCTGGCGATCGACCGCGCCAAGCAGCTGTTCGGCTGCGGCTTCGCCAATGTCCAGCCGCATTCGGGCGCGCAGGCGAACGGCGCAGTGATGCTGGCGCTGACCAAGCCGGGCGACACGATCCTTGGCCTCAGCCTCGATGCCGGCGGCCACCTGACCCACGGCGCCCGCGCGGCAATGAGCGGCAAGTGGTTCAACGCCGTCCAGTACGGCGTGCGCCCCGACGATCACCTGATCGACTTCGACCAGGTCGAGCGGCTGGCCAAGGAACACAAGCCGACGCTCATCATCGCCGGCGGCTCGGCCTATCCGCGCCATATTGATTTCGCCCGCTTCCGCGCGATCGCGGATGAGGTGGGTGCGCTGTTCATGGTCGACATGGCCCACTTCGCCGGCCTGGTCGCCGGCGGCGTGCACCCGACGCCGTTCGGCCATGCCCATGTCGTCACCACCACCACGCACAAGACGCTGCGCGGCCCCCGCGGCGGCATGGTGATGACGAATGACGAGGCGATCGCCAAGAAGATCAACTCGGCGGTATTCCCGGGCCTGCAGGGCGGTCCGCTGATGCACGTGATCGCCGCCAAGGCCGTCGCGTTCGGCGAAGCGCTGCGGCCTGAGTTCAAGAGCTATGCCGCAGCCGTCGTCGAAAACGCCAAGGTGCTGGCCGCGACTCTCAAGGAGCGCGGCGCGAACCTCGTCTCGGGCGGTACCGACACGCATCTCGCGCTGGTCGACCTGACCCCGCTGGGCGTGACCGGCAAGGACGCAGACGAGGCGCTGGAGCGCGCCGCGATCACCTGCAACAAGAACGGTATCCCCAACGATCCGCTGCCGCCGGTCAAGACCAGCGGCATCCGCGTCGGCTCGCCCGCGGGCACCACCCGCGGCTTCGGCCCGGCCGAGTTCCGCGAGATCGGCAACATGGTCGCCGACGTGCTCGACGGCCTGCGTGCAAAGGGCGAGGCAGGCGACGCCGCCGTCGAAGCCGATGTGAAGGCCCGCGTCCGCGCGCTGTGCGAACGCTTCCCGATCTACGGCGGCTGATGCAGTATACCCCTCTCCCCGCTCGCGGGGAGAGGGCCGGGGAGAGGGGCCTGACGCCTCTTCCCTCGCTGCCCCTCTCCCCCCGCCGCTTCGCGGCTCCTCCCTCTCCCCGGCGGAGAGAGGGCTGATATGCGCTGCCCCTTCTGCTCCAACGAAGCCAGCCAGGTAAAGGATAGCCGCCCCACCGACGACGGGGCGGCTATCCGGCGGCGGCGACAGTGCGAGGCGTGCGGTGCGCGCTTCACTACCTTTGAGCGCATCCAGTTGCGCGACCTCACCGTCGTGAAGAGCGGTGACCGGCGTGAGCCGTTCGAGCGCGACAAGTTGATGCGCTCGGTCTCCACCGCCTGCCGCAAGCGGCCGATCCTGCCCGCGCAGATCGAGCGGCTGGTGTCGGGTATCCAGCGCCAGCTGGAAACCACCGGCGACAGCGAAATCCCCTCGCAGCGGATCGGTGAACTGGTAATGGAAGCGCTGAAGGGGCTGGATTCGGTCGCCTATATCCGCTTTGCCAGCGTGTATAAGGATTTCCGCGAGGCGAAGGATTTCGAGGATTTCGCCGGCAATGTCAGCGAGGTCGGCAAAAGTTGAATTCCCCCGTCATCGTGCTCGTCCGCCCGCAGTTGGGCGAAAATATCGGCAAGGCTGCCCGCGCCATGCTCAACTTCGGCCTGACCGAGATGCGGCTGGTGAGCCCCCGCGACGGCTGGCCCAACCCGTCAGCCGGGCCGGCGGCGAGTGGTGCCGATCTGGTGCTGGAACGCGCGCAGGTGTTCGACAGCGTCGCCGATGCAGTGGCCGACTGCGCCGATGTGTATGCGACGACCGTGCGCAAGCGGGGCGTCACCAAGCCCGTAGTGACACCTGAGGTCGCTGCCCGCGAAATCCACGCGGCGCAGCGCCGCAGCGCGATCCTGTTCGGGCCGGAACGTTCGGGGCTGGAGACAGACGATGTCGCGCTCGCCCGGACGATCGTCACCGTGCCGATCAACCCCGAATTCGGTTCGCTCAACCTTGCCCAAGCGGTGATCCTCGTCGCCTATGAGTGGTCGAAGCATGTCGGGCTGGAAAGCCCGCCCGCCGTCGACCTCGATCCCCCTGCCCCGCAGGAGGAGCTGGACGGGATGATCGGCCAGCTCGACGCGATGCTCGAGGAATCGGGTTATTATTTCCCACCCGATCGGGTGCCGTCGACCAAACGCACGCTGCGCACGCTGCTGACCAAGCCCGGCTGGTCGAGCCAGGAACTGCGCACGCTGCGCGGCGTGCTGTCAGCGCTGGAGGGCAAGAAGCGCCATCGGGCGGATTGACAGAATACCACCCTCCCCCTCCCATCGCCTTCGGCGGCGGGCCCCTCCCTCTCCCCTTGGGAGAGGGAGGGAGCGGCGAAGCCGCGGAAGGGTGAGGGTGATTTGCCAGCGCTTGACTCCAGCCCCCACCCCCGCTAGGCGCGCCGCTTCGCAATTGGCCCCGCACCCCGGTGAAGCGGTGGCCCTGCGCCCTTTCTCTCACGCGAAACGGCACAGGCGAAACCGGGATCGCGATCAGGACGGTTCGCCGCCCGGGTCAACGTCAACGCAATTGGTAAGGAATTACGATGTCGAAGCGCTCCAGCGCCAAGCATAAGCTCGATCGCCGCATGGGCGAAAACATCTGGGGTCGTCCCAAGTCCCCGGTGAACAAGCGCGAATATGGCCCCGGCCAGCACGGCCAGCGCCGCAAGGGCAAGATGTCGGACTTCGGCATCCAGCTACGCGCCAAGCAGAAGCTGAAGGGCTATTACGGCGACATCACCGAGAAGCAATTCAAGCGCTCGTACGAAGACGCGTCGCGCATGAAGGGCGACACCGGTCAGAACCTGATCGGCCTGCTCGAACAGCGCCTCGACATGATCGTTTATCGCGCCAAGTTCGCGCCGACGATCTTCGCCGCCCGCCAGCTCGTCAACCACGGCCACATCCGCGTCGATGGCGAGAAGTGTAACATCGGTTCGCGCCGCATCAAGCCGGGCCAGGAAATCAGCCTGAGCAGCAAGGCGCAGGAAATGGCGCTGGTGATGGAAGCGCAGAGCCTCGCCGAGCGCGACATCCCCGACTATGTGGTGGCGGACGGCGCCGCCAAGGTCACCTTCACCCGCGTGCCGACGCTCGACGAAGTGCCGTACCCGGTGAAGATGGAACCGAACCTCGTCGTCGAATTCTATTCGCGCTAAGCTTCGGCTTCCGTTCGGAAACAGGAAACGGGGCGGTCCTTCGGGGCCGCCCTTTTTCGTTGTGCTGGACCCGCGCGAACGGACTCGGCACAACGAGGACAACAGGAGGATTTCCATGCGCCGTTCGCTGCTCGCCCTTGCTTTGCTGACGTCCACCGCCGCTCAGGCCCAGACCACAGCACCTGCCCTTTCGCTCGACACCCTGAAGTCCGTCACCCAGACGCTGTCCTCCGACGCGTTCGAGGGGCGCAAGCCGACAACGGCCGGCGAAGACAAGACGATCGCCTATCTGATCGAGCGGTTCCAGAAGGCGGGGCTGCAGCCCGGCAATCACGGCCAGTGGGTGCAGGACGTGCCGCTGGTCGAACTGACGGTGAAGAACCCCAGCGAACTCGTGTTCAGCGGCGGCAAGGCGCCAATTTCGCTCGCCTATGGCAGCCAGGCAGTATTCAGCAGCTACCGCGTCGCCCCCCATATCGCGCTTCAGAACAGCGAGATGGTGTTCGTCGGCTATGGCATCAACGCGCCGGAGCGTGGCTGGAACGACTATGCCGGCCTCGATGTGAAGGGGAAGACGGTCGTCATCCTGATCAACGACCCCGACTGGCAGACGATGACGCTCGACGGGCCGTTCGGCGGCCGGGCGATGACCTATTATGGCCGCTGGACGTACAAGTACGAGGAAGCGGCCCGGCAAGGCGCCGCTGCCGCGATCATCATCCATGATACCGAACCGGCCGCCTATGGCTGGGGCGTGGTGGAAAGCAGCTGGGGCGGCCCCAAGCTGGAACAGGATACGCCCGGCGACCATCTCGACCAGTCGCAACTGATCGGCTGGATCCAGCAAGACGCCGCCCGCACCTTGTTCGCCAGTGCGGGCAAGGATTACGCGGCCCTGGTCGAGGCGGCAAAGCACAAGGGCTTCAAGGCAGTATCGCTGGGCATGCGTGCGTCGGCCTCGTTCGACCTCGGCATCAAGCGCCAGGCATCGAAGAACGTGATCGGCATCCTGCCCGGCACCGAGCGCCCGGACGAAGTCGTGCTCTACTCCGCGCATTGGGATCATCTGGGTCATTGCAAGCCGGTCAAGGGCGACGACATCTGCAACGGCGCGGTCGACAACGCGACCGGCACTGCCGGTCTGGTCGCCCTGGCCGAGGCGCAGGCAAAGGCCGGGCCGGCAAAGCGGAGCATCGTCTTCCTGTCGGTCACTGCCGAGGAACAGGGGCTGATCGGCTCGCAATATTATGCCGAACACCCCGTCTATCCGCTGGCGAAGACCGTTGGCGGCGTGAACATGGATGGACTGAACATCGTCGGCAAGGCGAAGGACTTCGTGCTGGTCGGCGCGGGCAAGTCCGAAATCGAGGATATGGTGAAGCCGTTCGTCGCCGCCGAAGGCCGGGTGATCGGGTTGGAGCCGACGCCGGAAAAGGGCAGCTATTACCGTTCCGATCATTTCAGCTTCGCCAAGCTGGGCGTCCCCATGCTCTACGGCGAAAGCGGCGAGGATCTGGTGGTCGGCGGCAAGGCAGCCGGCGCAAAGGCGGCCGAAGACTATGTCACCAACCGCTATCACAAGCCGCAGGACGAATATGATCCCGCATGGAACTGGGACGGCGCGCTGTCCGACCTGCGCGTCTATTATGGCCTGGGCCGCGCGCTGGCGGACGGCAATGCCTGGCCGAACTGGTACAAGAACGCAGAATTCCGCGCGGTCCGCGACGCGTCGCGCGCCGGGCAATAGCCCGCGCCGATGCGACGCGGCCGCAGCCTTTTACCTGTAACCCGATGACGCTAAGGGCGGCCCCATGACCATTACCCCTCCCCCCGAATGGGCGCCGCACGATGCGGTCTGGATCGGTTTTCCCAGCCATGGCGATCTCTGGCTCGACGATCTGGAGCCCGTCCGCGCCGAAGTCGTTGCCTTTGCCCGCGCCGTTCACGCCGGTGGCAAGGGCGAACAGGTGATTCTGGTCGCCGCCGATGCTGAAGCGGCGGCTGCCGCCACAGCGCTTGCGGGCAACACGGCCAAGATCGTCACCGAACCGTTCGGCGACATCTGGCTGCGCGACACCGCCGCGATCCTCGATGGCGCGGGCGCCGCGCACGACTTCGGCTTCAACGGCTGGGGCGGCAAATATGATCTGGAAGGCGACGACGATATCGGCGCCCGGCTGGCTGCCCGGTACGGGATGGACGCGCTGGTGCATGACTGGATCCTGGAAGGCGGCGCGATCGACGGCGACGGCACCGGCCTGTGCGTCACCACCGAGCAATGCCTGCTGAACCCCAATCGCAACCCCGGCCTGGCCCGCGACGCGATCGAGGCGCGGCTCGCGGCCGATCTAGGCTATGACCGGGTGCTGTGGCTCGGCAACGGGCTGCTCAACGACCATACCGACGGGCATGTCGACAATCTCGCCCGCTTCGTCGGCCCCAACCGGCTGCTGATCCCGGAGCCGGCCGAGAACGACCCCAACTGGCGCGTCTATCAGGATGCCGCCGACCGCGCCCGCGCCTTCGGCGTCGAGCTGGTCCGCATGCCTTCGCCCGGCCGGGTGATCGCCGACGATGAAGTGATCCCGGCGAGCTACATGAATTTCTACATCGGCAATGCCGCCGTCGTCGTGCCGCTATATGGCCAGGCCCATGACGAAGCCGCTGTCGAAACGCTGAAGGGCATTTTCCCCGGCCGCACCATCGTCGGCCAGCGCGCCGACCATATCCTGACCGGTGGCGGCAGCTTCCACTGTATTTCGCAGCAGATACCGACCCGGGCATGACCGCCTTCGTCGTCCGCGCGCTGCTGTCCGGGATGATCGTCGCGGCGGTCGCGATGCTCGCCCGGCGCAGCCCGGCGTTCGGAGCACTGGTGGCATCGCTGCCGCTGATTTCGCTGCTCGGCGTGCTGTGGCTGTGGCGCGACACGCGCGATCCGGTGCGGGTTGCCGATCATCTGCAGGCCACCTTCTGGTATGTGCTGCCGTCGCTTCCCATGTTCCTGCTGGTGCCGGTGCTGTTGCGGTCGGGCACCAGTTTCGCACCGGCGCTGTTCGCCGGTATCGGGATGACCATCCTGCTCTATTTTCTGACCGCGGCGGCACTGGCCCGCTTCGGCATCACGCTCTGAGGACTTTGATGACCGAGATCACTGTCGGCGCGCTCCAGCTCGCCTTTTCGAACGACATCGACGCGAACATCGCCCGCGTGTCCGAAATGGTGCGCGAGGCGGCAGCGCGCGGTGCGCAGGTGGTGCTGCCCCCCGAATTGTTCGAGGGCGAATATTTCTGCCGCGTCGAGGACGAAAGCCTGTTCGCCACCGCCAAGCCGGTCGGCGAGCACAAGGCGGTTCTGGCGATGCAGGCGCTGGCCGCCGAACTGGGCATCCACATCCCGACCAGCTTCTTCGAAGCGGACGGGCCGCACCACTATAACAGCCTCGCGATGATCGGCCCCGACGGCAAGGTCTCGGGCGTCTATCGCAAGAGCCATATCCCGGACGGACCGGGCTATGAGGAGAAATTCTATTTCCGGCCCGGCAACACCGGCTTCAAGGTTTGGGACGGCCCGGCCGCGAAGATCGGCGTCGGCATCTGCTGGGACCAATGGTACCCCGAAACCGCGCGCGCGATGATGCTGATGGGGGCGGAACTGCTGTTCTACCCCACGGCGATCGGCAACGAGCCGCATGACGAGAGCCTCGACACTGCGCGGCTGTGGCGGCGTGCCATGGTGGGCCATGCCGTGTCGAACGTCGTGCCGGTGATCGCCGCCAACCGCGTCGGCACCGAACATGGCCAGACCTTTTACGGCACCAGCTTCATTGCCGACGAGCGCGGCGACATCCTCGCCGAGCTGGACCGGGCCGAAGAAGGCGTGATCACCGCCACGCTCGATATCGATCGGGTCAAGCGACACCGCGCCGCCTTCGGCTTCTTCCGCGATCGCCGGCCGGAACTCTACGGCCGGCTGGTGCAGGACATCTGACGACAGGCCTGCCCCCGGGCCACCGGGGGCAGTATCGTTCAGGCCATCACGTTGCGGCCACGCGCGACCGTCGCGCTATAGCCGACGCCTGCCGCCGGCCGCCGTTCGGTGAGGGTGTCCACGAACAGCCAGTCATTGCGCGCCTGATCCGGCGTGAGGGTCAGCGCCATATAGCCGCGACGGCTGGTGTCGCACCATTTGAGCTCGGGGTTCGTCTTGACCAGCGCGGCGGCGACGACCTTGGGGTCAGTGCGGGTCGCCGATTCGTAGCCGGGCGAGGTGACGCTGTGGCCGGCGAACTCGACGCCCGCGGGCTTGCCGTCCTGCGCCAGGTCGAACGCCCAGGCATTGTGGCTGTCGCCGCACACCACCAGCAGATTGGCGCCCATCGCCTGCGAGGATTTGAGGAAACGGGCGCGAGCAGCAGGATAGCCGCCCCAATTGTCATAGTTGAACGGCAGGCCGAACTTGCCCGCCATGATCCCCGCCTGGATATAGGCCCTGGCGCGCGGATTGGCATCGGGCGACAGCCAGGACATCGCCTCGGGCGGGGTGACGGTGTTGCCCATGATCGTGCCGAAGCCGACCACCTGCCAGCGCTGCCCCGCCTTTACCGAGCGGCGCATGGCATGGTCGAGCCACACTTCCTGCTCGGTGCCGAGCATCGTCGCAGCCGGATCCTGCCAGGCCCCGTCGCGGAACGCCTTGAGCGCCTTCGCCGGATCGGCCTCCTTGAACAGCGGCGCGATGTCCGGCTGCTCGGTGCGCGCCAGCAGCCGGCTTTCGGTGCGGAAGAAGGTTGCAAGCGTGCCGATGTCATAGGTGCCCCAGGGCGTTTCCGACACGGGCATCCATTCGCGGAACACCTGCATGGCGGCGGCCTTGCGCGCGCTCCAGTCGCCTTCGCTGTCGGGCTGGTGGTTTTCGGCGCCGCCTTCCCAGCTGTCGTTCGCGCTTTCGTGATCGTCCCACTGGATCAGCATCGGCTTGGCCGCGTGCAGCGCCTGCAGATCGGGATCGCTGCGATAGCTGGCATAGCGCAGGCGATAGTCGGCGAGGTGGATCAGTTCGCCGGCCGGTTCGGGCCAGCGGCCGCCGATCGCGCCGCCCGGAGGTGCATAGCCGCCCTGCTTATATTCGTAGAGATAATCGCCGAGATGGATCCACAGGTCGATATCGTCGCGCGCCGCAGCATGGCCATAGGCGTTGAACCAGCCGAACGGCAGGTTGGAGCAGGAGAAGATCGCGATGCCGAAGCGGCTGGTGTCACCCACCGGCAGCGTGCGGGTGCGGCCCACCGGCGAGAAGCTGCCGTCGGGCGCGATGAAGCGATAGAAATAGCGCGTGCCCGGCGTCAGCCCGTCCACGGTCACCTTGGCGGTATGGTCGCGCCACGGGCCGGTGATCTGTGAGCCTTCCGCCACGATGTGCGCGAAGTCCTCGGTCGCCGAGACCTGCGCGCGCAGCTTCACCGCGCCGCGATCGGCGGGCACATAGCGCGTCCAGAGCAGCATCGTGTCGGGCCCCGGCTCGCCGCTGGCGACCGAATGGGTGAAGCCCCGCGCCGAGGCCTGGGCCAGGGCGATGCCGGGCAGCGACAGCGCCCCTGCGCCGAAGGTGGCCGAGAGAATCAAGGCGCGGCGGTCGATACGAATGCTCATTGCGATGCAGTCCCTGTCGCTGGTTCAGGCGCTGCTTGCCCCCGGTTCGTGGCGTGTTCGTGACAGCGGGCGAATCAGCCGCTATGGCCGTCGCCGCTATTCCAGCGGGGCATCGAGCGGGGGTTCGGGTCCGGCAGCCGTGCCAGCGGACGCAGGGAGTTCAAATAAGCGTGACAGGCCATATCGCCGGTGCAGGCGAGCTCGAACGAAGCACCGCCAAGGCGGCCCATCGGGAACGCGCCGCATGGCTCTCCGCGCTGCCGCAATGGCTGATCCTGCTGCTGGTGGCGCTAGCCGCGCGCGCCGTGACCTTCGGCAACCCGCTCGTCCATGTCGACGAGCAATTCTATTTCGTCGCCGCGCAACGCATGCTGCACGGCGCGCTCCCCTATGTCGACATCTGGGATCGCAAGCCGATCGGCCTGTTTCTGGTTTACGCGCCGGCCGCTGCATTGGGGGTGCGCTGGGGCATCCTCGCCTATCAGGCGATGGCGCTGGCGAGCGTGGTGGCAACCGCACTGCTGATCGCCCAGATCGCGCGGCGCGTGGGCTGGGCGGCGGGCGCTTCTGTCGCCGCGCTGCTCTATATCCTGATGCTCAACCTGGCCGACGGACAAGGCGGGCAGGCGCCGGTATTCTACAATGTGCTTACCGCCGGGGCCGTCGCGCTGATTCTGCCGCGCGCGGACGATCTGCTCGGCGACCGCCGCCGCATAGCCCGCAACCTGCTGGCCATGCTGCTGATCGGCCTGGCGATGCAGGTGAAATATCCGGTTGTGTTCGAAGGCTTCTTCCTGGGTCTGTGGCTGCTGCACCGCGAATATCGGCTGGGTTCGACGGCGGTGCAGATTGTGCTGTGCGCCCTTGGCTATGCCGGCATGGCAGCGCTGCCTACGGTGGCTGCGGGCGCGATCTATGCGGCACTCGGGCATTTCGACGCCTGGCTCTATGCGAACTTCGCCTCGGTGCTCGACCGCCGCAGCGATCCCCCGCTCGAACTGTTCGGCGGGTTCTGCGAAGTCACGCTGGCGCTGGCGCCCGCACTGATCGTCAGCGGGTTCGGCTGGCGCAGCGTGCGGCGCGAAGGCCGCCCGCCTGCCGATGCGACGCTGTTGTTCGGCTGGCTGCTCAGCGCGATTGCGGGGCTTGTCCTGTTCGGCTCCTGGTTCAACCATTATGCCCTGCCGGTGATGCTGCCGGGGTGCCTGTGCAGCGCCGCATGGTTTGCCCATAGCAAGTTCGGCCGCCGCCGGGTCGCGCCGGCGCTGCTGGCGCTGGTGCTGATCGTCGGCGAAGCAATGACGGCTTCGGCTGCCTATCATCGCGGTAGTCATGCGCAGCTCCAGACGCTGGCCGATGGCATCGGCCACGGCCCGGGCTGCCTCTATGTGCACAGCGGCGATTCGATGCTCTACGGCTATACCGGCCGCTGCGCCGCGAGTGCGTGGCTGTTTCCCAGCCATTTGTCGCGCACGCGCGAAAACGGCGCGGTCGGCGTGGATCAGCTTGCAGAAGTCGACCGCATCTTCGCTCGCCGTCCGGCAATCGTGGTGATGCGCACGCCCTATCGCGGTGAGCGGATGGAAGTGCGCGCCCGCGTCATGGCGCACATGGCGCAACTGGGCTATCGCGTGCGCGGCGAGTATCGGCTGGGGACGGTGCCGATCACCGTCTATGCTGCGCCCTGGGCCGCCAGCGAAACGCCGCCGGCGCCCTAGGCGGCGCAGGCGCTGTGCTTATTCAAGCGGGCCGAACCCCCCCAGCCCACGCAGATACTGCGCCTTGATCGTAACCGTCGTAACGCCGTTGCCGGGCACGTCGATGACCGCCTGGCGCAGTTTCGGGCGGCTGCGGCCCAGCCGCTGGTTTGACACGAAGCCCGCGCCGTCGGACCAGAAGTTGAACTTGTTCTTGCCGTCGCGGTCATGGGTGAACAGCACGGCATAGCGGCCGGGCGCCGGTACGCGGATGCACATCACCACCGGCCCCGTGGCGGGCGTGTTTGCCCAGATCCGCCGGAAGGTCTTGCCTTCCTTCTTCAGATCGCGGTCGTCCTTCAGGAAATCTTCCTCATCCGCCGGATAGAGCTCCAGCTTCAGGCGGCCGGTGCGGTCCTTCAGTCCCACTACATTCACTTCGATCGCCGGCCCGTGGCGGCTGGTGCAGGCTGCAGCATCCTCGCCCAGAACCTGGGCGGCGGCGGCATGCGGCAACACCGACGCGGCAAACGCGAGCGCGACCGGAACGGCAAAGCGCTTCATGCTTCTTTCCTCTTGAACAGATCGAACATGGCGAAGGTTGCTATCAGGGCGACGTGGGTGACGAGGCTGAGCGCCGCGATGACCGCCACCAGTTTCGACAGCGCCTCGTCCTGGCCGATGATCATGATCGCGAAATTGGCGAACAGCAGTTCCTTGTTCGGCACCAGCGGCAGGCGCCACGCGAGCAGCCGCCCCGCCGCCAGCAACAGCCATATGCCGAGCGAAACCTGCGGCATCGCATAATGCCAGGCGAAGGCGATCAGCACCGATCCCGTGACGATCCGCACGCAGTGGATGCCGAATACCCACCACAGCTGCCCGCGCGGCAGCGAGAAGACGCGCTTCGAAAAGATCAGGAACGGCAGCGACATTGCGAAGATCACGCCCACCGAGCCCATCAGCGTGTTGAATTCCGACGGCTTGAGCAGGCCGACGCCGAACGGCAGCGCCATCGCGACCACCGCCAGCGTAACCGCGTTGCCGGCGATGGCGGACAGGATCATCACGTCCTTCACCGCACCGAACGGCGCAGCCACCATCTGGGTCCGCTGCCGCGCCCAGGCATAAAAATAGGCTTCGCCCGAATAGCCGAGCAGCACTTCGTTCGAGATGCGCTTCTTGTGAAGCGCGATCATTCCCGAAAGGGGTATGTGCCACAGCCGGCGAAAAATGACATAATCGAAGGTCGGCGGCCCCAGATAGTAGAGTGCAAAGGACAGATAGAACAGCGGGTTGGACGGCAGACTTTGCAGACCCTTGAGCCCAGCGCCGAACAATTCGCGGCCCAGCCCGACAATCATGAGCAAGGTCAATGCCCCACCCAGCAGCATCGGCCAGCGGCGCTTGATCTTTTCTACAGGCTCCAGCCCGGCAAGGCCCGGCGCAACACTCGCGGGAGCCTCTACAATACTCGTATTCACCGCAGCCTCAGGGCCTTCATGATCTTGTGTTCCCAAATGCGCCACCGACAGGACAGACAGAAAGCCACACCGTGTTCCGCGTCCCGTCTGGGCACCATGCCTGGCGCGAAGCGCAGGAAGGCCGATTGCCAGCAGATTGCGGTTTATTCCGGCAGCGATTTGGGCTTTAGCGTGGCAAACCGCAACCCCATGCTCCAATCCGCCTCCCCTCCCACAGCCGCGCATATTCTCACTTTTGCGCAAACGCTTCGCGGCGGCGGGGTGGAGCGCGCCATGCTGCGGCTGGTACGCGGCTGGCTAGCGCATGGGCGGCGCGTGACGCTGGTGATCGGCGATGCCGACGGGCCGCTGGCCGCCGAGCTGCCGCCGGGCGTGGAGCTGATCGAGCTAGGCAGCAGCTATCATCTCGCGCTGCTCCGCCTGGCCGGGAAGATCCGGGCGACAGCCCCCGACATCCTGTTCTGCCCGGGCAACCACTATACCGGTGTGGTGGCCGCCACCCGGCTGCAACTGGGCGGCGCCGCACCGCCGATCGTCGGCAAGGTTTCGAACGCGCTGGTGCGGCCCGAACTCGGCCGGGTGTTCGGCTGGGGCTATCACCGCTGGCTGCGGATGCACCCCGCCTTTCTCGACCATGTCGTGGCGATGACGCCGGCAATGGCGGCGGAAACGATTGCGGCCATGCGGATTGCGCCCGAGCGCGTTAGCGTCATCGCCAATCCCCCGGCACTGCCCCTGCCCGATGCCGATCTGCCGCCGATTCCGGAGGGGCGTTATATCGTCGGCGTCGGCCGACTGGAGCATCAGAAGCGATGGGACAGGCTGATTGCCGCCCTGCCCCGACTGGCCGACCGCACGGTCAAGCTGCTGCTGATCGGCGAGGGCAGCGCCCGGGCTGCGATCGAGGCGCAGGTGGCGCGCCTGGGGCTTACGGCGCGCGTATCGATGCCGGGCCACACGCTCGATCCGCTGCCGGCAATCCGCCAGGCGACGGTCGCAGCGCTTACCTCCGACTATGAAGGCGTGCCCGGCGTGCTGCGTGAGGCGCTGTCGCAAGGGACGCCGGTGGTATCGACGGAAGCGAGCGTTGCGGTCCGCGAGATCATTCACGGGCCGGAACTGGGCAGCGTGGTGCCGCGCGAGGATGACAAGGCACTTGTCGCCGCACTCGATTACTGGCTGCAGCCGGGGCGTCCGCGCCCCGACCCGCAGGACTGGGACGGAGATTCGGTCGGCGACTATCTGGCGCTGTTCGACCGGCTGGTGGCAGAGCGCCGGCGATAGCGCAGGGCTAGGCCCCGGGCAGTTATGCCGCGACCATGGCGCAGGACACCGCGCAGTTCAGCCCGCCGCAGCGACCGTCTCCGGATGGGCGCGGGCAAAGGCATCGAGCGCAGTTGCCGCCGCCTCGGCACGCAACAGGCGCGGATAGGAATCCAGCGCCACGCCGAACCGGCGCGCGTTGAACAACTGGGGCACCAGGAAGCAATCGGAAATATCAGGCGCGGCACCGCCCAGGAACGGCCCGTCGCCGCCATGGTTGCCCGCCAACGCCTCCAGCGCAGCAAAACCCTGGTGCATCCAGTGCGCGGTCCAGGCGGCGCGCGCATCGCCATCCGCACCCAGTTCGCTTTCCAGATAACGCATCACCCGCAGATTGTTGATCGGGTGGACGTCCATGCCGATAACCATCGCCCGCGCCAGCGCCGCCACCCGCGCCGCCGCCTCGCCGGGAATCAGCCTTGGCTCGGGATAACGCGCATCGAGCCAGTCGATGATGGCAAGGCTTTGCGTGAGCATCAGACCGTCGGCCTCCAGCGCCGGCACCAGCCCCTGCGGATTGCGCGCCAGATGTTCAGGGCTCGACTGCTGGTTTTCGAGCAGCCGTATCTCGCGGCGCTGATAGGCGATGCCCTTCAGGTTGAGCGCAATCCGCACCCGATACCCCGCGGACGAGCGGAAATAATCGTGCAGCACCAGCATCGCTCAGTCCCCAGCTTCGTCTTCGCCGTCGTCCGTGTCGTTCTGCTTCGCGTTGCTTTCCAGCGCGACCTTGATCATCGCGACCATCGGATCGGCCAGCGCCAGCCCGAGCACACCGAACAGCGTGCTCGCGAGGATCTGCGAGGACAGGGTCAGCGCCGGCGGCAGGTCGACGGTGCGGCGCGCGACCATCGGAATCACGACATAGCCGTCGAAATTCTGCACGCCGAAATAGATGATCAGCGCCCAGATGCCGGTCTGCTGCCCGGCGCTGAAGCCCACCGCCGCCATCAGTACGCCCGAAATGATCGCGCCGACATTGGGAATGAAGGCGAGCACGCCGGTGATGATGCCGAGCAGCAGCGCCATCGGCACCCCGGCGATGCTGAGGAATGTCCAGGTCATCAGCCCTTCGACCAGCATGCCCAGCAGCCGGCCGGCGAGCAGGCGCCGCATCGTCGTCGCCATGTCGCTGATCATATGCGCGAAGCGCGTGCGGTGATCGAGGGGCACCAGCCATTGCAGCCCGCGCTCATAGATGCGCGGCTCCAGCGCGACGAACAGGCCGAGGATGACGATCATCACCATCGACGTGACGGCGCCGATCGCCGTTCCCACCGCCGTGGTGAGCTTGCCCAGCGACCCCACCGCCTGCTGCACCAGCCCGGTAATGTCAGACCGGCCCGGCATCAGACCCAGTTCGCCCAGCCAGCCGGCAAAGCGGTTCGCCTGCGTCTCCAGCGTGGTGCGCAACTGTTCGGCCTGGTCGGCGATCTGCACGCCGGTGCGATAGAAGACCAGCCCAAAGAACGCGATCACCAGCAGGATCACCAGGGCGATTCGCAGGCTGCGCGGAATCGGCAGGATACGGCCGAGCAGCCGCGCGCCGCCGTCGAGCATCGAAGCGAAGACAAGGCCGCCGAAGATGATGAGCAGCGGCTGGACCAGCAGCACTACCAGCGCGACTCCGATCGCCATCGCGAACCATACGGTTGCGCGCTTGAACTCGGCGCGTACCGCCGGGTCGCGCATTTCGTTCGGCCCCGGCTCGCGCGTCACACGGATGCGGGCGGATTGCAGCGGATCGTCGCTCATGGCGTCACATGGTCCGGATGGAGCGACAGGCCAGTGCGCCCGGCGCGGACCGATCCCGGCATGCGAAGCGGGTTCCAGCCGGCGCTGCCGTCGAGCGAGAAAGTGATGAACTCGGCGCGGCCGCCGATATTCTCCCATGGCACCGGCCCGCCCAGCCCCTGCTGGGCGAGGCTGAACCGGCTGTCGGCGCTGTTGTCGCGGTTGTCGCCCATCAGGAACACATGGTCCTTGGGCACGCGGATCGGGCCGTAATTGTCGCCTTCCGACGGACCCAGATCGGCCGTGTCATAGCTGGCGCCGTTCGGCAGCGTCTCGCGATAGATGGTCAGCCGGCAATAGGCCTTGCCGTCGGGACCGGCCACACGGCGCCCGAGATAGAAGGGCGATCCGCCGCGTTCCTGATTGGAATCGCAGCGAGTATTGGCGTCGATCGGGATCAGTTGCTCACCCATCGAACGGCGCGGCACCGGCTTGCCGTTCAGCCAGACCACGCCGCCACGCACCTCCAGCGTATCGCCGGGCAGGCCGATCACGCGCTTGATATAGTCGGTTTCCTGCCCCGGCGGCGTGACGATCACGACATCGCCGCGCTGCGGCATCCGCCCGAACAGCCGGCCATGGATGGGCGGCAACAAATGGAAGGTCGGCGTGACGAACGAATAGCCATAGGGATATTTGGTCACGATCAGCCGGTCGCCGATGCGCAGATTGGGCAGCATCGATTCCGACGGAATGTAAAAGGGCTTGGCGACCAGGCTGTGGAAGGCGAGTACCGCCAGTACCAGCCACAGCACCCCGCGGATTTCCGCCCACCAGTCGGTGCCTTTTTCCGCAGGTGCCGCTGCGGCCGGCTGTTCCTCGCGATCCAACGCCAATTCTTCGCCCGTCATGCGCCCCCTCCCATCGGCAGCGCCTCGATCATCACCATGGCGAATGCCCAGGGATGATCGTCGGTCAGGGTGAGATGTACCCTGGCGACGTGGCCCGGCGGGGTGATGGCGTCAAGCCTGGCCTTCGCACCCCCGGTAAGCGCCAGCGTCGGCGCACCCGAAGGTGCGTTGACGACGCCGATGTCCTTCAGGAACACCCCACGCTTGAAGCCGGTTCCGACGGCCTTGGAAAATGCTTCCTTGGCCGCAAAGCGCTTGGCGAGCGTGGCGGCGTAATTGTGGGGCCGCTTCGCCGCCTTGGCCAGTTCCACCTCGGTAAAGGCGCGCGCCTCGAACCGGGCGCCGAACCGGTCGAGCGAGGCCTGGATCCGCTCGATATTGCACAGGTCCGAACCAAGACCGAGGATCATGCGGCTCCTCCCCGGTACCGGGGAGGAATCAGGCAGGCACTCACCGCGCCGAATCCATCAGCGCACGCATCCGCTGAACGACCGGGGCGAGCCCCTCGAAAATCGCTTCGCCGATCAGGAAATGGCCAATATTCAGCTCGCGTATTTGCGGGATCGCGGCGATCGGCACGACATTGTCGAAGGTAAGCCCATGCCCGGCATGCGGCTCCACGCCTTCCTTCGCGGCAAGCGCGGCAGCGTCGGCGATGCGCTTCAGTTCCCCCGCACGCTCGGTTTCGGGCAGGTCGCAGTAGCGGCCGGTGTGCAGTTCGACCACCGGCGCACGCAGCCGCAGCGCCGCGTCGATCTGGCGCGGATCGGGCTCGATGAACAGCGAAACGCGGCAACCGGCCTCCAGCAGCTTGTCGACCATCGGCGCCAGATGATTGTGCAGTCCCGCTGCATCGAGGCCGCCTTCGGTCGTCCGCTCCTCGCGCTTCTCGGGGACCAGGCACACGGCATGCGGGCGGTGGCGCAACGCGATGCCCAGCATTTCCTCGGTCGCCGCCATTTCGAAATTGAGCGGCACCGTCAGTTCCGCCACCAGCCGGGCGATGTCGTCGTCGGTGATGTGGCGACGATCCTCGCGCAGATGCGCGGTGATGCCGTCCGCCCCCGCTTCTGCCGCCAGCAGCGCTGCACGCACCGGATCGGGATAGCCGCTGCCGCGTGCGTTCCGCACGGTGGCGACATGGTCGATATTGACGCCGAGCCGGAGCGTATTCTTCATGCTATCGCGCGGCTCCCCGGCTTGATCGCAGGGATCGCCGCCAGTTCGGGCGGCAGCTGGTCGGCCGGATAGGCGGGCACATCCAGCTTGGTGAGCGAAATCAGCGGCACGCCCACATCGGCCGTGCCGTTCGAACGGTCGACGATGCAGGCGGCGCCGACCAGCGTGCCGGGATGTTTCTGGATCGCCGCGATGCATTCGCGCGACGAAAGCCCGGTGGTGACGATGTCCTCCACCATCACGACGCGCGCACCCGCCGGAATCTCGAAGCCGCGGCGCAGCTGGAACTCGCCGTCCTCGCGTTCGACGAACACCGCTTTGCAGCCGAGCGCCCGTGCCGTCTCATAGCCGGGAATGATGCCGCCGATTGCCGGCGAGACCACCATATCCACCGCGCCAAAGGTTTCGCGAATCAATTTGCCCAGCGCGCTGCACACGCGTTCGGTGCGAACAGGATCCTCGAAGATGCGCATCTTCTGGAGAAATACGGGGGAGCGTAGACCGGAAGACAGGATAAAATGTCCCTCAAGCAACGCGCCTGCGCTGCGAAATTCGTCGAGGATTGCGTCACCGGTCAATGTGCGAGCTCCATCTGTGCGTGCGGCCCCGGCCTATTAGGACTCGCATTGATCGACCGCAACCGCGCTCGAAAAACTGTTGAGAAAGGGGTTGTTCAGCGTATACCCCGTCGGCAGTGGGCGCGTGTCCTGCCCGGTTCTTCGCGCTCCAGGGAGAGGGTGAATAAACAAGATGCGCATTCCTCGCTTGACGACATGGATATTGGCAGCAGGGCTGATGGCCGCCCTGCCAAGCCACGCACAGACCAGCGCCGCCCCTGCGGCGGCTCCGGCTGCCGCTACGGCAGCGCCGGCCCCGGCGGGGAAGGTTGCCGACCCGACGCTCGACGCCCAGGGCAAGCCCCTGACCCGGCCGCAGCCGGGAATCGGCCAGCCGGTGGACAAGGCCTTCTATCTGCAGCCGCAGGTGACGCCGACCGGCCAGGAAGCGCACTGGTTCCACAATGAAATTCTGCTGCCGCTGATCACCGCCATTTCGCTGCTGGTGCTCGCGCTGCTGGTCTGGGTGATCATCCGCTATCGCCGCGCCGCCAACCCGACGCCGTCGCGCACCAGCCACAACACCACGATCGAGATTCTGTGGACGCTGGTGCCGGTGCTGATCCTGGTGGCGATCGCGATCCCGTCGATCCGGCTGCTCGCCGCCCAGTTCAAGCCGGCGCCCAAGAACGCCGTGACGCTGAAGGCGATCGGCAACCAGTGGTTCTGGTCCTATGAATATCCCGACCATGGCGACATCCAGCTGACCGCGAACATGCTGAAGGAAGAGGGCCAGGTCGCCAAGGGCCAGCGCTATCGCACCGATGTCGACGGGCCGCGCCTGCTCGCCACCGATCAGCGCGTGGTGCTGCCGGTGGGCGTGCCGATCCGGCTCGTCACCACGGCGACCGACGTGATCCATAGCTGGGCCGTGCCCGCCTTCTGGATCAAGCTCGACGCGATTCCGGGCAAGCTCAACGAAACGAGCTTCATCATCCCGAAGGAAGGCGTGTATTTCGGCCAGTGCTCCGAACTGTGCGGCGCGCGCCATGCCTATATGCCGATCGCCGTGGAAGCGGTGAGCCAGGCCAAGTTCGCGCAGTGGGTCGCCGCCAAGGGCGGCACCATGCCCGGCGCGGCACACGAGCCTGCCAGCGCCACCGCCGCTGGCAACGACCAGAGCGGCGCAACGGCCAATGGCGCCGCGAACGACGCGCCGACCGTCAACGCCACCGCCACCCCGGCAGCGACCAACAAACCTGCGACGGCCAATGCAGCCGGCGCCGGTAACACGGGCAACTGAGCCATGACCGATACCGCGCTTCATTACGCCGGTGCGCACGACCATGCGCACCATGACGCCGATCACAAGCCGGGCTTTTTCGCCCGCTGGTTCATGTCCACCAACCACAAGGACATCGGCACGCTCTACCTGATCTTCGCGATTATCGCCGGCATCATCGGCGGCGCGATTTCGGGCATCATGCGGGCCGAGCTGATGGAACCGGGCATCCAGTATCTGCCCTGGTGGGTCGCCAAGCTGCATGGCGAAGGCACGTTCGACGAAGCGATGCACTTCTGGAACGTGCTGATCACCGCACACGGCCTGATCATGGTGTTCTTCATGGTGATGCCGGCGATGATCGGCGGGTTCGGCAACTGGTTCGTGCCCATCATGATCGGCGCGCCGGACATGGCCTTTCCACGGATGAACAACATCTCGTTCTGGCTGACCGTGGCGGGCTTCATCCTGCTGATGCTCTCGCCGTTCGTCGGCGTGGGTGCGGGCACGGGCTGGACGGTCTATGCGCCGCTATCCACTTATGGCGAGCCCGGGCCGTCGGTCGACTTCGCGATCTTCTCGCTCCACCTTGCGGGCGCGGCGTCGATCCTGGGCGCGATCAACTTCATCACCACCATCTTCAACATGCGCGCGCCGGGCATGACGCTGCACAAGATGCCGCTGTTCGCCTGGTCGGTGCTGGTCACGGCCTTCCTGCTGCTGCTCGCACTTCCGGTGCTGGCCGCGGCGATCACGATGCTGCTGACCGACCGCCATTTCGGCACCGCTTTCTATGATCCGCAGTACGGCGGCGATCCGGTGCTGTACCAGCATCTGTTCTGGTTCTTCGGCCACCCCGAAGTGTACATCATGATCCTGCCGGGCTTCGGCATCATCAGCCACATCATCGCGACCTTCAGCCGCAAGCCGGTGTTCGGCTATCTCGGCATGGCCTATGCCATGGTCGCGATCGGCCTGGTCGGCTTCGTGGTGTGGGCGCACCACATGTTCACCACCGGCCTTCCGGTGCAGGTGAAGATGTACTTTACCGCCGCAACCATGGTGATTGCGGTTCCTACCGGCGTAAAAATCTTCTCGTGGATCGCGACGATGTGGGGAGGCTCCATCAGCTTCAAAACCCCCATGGTCTGGGCGATCGGCTTCATCTTCATGTTCACGGTCGGCGGCGTGACCGGCGTCGTCCTCGCCAATGGCGGCGTCGACGATTACATGCAGGACACCTATTACGTCGTCGCCCACTTCCACTATGTGCTGTCCCTGGGCGCGGTGTTCAGCCTGTTCGCAGGTTTCTACTACTGGTTCCCCAAGATGACGGGGAAGATGTACAGCGAGTTCCTCGGCCAGGTTCACTTCTGGGTGTTCTTCATCGGTGTGAACATGCTGTTCTTCCCGATGCACTTCCTGGGCCTGCAGGGTATGCCGCGGCGCATTCCCGACTACACTAACCAATATGCCTATTGGAATCACTTCGCGACCGTCGGGTACATGGTGATGGCAGCGGGCATGGCGGTGTTCTTCGTCAATGTGATCTGGTCGCTGCTCGCCGGCCGCAAGGCAGAGGATAATCCCTGGGGCGAAGGCGCGACGACGCTCGAATGGACGCTCTCGAGCCCCCCGCCCTTCCACCAGTTCGAAACGCTGCCCAAGATCGACTGATCGATCGGGCTGGAGAGGATGGCGCCCCGAAGGGAAACCTTCGGGGCGCTTTTCTTTTAACTGGCCTTCCGCCGCGTGGGAGCGTGGAAGTCAGGCGGCTTGTCAGCGATCCAGGCAAGGAAGCGGGCGATGTCCGCCCGAGCACGCAAGGCATCGAGCGTCGGATAGGTCCGCGCCAGTTCGGCATTGGTCGCGCTGGCATGGATCGTGCGATGGCAGATCGGATGGAGCGGTACCGTATCGCGGCCGCCCTCGCTTTTCGGCACGACATGATGCCATTCGGTGCGACGGCCGAGCGGCCGCCCGCACAACGCGCAAGTGACGAGCGGCGGAGATTCCTCCACCGCCGCCCATGCGGCGAGCACGGCCCGGTGCCGTACCCGCCCTCGCGTCACTCCTGCATGGCCTCGATGAGCTTTTTGACATCCTGGCTGCGGCCGCGCGGCAGCACCAGCACGTCCGCACCCGAAGCAACGACGATCAGGTCCTGGACGCCAACCAGCGCCACGCGTTTGCCGGGCTCGCTCTGCACCAGGCAGTTACGCGAATCGATCGCGACCACATCGCCGCGAACCACATTGCCGCCTTCGTCGGGGTTGCTGATAGCGTGCAGCGCATCCCAGCTGCCGACATCGCTCCACCCCATCGACACCGGCACCACCGCCACGCGTGGTGCCTTTTCCATCACGGCATAGTCGACCGAATCGGCCGGGCAGGCAGCGAAGCTCTTGGCGTCGGGGAAGATGCGACACCCGTCGCGGCGCGCATTGTCCATCGACTGCTGCGCCGCGACCAGCATTTCCGGCGCATAGACACTCAAGGCACCCAGATACATGTCGGCGCGGAACAGGAAGATGCCGCCGTTCCAGGCATGATCGCCGGCGGCAAGCATCGCCTCGGCCAGATCGCGCGGCGGCTTTTCGACGAATCGCTCGACACGGTGAACCCCTTCACCCAGCGCCTCCCCCACCTTGATCCAACCATAGCCGGTTTCCGGCGCGTCCGGGGCAATACCGAAGGTGACCAGCCAGCCTTCGTTGACGAAAGGCAGGGCTGCATTGATCGCGCTATGAAAAGCATCGACGTTGCCGATGACATGGTCGGACGGCATTACGAGGATCGGCTCACTGCCGCCGCCGGCGGCAATCGCCGCCAGTGCGATTGCCGGTGCCGTATTGCGGCCGATGGGCTCAAGAATCAGCGCCTGCGCGCCGGTTTCCACCTGCCCCAGCTGTTCTTCGACCAGATCGGCGTGGAAAGCGTTGGCGACGACGATCGGACGGGCGAATCGCTCACCGGAGGCGCGCCGGGCGGTCAGCTGCAGCATCGTCTCTTCGGCCGTCAACGAGAGCAATTGCTTCGGCTTTTCCGGGCGCGACATCGGCCACAGGCGGGTTCCCGAGCCTCCCGAAAGAATCACAGGAACGATCGGTTTCGAGTCCGGCATGCAAAACGGCTCCCTGACAGGATGGTAGAAGATGTAGCTAATGGCCCCGCGCATTTAAACAGTACGCGTGGATAACGGTTGCGTTTTACCCACATTCCTGTGCCACCGCGGTTGGCGTGTGTCGGATTCGTTTACAATTCGCCGTTAATGCGGAGAAACGATGACCCGCCTTTTCAAGCAATATGTGCCCAACGCGGTACTGCTGCTCGGCTTGCTGGATGCCGCGGCGCTTGTCGCATCCGGCGAACTCGGGTGGCAGTTGCGCGCCCATCAGATCGGCATGCTACCGGGGGCGATCGACACACGATGGCTGCAACTGACCAGCTTCGCCGTCGCCATGCAAATCACCATGATTGCGGTCGGCGTCTATGGCTCTCATGCGCTGCAGTCGCTACGCCAGGCGCTTGCCCGGCTCATCGTTTCGATCTGCATCGGCGTTATAGCGCTCAGCGTTCTGTATTTCCTGATTCCGCCGATCGGCTTTTGGCGCTCCAACCTGCTCTATGCAGCGGTGTTCGCCATCGTGCTGCTGATGCTGCTGCGTATCCTGCTCGGAAAGACGCTGGGCAGTCATGCCTTCAAGCGGCGGATCGTGGTGCTGGGCGCCGGCCCCCGCGCAGCCCGATTGAAGACGCTGTCCAAACTGCCGGGCGCCAGCTTTGCCGTGGTCGGCTATATCGCGATGAGCGAAGCGAACCGTGTGATCCCCGAGGCGATCGCGCGCGACGCCATCTATAATCTGGCGGACCATGTGGTGCTGCTAAACGCCAGCGAAGTCGTGCTTGCGCTAGAGGAGCGGCGCAACGCACTGCCGCTGAAGGACTTGCTGCGGATCAAGACCACCGGCGTCCATGTCAATGAAATCTCGACCTTTCTGGAACGCGAGACGGGCCGCGTCGACCTCGACAGCGTCAATCCCAGCTGGCTGATCTTTTCCGACGGCTTCTCGTCGGGACGGATGGTGTCGAGCGTGTTCAAGCGGGTGTTCGACATCGTCGCCAGTATGGTGCTGCTCACGACGATGGTGCCGCTGATCCTGGTGACGGCAATCCTGATCAAGCTCGAAAGCCGCGGCCCTGCGCTATATCGCCAGCGCCGGGTCGGCCTCTATGGCCAGGGCTTCGATGTCATCAAGCTGCGCTCAATGCGCCAGGATGCCGAAGCGCCGGGCGAAGCGGTCTGGGCGGAAAAGGATGACCCGCGCATCACCCGCGTTGGCCGGGTGATCCGCAAGCTGCGAATCGACGAAATCCCGCAATGCTGGAGCGTGCTGAAGGGCGAGATGAGTTTTGTCGGCCCGCGCCCCGAACGCCCCCAGTTCGTCGAGGATCTCGAACAGAAGCTGCCCTATTACGCCGAGCGGCACATGGTGAAGCCGGGAATCACTGGCTGGGCGCAGATCAACTATCCTTATGGTGCCTCGATCGAAGATTCGCGCCAGAAGCTGGAATATGACCTCTACTATGCCAAGAATTACTCGCCCTTCCTCGACCTGCTGATCCTGCTGCAGACGGCTCGCGTCATCCTGTTTCCCGAGGGCGCACGCTGATGGTAACGGCGCTCAGCCTCTGGATGCACGCGCTGGCCGCGTTGCTGTTCGGGGCGCTGACCCTGCGCGCGCTACGGCGCGGGCGGCGTGGCACTGCGCCGCGCCTGATGGCCTTCGCGATCGGCGCTACCGCGCTCTGGGCGCTCGCAGTTGCCGGCATTGGCGACCGCGAGCTGGTGACGCAGGTCATCGAAGGCGTGCGCGATCTTGCCTGGATCGCGTTTCTCTTCCGGGTCCATCGCCAGGCAGTAGAAGGGCGGGCACCGCTCGTGCTGGGCAGCGTCTACGCGGTGATCGCCTTTGTCACGGTTGCGGGCATGATCGTCGGGATCGCAGCGCTTGCCCATGCCACATCGCCCCAGGCGCACGCGATCGAGTCTGCCGCACTGCTCTTACGCATGCTGGCGGCGGTCGCGGCGCTGGTGATGGTACAGGCGCTGCACGGCGCATCGGGTGAAACGGCTACGAGCAGCGGGCTGCAATGGCTGGCGCTAGCGATAGGCGGGCTGTGGCTCGCCGATTTCGCGGTGTTCAGCCTAGCCTATCTGGCGGGTAGCTGGTCGGCGACCCTGTCCGCGCTGCGGGGTGGCACGATGGTCGGCGTGGCGCTGGCGATGACGGTAGCGCTGCAACGCAAGCGCGAGTGGCGGGTGCGCGTATCCCGCACGGTCGCCTATCAATCGCTCTCCGTGGCGGCGGCGGGTGCCTATCTCGCCTTGATCGCCTTCGTCACCAGCGCGCTGGGCTCGCTGGGCGGCGGCAATGCGCGGCTGTTCCAGACAGCGTTCGTGTTCGGATCGACCACCGCTCTGCTGACGTTGCTGTCGAACGACTGGCTGCGCGCCTGGGTGAAGGTGCAGCTCGCCAAGCATCTGTTCCGCCATCGCTATGACTATCGTGCCGAATGGATGCACTTCACCGAAACGCTGGGAGCACCCGGCGGCGCCGCCGCGCTGGAGGAGCGGATCGTCAAGGCGCTGGCCGATCTTACTGCCTCGCCGGCCGGCCTGTTGCTGCTGCCCGACGGCGCAGGCCTTTTGCCGGGCGCGAGCTGGAACTGGGACCGTACCATGTTGCCGATCACGGGCGATCCCGATCTGGAAGCGCATCTGGCGGGCACCGGCCGCATCGTTGATCTGGATGCGGTACGCGAACAGGGCGACGCATCGCCCGACTGGGTCGCGGTGCCGCAATGGATGCTAGACGACAGCAGCGCCTGGGTGGTGGTGCCGCTACCGCACATGGGCCAACTCGCCGGCGCAGTGCTGCTCGCCCGGCCCGCCGTGCCGCGGCGGCTTGATTGGGAAGATTTTGACCTGCTCAAGGTGGCCGGCCGGCAGGTCGCAAGCCATCTGGCCGAAGCACGCGCGCAGGAAGCCTTGGCCGAAGCGCAGCGTTTCGAGGAATTCAACCGCCGCTTCGCCTTCATCCTGCACGACATCAAGAACCTGGTGTCGCAACTGACGCTGACCGCGCGCAATGCGGAGCGCCACGCCGACAACCCCGAATTCCGCGCCGACATGGTCGCGACACTGAAGGATTCAGCCGAGCGAATGAACGGGTTGCTCGCGCGCCTGAGCCAGTATCATCGCGGCCGCGCCGATCCGCCACAGGCGACCGACGTCGTACCGCTGGTCGAGCGAGTCGCGGCAACACGGCGCGCGTCGCATCCGATCATCGTCCATGCCCCCCGCAACGCGGTAGCACTCGCTGACAGCACCGCGCTCGAGCAGGTACTGGGGCATCTGCTCCAGAACGCGATCGAGGCCAGCCCGGCTGACGCGCCGGTCGCGCTGGCGGTTGCCGCCGACGGGCTGCAGGTCGTGATCGACGTGATCGACCGCGGCTGCGGGATGTCGCCAGCCTTTGTCCGCCACGAGCTGTTCCGCCCCTTTGCCTCCTCCAAACCCGGCGGCTTCGGCATCGGCGCGTTCGAGGCGCAGCAGCTTGCCCAAGCGATGCAAGCGCGGATCGACGTCACATCGCGGGAGGGCGAAGGTTCGCGCTTCCGTGTCTTCCTCAAGGCGGCCCACGCGGCAGACCTTCCGGCAGAGCGCGCCGCATGAACCAGACAAAACCCGAAGCCATGCCCAAATTGCTGATCGTCGAGGATGATCCCGGCCTGCAGCGCCAGTTGCGCTGGGCCTATGACGGCTACGCGATCCACTGCGCGGCCAATCGCGACGAGGCGATTGCACTGCTTCGTGCTGAAGAGCCGGCCGTGGTGACGCTCGATCTGGGCCTGCCGCCCGATCCCGACGGCACCAGCGAAGGCTTTGCGACGCTGGAAGCGATTCTGCGGCTGGCGCCTGCGACCAAGGTGATCGTCGCATCGGGACATGGCGCGCGGGAATCGATGCTGCGGGCGATCGAGATGGGCGCCTGGGATTTCTACCAGAAGCCGATCGACATCGACACGCTGGGGATGATCGTCGCCCGCGCCTTCCACGTTCATGCACTGGAAGCGGAGAACCGCCGGCTGGCGGCCCGCGCCGAGGCGACGACAGTACTGGGCGGCATGATCACCGGCGCGCCCGAAATGCTGAAAGTGACCCGCACGATCGAGCGGGTGGCCGGCGCCGATGTATCGGTGATGCTGCTCGGCGCCAGCGGCACCGGCAAGGAGTTGCTGGCGCGGGGGCTGCACGAGGCGAGCCCGCGGGCCAAGGGCAATTTCATCGCGATCAACTGCGCCGCCATCCCCGAAACATTGCTCGAATCGGAGCTGTTCGGGCATGAAAAGGGCGCTTTTACCGGGGCCGTGAAGACCACCGAGGGCAAGATCGAGCTGGCCCATCGCGGCACCCTGTTCCTCGACGAAGTCGGCGACATTCCGCTGCCGCTGCAGGTCAAGCTGCTGCGCTTCCTGCAGGAACGGGTGATCGAGCGGATCGGCGGGCGCAAACCGATCGAAGTCGACACCCGCATCGTCTGCGCCACGCACCAGAATCTGGATGCGATGGTGGCGGACGGGCGGTTCCGCGAAGACCTGTACTACCGGCTCGCCGAGATCGTCGTGCGGATTCCCTCGCTGGCAGAGCGGCCAGGCGATGCCGGGCTGCTGGCGCGACATTTCCTCAACAAGTTCGCTGCGGCAATGCACACCGGCCCGAAGACCCTGGCCGCCGATGCACTGGCCGCCATCGATGCCTGGGGCTGGCCCGGCAATGTCCGCGAGCTGGAAAACCGAGTAAAGCGCGCAGCCATCATGTCCGAGGGCAAGTCCGTGACCGCCGAGGATCTCGACCTCGCCCCGCGCGACGACACCCCGATCAACCTGAAGGCAGTGCGCGAAATGGCCGACCGCAAGGCGATCCGCCACGCACTGGCCCGCGCCGAGGGCAATATCTCCAGCACTGCCAAGCTGCTCGGCATCAGCCGGCCGACACTGTACGACCTGATGAAGGCCTATGACCTTCAACCCTAGGCGCCGACGGCGCGGCAGGAGCACGGCGCTCGCCCGGCGCCTGCTCGTCATCGCCGGAGGATTCGCAGCCTTTGCACTGGCGCTGTTCGCCTTCATTGCCTTTTCGGGCGGGATCGGCACGGGCGACGGCGATCCACTGGTGCGCAGCATCGCCCTGCTGAAGGCGGGCAATCCCGATGGCGCCCGCGCCGCCGCGCTGCAGGCGGTACGCGCTACCCCTGACAAGGCTGACGCGCATGTCGCGCTCGCCCGTGCAATGCTGGCCACCGGCGACGGGATCCCCGCCGAAGGTGAAGTGCAGCGGGCGGTTGCCGCGGGCCTCGATGCCAAACTGGCGGCACCGCTGCGCGCCCATGCGTTGCTGCTGCAAGGCGATTCGCGGCGCGCGCTGGCGGAAGCCGGCAAAGCCGCACCTGCCCTTGCCCCTTACGGTTTGCGCATCCGCGCCCGTGCGCTTGCGGCCTTGGGACGCACCGCCGATGCCGCCGCCGCCTTCGACCATGCATTGCGCCTCGCCCCGCGCGACGCGGCGATCTGGAGCGATCTCGGCCGCTTCCGCTATCGCAGCGGCGATCTGCTGGGGGCGGTGCAGGCGGCGAACTGGGCGCTGCAGAACGATCCCGACAATATCGAGGCGCTGGTGCTGCGCGGCGAGCTGGTTCGCAGCCAGTTCGGGCTGACCGGTGCGCTGCCCTGGTTCGAAGCAGCGCTGAAACGCGACCCCGCCTATCACGATGCACTGATCGAATATGCCGCGACGCTGGGCGATGCCGGGCGCAGCATCGATGCGCTCGCCGCCACCCGCCGCGCGCTGGCCACACGGCCGGGCAGCCCCCAGGCCTATTATCTGCAGGCCGTGATCGCCGCCCGAGCCGGGGACGACGAACTGGCCCGCAGCCTGATCGACAAGACCCGCGGCGCGCTGGCCGACATGCCGGGCATGTTGCTGCTGGGCGGTGCGATCGACATCGAGCAGGGCGATTACGAACAGGCGATCGAGAAACTGAAGCAGCTTGTCGGCCGCCAGCCGATGAACATCCCGGCACGCAAGCTGCTCGCCACTGCGCTGCTCCGTACCGATTCCGCCCGCAACGCCATCGACACGCTGCGCCCGGTGCTGCTGCGGCCCGATGCCGACAGCTATGCACTCACGCTCGCCGCCCGCGGCTTCGAGCGGATCGGCGATCGCGCCATGGCCGCGAACCTGCTCGACCGCGCCGCCAACCCGGTGCAGGCAACCGCCGGCCCGTTCAGCGCGGATGACAGCCTGGCAGTGCTGAGCGGACCGGCCGCGACCGCGCCGACCGATCCCGCCATCGCCATCCCCTATATCCGCGCGCTGCTCGCCGACGGCCAGCAGGCCGCCGCGCTTGCCCGGGCACAAGAGATCGCCAAGGCCAATCCCGGCGTGCCCGGGGCGCAGCTGCTGCTCGGCGATCTGCTGATGCTGCGGCACCAGCCCGCCGATGCCGCCCAGCTCTATCGCCGCGCCGCCGATCTGCGGTTCGACGAGCCCACCATGCTGCGGCTGGTCGAGGCGCTCGATACCGCCGGGCGCCGGCCCGAGGCGGCGAATGTGCTGGCGCTGTTCCTGTCACAGAACCCGACCGACATCGCCGCGCTACGGCTGTCGGGCCAGTGGCAGCTCGCCGCCGGCGACAATGACGCCGCGATCGACACGTTCGAGACGCTGCGCAGCCGGATCGGCGACGGCGATGCCGCGATCAACGCCAGCCTTGCCGCCGCCTATGCCGGCGTCGGCGAAAACGCCCTTGCCCGCGACTTTGGCGAGGCCGCCTATGCGCTGGCGCCAACCAATCCAGCGGTGGCCGATGCCTATGGCTGGGCACTGTTCCGCAGCGGCGACAGCGAAGGCGCGCGGCAATTGCTGGAAAAAGCCGTGATGCTGGCGCCGCGCCATGCGGGGCTGCGCTGGCATCTGGCGCAGATCCTGGCCGATCTGGGCCAGCGCGATGCGGCGCGGGTGCAGGCCCAGGCGGCGCTGGCCGACCCCGCTTTTCCCGACCGGGCGGACGCACAGGCGCTGCTCGCCTCCTGAGCGTTTTCGGCTATAGCGCAGGCATGACCGATCCGCTGATCCGCATTGCCGAGGCGCTGGAACGCCTGGCGCCGCCGCCTGCCCCGCCCGCCGATCTGGCTGCCCACCCGGCCTATGTCTGGCGCGGCCGCGATCTGACGCCGGCGCGGGCCTTTGCGCCGATGCCGCTGGCGCTGCTGCAAGGCGTGGAGAAGCAGCGGGCGGCGCTGCTGGCCAATCTGGAGCGGCTGTCGGCGGGCCATGCCGCGCAGGACGTGCTGCTGTGGGGCGCGCGCGGCACCGGCAAGTCGGCGCTGGTCAAGGGCGCGGTCGCTGCGGTGCAGGCGACAGGCGGCCGGCTCGCGCTGGTCGAGGCGGCGACCACGCATCTGGAAACGCTGCCCGAGCTGTTCGCGCTGCTGGCGACGACCGACCGGCCGTTCGCGATCTTCATCGACGATCTCGGCTTCGATGCCGCAGCGGATGCCCGCGCGCTCCGCTCGCTGCTCGAAGGCGGGGCGGAGGCGCGGCCGGGTAATTGCCGGCTGCTGGTCACCTCCAACCGCCGCCACCTGCTGCCGCGCGATATCGAGGCACAATCGAGCGCGATCAATCCGCGCGATTCGATCGACGACGAGCTGGCGCTGGCCGACCGGTTCGGCCTGTCGCTGGGCTTCCATGTCGTCGACCAGGACACCTATGTCGCGATCGTCCGGGGCTATGCCGAGGCGCACGGGCTGGCGTTCGAGCCGGACGACGCGATCCAGTGGGCGACCCGGCGCGGCAGCCGGTCGGGCCGGGTGGCGTGGCAATATGTCGTCGAACTGGCCGGAAGGCAGGGGAAAACGCTGTAGCGGCGAGGCGAAGTTTAGGAAGTTGTGGTCCGTGACGCATTTTTTGGGGGAGCAACGGGTTCAAAGAGCGGCCTTTTGCCCCGTTTGGGGCGTCAGGATTGGAACACATAGGGAACGGTCGCGGGTGGCGCAAGGGCTGGAGGCGTTTATTTGGCGCGTTTCACGCGAAGGCGCCAAGGCACTAAGAAGAAATAAGAATTTTTGATTCACGCGGAGGCGCGGAGGATTGGCGTATGCTGCGCCAGCGGTCCTGGACGCCCGGCCTGTACTGATCACATCGAGGCATCGCGTTCCTGCGAGAGCAGGAATCTAAGCCCGATGGGCTAGCCGGGCCACCTTGCGCTCCTGCTTTTGCAGGAGCGCTTATTTAATGCACCGGGACGGACTCTGCATCGCCCGATGTGAGCAGCTATCGCCGCCACGTTGCCGCTCCGCGCCTTCGCGCCTTCGCGTGAACACACCTTCTCTTCTTCTCTGCGTCCTTCAGGAGGTCGGGGACAGTATACGTAATTGCACGCCGAGTTCACTGAATAAGTATACTGTCCCTGAATTTCCTCTGAATAAGTATACTGTCACTGAATTTCCTGTCCCTGAATTTCCTGAATTTCAAACCCGAATCAGAATCAGATCGCCCCTCCCACATCAATAGGCCCTGATCTTAACTAAAGCCACGCGAACGATTTAAGTAAAAAATCAAAATTTTCACTGAAAAATATACTATATAGAATTCAAAAATAGCAATCGGCATCACTAAACCAAAAACTCCAGCGTGTGGAAAATAATCCCTTAAATTCACCTCATTATAAATAATACAATTCACAGAAACCCACGCGAAAATCACAAACCAAAACAATACTTCTCGAACTAATGGCCTAAAAATTATCATAAAAATCAAAAATAGCGCAGACATTAAACCAATTATTGTGCAAAAATACTTGTCTCTAAAAATTATGTACGCTACAAATGCGCAAAATATACCAAAAACCCCACATATGGCAGACGAAACCCTTCCCGGCACCGGGAAATTTTCTATATTGTATTTGTCGATATCCATACTGACTTGCCTGTCACGTATTTTATCATAGAAATTATAGGCGAAAAATTGTAGCGCAGTATAGCTAATCGCCAATAATCGCCAAATAGATATACTACCCCGGATTGTAGCGCCTTCGCGTGAGCACACCTTCTCTGCGTCCCTTGCGGCTCTGCGCGAAAGCCTCGACCTTACCTACCGACACGAATGTCTAGCGCGAACGCGCGCGCCATGCCCTGGCACATGTAGACAGCAGCATGAGATAGTAGCTGATAAGCGCAAGTATCAACAACACCATCCCCTGCAATATCGGGCCGCCGATAACCGCATCCCAGTCCTGTTCCCCCGCTACGGAAAGCATCAACGCATCGCCGCTCTGGAACAGGCCGATCGCGATGGGGAGAAGCAACACATGGGCTGCCCACCCCCAGCGCCGATGCTGCGACCAGCGCCACAGCAGCAACGACATGACCAGAGGCCCAAATGTCGCCAACAGCCATCCGAAGCAGCCGAGCGCCTTCGCCGTCGGGGAGATGGACTTAAACTGCGCGAACAAGCGCGCGGTGGTAAGGGCGCCCGGGAAAAACAAAATCGTGGTCACAGCCACGCAGGCCAGGGCGAACGCCTCAAGGCGATTGGGACGGAACCGCCGCATCATTGCGCGCATCCTAAAGCGGCGCCCTGCGACCGCAAGAGAGGGGTGGGGTCGCGAGGAATGCCCGTAGTAGGGGAAACCCGCTCCCTCCGGCGGGCGTCCCCCTCACCCTTCCCACCGCCTGCGGCGGCGGGCCCCTTCCCTCTCCCACAGGGGGAGAGGGAGTTTGGCGTCCCCTACCAACTACCCCAACCCTTCCACCATTTCCGCCAGCTCCAGCCAGCGCATCTCGGCAGCGTCCTTTTCCGCGCGCAGCTTCGCGATGCCTTCGCTCAGCTTCGCGAACTTCGCCGGGTCGCGGGTGTAGAGCGCCGGGTCGGCGAGCGCGGCTTCGTCGCGGGCGATGGTCTGGTCGATTTCCTCGATCCGCTTCGGCAGCAGATCATAGTCGCGCTGGTCCTTGTAGCTGAGCTTGGTGCGCGCCTTGGGGGCCTCAGCCACCGGGACAGCGGCGGCAGGCTTGTTCGGCTTTTTCGCCTCGATCCGGGGGCGGCGCTTGGCTTCCCAGTCGGCATAGCCGCCGACCACGACATCGACCATGCCGCTGCCGTCGAGCCCCAGCGTCACCGTGACGGTGCGGTCGAGAAAGTCGCGGTCGTGGCTGACGATCAGCACCGTGCCGGCATAGTCGGCGATCACTTCCTGCAGCAGGTCGAGCGTTTCGAGGTCGAGATCGTTGGTCGGCTCGTCGAGCACCAGCAGGTTCGACGACCGGGCAAATTCGCGCGCGAGCAGCAGGCGCGAGCGCTCGCCGCCCGAGAGCGTGCCGACCCGCGCCTCGGCGATGCTGGGGTCGAACAGGAATTCCTTCAGATAGCCATGGACGTGCTTCTTCACGCCCAGCACCTCGATCCAGTCGCCGCCGTCCGCCAGCACATCGCGGACGCGCTTGTCGGGCGCCATCAGGCTGCGCTGCTGGTCGATGATGACGGCGTCGAGCGTCTGGGAGAGCTTCACTTCGCCCTCGTCGGGCTGGAGCTCGCCGGTCAGCATCTTGAGCAGCGTCGACTTGCCCGCACCGTTCGATCCGACCAGACCGATCCGGTCGCCGCGGGTGACGCGGAAGCTGAAATCCTTGATGATCGTGCGGTCACCGAAGCGCTTGGTGACGTGCTTCGCGTCGATCACCACCTTGGTCTGGTTGCCGTCCGAGGCAGTGACGAGCGCGGCGGTGCCCTGCGGCCCCATCATGCTGGCGCGTTCGGCACGCATTTCCTTGAGCTTGGCGAGGCGGCCCTGGTTGCGGCGGCGGCGGCCGGTGACGCCGCGCTGGAGCCAGTGCTCCTCGATCTTGAGCTTGGCGTCGAGCCGCTGGGCGTTGCGCTCCTCCTCGGCATAGACCTGTTCGGTCCAGGCCTCGAACCCGCCAAAGCCGATTTCGGCACGGCGGATCGAACCGCGATCGAGCCACAGCGTCTGGCGGGTCAGGCGGGTGAGGAAGGTACGGTCGTGGCTGATGACGACGAACGCGCCCTTGTAGCGGGTGAGCCAGTCCTCAAGCCATTCGATCGCGCCGAGATCGAGATGGTTGGTCGGCTCGTCGAGCAGCAGCACGTCGGGATCCTGCGCCAGCGCGCGGGCAATGGCGGCGCGGCGACGCTCGCCGCCCGAGGCGGTGGCGGCTTCGCGGCTGAGGTCGATGCCGAGCTGGTCGGCGATCGCCTCTGCTTCATGCTGGGCCGGGGCGTCGCTGCCGGAGAGGACATAGTCCATCAGCGTGGTGCAGCCGGTCATGCGCGGTTCCTGTTCGAGCAGGATCACGCGGGTGCCGGGGACGATGGTGCGGCGGCCCTCGTCGCTGTCGATCGCGCCGGCGATCAGCTTGAGCAAGGTCGTCTTGCCCGCGCCATTGCGGCCGATCAGCGCCAGCCGATCGCGCTCGCCGATATAAAGGTCGAGATTGCGGAAGAGCCAGCCGGACCCCTGCACGAGGCCCAGCCCTTCATAGGAAAGCACCGGAGCAGCCATGCGGCAGCACCTAGGCGGCGCAAAGCCCCCCCGCAAGCGGCAGGCGATGCACGAATGCCACATTTGCCGAACCACGGATGAGCGGCGTGTTCAGGGGCTATTCAATGCCCGGACCCTATGCCATGCGGATGCCGATGCTGGTGAAACCCGTTCTGTGCGCGCTGCTCGCGAGCCTGATGCTCGTCGGCCCGGCTGCTGCACATTCGAATGGCATCAGCCAGGATCGCGGCCAGGACATGGCGCGACAGCGGCGGGTACAGGGCCAGAATCTGCCGGTGCGCGAGATTGAGCGGCGGGTGATTCCGCTGATGCGGGGCGCGCAATATCTGGGATTCGACTATGATCCCGAAAGCGACGTTTACACGCTCAAGTTCCTGCGCAATGGGTCGGTGATCTGGGTCGAAGTGGATGGCCATAATGGCCAGATCCTGCGGCGTGTCGGCAACTGAAACTAGGCAACGAAAGGACGGGGACCAGCGAATGCGACTTTTGATCGTCGAGGACGAACCCAATCTCGGCATCCAGCTCCGCACCGCGCTGGAAGGCGCCGGCTATGCCGTCGACCTCGCCACCGATGGGGAGGAAGGCCTCTATCTCGGCTCGAACGAGCAATATGACGCGGTGATCCTCGATCTCGGCCTGCCCGAAATCGACGGGCTTACGGTGCTCGATCGCTGGCGCAAGGAAGGCCGGGCGATGCCGGTGCTGGTGCTGACCGCGCGCGATAGCTGGTCGGACAAGGTGGCGGGCCTCGATGCGGGCGCCGATGATTATGTCGCCAAGCCGTTCCAGACCGAGGAACTGATCGCTCGCCTGCGCGCGCTGATCCGTCGCGCCTCGGGCAATGCTTCGGCCGAGCTGACCTCGGGCGATATCCGGCTCGACACCCGCTCGGGCAAGGTCACCAAGGCCGGCGAGCCGGTGAAACTGACCGCACAGGAATATAAGCTGCTCAGCTATCTGCTCCATCACAAGGGCAAGGTGGTGAGCCGCACCGAGCTGATCGAGCATATCTACGACCAGGATTTCGACCGGGATTCGAACACGATCGAAGTGTTCGTGACACGCATCCGCAAGAAGCTGGGCGCCGACGTGATCACCACCATACGCGGCCTGGGCTATAGCCTCGAAGAACCGGTCTGAGGGCAATCCGGGTGGAAAGCGTGTCGCCGTCCGACCTGCCGGAGCACGATCCCGCGCCTGCGCGCGCGGCGGAGACGCGCAGGACGGCGGACGGCGAGCGGGCCGAGGCGGACCGCGAAGGGCGACCGGTACGCATCACGGGATCGGTCAGCCGGCGCATGCTGGCGGTGGCGACGGCGTGGATTCTGCTGCTGCTCGTCGGCGGCGGATTTGCGCTCGACCGGGTGCTGACCAGCGCGATCACCCGTAACTTCGACGACCAGCTCGACTATCTCGTATCGTCGCTGATCGTGTCGGCCGAACTCGATACGCGCGGCGCGGTGACGCTCAACCGGCAGCTTGCTGACCAGCGGTTCCTTGAGCCCAATTCGGGCGCCTATTGGCAGATCAGCGGCAAGGGGTTCGAGCCTTTCCCCTCGATGTCACTCTGGGATCGCCGCCTGAAAGTGGACGCGGTGCACGACGACCGCGACATCCATTTCTATGACAGCGACGAATTTGTCGACAAGCGCCCCGACGCCCGCAGCGACGATCCCGGCAACCAGCGGCTGCGCATCGCGGAGCGCGACCTGACGCTTCCCGGATCGCCGGTGCGCTGGCGCTTTCAGGTGGCGGAAAGCCGCGACACGCTCGACGCGCAGATTGCCGCCGTGCGCCGCACGCTGGTGCGCAGCTTTGCGCTGCTCGGGCTGGGGCTGGTACTGATGGCCGCGCTGCAGACCTGGTACGGGCTGTTGCCGCTGCGCAAGGTACGCAAGGAAATCGCCAGCCTGCGCGCGGGGCGGACCAAGCGCGTCGATGGCCCCTTGCCTGCCGAAGTGGGCCCGATGGTCGCCGAGCTGAACGCGCTGGTCGAGCATAACGACCGCCAGGCTGAAGAGGCGCGGCGCCACGCCGGCAACCTGGCCCATGCGCTGAAGACGCCGCTCAGCGTCATTATGAACGCCGCGGCGGCGGGACAGGCGGACCTGCCCGACACGGTGATCCGCGAGGCGCGGACGATGCGGCGGCAGATCGACCATCACCTCGCCCGCGCCCGTGCGGTCGGGCGGCGGGGCAGCGCACACAGCCGGGCGGATGTGTGGCCATCGGTGCAGGCGGTGGAGCGGGCGGTGGCGCGCCTCTATCCCAATGTGCGGATCGACATCGACGGTGCGCACGACGCGATCGCCCATATCGAGCGGCAGGATCTGGACGAGATTCTGGGCAATCTGGTCGAGAACGCCGCCAAATATGGCGGCGGCAGCGTGTTCGTGACGGTGCGGCTGGAGGCCGGCTTCGTCGAAATTCTGGTGGAGGACGACGGCACCGGCATTCCCGAGGCCGACCGCATCCGCATCTTCGATCGCGGCGTGCGGCTGGACACCGGCAAGCCCGGCACCGGGCTGGGACTGGCGATCGTGCGCGACGTCGCCGAAATCTATGGCGGCACCGTCAGCCTCGAAGAAAGCGAGGATCTGGGCGGGTTGCTGGTGCGGATGCGTTTGCCAGCGGCGGGATAATTTCACCCGTGAAATAATTTGACATTCGCACGCGCGAAAGCAGGTGCAGAGATCATGGCGTCGCGGTGCTACGGCTCCCCCGCCGAACGCCGCGACAGCCTGTCACCAGACATTGTCCCCCGTAGGGCGGCAGGCGCCACCCAACGGGGGATCAGGCCAGCACCCGTGCCTGCATCGCTTCCGCCGCAATCGACAGACTTCGCTTGCGGGCGGCATGATCGAACATCGCGCTCGTCAGCATCAACTCGTCGGCGCCGGTGCGTTCCACGAACGCGGCAATCTCGCGTGCAATCTTTGCCGGCCCACCGATCGCCGAGGCCGACAGCACCTGATCGAGCATCGCATTGCCCTGCGGCCCGAGCGTGGCGCGATAGCCGGGCACCGGCGGCGGCAACTGAATGCCGCGCCCGGTCGTGCGGATCGCGACGAACGCCTGTTGCTGCGAGCTGGCGAGCAGTTCGGCCTCTTCGTCGCTGTCCGCCGCGAAAACGTTGAAGCCCAGCATGACATGGGGCTTCTCCAGCACTGCAGAGGGCCGGAACTGGCGGCGATAGACGGCAATCGCCTCGTCCATCAGGCCGGGTGCGAAATGCGAGGCGAAGGCATAGGGCAGGCCCAGCATCGCGGCGAGCTGGGCGCCGAACAGGCTGGAGCCGAGAATCCACAGCGCCACCTTCGCCCCGGCCCCCGGCGTGGCGCGAATGCCGGTCTGGCCGTCATCGGCAAAGAAGCTCTGGAGTTCGAGCACGTCACGCGGGAACTGGTTGGCATCGCTTTCCAGGTTGCGGCGGATCGCGGCGGCAACACGCTGGTCAGAGCCCGGCGCGCGGCCCAGCCCCAGATCGACCCGGCCGGGAAACAGCGCATCCAGCGTGCCGAACTGTTCGGCAATCTGCAGCGGGGCGTGGTTGGGCAGCATGATGCCGCCCGCGCCGATGCGGATGGTACGCGTGGCATGGCCGACATGCGCGATCACCACCGAGGTTGCGGCGCTCGCAATCCCCTCCATTCCGTGATGCTCGGCCACCCAATAGCGAGAGAAGCCGAGGCTTTCGGCATGGGCGGCCAGATCGGCCGCATTGGCCAGCGCCTGTGCGGCGGTGCCGCCCTGGACGATCGGCACCAGATCGAGCAACGAATACGCAGTCATGGCCGGAAAATGGGGAGCCCCCGCCCGCTCCGCCAGTCCAGACCGGCTATTGCGGGCGACAGCATTTCTTTGTCTGCGCCGGTCAGAACCCCCAGCTCAGCCGCAAGGCGCCCCCCAGATCGTCGGGCATGGCGGCGAAATTGCCCGGCTGGCGGCGCAGGAACAGATTGCTGCTGACATCGCCGCCCAGGAACGGCCGGCGATAGCGCAGCTCGTAATCGATCTCGCGCCCCACCGGCGCCAGATTGATCCGCGACATCGCCCAGCCCGTCACGCTCTCGCTGGCATAGTCCCAGCCCTGCGGCAGTGCGAGGTCGAGCCCGCCGCCCGTAACCCGCAGCGGCTGGGCAATGCGGAAGCCGAAACTGTCATCCGCGGCGAACAGCCCGTCCTTGCCCAGATCGGCAGCATAGCCGCGCGTGCGGATCAGCCCGCCACCCTGCACATTGTCGCGCAGATGGGCATGGGTCCAGCCGCGCCGCATCGATCCGCCCAGGCTCCAGCCGCCGCCCAGAGTCCAGCGCGCGGCAAGGTCGAGGAACAGGCTGTCGGCCCGCGGCTCGCCAACGCCGGGGCTGAAGCGCGCACCCAGCACGGTGTTGCGCTCGTCGAGCCGGGTGAGGCCGAGGCTGGTGGTCAGCCCGCCGAAATGCCGGTCGAGCGCCAGCGTCATCCGGCTATAGCCGAAGCGCTGGTAGATATAGCGCAGCGCCGGAATCGCGCCGTCACGCTGGCTGAGCACATCGCCATATTCGGTGGCCATGGTGATGCCCCACGGCCCCAGCGCCTGGCGCACCGCCGCCGATCCGCCGACCGCCACGTCGAACCCGGCATTGTTGCTGGGATCCCGCGCGATCAGGAAGGCGGGATCGTCGCGACCGGCGAGCTGCGCAGTCAGCACATTGCCGCTCTGCGACGCGCCGAAGGCGAACTGGACATTGCTGCCCAGCCGGCCGCTGACGGTAGTGGCCAGCATCCGCGCGACGCCCGCATCATGGCTGGTGATGTTCAACGGCCGAATCTGTACCGAATCCTGCGCCGGCACCAGCGACACGGCGATTCGCATCTGGTCCCCCCCCACAGAGAAACTGCGGTCTCGGGTCGCCATCAACGTGCTGAGGTTGCGGCTGATCTGCTGATGGCTGAACGTGCCGTGCAGGTCGGTCTGGAAGGCGCGATTGAACGAATCGAGCACCACCGTGCCAAGCGCGCCCTGCTGCGCATCGCCCATCGGCGTCGACAGCGTGCCGTTGACGCTGTCCGAAACCTTGCCGCCCGAACCCGCCAGCGACATGGTGCCGACTGGCTGGAAAGCGCGGGTCAGATCGAGCACGCCGTGCCCGTAGACCGCATCCACGCCCGGATCCCCCACGTCACGCGCAGTGGCATAGAGCAGGTCGACGATCTGCTTGGCGGTCAGGTTCGGGAATGCCTGCGCCAGCAGCGCGACCGCCCCGGCGATTTGCGGCGCCGAAAAGGACGTGCCCGACCAGAGATAGGGCGTGCCATGCGCATCAGGCGCACGCACGCTTTCGCCCACCGCAGCCAGATAGACGTTGGCGCTGCTGCCTGCCCTGTCCGAAAAGCTGGAAATCTTGTCGTTGCTGTCGACCGAACCGGCGATGATCACCAGCCCGCGCGACACCGCACTGTTGGTCGCGGGCGAAGTGAAACCATCGGGGTTGGCGGCACCATCATTGCCGGCGGCGATGACGATGATAACACCGGCCGCAGTCGCCCGGTTGATGGCGTTGATCATCGTCTGCGAGGGCGGATCGCCGCCCAGCGAGATGTTGACGACTCGGGCACCGGCAAGGCGCGCGCCATCCAGCCCGGCGGCGATCGCCGTATCGTCGAACTTGCAGGTGCTGGGATCCTTGCCGTCGCACGTGCCGGGCGTATCGGCGCGTTCAATCACCAGTTGCGCATCGAACGCCACGCCTTGCGTGCCGGCGCCGTTGCGCCGTCCCGCCAGCGTGAAGGCAACGGCAGTGCCGTGGCCGCCGACATCGGCGATGGTGCCATTACCTGCATTGTCGCTCGAACTGGCAAGAATGCGGCAAGTGCCGGTGCCGATCCCGCCCGAGCAGTCGCCAAATTCCTGGCTTTGCAAGTCGATGCCGGAATCGATGACACCCACCTTCACCGTCGCACCGGTGGCGCCGTTGTTATAGGCGACCAGCGCGTTCATCGACACCGCGCCCACCGTCGCACGATATTCGGCGGTGTCGTAATTGACCGCCGGGGTCGGCGTGGGCGTTGGCGTAGGTGTCGGCACTGGTGTCGGGGTTGGCGACGGCGCCGGGCTGGGCGCAGGGGTCGTCGATACCCCCCCGCCGCCACCGCCGCCGGAACATGCTCCCAAAGCCAGCAGTCCGCCTATCGCAACGGACCGCATCCAACACGCATACAACGCCACCCGCATGTCTCCACCCCAATCAGGAGCCCATTGATTAACTTAGATTCTATTGCTTTTTGTTTACCAAGAACCGCCGCAGAAACCCTGCGCCCGCTTGCGGCAGCGCCCGGCAGCCCGTAGAGCCGCGCCGCCATGCTCGCGCAGCTCTCCCATATCCGCAACTGGATTTTCGACCTCGACAATACGCTGTATCCGGCGAAGGCGAACCTGTTCGCGATGATCGACGCGCGGATCGGCGAATATGTCCAGCAATTGCTCGGCTGCTCGCCGGAAGAAGCGCACCGGGTGCAGAAGAAATATTTCCACGCGCACGGCACCACTCTGTCCGGGCTGATCGCCGATCACGGCACCGACCCGCACCATTATCTCAACTATGTCCACGACGTCGACATGAGCGTCCTGGCGCGCAACGAGGCGCTTATCGAAGCGCTGGCGCGGCTGCCGGGGCGCAAGCTGGTCTTCACCAACGGCGATGCGCCCTATGCAGCCAAGGTGCTCGACCGGCTGGGGCTGGGCGAAAGCTTCGAGGCGATCCACGACATTCACGCCACAGCCTATCGCCCCAAGCCGGAGCCTTCCGCCTATCACGGGCTGTGCGAGGCCTATGCGCTGAACCCGCGCGAATCGCTGTTCGTCGAGGACATGGCGCGCAACCTGAAGCCCGCCAAGGCGATCGGCATGACGACCGTTTGGATCGACAATGGCTCCGAACAGACGCCGGACGCCGACCGCAGCTTCATCGACTATACCATCACCGACCTTGGGGCCTGGCTCCACAGCATCCTGGAGAGCTGACATGACCGATCTTGCCGCGACCATAGATGCCGCCTGGGAAGACCGCGCCAACCTGAACTTCGCCACCGAAGGCGCCGTGCGCGAAGCGGTCGCCGAGGCGCTGAACCTGCTCGATCGCGGTGCCGCGCGCGTCGCCGAGCCGACCCCGGAAGGCGACTGGCAGGTTAACCAGTGGCTGAAAAAGGCGGTGCTGCTCAGCTTCCGCCTCAACGACAATGTCGTGATGCCGGGGCCGGAAGGCACCGCCTGGTTCGACAAGGTGCCGTCGAAGTTCACCGGCTGGGGCGAAGCGGCGTTCCGCGAGGCGGGCTTCCGCGCGGTGCCGGGCAGCGTCGTGCGCCACGGCGCGCATATCGGCAAGGGCTGCGTGCTGATGCCGAGCTTCGTGAACATCGGCGCCTATGTCGGCGAGGGCACGATGGTCGATACCTGGGCGACGGTGGGCAGCTGCGCGCAGATCGGTAAGAACGTCCACCTGTCGGGCGGCGTCGGCATCGGGGGCGTGCTGGAGCCGCTGCAGGCTGATCCGGTGATCATCGGCGACAGCGCGTTCATCGGCGCCCGCGCGGAAGTGGCCGAAGGCGTGCGCGTCGGCGAGGGCGCGGTGCTGTCGATGGGCGTGTATCTGGGCGCCTCGACCAAGATCGTCGACCGCGCGACCGGCCAGGTCTATCGCGGCGAAGTGCCGCCCTATGCGGTGGTGGTGCCGGGCACCCTGCCGTCCGAAGGCGGCAAGCCGGGCCTGTATTGCGCGGTGATCGTCAAGACGGTCGATGCGCAGACCCGCAGCAAGACCGGGATCAACGAGCTGCTGCGGGATTGAGGGGCTTCTCTCCCTCCCCTCCCTGAAAAGGGAGGGGCCGGGGGTGGGTGCGCGCGTCTGCGCGCTCCAAAGCGTCTATCCCGCGTTGACAGCGAGTCCCGCCGCCTGCCGGCGGCGGACCCACCCCTGTCCCCTCCCTGCAAGCAGGGAGGGGAACGCATTCGGCAGGTCGTGCGCCCACGCAAGGCATAAAATTCGCACCGCGCCGCGATTGCCGCTAAACCCCCGCGATGCACGAGTCTCCCGACCTTGCCGCGCTGCCCGTTGCAGTCGCGGCGCTTTACCAGTTCACGCCGTTCGACAATCCTGAAGCGCTGCGCGCGCCGCTGGCCAAATTATGCTGCGGCCGGGGCATCAAGGGCACGCTGCTGCTCGCGCGCGAAGGCATCAACGGCACCATCGCCGGCAGCGACGATTCCATTGCCGCCGTGGTCGCCCATATCCGCGCGCTGCCCGGCTGTGCGCAGCTTGATGTCAAATATTCGCGCGCGCCGGCCATGCCGTTCCACCGCATGAAGGTGCGGCTGAAGCGCGAGATCGTCACCATGGGCCAGCCCGACATCGACCCGCTCGGCAGCGTCGGCACCTATGTCGCCCCTGAGGACTGGAATGCGCTGATTACCGATCCCGACACGATCGTGATCGACACCCGCAACGACTATGAAGTCGCCGCCGGCACGTTTCGCGGCGCGATTGATCCGCACACGAAAAGCTTTCGCGACTTCCCCGACTGGTTCCGCGCGCATCGCGACGAACTGCTCGGCAAGGGGGAGGCTCCGCCCAAGGTGGCAATGTTCTGCACCGGCGGCATACGCTGCGAGAAATCGACTGCGTTCCTGCGTGCCGAGGGAATCGAGCAGGTGTTCCACCTGAAGGGCGGCATCCTCAACTATCTGGAGAAGGTGCCGGCCGAGCAAAGCCTGTGGGACGGCGAATGCTTCGTGTTCGACCAGCGGGTGACGGTTGGTCATGGGCTGGTGCCCGGCAGCTACGAACTCTGCTTCGCCTGCCGCCGCCCGGTCAGCGCCGAGGATCGCCGCTCGCCGCTCTACGAGGCAGGGGTGAGCTGCGCCGCCTGTCACCATGAGCGCAGCGACGCCGACCGCGAGCGTTATCGGGAGCGTCAGCGGCAGGAATGCTTCGCCGCGACGCGCGGCGAACCGCATGTCGGCAAGGTCTATCCTGTCGAGGAGTAATCGCGGCTAGCGCCGCCGCAGCGCCAGCAAATAGATGATCACCGCCACGCCGGCGAACAGGAACCACTGCACGGCATAAGCAAGGTGGTTGTTGGGCACGCTCGAAAGGTCCGGCCGTGCGGTGGCCGCCAGCCCGAGCGCGGGGGTGGCAGCGACGAGCATCAGAGGCTTGGGGCTGGAATCGAACAGCGCGACGATCAGCGGGCGGTGGTCGGGCGCATGGGTGATCGTTCCCGCGACCGTGCCGCCCTGCCAGCTCGGCCGGAACATCGGGTCGCGCGCCACGCCCATGTCGAAACGCAGCGGCGCGCCCGAGGGCGTGCGGCACAAGGCGATCTGGCGCCAGCCCTGCCCGCCCGCCGCGCTGCGCCCGCCCTGCCGCTCCCAGCCGGTAACGGCAGCGCAGGTCGCGCTTGCGCGACGGAACAGCAGCGCCATGTCCGTCTCGCCCCCCGCCAGCGTTACGGGGGGAAGGTCGAGATTGGCGGCATAGCGGGCAAGCGCCGCTTCTTTCTCGGCACGGCGCTGCAACTGCCAGACGCCCAGCGCCACCATCGCAGCAACGGCGAGCGCGACGATCAGCGTGGGGAGCAGCGGCAGCCGTCGCATCAGTCCTGGCGCAGCCGCCCTTCCTGCGCCTTGTTGCGATATTCGAGCGCGAGCAGCAGGCCCTTGGCCACCCGCAGCGTCAGCACGGTCAGCAGCGCGGTCAGCGGCACCCACAGCAGGATATGGACATACCAGGGCGGCTCGAAGCTGAATTCCACCCACAGCGCCAGGATGGTGATGATCGTGCCGATACCCAGCGTCAGGAACACCACCGGCCCGTCCCCGACGTTGAAGGCCCGGAAATCGAGCCCGCACGCGGAACAGCGATCGGCAAAGGCAGTGAAGCTGCGAAACAGCGTCTTGGCGCCGCAGCGGGGGCAGCAGCCATAGAGGCCGGAAGCAATCGGGGGAGGCAGCGCGGCGCTGCCTCCCCCGGGCGTGTTCGGATCGGGTTGGCTCACGTCAGCCGGCGTGTACCGGCGCGCCCCAGCCGCCCCAGACATAGATCGACGCGAACAGGAACAGCCACACCACGTCGACGAAGTGCCAGTACCAGGCAGCGGCCTCGAAGCCGAAATGCTGGCGGGGCGTGAAATCGCCGCGATAGGCGCGGACCAGATTGACGATCAGGAAGATCGTGCCGACGATGACGTGGAAGCCATGGAAGCCCGTCGCCATGAAGAAGGCGCCGCCATAGCTGGAGCCGCCCGGACCGGACGCCGCGAAGGGGAACGGTGCTTCCATATATTCATAGGCCTGGAAGCAGCTGAACGAGAGGCCGAGCACGATCGTCAGCCACAGCCCCTTCTTGACGCTGTCATTCTCGCCGACGCCGAGCACGCCCCACAGGCCCTTCATCTCGCCGCCGCGTTCATTGTGGATCAGGCCGTGATGCGCCCAGGTGACGGTGCAGCCCGAGCAGAGCAGGATCAGCGTGTTGAGCAGCGGGAACTGCCAGGCGTTGAGCACTTCCATGCCCTTGGGCGGCCAGGTGCCGCCGACCGCCTCGACATGCGAGGGGAAGAGCGAGAAATCGAACCAGGCCCAGAACCAGCCGACGAAGAACATCACTTCGGAAGCGATGAACAGGATCATGCCGTAGCGCAGGTGGAGCTGCACGATCGGCGTGTGATCGCCGGCATGCGCTTCCTGGATCACCTTGCTCCACCAGCCGAACATGGTGAGGACCACCATGGCGAGGCCGGTGAAGAACACCAGATTGGCATTGGGCACCTTGTTCATCCACAGTGCCCCGCCCGACGCCATGATCAGCGCGGCAGCCGACCCGAACAGCGGCCAGATGCTGGGGGGCAGGATGTGGTACTGGTGGTTTCTCGCTCCAGCCATTCGCTCTTCCTATGCCTTGTGTTTGGTCAAACTCTAACCCGGTGTTTTCTCCGAATCCACAGGATAAAATGTATAGGAAAGCGTGATCTCTTCCACGTCGCGCGTGTCCGGATCGTTGAGGATCTTCGGATCGACATAGAAGATCACCGGCATCCGCACCGTCTCGCCGGGCTTCAGCGTCTGCTGTGTGAAGCAGAAGCACTGGATTTTGGTGAAATATTTGCCGACCTGGGACGGCGTGACGTTGAACGTCGCAGTACCCGTAATGGTATGGTTCGACTGATTGGTTGCGGTGAAGAACGCCATGTCGCGCCCGCCGATGTCGATGGTGTCGGCGCGACGTTCGGGCACGAATTTCCACGGCAGCTTGGGGCTGACATTGCTGTCGAACGCCACCGTGATCTTCTGCCCGGTCGCCCCCGGCGCGCGCAGCCCGCGCTGGGTGGTGCCATTGAGGCCCGTCGCCTGGCAGAACATGCGGTAGAGCGGCACGGCGGCAAAACCCAGCCCGGTCATGCCGCACACGAGCAGCGCGGCAAGCAGGCCGACGCGCAGATTGCGGCCGATCTTCATCCGCCGTGTCCGATCTTCATCTTCACGATCGAAATCGCGAACACCAGCACCACGAATCCGCCGAGCAGCAGCGCCATCACCCGCGCGCGCGCCATTTGCCGCGCGCGAACCGCCTCCGCCTCGGCCTTGGGCGTGGCGGGGCGGCGAATCAGGTCATCCTCTCTGTCTGTCATTTTATAGCCACCTGTCGATCACCAGCGCCCCGAATAGCACGAACAGATAGAGGATCGAGAATTTGAACAGCCGTTTTTCGGGGACCATCTTGTCCTCCGGCTCGGTGCGGCGCGTTGCCACCTGCACCGCCATCGCCAGGAAGATGCCCGACATCACTGCCGCCGTCAGGCCATAGACCATGCCGGTCAGCCCCAGCGGCCAGGGCGCCGCGGCTGCCGCGATCATCGGCAGGGTATAGAGGCCGATCTGGATGCGCGTGCTGCGCTCGCCCGCCACCACCGGCAGCATCGGCACGCCGGCATTGGCATAATCGGTCTGGACGAACAGCGCGAGCGCCCAGAAATGCGGCGGCGTCCACAGGAAGATCAGCAGGAACAACAGGATCGGCAGCGGCGCGACGCTGCCCGTGGCCGCCGCCCAGCCGATCAGCGGCGGAAAGGCGCCGGCCGCGCCGCCGATCACGATATTCTGCGGCGTCCGGCGCTTCAGCCAGATCGTGTAGACGAAGACATAGAAGAGGATCGACGCTGCAAGGATCAGCGTCGCGGTCAGGTTGATCGCGAAATACATCAGCGCCAGGCTGAACCCGGCCAGCCCGACGCCGAAATGCAGCGCCGATTCGCGGTCCATCCGCCCGTCGGGCAGCGGCCGGCCGCGCGTCCGCTTCATCTTCGCGTCGAGATCGGCCTCATACCACTGGTTGAGCGCCCCTGCCGCACCGGCGCCCAGCGCGATGCACAGAATCGCCGTGAAGCCCAATACCGGGTGGATCGGCACCGGCGCGGCCAGCATGCCGCACAGGCCGGTGAACACCACCAGCGTCATCACGCGCGGCTTGGTCAGCGCAAGGAAATCGCGCCAATCGGCGGGAAGGGCGGGATTGGCGTTGGCGGCAGACGTCATCGGCGGAGCTATACGGCGCCGCGCCGGTCCGCGAAAGATGGCGCGTCAGCCAAGCCGCCGGGCATTGGCCCGCACCTTGCGCCGATAATGGCGAAGCGCCTGGCCTGCCTGGCCATGCGGGGTGCTGCCCAGCCGGCCGGTAGCCGCCGCGAGCTGCAATTCCCACGCCGCCTGCATCTTTTCCGCCACCATCCGCTGTGCCTCGGCCGTGGCGGCAGGGCCACCGGCCGCAAGCTTCGCCATGCGCAGGCCGATTACGGTGGAGGCTTCCAGCCCCAGCATCCAGGTGTCGAGGCCAATCTTCATCCAGTCGGCGGCATTGGGATTGCGCATCGTCGGTCTCCGATGGGGAATGTCGGGGAGCAGAACGCGCCGGCGGCAGATATGGCGGCGCGGTAAAATTGTTTTCCTCCCCTCCCTGCTTCGCAAGGAGGGGAGCGCAAATTACGAGCGAAGTGATTTCTGCCCCAGCCGCACCACCCCCGCCCCCAAGCACAGCTATCTTGTCGCGCCGCGCCCGCATCGCTAACCCCCGCCCATGCAATATCAGAGCACCCGCGGCGCAGCGCCGCTGCTTGGCTTTCGCGACGTGACCATGGCTGGCCTTGCCAGCGATGGCGGTCTGTACGTGCCGACTGCCTGGCCGAGCTTTTCCGCAGAGGCGATCGCGGCGATGCGCGGCCTGTCCTATGTCGAAACCGCCGTCCGCGTGATGCTGCCCTTTGTCGAGGGCGATCTTTCCGAAGACGAACTGCGGGCGCTGTGCACCCAGGCTTACGGCCGATTCTCGCACGCCGCAGTCACGCCGCTGGTGCAGCTGGACGAACAACACTGGCTGCTCGAGCTGTTCCACGGCCCCACCCTCGCCTTCAAGGACGTGGCGCTGCAGCTGCTCGGCCTGCTCTTCGAGAAGTTCCTGAGCGGGACCAACCAGCACATCACCATCGTCGGCGCGACCAGCGGCGACACCGGCAGCGCGGCGATCGATGCTGTCGCCGGGCGGATGGGCGTCGACATCTTCATGCTCCACCCGCAGGGCCGCGTATCCGACGTGCAGCGCCGCCAGATGACGACGGTGCTGGCCCCCAACGTCCACAACATCGCGATCGAAGGCAGCTTCGACGATGCCCAGGCGCTGGTGAAGGCGATGTTCAACGACGCCGATTTCTCCGGCCGGTTCCAGTTGAGCGCCGTCAATTCGATCAACTGGGCGCGGCTGATGGCGCAGGTGGTCTATTATTTCTACGCCGCCGTCCGGCTGGGCGCGCCCGAGCGGCCGGTCGCCTTTTCGGTGCCGACGGGCAATTTCGGCGACGTGTTTGCCGGCTATGTCGCCGCGCGCATGGGCCTGCCGGTGGCGAAGCTGGTCGTTGCCACCAACGTCAACGACATTCTCCACCGCGCGCTTTCCGCCGGCGACTATTCGGCGGGCACCGTCACCCCCACCGCCGCGCCGTCGATGGACATTCAGGTAAGCTCGAATTTCGAGCGGCTGCTGTTCGACCTGGCCGGCGCGCCGGTCGCCGAGCAGATGCGCGGTTTTGAGGCGACCAAGGCGATGCGGCTCACCAACGCCCAGCAGCAAGGCGCCGCCGCGCTGTTCGCCAGCGACAGCATCGATGCCGCGACGATGAACGAGGCGCTGCGCTGGGCACATGCCGATACCGCGCAGTTGATCGACCCGCATACGGCAATCGGCCTTGCCGCGGCGCGCCGCGCGGGGCTTGCTCCTGATGTGCCGGTGGTGACGCTGGCGACCGCGCACCCCGCCAAGTTCCGCGAAGCCGTGGAACGCGCCACCGGATCGCGCCCGCATGTGCCCAGCCGGCTGGGCGACCTGTTTGAGCGGCAGGAGCGCTATGACGTGTTGCCAGCGGAGTTTGGCGCAATCACCGGCTATATCGCCGAGCGCGCCCGCGCCCGGGCATGAAACTCGTCACCCTCACCGGCGAGCCCTGGGGCGACTATGGCCTGATCGATTCGGGCCATGGCCGCAAGCTGGAACGCTACGGCGCGTATCGCTTCATCCGGCCCGAGCCGCAGGCGATGTGGGCGCCCGCCTCGGCCGACTGGGATGCGCATGCCGAATTCGTGCCGGGCTCCGACGAGGATGGCGGCGGCCGCTGGGAGTATCTGAAGCCCACCCCGCGCGAAGGCTGGCCGCTTTCGTGGCGCGAGGTGCGCTTCACCGCGCAGACCACGCCGTTCCGCCATCTGGGCTTCTTCCCCGACATGGCACCGGTGTGGGACTGGATGCGCGGCCGGATCGCGGGGATGGAGAGCCCTGAGTGCATGAACCTGTTCGGCTATACCGGCGTCGGTTCGCTGGCGCTGGCGGCGGCGGGCGCAAAGGTCACGCATGTCGATGCCTCCAAGAAATCGGTGATGGAAGGCAAGGCCAATGCCCAGCTATCCGGCATGGCCGACAAGCCGATCCGCTGGATGATCGACGATGCGATGAAATTCACTGCGCGCGAGGTGCGGCGCGGGCGGCGCTATGACGGGATCATCCTCGATCCGCCGAAATGGGGCCGCGGCCCCAATGGCGAGGTGTGGAAACTGGAAGAAGGGCTGCCCGGCCTGATTACCGATGTCGCGAAGCTGCTCGACGCGGATTCGCGCTTCCTGTTCCTGACGGTGTATGCGGTGCGCATGTCGGCGCTGGCGATCGGCGAGCTGGTGCGCCAGGCGATGGACGGCAAGGGCGGTACGGTCGAAGCCGGGGAACTGACCGTGCGCGAGGAAGCACGCGGGCTGGAACTGCCGACGGCAATTTTCGCGCGCTGGAGCCGCTAGGCTTCCTCAGCTCCGCCCGATCCGCATCGCCATGCCGGCGACCCAGGGACAACCCGCGACCAGCAACAGGCTGATCGCGGCGAGGAGCTTGAACGCGCCCGGCTGATCCCCGGTCGCGCCCGCGCCGAAGATCAGCAGCGGCACGGCAAAAGGCAGCATCACCAGACCGGCGAGCGCCCCGGCCCCGCGCAGCCCGGCGACCAGCCCCGCCGTCACGATACCCAGCGCGGCAAGGCCCGGCGTGCCTATCGCCAGCCCCAGCAGAATCGCCGTCAGCGTTTCGACCGGAACATGCAGCAGGGCGCCCGCTACCAATGTCGCTGCGAGTAGCGCAGGCGCGAAACCCAGCCAGTGGCCGGTCATCTTTGCTGCGGCGACCAGCGTGTCGGACAGCCCGCGCGCCACGAACTGGTCGAGCACGCCGCTGTCGGCATCGGGCGCAATCAGCCGTTCGACCGGCAGCAGCGCCGCGAGCAGCGCCGCCGCCCAGATCACCCCGCCGCCGATCCGCCCCAGCAGCTTTGCGTCGGGCCCGACCGCAAAGGGAAACAGGATCGCCACCAGCAGGAAGAAGGCAACCGGCATCACCAGCCCGCCGCTGCTCCAGGCGCGGCGCAGTTCGCGCCAGACGATCGCGACAAAGGCGTTCACAGCTGCACCGCCTGCGCGCCGGGCAGCGCGATGGGCAAATGGGTGGCGACCAGCACAATGCCGCCCGCCGCGCGATGGTCTGCGATCAGCCCCTCGAGTACCCCGACCGATGCCACGTCGAGCCCGTTGGCGGGCTCGTCGAGCAGCCAGACCGGGGCGCCGCTTGCCAGCACTCGCGCCAGCGCAGCGCGGCGGCGCTGGCCGGTGGAAAGGAAGCGCACCGGCACCTGCGCCAGATGGCTGAGCCCGACTGCGGCGAGTGCCGCGGCGACGTCCCCGCCCTGCCCGTCGATCCGCGCCCAGAAACCCAGGGCGGTCGCAACGCCCAGTTCGGGATCGAGCGCCGCCGCCTCGCCCAGCAGCGCCCGTGCGCCCTCGCCGCAGACTTGGCCCGCAGCGGGCGGCAGCAGCCCGGCGGCGATGCGGATCAGGCTGGACTTGCCCGCGCCGTTGGGCCCCACCACCTGCGCCGCCTCGCCCGGCGCCAGCACAAAGCTGACGCCCTCGAACAGCAACCTGCCGCCGCGTATGCAGGCGACGTCGTCAAAGGTCAGAGCCGCGCTCAATCGATCGAATCTTCAATCGCGTGCATGTCCTCGTCGGACAGGCCGAAATGATGGCCGACCTCATGCACCACGACATGGTTGACCAGCGCGGAAAGCGTCACGCCGGTCTCGACCCACTCGTCGAGGATCGCACGGCGATACAGGTGGATCCGGTCAGGCATCGCCCCCGATTCGAACGCGGATTTTTCGCCGAGCGGACGGCCATGATACAGGCCGGTGAGCTGGAAGGGATCCTCGATGCCCAGCGCGTCCAGCGTTTCGTCATCGGCAAATTCTTCGACGATCAGCACGACATCGGCCAGGTGCCGCTGGAACGGCTCCGGAATCCGGGCGAGCGCAGCGCGCGCCAGCGCTTCGATCGTTGCCGCGTCGGGCGGCGTGGTTGGAGCTTGCCCCTGCATCGCCAAACCCATAGGCGGAGCAGGGAATAGGGAGCAAGGAGGCTGATCATGGTGGGGCGTCTGACTGATGGGCTGCGCAACGAATCGCTGGCCGCGCTGCCGGACTGGACCTTCGTGCCCGACCGCGAGGCGATCACGCGCCGCTTCACCTTCGCCGATTTCAATCAGGCCTTTGGCTTCATGGCGCGCGTCGCGCTGCTAGCGGAGAAGGCGGACCACCACCCCGAATGGTCGAACGTGTGGAACCGCGTCGACATCCTGCTGACCACGCACGACGCCAACGGGCTGTCGATGCGCGACATCCAGCTTGCCCACGCGATCGACGCGCTGGTCGCGGGCTGAACGGTAGCCCTTTTATCGCGCCAGCCGGCTGCGGCGGTTCTGCTTGCGCAGCGCACCGGGCATCCAGCGGGCGGCGAACCACATTCTGCGCGCGGTCTTGCCGACGCGGGTGTGGATCTGCTCGCCATGCACCGCCGCCCAGGCAGCTTCGGCCACAGCGTCGACAGGCGTGATCTCCAGCCCCGCCGCCGTTACCGATTCACGGATCAACTTGTTCGTCCCGGGCGATGGCTGGTCGAGCAGCGGCGTGTCGATGAACGACGGCATCAGCGTGCGCACCTTCACCCCGGCAGCGGCCCATTCCGCGTCGAGCGATTCGGCGAGCCCGCGCACTGCGAACTTCGTTGCCGAGTAAATGGCCGCCCCCGGCGCGCCATAAATGCCGGCGGCCGAGCTGGTGATCAGCATCACCGATCCCGGCGTGCGCGCCAGAAAGGGGAAGCCGGCATGCGCGCCATGCACCACGCCCATGAAGTTGACGGCGTTGCAGCGTTCGAGATCGGCCGGATCGCTGCTCGCGAATTCGCCGCTCACGGCAATGCCGGCATTGTTGAACAGCACATCGATACGGCCGGTATCCGCGGTGAACGCCGCCAGCACCTCGCCCCAGGCGGCGCGGTCGCGCACGTCGAGCGGATAGGTCAGCGCCATGCCTGCCGGCAGCATCGCCGCGGTGGCCGCCAGCCCGGACTGATTGACATCGGCAAGACCGACACGCCAGCCGCGTGCAGCGAACAGCGTGGCCACTGCCCGGCCGATTCCCGACGCACCGCCCGTGATGAAAATCGCGCGTTCCGCCATGTTTCTCGCTCTCCCCTGTTTCTTTGACCTTTCCGGCAGCATCCCGCACAACCGTCCGTGATGCCAGCGCAAACGCACCGCGTTACCTTCAAAAATGTCAGCAAGCTGTATGCGAGCGGCACGCGGGCAGTCGACGACGTCTCGCTGGACATAGAAGGCGGCAGCTTCGTTGCGCTTGTCGGCGCGTCGGGATCGGGCAAATCGACGCTGCTCAAGATGGTGAACCGGCTCGTCGCGCCAAGCGCGGGAACGGTGCTGATCGACGATGCGCCGGTTACCGCCGAAGCGCCGCACCTTCTGCGCCGCCGGATCGGTTATGTCTTCCAGAATATCGGGCTGTTCCCGCACCTGACGGTCGGGGAGAATGTCGCGATCGGCCCGCGGCTCGCGGGCGAACGGCTGTCGAAAACCGAAATCGCCGACCTGCTGCAACTGGTGGACCTGCCGCCGGAAATGGCCACGCGGATGCCCGATGCGCTTTCGGGCGGGCAGCGCCAGCGCGTGGGCGTGGCGCGCGCGCTGGCGGGGCGGCCGGGCCTGTTGCTGATGGACGAGCCGTTCGGCGCGCTCGACCCTGTCACCCGCGATGCGCTGGGCAAGGCGATCCGGGCGCTGCACGACCGCATGGGCCTTACGACGATACTGGTCACGCACGACATGGCCGAAGCGCTGCTGCTCGCCGATCGCGTGCTGGTGATGGCGCAGGGGCGAATCGTCGGCGACGCCAGCCCCCGCGACCTGCTCGCCGGCAAGGGAGGCCCCGAGGCCGATGCTCTGGTGGCAGTGCCGCGCGAACAGGCACAGCGGCTGGCGGGGTTGGCCGAATGACCGCCGCTTTCGCCCGCGTGCCGGAATTGCTGGCGCAGCATCTGCTGCTTGCGCTGGCAGCGCTCGCACTGGGTCTGGCGATCAGCCTGCCGCTGGCCGTGCTGTCGGCGCGCAGCCGCGCCGTGGCGCGGGTCGCGCTGGGGGTGGCGAGCCTGATCCAGACGATCCCCGGCCTGGCGCTGCTCGCGCTCTTTTACCCGCTGCTGCTCTGGCTGTCGCGGCTCGCAGGGGGCGGCATCCCGGCGCTGGGCTTCCTGCCGTCACTGCTCGCGTTGACGCTGTATGCGGTGCTGCCGATCCTGCGCAACGCCGTCACGGGGCTCACGACACTGGATCCCGCCGTGGTCGAGGCGGCGGACGGCATGGGTATGACGCGCTGGCAAAAGCTGCGGCTGGTCGAAGCGCCGCTGGTCGCGCCGGTGGTGATGGCCGGCATCCGCACTGCCGCCGTCTGGACCGTCGGGGCGGCGACCCTGTCCACCACCGTCGGCCAGCCGAGTCTGGGCGACCTGATCTTCGCCGGGCTGCAGACGCAGAACTGGGCGCTGGTGCTGGCCGGGTGCATCGCGGCGGCGGGGCTGGCATTGGCGGTCGACGGACTGTTGGGCCTGGCAGAATTCGGTATCGCCCGGCGGCGGCGCGGGCTGGTGTGGCTCAGCCTCGGCCTGCTCGCCGCCGGTACACTGGCGGCACTGGCGCCAGCCTGGCCGGCAGCGCGTGGCACCGTCACGGTGGGCGCCAAGAATTTCTCCGAGCAATATATTCTGGCCCGGCTGGTGGGGCACCGGCTCGAAGCGGCGGGATACCGGGTCCGCTATCGCGAGGGGCTGGGATCGGCAGTGGCATTCGATGCGCTGGCGAGCGGCGCGATCGACGTTTATGTCGACTATTCGGGTACGCTCTGGACCGGGCAGATGCACCGCCGCGACGTGCCCCCCCGCGACGCCATCGTCCGGGGCGTGGCCAACTGGGCGCGTGCGCAGCATGGCGTGACGCTGCTGGGATCGCTCGGGTTCGAAAATGCCTATGCCTTTGCGATGCGTGGTGACGATGCGCGGCGGCGCGGCATCACCAGCCTCGCCGATCTGGCGCCGATTGCACCCACCGTGCGCTTCGCCACCGACATCGAATTTCTGGAACGCCCCGAATGGGCCGCGGTGGAGCGCGCCTATGGCCTGCGCTTTGCCGATGCCCGGCCCTATCAGCCGACCTTCATGTATCGCGCGCTGGCGAGCGGTGCTGCGGACGTGATCTCCGCCTTTTCCTCCGACGGGCGGATTGCTGCGCAGCATCTGGCCGTGCTGCACGATCCGAAAGGCGCGATCCCGGGCTATGACGCAATTGTGCTGCTGGCCCCGCGCCGCGCCGGCGACACGCGATTCCAGGCGGCGTTGCGGCCGCTGATCGGCGCGATTTCGGTCGAAAAGATGCGCGAAGCCAATTACATGGTGGATCGCGATACGGACAAGACAAGCCCGGACTCGGCGGCGCGCTGGCTGGAACATGGACTCCGCCGCTGATTTCAGGGTAACGCTACCATTACAAAAATTCTGGGAGAGATAGGATGCGCGTCAGGCTGAAGCTGTTGCTGACCACCACCCTGCTGGCTGCCACACCGGCGTTCGCCCAAACGGCACCGACAACGCTGTCTGGAATCGCCCATCCGGAGAAATGGCCCGCCACGAAAAGCCTAGGCCTGATCGACCCCTCCACCGAGAAGTTCGTCACCGAACTGATGACGAAGATGACGCTGGAGGAGAAGGTCGGTCAGATGATTCAGGCCGACATTGGCAGCATCAGGCCCGAGGATCTGGCGACCTACCCGCTGGGCTCGATCCTGGCCGGCGGAAGCTCGCCGCCGCTCGGCGCACCCGACCGTTCCCCACGCGGACCATGGCTGGCAACGGCGCAGGCCTTCCAGAAGGCAGCGCTCGCCCGCAAGGCTGGCCACACCCCTATTCCGATCATGTTCGGCATCGATGCGGTGCACGGCAACAACAATGTCGTCGGCGCGACGCTCTTCCCGCACAATGTCGGTCTGGGCGCGACGCGTGACCCGGCGCTGATCGAGAAGATCGGCCGCGCCACGGCAGAGGAAACCAGCGCGGTCGGCATCGACTGGGCGTTCGGACCGACCCTCGCGGTGCCGCAGGACGAGCGCTGGGGCCGCGCCTATGAAGGCTATTCCGAAGACCCGGATGTCGTGCGCAGCTATTCGGGCGCGATGATCCGCGGGCTGCAGGGGGCACCCGGCACCAGGGACCGGCTCCAGAAGGGCTATGTCGCAGCCTCCGCCAAGCATTTCCTGGGCGATGGCGGCACGTTCGGCGGGCAGGACCAGGGCGACACCCGCGTTTCCGAAGACGAACTGATCCGCATCCACAATGCCGGCTATCCGGGCGCGATCAACGCCGGCACGATGACGGTGATGGCCTCGTTCAGCAGCTGGAACGGCGTAAAAATGCACGGCAACAAGTCGCTGCTCACGGATGTGCTGAAGGGCAGGATGGGTTTTGCCGGCTTCGTCGTCGGGGACTGGAACGGTCATGCCCAGGTGCCGGGCTGCACTGCCACCGATTGCGCGGCGACGTTCAATGCCGGGCTCGACATGGCGATGGCGCCGGACAGCTGGAAGGGCCTGTACGAATCGACCATCGCCCATGTGAAGGACGGCACGATCCCGATGGCGCGAGTGGACGATGCGGTGCGCCGCATCCTGCGCGTGAAGGTGCAGATGGGTCTGTTCAACCCGGCCCGCCCCTATGAGAGCAAAGCCGAGATGGTCGGCGCCCCCGAGCACCGTGCGATCGCACGGCAAGCGGTGGCCAAATCGCTGGTGCTCCTGAAGAACAACGGCGTGCTGCCGGTGAAGGCGAGCGCGAACGTGCTGGTCGCGGGTCCGGGTGCCGATTCGATGGCGCAGCAATCGGGTGGCTGGACGCTGAGCTGGCAGGGCGACGGCAACCCGAACTCGATGTTCCCCAATGGCGAGACGATCTTCGCCGGCATCCAGGCGGCAGTGAAGGCGGGCGGTGGCACGGCAACGCTTTCGCCCGACGGCAGCTTCACGACGAAACCCGATGTGGCGATCGTCGTGTTCGGCGAGGAGCCCTATGCCGAAATGCGCGGCGACGTGCGCACGCTGGAGTTTCAGCCGGGCGACAAGCAGGCACTTGCGCTGCTCAAGAAACTGAAGGCGGCGGGCGTACCAGTCGTGTCGGTATTCCTTTCGGGCCGGCCGCTCTGGGTAAATCCGGAACTCAACGCCTCGGATGCGTTCGTCGCCGCCTGGCTGCCGGGCAGCGAAGGCGCGGGGGTGGCCGATGTGCTGATCGGCGACAAGGCCGGCAAACCGCGCCGCGACTTTACCGGCAAGCTCGCCTTCAGCTGGCCCAAGAATGCCGGCCAGTTCACGCTCAATCGCGGCGAGCCGGGTTATGATCCGCTGTTCGCCTTCGGCTATGGCCTCAGCTATGCCAAGCCGGGTACGGTCGGCACGCTGAGCGAAGTCGCGGGCGTCGATGCCTCGCTGGCCAATACCAGCATCTTCTTCGCCAAGGGCGTGACGCCGGCGCCGTTCTCCTTCGCCACCGACAGCGGCATCACCCGCAAGCCCGTCGACGGCCCGGCGACGCAGGAAGGCGCGCAGCAACTGACCTGGCCTGCTGGCACGGCGACACTGCGGATCGGCGGCAGCCCGCTTGATCTCGGCCGCGAGACCAATGGCGACCTGTCACTGCGCCTCGTGTACCGCGTCGATGCGGCGCCGACGGGGCCGGTCCAGCTCTCGATGGACGGCGGCACGTCCGGCGGCGCGATCGACGCGACCAGCCTGTTCACCGGCAAGCAGGGATGGCAGACGGTGAATGTGCTGCTCAAATGCTATCAGAAGAACGGTGTCGATATGACCAAGGTGACTGCCCCGGTGGTGCTGCGTGCCAGCGGCCCCTTCACGCTCTCGCTCGCCGAGGCGAAGATCGTCTCTGACCCCAACGCATCGATCTGCCCGAGCAAATGACCGCGATCGAGGTCGTCACGCTCGCGCGCGGGCCGTTCCGCGCGCAATTGCTTACTCTGGGCGCCACGCTGCACCGGCTGGAGGTGCCCGATCGGCACGGGCGGTCCGAGAATATCGTGCTCGGCTATGCCGATCTCGAAGACTATCGCCGCCAGCCGCCGCGCTATTACGGCGCGGTCGCAGGCCGTTATGCAAACCGCATCGCCGGGGGGCGGTTCACGCTCGACGGCGAGACGTTCCAGCTCACCACCAACGAAGGCGGCAACAGCCTCCATTCGGGGCCGGACGGGTTCGACCAGCAGCATTGGACGGTCGAGGCGCAGACCGGATCGTCTGTCACATTCCGCCTCGACAGCCCGGACGGGTGGAACGGCTTTCCCGGCGCACTGACCGTGCGCGTCCGCTATGCGCTGGAGGAAGACGGGCTGATGGTCGACTTCACCGCGACGTGCGACCGCGCAACGATCGTCAACCTGACCCAGCACGCCTATTACAACCTGGCCGGCGAGGCGAGCGGGACGACGATCCTCGACCATATGCTGCAACTGCCGGCCAGCCATATGACGCCCACCGACGCGGCGCTGATCCCCACGGGTGAACTGGCGGATGTGACCGGCACGCCCTTTGACTTCCGCCATCCCAAACCGATCGGCCGCGACATCGACGCCAACGACGCGCAGCTCGCGCTCGGCAAGGGCTATGATCATAATTTCGCGATCGACGGGCCGGCGGGCGCGCTGCGCCTTGTGGCTACGCTGTTCCACCCGGGCTCAGGCAGGGTGATGGCGCTGCATTCCACCGAACCGGGGCTGCAACTCTATAGCGGCAATTATCTGGCAGATGGCGCACCGGGGACCAGCGGCACCATCTATCCGGCACGGGCCGCCCTGTGCCTGGAGCCGCAGAAATTCCCCGATGGCCCCAACCACCCCCATTTCCCGTCAGCGCGGCTGGAGCCGGGGCAAGTCTATCGCCACGAAATGGCGCTGCGGTTCCGGGTGGCGGACGGGGTGGACACGGCGTTCGGATAAGAGCGCAAAGCGATCACCCTCACCCTTCCCACCGCCTTCGGCGGCGGGCCCCTTCCCTCTCCCGAGGGGAGAGGGAGCTTCAGCACCTCTCCCTTTGGGAGAGGGAGGGGCCCGTCGCGCCAGCGATGGGAGGGTGAGGGTGGCGAATTCTACTAACGCTTGCCTGGCTCGGCGCGGTCCGCGAGCCGCTCCACCGCTGCCGCATGGATGCCAGGCGCGGTGGCGAGGACGCCATAGGCTTCCCCCGACGGCGTGTTGAAGGACAGCGGCTGCCCCAGCGCGTCCGTCACCGCCGCACCCGCCTCCCGCGCCAGCAGCACGGCGGCGGCGATGTCCCATTCATGGCCCCAGCGCAGCGTCGCGACCAGATCGGCCTTACCCGCTGCGACCATTGCGATGCGCAGCGCAATCGAATTGGGCTTCGGCACCATTACCAGATCGCGGTCGACCTTGGGCAGGGTATCGGCGGGCACGCGCGCGCCCGCCAACTGGCTGCGCACAGCCGCCGCCAGTGCCAGGCCGTTGCACCGCGCGCCGGCGCCCCGTTCCGCCTGCCACACTTCGCCGCGCGCCGGCGCATCGAGCACGCCGATCACCGGCTGGCCATTTTCGACCAGCGCGACCGACACCGCCCAGCCGGGCCGCCCGCGCAGATAGTCGCGCGTGCCGTCGATCGGATCGACAACCCAAATCCTAGGCGCGTCCAGCCGGGCGGGATGGTCGACCGTCTCTTCCGAAAGCCAGCCGGCCTCCGGCAGCAACTGCCCCAGCCGGTCACGCAGCAATGCATCCACTTCCAGATCCACCGCGCAGACCGGATTGCCCGGCGCCTTCTCCCAGCGCGCGAAATCGGTCTGCCAGCGGCGCATCGCCAGCCGGCCCGCCTCCGCCGCGATTGCGGCGACCTGGGCGGCCAGTTCAGGCACCGGCGAGCGTCATACCGTCGATGCGCAGCGTCGGCGCGTTGATTCCGAAGCGGAACTCCAGATCGTTGGCGGGGGTGAGCGCGCGGAACATATCCTTCAGATTGCCGGCGATCGTCACTTCGGAAACGGGCACCGTGATTTCGCCGCCCTCGATCAGGAAGCCCGCCGCCCCGCGGCTGTAATCGCCGGTCACGCCGTTGACGCCCTGGCCGATCAGCTCGGTGACGTAGAAGCCATGGGCGATGTCGCCGATCATCGTTTCGGGCGGGATGCTGCCCGCCTCCATATAGAGATTGCTGGGCGCCACGCCCGGCGCGCCGCCGACGCCGCGCACCGCATGGCCGGTAGGCTCCATCCCCAGCTGGCGCGCCGCAGCGCTGTCAAGCAGCCAGGTTTCCAGCATACCGCCATCGACGATCTTCATCGGCCCGACCGGCAACCCCTCGCCGTCGAACGACCGTGACCGCAGGCCGCGCGGGCGGTGGGGGTCGTCGATGATGGTGACGCCGCTGTCGAAAATCTGCGTGCCCAGCGCGTCGAGCAGGAAGCTGGTGCGCCGCGCGATCGCCGACCCGCTGATCGCGCCAAGCAGATGGCCGAGCAGGCCCGAAGAGACACGGCGGTCGAACACCACCGGCAGCGGACCGCTGGCAATCTTGCGCGGATTGAGCCGCGCCACTGCGCGCTCGCCGGCGCGGCGGCCGACAATCTCGGGCGCTTCGAGCATCGCCGCATGGCGCGCCGAATGATGGGCATGGTCGCGCTCCATCCCGCTCCCGCTGCCGGCGAGCACACTGGCGGACAGACCGTGGCTGGTCTGCGCCTGGGCGGCGGCAAAGCCATGGCTGGTGGCGATGGCGAAGATGCTGCGGGTGGCGCCGGCGCTCGCGCCTTCGGAATTGGTGACGCCGGGCACGCCGCGCGCGGCCTCTTCGGCGGCCAGGCTGAGCGCCTTCAGCGTCGCAGGATCGACCTGCGCGCCGTCGTCCAGATCGAGATGCGGCGGGGTGCCGTGGAGCAGCCGGTCCTGCGGGGCGAGACCCGCCCAGTGATCCTCGGGCGCCTCGCGCGCCATGGCGACGGCGCGTTCGACCAGCATGTCCATCGCGCCGCTGCTCAGGTCCGAGCTGGATACGCTGGCCGAGCGCTGGCCGACGAACACGCGCAGGCCGATTTCCTCGCTTTCGGAACGCTCGACATCTTCGAGTGCGCCCATGCGGACGGACACCGACAGGCTCGCATCGGCGGCGAACACGACATCGGCGGCATCGGCGCCGCCGCGGCGGGCGCGGGCCACCAGATCGGCGGCAAGGTCGCGGGCTTGGCTTTCGGTCAGCATCGTGGGGACTTAGGGATGCGGCCCCGTAACGTCAAAGCCCGCTCATCCCCACGACGAAGCAGGCCGCGACCATCAGGAAACCGGTGTCGCGATTGGCGCGGAAGCGGCGCAGCGCATTGGCGCCGTCGTTCGGTTTCAACGTCACGATCTGCCAGCACAGATGCAGCGCCGCCGGTAGCAGCGCGGCAAGCGCCAGCGGATCGGGCCGGACGGTCCAGAAGGCGATGCCCCACAGCCCTACCGCCCCCAGATAGAAAAGCGCGGTGCCTGCGCGGACATGCCGCCCCATCGCCCGCGCCGAGGAACGCACACCGACCAGAGCATCGTCTTCCACATCCTGCAGGGCATAGATGGTATCATAGCCGATCACCCACAGGATCGTGCCCGCATAGAGCCAGAATTTCGCCGCCGCGCGCGCGGCGAACACCCCCTGCCAATCACCGGCGACGAAGCCGACCAGCGCGCCCGATCCGAACACGATGCCCAGAAACGCCTGCGGCCACCAGGTGATGCGCTTCATGAACGGATAGGCGGCGACAACCGGCAGCGTGGCGATCGACCACAGCTTGGCCGGCCAGGGCATCGCCAGCCATGCGACCAGCCCGCATGCGAGTAATGCCAGCAGCCAGGTCCAGGCCGCGCGCACCGATACTGCCCCGCTGGGCAGCGGCCGGTTGCGCGTCCGCTCGACCTGCGCATCGAGGTCGCGATCGACAATATCGTTATAGACGCAGCCCGCGCCCCGCATCGAAATGGCGCCCAACAGCATCGCCGCGATCAGCCACCAGTCGCCCTGCGGCAGGCCCGACAGCAAAGCCCCCCAGGCGCAGGGCAGGAACAGCAGCCACCAGCCGATCGGCCGGTCGAAGCGGGCGAGCAGCGCATAGGGGCGCCACGCGGCGGGCAAATAGGCGAGCAAGCCGCGATGCTCGCTATCGGGAACGATCGGGGGGGCAGCAGTCATGCCGCGCCTGCTGCCACAATCCGCACCGGCACGCCCGACATTTTTCGGCACACGCTTGCGACAATTTTCCGCTAGCGGAATGATTCGATTCGCCAGGGAGGGTAAAAATGCGCGCATTCTTCGTTGCCGGTCTGATGATCGCCGCCACGGGTGCGGCGCATGCGCAGGACAATCCGCCGCCGCCCCGGCCGCATGGCGGACTGTTCATCAGCCCGATGGGCGAGCCCTTTCGCGGCATGCAGGACGGCGTGGCGCCGCAGGACGCCTGGTTCAATGGTGCCGACGCCAACCATGACGGCGTGCTGACGCTCGACGAGTTTCAGGACGATGCGATGCGCTGGTTCAAGAAGCTCGACCGCGACGGCGACGGCGAAATCGACCCGACAGAAATCGACTATTACGAAACCGTGCTGGTGCCCGAAGTACGCGGCGGCGGTTTTGACACGGGCGGCCCCACGATCGGCGAAGACGGCCAGGCCCGCGCCGCCGATATCGGCTCGACCGTCATCATGAGCGGCGTTGCGCGGTTCGGCTATCTCAACATTCCCGAACCGGTCAGCTCGGCCGACACCAGCCTTAATGGCGGCGTGACGGTGGCAGAATTCATGGCTGCAGCGAAACGCCGGTTCGATCTGCTCGACGCCGACCATGACGGCAAGATCACCAAGAAGGAACTGCCCGAGCTCCACGCCGGCGCGATGCGGCGCGGCGGTCGCGGCGGCGGCGAAGGCCATAGCGGTGGCGGCCGCCGCGGCGGTGGCGGGCATCGCGGCGGCGGCAGCATGGGCGGGTCGATGGGCGGCGGCTACGGGGGCTGATCCCCGCGCCTATTCGCGTTCGGGCACCGGTACGTTGAAGCCGTTGAGCGTCACCGACACCAGACTGTAGAGCCCCACCAGATAGATGAGTTCGTTCGCACCGTGCTGGCCGAAAGTGTCGACAGCCAGCCGGTAGCAGGGCTCGGGCAGCACGCCGCCGTTGACGAGCGCATAGGCCACGTCGAACGCGACATTTTCCTGGGCGTCGAGGTCGGCCGGCTTGAGCCCGGCGCATAGCGCGGAGATCCGCGCAGGCGACATCGCCTCGCGTTCGGCCACGGCGACATGCGCGTAGATTTCGTACGCGGCATCGAAATGGGCGCCGGTGACGAGGATCGCGACCTGCCGGGCCGGATCGGGCAGCGTCGCTTCCATCGACATCGCCTTGGTCAGTTCCCAGATCGCGCCGCCGATCCGCGGCTCGTGCAGCCAGGGGTTCCAGGGACCGAGCAGGCTGCCATCCTCACCAACCGCGACGAAGGCGTTGAAGTTGGAGGAAATGCCGCGCTTCATATCCTCGTAGAGCGGCTTCTGGACATCGGAGAGCTGGTCGGGGTGCAGGAGCGGCAGACGCATGGGGTGCAATCCTCGGCTGGGTGCGGCGGATGTGCCGCGCTGCACAAATGCTATACCGGGTGATAGGCTCCGGCCATTGTACGGTGGGAGGGGAACGCGCGCGCGGGGGATCGCGCGCATGGACGAACCCGCCCGCCCCCGGCTACAGCGCAATCCATGCCCGCAACACCCGCCTGGCCACCGCAATCCGCCCCCCGCCTCTATGTCGAGCCGCCGCTCGAACCCGGCCCGCGCCGGATCGAAGGACCGCAGGCGCATTATCTCGCGCAGGTGATGCGGATGAAGCCGGGCGAGGCAGTGAAGCTGTTCGACAATGCGAATGGCGAATGGCTGGGCGTGGTCGCGCAGGTCGGCAAGCGCGACCTGATCCTCGACGTGACCGAACAGCTTCGCCCGCTCGAAGCGGTGCCGAATCTGTGGCTGTGCGCCGCGCCGATCAAGAAAGGCCGCATCGACTGGGTGGCGGAAAAGGCGTGCGAGCTGGGCGTCGCACGGCTGGTGCCGGTGCTCACGCGGCGGACCGTGATCGACCGGCTCAACCTGGAGCGGCTGACCAGCCATATGATCGAGGCGGCCGAGCAATGCGGCCGCACTGCCCTGCCCGAACTTGTCGAGCCGGTGAAGCTGCCCGCGCTGCTGCGCGACTGGCCGGCGGAGCGCGCCTTGTTCTTCGCCGACGAAACCGGCGGCATACCCGCACTGGAAGCGATGCGCGCCCGCCCCGGCCCGGCGGCGATTCTGGTCGGCCCGGAAGGCGGGTTCGACGCGGAGGAACGCGCGGCGATTCGCGAGCTGCCACAGGCGGTGGGCATTGCGCTCGGCCCCCGCATTCTGCGCGCCGAGACCGCTGCTGCGGCGGCAGTAACGCTCTGGATGGGCGCCGCCGGAGACTGGTAACCGACCGGTACAAAAATCCACTGGCGCTCCTTCGCGGGCCTCGCTAAGGGCGCGCCATGAGCACGAAGACCGACACCAACAGCAACGCGGCGGTCATCGAGGATCGTGCCCAGCTCGTCGAATATTTCGCCCGCGGCGAAAAGCCGACGGAGCGCTGGCGTATCGGCACCGAGCACGAGAAGTTCGTCTATTGGATGGACGGCAGCCACCGCGCGCCCAGCTATGAAGAGCGCGGCGGTATTCACGCACTACTCATCGGCCTGACTGAATTTGGCTGGAAGCCGGTCTATGAGGGCGAGAACATCATCGCGCTGTCCGGCGCCGACGGCACGATCAGCCTGGAGCCGGCCGGCCAGTTCGAACTCTCCGGCGCGCCGCTGGAAAACCTGCACGAAACCTGCGCCGAAACCGGCCGCCACCTGAAACAGGTGAAGGCGGTGGGCGACCGGCTGGGCATCGGCTTTCTCGGGCTGGGCATGTGGCCGGACAAGACCCGCGGCGAGCTGCCGATCATGCCCAAGGGCCGGTACGACATCATGCTGCGCCACATGCCGCGCGTCGGCTCGCTCGGGCTCGACATGATGCTGCGCACCTGCACGATCCAGGTGAATCTGGATTATGCCAGCGAAGCCGACATGGCGAAGAAGTTCCGCGTCGGACTGGCGCTGCAACCGCTGGCGACTGCGCTGTTCGCCAACTCGCCCTTCACCGAGGGCAAGCCCAACGGCTATCTCTCCTATCGCAGCCATATCTGGTCGGACACCGATCCGGCGCGCACCGGCATGCTGCCCTTCGTGTTCGAGGACGGCTTCGGCTATGAGCGCTATGCCGACTATGCGCTCGATGTGCCGATGTACTTCGTCTATCGCGACGGCAAATATATCGACGCGGCCGGCCTCAGCTTCCGCGACTTTCTGAAGGGCGAGCTGTCGGTCCTCCCCGGCGAACTGCCGACGATCGACGACTGGGCTGACCATCTCTCCACCGCCTTCCCCGAAGTGCGGATGAAACAGTTCCTCGAAATGCGCGGCGCCGATGGCGGCCGCTGGGGCCGCATCTGCGCGTTGCCGGCGCTGTGGGTGGGCCTGCTCTACGATCAGGGCGCGCTGGATGCCGCCTGGGATCTGGTAAAGGGCTGGTCGATGGAAGGCCGCGAGGCGCTGCGGAACGCAGTGCCCAAGCTGGCGCTCGACGCGCCGCTGCCCGGCGACGGCAAGCTGGCGGACATCGCCGGCGAAGTGCTCGACATCGCCAGTGCGGGGCTCAAGGCGCGGGGCCGGCTGAACGGCGCGGGCGACAATGAATCAGGCTTCCTCGATCCCCTGCGCGAGATCGTGCGGACCGGCAAGGTGCCGGCGCAGATACTGCTCGATCGATACCATGGCGACTGGCAGGGCGACATCACCCGCGTCTATGGCGAGGCGAAGTTCTGACACACACATCCTCCCCCGGAGGGGGAGGGGGACCAGCCGCAGGCTGGTGGAGGGGTAGCGCGCCGCATGCTCCACGGTCCGAAACGCACGCAGTCGCTTGCAGCCGAACTGCGCCGAACCATGAGCCTTCCGGAAGTGCTGTTGTGGCAGGAACTTCGCAAAAGGCCCGCAGGATTGCGGTTTCGGCGACAACATCCCGCCGGGCGTTATGTGCTCGACTTCTTCTGCGCCCGGGCAACGCTGGCGGTTGAAGTCGACGGCGAGGCCCATGCGCGGGGCGACCGCCCTCTGCGCGATGCGGTACGTGATGACTGGCTTCGCTCAAACGGCATACGGCTTCTCCGCATACCGGCCGCCGAGATTTTGGGGGACGTTGCCGCCGTCGTTCAACATATTGTCGTCACAGCCGGTGGAGAGTACCCCTCCACCGGCTTCGCCGGTCCCCCTCCCCCTCCGGGGGAGGATTGAAACCTGCGCATATCCCCTTGGCTACGTCCATTCGACCTACCGGGGCTGATGTGCCTCAGGCCTCGCTCGATCGAACGTGTACTCCTGACCGGTGCTTACATCCATCAGACGCACGGCATTGGGAGCGTCGCTGCCGACAAGCGGCAAGTACAGCGGAAACTTGTCTGCTTCATACACGACCCTGCAACCGGAATCGTCTCGGCGGACACCAATCATGTGCGGGGACAATACCGCAATGTCGTTCTTGCGGCGCTCCAGCACGTAGCCAATGCTCGCCCGGCCGAAGGTAAGGTTCCCGTTGTGGAGGCGCAGCATGCCGCAATCGGTGTTGCGATATTCCCCATTGGCGTAGCTCGCGGGAATAGGATTGGGAGGGAAGAACCAACTACACAGGACGAGGACCAGCCCCCCACAGGCCGCTATGCCGATGGTGAGCATCAGCATCCTGTCCCTGAGATAATCCGCGCCCGCATCCATTCCTGCATGCTCGCATATGAAGTGCGCGATCAGCAAGGTCATGCTGTCAGGCCCGCTCACCCTTCCCGCCGACTGTGGCTGCAGGACCTCTCCCTCTCCTTGCGAGAGAGGAAGGAGCGCCGAAGGCGTGGAAGGGCAAGGGGTCTTAGAGGAGCCTCAAACGGTCGGCTTACCGTCCACCCGCGCGGGCACACCCGCACCGTCACGCACGTCGACCGGCAGCAGCGCCTCCGGCAGGTCCTGGTACGACACCGGCCGCAGATAGCGGTCGATCGCGAGCGTGCCCACAGAGGTGCTGCGCCCGTCCGAAGTGGAGGGGAACGGCCCGCCATGGACCATCGCGTCGGTCACTTCCACGCCGGTCGGCCAGCCATTGGCGAGGATGCGGCCGGCCAGCCGCTCGAGCGACGGCAGCAGTTCCTGCGCGATGGCGACGTCGCCTTCGTCGAGGTGCAGCGTGGTGGTCAGCTGGCCTTCGAGCAGCGCCACGACCTGCTTCAGCTCCTCGACACTGGTGCAGCGCACCAGCAGCGAGGTCGCGCCGAAGATTTCCTCGGCGTGGCTCGGATCGGCGAGGAAGTCCGCGCCGGTCATGGTGAACAGCGCACCGCGGCCGCAGGTCGGCCCCTGCGGCTCGACGCCCTGCGCGATCTGCTTCACGCTCGGCGCCGATGCCAGCTTGGCCACACCGGTTTCATAGGCCTTGTGGATGTTCGGGGTGAGCATCACCTGCGCGGGGGCGCCGGTCATGGCTTCGGTGGCGGCGGCGAGGAAGCGCTCCAGCGCCGGGCTCTCCAGCGCCAGCACGAGGCCCGGGTTGGTGCAGAATTGGCCTGCGCCCATCGTCACCGATGCGACATAGCCCTTGCCCAGCGCCTCGGCACGCGCTTCCAGCGCGGCCGGCAGCAGGAACACCGGGTTGATGCTGCTCATCTCGGCATAGACGGGGATCGGCACCGGGCGGCTCTGCGCAATGCGGACCAGCGCCAGACCACCGCCGCGCGAGCCGGTGAAGCCGACCGCCTTGATGCGCGGATCGCGCACCAGCGCCTCGCCCAGTTCATTCGCGATGCCGGCGACCATCGAGAACACGCCTGCCGGCATGCCGGTCTTCTCCACCGCGCGGGCGATGGCGGTCGCGACCAGCTCGGCCGTGCCCGGATGCGCCGGGTGGCCCTTCACCACCACCGGGCAACCGGCAGCAAGCGCCGAGGCGGTGTCGCCACCGGCGGTCGAGAAGGCGAGCGGGAAGTTCGAGGCGCCGAACACCGCGACCGGGCCAAGCGGCACCATGCGCAGGCGCAGGTCGGGCTTGGGCAGCGGCGCGCGATCGGGGATCGCATGGTCGATGCGGACGCGGAGATAATCGCCGAGGCGCAGTTCCTTCGCGAACAGGCGCAGCTGGCCGGCGGTGCGGCCGCGCTCGCCCTGCAGGCGGGCCTGCGGCAGGCCGCTTTCCTGCATCGCGCGCTCGATCAGTTCGTCGCCCAGCGCCTCGATTTCCTCGGCAATCGCTTCGAGGAACCTGGCGCGCTCTTCGCGCGGCAGGCTGGAATAGGGCAGGAACGCAGCTTCTGCAGCGGCGCAGGCGGCGTCGACATCCTCGAGCGTCGCGACGCTGAAGCTGGGTTCGATCTCGCTGCCCGTCGCGGCGGCAACGGCGCGGAAGCCGGCGTCGCGGGCGACGCGCTTCGATGCGATGAACAATTCTCCGGTCAGCGCCATCTTAGCTCTCTCCGATCCCGTAATGAAGTTAGCGGTAACAATGCCCCGGCGACTTAGGCTCTGGCCACGCGCCGTTCAACCGCCAACACCCGATGGCGCGCGCAAAATCAAGCACGCAACGCTGCACCAGTACATTTTATTGTCGGACAACAAAGCGCACAGACCCTTGCGGCTCACGCCCGCGCGGGATCGGTGATGCCTGCCTTCCCGTCTTCCAGCCGCCCGGCGAGGCGACGGTGATAGCGGGGATGCGCATCGCTGGTGATGACCAGATCATACCAACCCTGGGTCGGCGCGAGCGACCAGTGCTGGCTGCCGCCGCCGGCGGGCGCCGTCCAGCCGGCATGATGTTCGGCATAGGCCCCCGGCGTCACCTGCACCCCGGCCGGCGCAGCCAGCGTCAGCGTGCCGTCGGCCAGCGTCCAGTGCAGCGCCTGCGCGCTCGCCCGGTCGCCGGCAAAGTGGCGGTGGAAACCATTGGGGCCGCGCACCCACAGGTCGTAGCGCCCCTCCTCGCCATCCAGCATCCATTCGCCCGCCAGCGTGGCGCCGGGCGCGACGGTGTAGCGGCGCGGAATGCGGTCGAGGTGCAACCGGTCATAGACGTGGAATACCGCTGCCTTGGTGCCCGTATTGGCGAAATCGAGCGCGATCCGGCCGGCGATGGCATCGACGCGGTCCTGCACCTCCAGCCGATAGGGGAGCGGGCGGGCAAGGCGCACGCCGCGTTCCTGCACCGGGCGGGTCGGCGCAGCGGGGGCCTGCGGCGCCACCTGCCCCTTGATCGCCAGTGCCGCTTCGCGCGCCTTGTGCGTATCGGGAAGTGCGGCCGCAAAATCGCGGAAATTGGGCCGGGCGAAATCAAACGCACCGGTAAGGTCGCCGCACACCGCGCGGCGCCAGGGCGAGATGTTCGGCTCCATCACGCCGAAACGGCGTTCGAGGAAGCGGATGACCGAAGTATGGTCCGCCACTTCCGAATGGACCCAGCCGCCGCGCGACCAGGGCGACAGGACATACATCGGCACACGCGGGCCCAGCCCATAAGGCCGGCCGCGCAGTTCAAGCTCGTCGCCCTCGGCACCCGGCGCGGGCAGGCGGTGATATTCGCCAGCGGTATCGACCGACGAGGCCCCTGCCCAGCCGCCCGGCGCATCGGGATCGGGCGAAGGCGGCGCGGGGGGCGGCACATGGTCGAAAAAGCCGTCATTTTCGTCGAACATCACGAACAATGCGGTGCGCGCCCAAACCTTGGGATCGGCGGTCAGCGCATCGATCACCTGCGCGATATAGGCCGCGCCCTGCGCCGGGCTCGACGGCCCGGGATGTTCGGAACCTTCGGCGGTGCCGATCACCCACGACACCTGCGGCAGGCGGCCGGCGAGCACGTCGGCCTTGAGGCGGTCGATCGCCTGCGTGCTGAGCGCGCGGTCCTTCAGCGCCGGGTCGCTCCCCGGTTCGCCGCGATACGCGCGGCGATATTGCAGGAAGTTCTGCACCGGATTGTCGCCGAAATTATCGGCCATGTCCTGATAATGGCGCCAGTCGATGCCGGCCGCCTGCAGCCGCTCGCCATAGGTCGTCCAGTGATAGCGCGGCTGGGCGGAATCGGGGCGGTCGAGCGAATCGTCGACATTGTCGATCACCGGTCCGCCGGCCTTGCCGTGCGGATCGTTGGTCGCGCTCCACAGGAACAGCCGGTTGGTGTTGGTGCCGGTCTGCACCGAGCAATGATAGGCGTCGCACAGCGTGAAGGCCTCGGCCAGCGCGAACTGGAAGGGAATGTCCTCGCGCGTGAAATAGCCCATGGCACGCTGGGTCTTCGCCTCCGGCCAATGGCCCATGCGGCCATGGTCCCACGCCGCCTGGGCGTTGGGCCAGTGATGCGGCGTGCCGGCCATGCGCATCAGTTCGAACTGCGCTTGGGTGGAAAGGTGGAAGGGATGAACGGCGCGCGGCGGCACGGCGGTGCGGTCCAACTGTGTCCACACGTCGCGCGGCGCACCGTCCGGGCCGGGCGCGACCGGAATCGGGAAGCGGTCGCCAAAGCCGCACACGCCGGAAAGCGTGCCGAAATAATGGTCGAACGCCCGGTTTTCCTGCATCAGGATGACGACATGGGCGACATCCTCGATCGTGCCCTTGCGCACATCGGCAGGGATGGCGAGCGCGCGGGCGATCGAGGCCGGCAACGATGCCAGCGTAGCAGCGCCAAGGCCGGTGCGAAGCAGCGCGCGGCGATCGAATGTCATCTGGGGCGTTCCTAAAAATCCTGGGTTCAACCGCGTCGCTACGCCGCCAAAACGACGCAATCGTGACGAGTCCGGGCGGGACCCCGAAGTGCCCCGCCCGGCCCGCGCATCACTGCCGGAAAGTGACGCTCAGATAATAGGTCCGCGGCGCCGTCTGATAGGCGACGGTGGCAATCTGCTGATCGCTGTGCGTGCCCCAATAGCTCGGCTGACCCGTCAGGTTCTTGCCGCCGAGCGACACGGTCACCGCATCGGTCACGCGATAGCGGATCGAAGCGTCGAGCGCGCCGATCGGCTGTTCCCATTCGTCCAGGCCGCTGGGCCGCAGGACGGTGAGACGCTTGCCCTGATAGTTGAAGTTGAGGTCGCCGCTCCACCGCGCCTTCTCGTAGGAAAGGCCGATATTGTAGATCCAGCGCGGCGCGTTGGGCAGCCACACCTTGCCCGGCACGCGGCCGGTGCCGCCCGGATCGGCCTCGCTATGCTGCCAGGTGACGTTGCCGTTGAGCCAGAAGCCCGCGATCAGCGCCTGCCGGCCACCGAACTCGATTCCCCAGACGGTGGCGGTGTTGCCGTTGACGGGCTGGGTGATGACCGTCTGGCCGCGCGTGGTGACCGCCGACTGGGCGCGGCCATACATGAAGCCATCGATCGACTTGAAGAAGCCGCCCAGGCTGAGCACCGTCGAGCGCGTGCCGTAATCGACATTGAGGTCGACATTGATCGCCTTCGCAGGGTGCAGATTGGGGTTGCCCTGGCTGATCGTAATCACCCCGGCACTGCGATCGATCGTGCTGGCGCCCGAAATGTCGAGGAAGTTGGGCCGCGCGAACGAGGTCCACACCGCACCGCGCGCGGCGATGGTCGCGTTCGGCCGCCAGTTGACGTGGATGCTCGGCAAGAAGTTGTTGTAGCTGGCGGTGCTGGTACCGTTGGGGCCACCATAGACGCGCGTTACCGATCCGTCCGGATTGGTGGTGGTCGTCAGATACTCGTTGTAGATTTCGGTCCGCTCGAACCGGGCGCCGACCGTAGCCGACAATATCTCGCTGCCGATCACCGCCATGGCATAGCCACTATAGCTGGTTTCGGTGCCGTAGCGCTTGTTGAGGTTCCAGGGGTAATCGGCGTCGGTCACCTGCGGCGCGGCTTCGAGCAGGCGCAGCGCCTGATCCATGTTAAGGATCGTGCCGAAGCGCGTGTTGCCGCTATACTGGCCACCCTGATAGCTGTCGATCGTACCGCCCAGCAGATAGGGCAGCGTCGACAACGGGGTGCCCAGCTTCACGCTCTGGAACTGATACTGGTCGCCGTTCAGGATGTCGGCGATCTGGTGCTGGTTGTAGCGGCGGCTGGCGCGGCGGATGCGCAGGCCGGCCTTGGCCGAGCGCAGCAGGCCGGCATCTTCGGGCTCCCATGTCAGGTCGAACCGGCCGAACAACTGGTTGTCGGTCGCGCGGCGGTTATACAGTTCCGCATCGCTCAGCCCCAGATTGGCGACATTGTACATCGCCCGCGCCTGCGCGTCGCTCAGCACCCATTTCGGATAGCGCGGGTTGGTCGCCTGGAAATTGATCGTGCTGTTGAACGTCGGATCGGTCGAGGAGTCCGAATTGAACTCCATATAATATTGCTGCGGCGTGCTGGTGCGACCGTAGGAATAGGCAAAATCATAGCTGGCGGTCAGCGCGCCTAACTTGTTCGATCCGCCGAAGCCGACGGAGCCCAGCCGGTTGTCCTCTTCCTTGATTTCGGCGCCGATCAGGGTGCGGAAGCCGTTGATGTTGCCATTGTCGTCGAACCGGTCGAGCACGTTGATGTAATCGTGCCGCTGCGGGTTCTTCCACCGCTCATAGGATGCGCGCAGATAGAAGCGATTGACATCGTCGGGGCGGAATTCCAGCATCCCGTCACCACCGAACTTGGTGACATTGTTGGTGAACTGGTCGAGCCCGTGGCTCACCAGCGTCAACTGCCGCGGATCGACGACCTGCGTGTCGCTGGCGTTGGCCGGGCGCTGCCAGCTGTTCGCCTGATCGGGGTTGGTGTTGCGCGCGGCGATCGTCTGGCGGTGCGAATAGAAGCCGGTGACCAGCAAGCCCAGCCGCTTGTCCCTGTCGAGGAAGGTCGAGAAGCCCGCCGACAGATCGACCGGCGCCTTCTGCGTCGATTCGTCATAGCCGACCCGTGCCGACGCCATGCGCCAGCCGGTGGGGTGATCGAACGGGCTGGCGGTGCGGATATCGACCGTCGCGCCCAGCGCGTCGCCGTCGAGATCGGGCGTCACCGTCTTGATGATCCGCACCGACGAAACCGCATCGGGCGCGAACAGGTCGAGCGCGACGGCGCGGCTGTCTTCGGCGGTCGGCATGCGGACGCCGTTCAGCGTGTAGACGTTATAGGCCGAATCGAGCCCGCGCACGGTGATGTAGCGCGGCTCGGCATTGCCATAGGAAGTGACGACGCTGATGCCCGGCAGGCGCTTCAGCCCGTCGACGACGCTGTTGACCGGCACCGCGGAGAGCTGTTCGGACGAAATCACTTCGGCGACGATGGTGGCGTCATGCTTTTCCCGCTCTGCCGATTGCTGCGCGGCGCGGCCGGTGATGACGACCTGATCTTCCCGCTCGCTCTCCGCCGTGGACTGGGCAAGGGCCGGGCTTGCGGCGAGTGCCAGCATGGCCGTGCCGCCCATCAGAAACAGGCGTGCGCGATCGCCCGCCGAAGCGCATTGCGCTTTGGTGCTCATGTCGATTCCCCTCGTGGCTCGACGCCCCCTTTTGGCGTCCTCGACAGCGGAATTAGGCACGATCTGCTACGCGATTGTGACATTGAAAGTCAAAAGCCACAATTTTTGTGGAAACGGCCACACAAAATGATAGAGTCGCAGATAGCGGGGAGGAGACAGGCATGCGACGGCAGGACCGACAGGAACAATTGCTCCGCGCGCTGGAGGCGCAGCGGAACTGCACGATCGGCGAACTGGCTCTGCGTCTCGGCGTGTCGGAAGAAACCGTCCGGCGCGACGTCAAGGAACTCGAAGCCCAGGGCAAGGTGCACAAGCTGCACGGGGCGGTCCGCCTGCCCGACATTGCGTTTGAAACACCGTTCGATACCCGCGTGAACGAACAGTTCGCGGCCAAGGCGGCAATCGCCCTCGCCGCCGCGCCGCTGATCGCCGATAACAGCGCGATCTTCATCGATAGCGGCAGCACGTCGCTGCATGTCGCCCGGGCGCTGCGCGGGCATCGCCAGCTATCGGTGCTGACCAACGCGATCGACGTCGCGCACGAGCTTTGTTCGATCAACAACAACCGCGTGTTTCTGGCGGGCGGCGAAATCGATAAGGATTACCGCGCCGCTTTCGGTGCCGAAGCCGATGCCTTTCTCGGGCGGTTCACGCCGGAAATCGCCATCCTGTCGATCGGGGCGATCGACGCCGAACTGGGGCTGATGGACTTCCATCTGGGTGAAGCGGCGATCAAGCGGAAAGTCGCCGGGCTGGCACGCTGGGTGGTGCTGGTGGCCGATGCTACCAAGCTGGGCCGTCAGGGCCTGGTGCAGACCTGCGCGTTCGACATGGTGGACATATTCGTTACCGACGGGCCGGTGCCGGAGCCGTTCCGCACGCGCTTTGCCGATGCGCGCATCATCGAGACGGGCAACTGAACCGGCGCTCGCAATCCCGTCACATTCTGCTGCCAACAGCCGCAAGGCGGTAAAAGGAGACAGGCCGGATGAAGGACGAGACGACGCGAGCGGAACAGGGCGCCCCCATCGGCACCGGCGAAGACCGGGTGCCCGATCAGGACCGCCGCACGCTGCTCGGTACGTTGGGTCTGGCCGGACTGATCGCCGCCACACCAGGCGAGGCGAAGACCGCATCGCCGGCCCCTGTAACGGACAAGGCACTCGCGCAGATCGAAACCGTGGTGGTGATCTATGCCGAGAACCGCAGCTTCAACAATCTGTTTGCCGATTTCCCGGGCCTCGCCCAGCCGTTGTCGGCGGTGTCGCCCGAACGCGCCGCCCAGCGCGACCGGGACGGCAGCGTGCTCCCCAGACTGCCCAAGGTGTGGGAAGGCATGGTGCCTGACGAGCAGGTGGTCGAACATCGCAGCTACAAGATCGGGCCGGATGATCTGGCGCCGCTGCCCAATGCGCCGTTCGCGCTCAGCACCCCCGAAGGCGACCCGCTGCCGCACGGCGTGGTGACGCGCGATCTGGTCCATGCCTTCTACAACAACCAGCTGCAGATCAATGGCGGCCGCAACGACGGCTTCGTCGCCTGGGGAGACAGCGGCGGCCTCGTGATGGGCCATTATGGCGACACCTCCGCCAAGCTGCGCCTTTGGCAGATCGCGCGCGAATTCACGCTGTGCGACAATTTCTTCATGGGCGCGTTCGGCGGCTCCTATCTCAACCACCAATATCTGATCGCGGCGCGCCCGCCTTATTATCCGAACGCCGACAAGAGCCCCGCCAAGGGCCGCATCGCCGAAGTGGAAGGCAATGACCCCAAGGGCATTCGCCTGAAGCTGAAGCCCAAATCGCCTGCCAGCGCGCTGGATGGCCCGCCCGATTTCGTCCCCAGCTCGCTGACGCCCGATTTCTGGTCGGTCAACACGATGCTGCCGCCCTATGCGCCAACCTATCAGCTCGATCCGGAACGGCCGGGCTATGCCGACTGGAGCGACGCCAAGACGATGGTGCCGCAGCACCACGAGACGATCGGCGACCTGCTTACGGCGCGCGGTGTCGGATGGGCCTGGTATGCCGGCGGCTGGGGCGCTGCGCTGGCCGGTCACGGCACCGACGGCAGCTTCCCCACCCGGCCGAATTTCCAGCCGCATCACCAGCCGTTCAACTATTTCGAACAATTCGCCCCCGGCACCAAGGCGCGCGAAGCGCATCTGCGCGATGCCGGCGAAGGCGAAACGCCGCGCACCAACCATTTCCTGGCGGATGTCGCAGCCGGCACGCTGCCGGCGGTCACTTTCTACAAGCCGCAGGGCAATCTCAACATGCATGCCGGCTATTCGGACGTCGATGCCGGCGACCGCCACATCGCCGTCATTGTCGATGCGCTGCGCCGCAGCCCGCAATGGGACAAGATGCTGGTCGTCATCACTTTCGATGAAAATGGCGGCTGGTGGGACCATGTCGCGCCGCCCAAGGGCGACCGCTGGGGCCCGGGCACGCGCGTGCCGGCGGTGATCGTCTCGCCCTTCGCCCGCAAGGGGCATGTCGACCACAGCATCTACGACACCGGATCGATCGCGCGGTTCCTGACCCGACGCTTCGGGCTCAAGCCGCTGCCGGGCCTGATCGAGCGCGAGCGCGCGATGATCGCCGCCGGCGGCCCGCCGCCGGGTGACCTCACCGCGGCACTCCAGTTCGGCTAAGATACGCGAGCCAAGATACGAAAAGCGTGCGTGTTCGCGCGCACGGGCTTGCAGGATCGCCGGCGTGGCAACATGCTGGCGGTCCTGGTTCGCCGGGCAGCCTGCCCGGCCAATGGAGAAACATGCTCCCATGCGCCTGACGCTTCTTGCCGCCCTGCTCGCCACCAGCCTGCCCGCCGCCGCGCTGGCGCAGACTGCCCCGGCCGACCCCTATCTTTGGCTCGAACCCTTCTCCTCGCCCCAGGCGATGCAGTGGGTGGATGCGCACAACGCCGCCACCACCAAAAGGCTGGAGGCCGATGCCCGATACAAGACGCTGTACGACGAGGCACTGACCATTGCGGGCTCGCGCGACCGCATCCCCTTCCCCAGCTTCCTGCACGGCGAGATCTATAATTTCTGGCAGGATCCGGAGCATCTGCGCGGCATCTGGCGCAAGACCTCGCTCGCTGCCTATCGCACGGCCGATCCGCACTGGACGACGGTGTTGGACGTGGATGCACTGGGCAAGGCGGAGGGCAAGAGCTGGGTGCTGAAGGGCACGCCCTGCCTGGAACCCGAACAGCAGCGCTGCCTGGTCATGCTGTCCGATGGCGGCGAAGATGCCGTCGAAGTGCGCGAGTTCGACCTCGACAGCGGCAAGTTCGTCGACGGCGGATTCCACCTGCCGCGCGGCAAGCACCGCATCGCCTGGGAAGACCGCGACCATCTGCTGGTGGCAACCGACTGGGCACCGGGCGACCTGACCCCCTCCGGCTATCCGTTCATCGTCAAGCGGCTGACGCGCGGCCAGCCGCTCTCGGCCGCCGTCGAAGTCTATCGCGGCGAACAGCAGGACGGCGGCTATGGCGTCAGCCCGGCTATGATGCGTGACGGCCAGGGGCGCCAGCTCGGCGTCATCGAGCGGCCGCTCGATACGTTCCGCCACCAGACCTATGTGCTCACCCCGCGCGGTGCCGAGCGGCTCGCCATCCCGGACAAGGCCTCGGTCGTCGAGCTGGTCGCCGGTCGCGTGATCGTGCAGCTCGACGAGCCTTGGTCGGCGGGCGGCGCGAGCTTCAAGGCAGGTTCGCTGGTGCAGCTCGATCTTGACGCGGTGCTGAAAGCGCCTGGCGCGCTCAAGCCCAGCCTCGTCTGGGAACCGGGCCCGCGCGACGCGCTCGACGGCGTCTCCTCCACCCGCGACAAGCTGCTGATCAACACGCTCAGCAACGTGCGTGGGCGTGCCCTTGTTTATACCCCCAAGCCCGATGGCGGCTGGACCGCGAGCCAGTTGCCGCTGCCGGACAATCTCTCGATCGGCTTCGGATCGGCGGACAAGAAGTCGAACCGCACCTTCGTCAGCGCCAGCGGCTTCCTGACCCCTTCGACGCTCTACCTTGCCGATATCGACAGCCAGACGCTCGACAAGGCCAAGTCGCTGCCGGCCAAGTTCGATGCGTCGAACGATGTGGTCGAACAGCTCGAAGCGACATCGACCGACGGCACGCGGATTCCCTATTTCGTGGTGCATCGGAAGGACATCAAATATGATGGCACCACGCCGACCATCATGACCGCCTACGGCGGCTTCCAGGTCAGCGAGACCCCCTATTATTCGGGGACGAACGGCAAGCTATGGCTGGAGCGCGGCGGCGCCTTCGTGCTGGCCAATATTCGCGGCGGCGGCGAGTTCGGCCCCGCCTGGCACGAGGCCGGCATCGGCACCAAACGCCAGATCATCTATGACGATTTCGCCTCGGTGGCGAAGGATCTGTTCGCCCGCAAGATCACCAGCCCGCGCCGGCTGGGCATCGAAGGCGGGTCGAACGGCGGGCTGCTGATGGGCGTGGAGTTCACCCAGCATCCCGAACTGTGGAACGCGGTGCTGATCGAAGTGCCGCTGCTCGACATGATCCGCATTTCGAAGATCGCCGCCGGCGCCTCGTGGCAGGGCGAATATGGCGACGTGAATGCCGATCCCGCCGTGATGGCGTTCTGGCTCAAGACCTCGCCCTATCACAATCTGAAGAAGGGCGTGCGCTACCCCGAACCGTTCATCTTTACGACCACCAAGGACGATCGCGTCGGGCCCCAGCATGCCCGCAAGTTCGCCGCGCGGATGGAGGAGATGGGCCTGCCCTTCTTCTATTACGAGAACACCGAGGGCGGCCACGGCGCAGGCGCCGACCTGAAACAGGCGGCGCGAACCACCGCACTGACGATGACCTACATGGTCCAGAAACTGATGGACTGAACCCCGCGGGGGCGCGATGGCGCCCCCGTATATCCCTGGAGAGGAACGAAAAGACCATGCCCCAGCCGAGCCTTGCCTTTCTCTGCGGCTTGCTGAGCGATGCGCGGGTATGGGAGCCCGTGGCCGAGCGACTGCCGGAATGCCAGAAGAAGCAAATCTTCGCCTTTCCGGGATATGATTCGCTGGCAGCGATGGCGGCATCGGTGCTGGCGTCGGTGGACGGGCCGCTGATCCTGATCGGCCATTCGATGGGCGGCCGCGTCGCACTGGAAGCGGTGCGCCAGGTGCCGGAACGTATCGCCGGGCTGGTGCTGGCGAATACCGGCGTCCATCCCGTAGGCGAAGCCGAACCCGCCGGGCGGCAGCGCCTGATCGACATCGCCGAAGCGGAAGGCATGGCTGCCCTCGCGGCCGCGTGGCTCCCGCCGATGATGGGGGCCAGCCCGGAGCGGGTCGCCGCGCTGATGCCGGACCTGACCGCGATGGTCACTGCCTATCCGCGCGAGGCCTATCTCGGCCAGATCGCCGCCCTGCTCGGCCGCGCCGATGCGGGGCCGGTGCTGGCCGGCTATAAAGGCCCGGTCCTGTTGCTGACTGCGGAACAGGATCGCTGGTCGCCGCCCACCCAGCACGAGGCAATGCACCAGCTCGCGCCGCATGCGACGCTTACCATCGTGCCCGGCGCCGGACACATGCTGCCGGTCGAGGAACCCGACGCAGTGGCGGCGGCGCTGAACGACTGGCTGAAGACCGCGACAGCCTAGCATTGCGGCGGCTGCCATTCGGCAGCTCAGAAAAGTATACCATGTACAAAATGGGCGACAGGGCTACGGTGTCCGCATCTGGCATGGAATGGACTACCCGATGCGCGCTTCTTTTCTGGTTTCCGCCTGTTTACTCTCGCTTTGCCCGCTGATCGCCCCGCCGCGGGTGGCGGCACAAGTCACGGAACAAGCGGCTGCACCCACAACGAAGCTGTCGGTCCAGTCGATCTTCGGGCGTGGCGCGGTGCGCGAACAATGGGTGCGCGACAGCCGCTGGGGCGAGGACGGCGAAAGCTATCTCGCAGTCGAGGATGCGCCGACGAGCGGGCAGGATATTGTCCGCTACCGCATCAAAGACGGACAGCGGACCGTCGTCGTTCCCGCCACTGCGCTGGTGCCCAAGGGCGCGGACAAGCCGCTGGCGATCGACGGTTATGCATGGTCGCCCGATCACCGGTTGCTGCTGATCCAAACCAATAGCCAGCGGTTCCGCCGTACCCCCGCGCTCGCCGATTACTGGCTCTACGAACCGGCCACGCAGGCACTGCGCAAAATCGGCGGCGATGCGGCGGCATCCAGCACCCTCTATGCCAGCTTTTCGCCCGACAGCAGGCGCATCGCCTATGTCTATCGCAACAACCTCTATGTCGAACCGGTCACCGAGGGCGCCCCGGTGCAACTGACCCGCGACGGCGACGACTATGTCGTCAACGGGCTGGCAGACTGGGTCTATGAGGAAGAATTCTCGCTCCACCGCGCCTTCGAGTGGAGCCCGGATTCGAAGCGCATCGCCTTCTGGCGGTTCGACACGCGCGGCGTCGGCACCTTTTACATGATCAAGAATACCGGCAGCCAATATTCGCAGCCCATTCCGCTGCAATATCCCAAGGCGGGCACGACCAATTCGGCTGTGACGGTCGGCACGGTCGACATCGCCGATGGCAGCACCCGCTGGTTCAAGCTCGAGGGCGATCCCCGACAGAACTACGTGCCGCAGATGAGCTGGGCGGGCGGATCGGACGCGGTGTTCATCCAGCAATCCAACCGGCTGCAGAACAGCTTCACCGCGCTGCTCGGCGATCCCGCCACGGGTGCGGTCAAGCCCGTGATGGTCGAGCGCGACGCCGCCTGGGTGGAGGCCAATGCCGCGCCCGAATGGCTGGCGGGGGGCAAACGCTTCACTTGGCTTTCCGAGCGCGACGGCTGGCGGCACCTCTACACCATCGACCGCGAGACCGGCCGCGCGACACTGCGCACGCCGGGCGCGTTCGACGTGATCGACCTGCTGCGCGTCGACGAGAAGGCGGGCTATGCCTGGTTCATCGCCTCCCCCGACAATCCCACCCAGCGCTATCTCTATCGCACCACCCTGTCGGGCACGCCCAGGGTCGAGCGGCTGACCCCGGCCGGCCAGCCGGGCACCCACAGCTATGACATTGCCCCCAGCGCGCACTGGGCGCTGCACACCGTGTCGCGCTTCGACGCGCCGCCCGTGACGGACATGGTCGACCTGACCCGGCAGACGTCGCTGCGGACGCTGGTGACCAACGCGCCGCTGGCGAAGCTCGTCGCGAGCACCGGCCTGTCGCCCACCGAATTCTTCCGCGTCGACATCGGCGGCGGGACCCAGCTTGACGGCTGGCTGATCAAGCCTGCCAATTTCGACCCCACCAAACGCTATCCGATCCTGTTCTACGTCTACGGCGAACCCTGGGGCCAGACCGTCGGCGATCACTGGCAAGGCTCGCAGGGCCTGTGGCATCGGATGTTGGCGCAATCGGGCTATCTGGTCGCCAGCATCGATCCGCGCGGCACCGCCACCCCGCGCGGCCATGACTGGCGCAAGAGCATCTATCGCCAGGTCGGCATCCTGGCTTCTGCCGATTATGCCGCCGCGGTGCGCAAGATGCTGGAGACGCGCCCCTATATCGACCCGGCGCGCATCGGCATCTGGGGATGGAGCGGCGGCGGCGCGATGACGCAGAATGCGCTGTTCCGCTATCCCGATCTCTACAAGACCGGCATCGCGGTGGCCGGGCCGACCGACATGCGGCTCTACGATACCATCTATCAGGAGCGGTATATGGGCCTGCCCGAGGACAATAAGGACGGGTACCGCAACGGCTCGCCGATCACTTTCGCGGACCGGTTGCAGGGCAATCTGCTGCTGATCCACGGCACCGGCGACGACAATGTCCATTACCAGAATATGGAACAGCTGGTCGACCGGCTGATCCGGGCGAACAAGCAATTCACGATGATGGCCTATCCCGACCGTACCCACGGCATCTACGAGGGCGAGAATACCACCATCCACCTCTACACACTGATGACCCGCTATCTGGAGACGAACCTGCCGCCCGGGGGAAGGTGAGGTTTCGAACTGCGGGACGCTGGATTTGCGCCGTCGCAGCACGAAACCGTACCTTGCGCACCGCCAGTAAGAAGGACCGATGCGCATGTCCGCGCGCCGGTCCTCTTGCGAAGGTGGGATCAGAAGAAGACACGCGCCGAACCGGAGACAGTGCACCCGTAGAGCGGCCGCGATATCACCACGCCCGATGCCGGCAGGGCCCCTTCCGAGATGCCCGTGATGGCGCGGGTGTTCAGCAGGTTGCTGGCATTGATCCCCAGTTCGAACCGGTCTGCAGAGCAAACCTGTGCGAACAGCCCGACGGTGGTATAGCCTGGCATCCGCAGCTGGTTCACGTCCTGGGTGAAGCTGCGGTCGTGCCGATGAAGCTCGCCCCGATCGTGAACCGCTTGGGATCATATTGCGGCGTCAGGCCGTAGATCAGCTTTGGCTGGTTCCGCGGCGTGTTGCCCACCAACGCGGGATTTTCCGCACGGCGGATCTTGGCCTCGGTATAGGTGGCATGCGCCATCAGGTTAAACCGCCCGCGGCGGAAACCGCCTTTCGAACTCCAGACCATAGGCCGTGTAAGCACGGGTGACGGCGCTCAGCTCGAGCTGTCCGGTCGCCGGATTGGTAGCGATCTGCGAGTTGGTGTCGTCGGTCAGCGCATGGAAGCTGGTAAGATTCAGCACCACGCCGTTATGCCGGTATTTCACACCGATTTCCGCCTGCCGCACGGTGTCATCACCCGCCGAGGGATTGACCAGCGCACCGGTGACGGTGCTGACCGCCGGGGTGAACAGGATCTTATCGGCCGCAGCCCGGGCGCCCAGGCTGTAGCGCGCTAAAACTGAGTAGCCCCTAGTTTTCTAGACGCCTTCCGCCTTCAGAACCTGCTGCCGTTCGAACTGGACGGGCGACAGCATCCCGTTCCTGACCTGCTTGCGCACCGGGTTGTAGAACATCTCGATGTAATCGAACACGTCCTGCCGGGCTTCCTCGCGGGTTTTGTACGGTCGACGCCGGATGCGCTCCCGCTTGAGCGAGGAGAAGAAACTCTCCGCGACGGCATTGTCATGGCAGTTGCCGCGGCGGCTCATCGAGTGCTCAAGATTGTGCGCGCGTAGGAAGGCAGCCCAGTCCATGCTGGTGAACTGCACGCCCTGGTCCGAATGGATCAGCACCCCGTGCCTCGGCTTACGGCGCCATACCGCCATGTGCAGTGCCTGCAGCACCAGATCGGTGGTCTGCCGGCTCTGCATCGACCACCCGACGACGCGGCGGGAATACAGGTCGATCACGACCGCCAGATAGGCGAAGCCTTCCAGGGTGCGAATATAGGTGATGTCTGTCACCCAGGCCTGGTCGGGCACAGCCACGTCGAACTGGCGATCCAGCGTGTTGTCGACCGCCAGGGACGGCTTGCCGCCATGGCTGCCGGGCCTGCGCTTGTAGCCGATCTGCGCGTTGATGCCCGCCAGCCTGGTCAATCTGGCGACCCGGTTCGGGCAGCAGGTCTCGCCGTGATCCAACAGGTCGTCGTGCAGCTTGCGGTAGCCATAGACCCTGCCGCTGGCGTTCCACGCCCGCCGGAGCAGCTCCGTCTGCAGAGCATCTTCCCGAGCCCGCTGGCTCAGCGGGCTCTTTTGCCACGCATAAAAGCCACTTGGCTGCACGGCTAGGCACCGGCACATCGCCCGCACGCCAAAACGATTGCGATGCTCGGCAATGAACGCGTATCTCACTTTGCATCCCGAGCGAAATACGCGGTGGCTTTTTTTAGGATGTCGCGCTCCTCGGTCACCCGGGCCAGCTCGCGCTTCAGCTGGCGGATCTCCGCATCCTTGCCGGCATCGCCTGACCCCGCCTTCGCCAGCTGCCGCTTCCACGAATACAGCGAGTGCTGGCTGACGCCCAGACGCTGCGAAACCTCCGCTACCGGATAGCCGCGCTCGGTGATCTGGGCCACCGCGTCACGCTTGAATTCATCGCTGAAATTGGGCTTCCCCATCGTCGCCTACTGTCCTCAAAATTAGGATCCAAGGCGTCCAGAAATCTAGGGGCTACTCAAAGTGGTGCCGCTTACAGGACTCGAACCTGTGACCCCCGCATTACGAATGCGATGCTCTACCAGCTGAGCTAAAGCGGCCAACCGTCGGGCGTGTTTGCCCGGGAGAGCGGCGCCATTATCAGCAGGATCGGCGGCTGGCAAGCGCTGCGTCGCGGCGATGGCGCGCAAAAACGCAGTCATCCCTGAAGATTGCTTTTACGCGCCGTTTACCATGCAGGGTGCAAAAGCATGTCCGATCAGTTTTTTCGGGCCCGCAAGGTCCGCATTGGAGCACGCGCATGAACATGGCCCGCGGCATCAGGCATCCGCTCGAATCGCACGATGCGAACGGGCCGGACGACGCCGTCATTGATCGCCCGATCGAAATCGGCGGCGACGAACGCCGCATGCATGTGCGTGCCTATAATCACTGGGTCTCGCTGCTGGGCGGCCGGGCCTATCCCTCTATCGAAGACCTCGATCCCGAGAATATCGCCGATTTCGGCCCGAACAGCGTGCTGCTCGACTTCTCGAAGGGCATTGAAGATCCGGAAATCCGCTATCTGGGGCGGGCGCTGCGCGAGGAGTGCGGCGTTGACACGTCGATCACCAACGTCGGCCAGGTGCCCACGCGGTCGCTGCTGTCGCGACTGACCGACCATTATCTCCAGATCATCGCGAATCGCGCGCCGATCGGCTTTGAAGCCGAATTCGTCGGCCAGCGCGGCCATAATACGCTGTATCGCGGCATCCTGATGCCGTTTTCGTCCGACGAGGACACGATCGACTTCATCTATGGCGTGATCAACTGGAAGGAGCTGGTTGACGCTGTCACCCAGGCGCAGCTGAACGCCGCCATGGAAGATGCGCGCCGTAACACGCCGCCGCCGCCGGTCCCGGCCGCGGTATGGGCGGATGGGCCCAGCGCCGGTTTCGGCGCCCCCGCCACGCCTGACCTGCCGCGCACCGAACTCAGCTCGACACTGGCTGACCAGCTGATGCTGGCGCGGGAATCGGCGGCTGCCGCACGCGCTTCCGATCTGCGCGGCCGGGCGGCGCTGTATCGTGCGCTGGACCGTGCCTATGCCTTCGCGCTCGCCACCGAAGGCGACGGGGAAGCCTATGCCGCGCTGCTCGAAGAGGCCGGATTGACCGCCCAGGCGCGCGCGCCGATGACGCCGATCGTCAAGCTGGTCTTCGGCGCCGATTACGACAAGACGCGGCTGACGGAGTTCGCTGCGGTACTCACCCATGCCAAGCGCATCGCCGTGCCACAGGGCGGGCTGGATGCGTTTCTGGAAATCACCCCTGGCGGCATCAAGGGCGTGGTGAAAGCCGAGCGCGAAATGCGCCGCAAGCCGGCCAATCCCGCGCGGCAGGCCGTGTTCGCCCGCGCCGCCCAGGCACTGCGCGATCGCCCGGTGCTGGCGCATGTCGAACTGCCGGTGGGCAGCGAGGATGAGTTCGTGCTGCTGCTGGCGCGTGCAGGCCAGGCGGGGCTGGACATCGTCGCCGCGCTGGATGGCGATCCGGGGCTGACGGAACGCGCGGTTCGCCGGGCTGCCGCCTGACTCGCACACCCCGGGGGGCGCGCTTTTGCGCCCTTTCTCCGACATTTTCCAGACTTGAGGTGACATCCGCGCGGGCGCATAGCCCTCTATATGAAAGTCATGGAAAAAACGATCATGCGGGCTTTCGAGGAGCGGATCTTCGAAGGTGCCCTGCCCGGAGAGCTGGAAGGTTTTGACGATGCCGAGCGCGCTGACGCGGTCCGCTTCGTCGCAGAGACGGCGACGGAGCGACCGCCGCGCACCGTAAAGCTGCAGCTGGAAACCTATCTCGACGACAATAGCCGGCGAATGCGGCTGGCGGTGATCAACGACGACATGCCGTTTCTGGTCGACTCGATCGCGGGCGCGATCGCTTCGTTCGACCTGGGCATTTTCCGCATTATCCACCCGATCCTGCCCGTGGCGCGCGACGGCCAGGGCCATGTCATCGCCATCGACGAGGCGCATAGCGACGCGCGGCCCGAGTCGATGATCTATATCGAAATGGAGCGCGCCGACGCGCGCACCCGCCGTGGCCTGACGGCCGAGATCGAACGCGTGCTCGAACATGTCCGCGAAGTGGTGGACGACTGGCGCCCCCTGCAACAGGCGATGGGCGGCGATGCCGCGCGTGTCCCTTCGCGCGAGGGCGAGGCGCTGCTGCGCTGGTTCGCCGATGACGCGATGACGCTGCTGGGCCATGAGCGCTGGACGCCCGACGGCGAATCCATCGATCCGCTGGGTCTGGCGCGCTATACCCACGACGTGCCGCTGCTCGCCGAGCCGTCGCGCCAGCTCGCGATCGACTATTTCCGCATCGGCGGCGAGACGCCACTGCTGCTCAAGTCCAATGCCATTTCCACGGTGCACCGCCGGGTGCCGCTCGACATCGTCGTAACGCCGGTCCTGACGGGCGGGGAAGTGACGGGCCTATCGATCCATTATGGCCTGTGGACCAGCCAGGCGCTCAACACCCCGCCGGCAATGGTGCCGATGCTGCGCAACCGGCTCGAGCTGCTGGAGCGCAAGTTCGGCTTCGATCCGGGCGGCCACACCGGCAAGGCGATGACACATGCGCTCACCGGCCTGCCGCACGATCTGACCACGGCGTTCGACATCGAAGCGCTGGAGGATCTGGTGCTGACCGCCATGTCGGTCGCCGATCGCCCGCGTTCCAAGCTGGTGCTGGTGCGCAGCCCGTTGGGCCGCCATCTGTTCGCCTTTGTCTGGCTGCCGCGCGAGCAGGTTGCCGCCGGGCATCGCGAGACGATCGGTCAGATGCTGGTCGAGGCCGCCCATGCGAAGATGATCAACTGGTCGATCGCGCTGGAAGACGGCGTGCTGGCGCAGTTGCGCTACACGCTTGACCTGCGCGGCGACACGACCATGCCGGATGCCGCCGAACTGGACGCACGGATTGCGCGGATGGTGCGCGGCTGGGCGCCCGCGGTCGAGGCGTGCCTGAGCGATATTGCCGGCAGCGGGGCTGCCCGCCTTTCGCTCCGGCTCGCCAACGCCTTTCCCGATGTCTACCGGCTGACCCACACGCCCGAGGAAGCCGCGCAGGACATGGTGCGGATTGGCGCGCTGGAAGATGACGACGCGCGTTCGGTGCGCATCCTGCCGGTGACGGACAAGCCGGGCGAATATCGCATCAAGCTCTACCGCCTGGGTGGCGCGCTGGCGCTGTCCGATGCAGTCCCGGCGTTCGAGAATTTCGGCTTCCGCGTGCTGGAGGAAGTGCCGACCGAACTGAACAACGGCGCCTTCATCCACGACTTCCAGGTGGCGCCGGCAACGCGCAGCGACATTCTGGATCGTGATCCTGCGCTGGTCGAGGCTGCGATCGCAGCCGTTCTCGAGGGCCGCGCCGAAAACGACCTGTTCAACCGGCTAATCGTCGAGGCGGGCCTTGCCCCGCGCGCGGTGGTGCTGCTGCGTGCGTGGTTCCGCTATCTACGGCAGGCCGGCATGCTGTACGGGCTCGGCACGGTCGTTGATGCGCTGCGGCGCGCGCCACTGGTGGCGGCGGCACTGGTCGAACGGTTCGAAGCAGCGCACAATCCGGCGCGCGGTGGCAATGCCGCGCAGATCGAAGCGGCAGAGCAGGCGATCGACGCGGGTCTCGCGCAGGTCTCCGCGATCGACGACGACCGCATCCTGCGCCTGTTCAAGGGCGTCATCCTCGCCACGCTGCGCACCAACGCCTTCGCCCCAGCAGGCGAAGAGGCGCTGGCGTTCAAGCTCGATTCGACCAAGGTGCCGGGCCTGCCCCAGCCGCTGCCTTGGCGCGAGATTTGGGTATACAGCCCGCGCGTGGAGGGCATTCATCTGCGCGCCGGCCCGGTGGCGCGCGGCGGCCTGCGCTGGTCCGACCGGCGTGACGATTTCCGCACCGAAATCCTGGGCCTGATGAAGGCCCAGCGCGTTAAGAACGCCGTGATCGTGCCAACCGGTGCCAAGGGCGGCTTTTATCCGAAGCATCTTCCCTCCCCTGCCGTCGATCGCGACGCCTGGCTGGCGGAGGGTACCGAAAGCTACCGCATCTTCATCCGCGCGCTGCTGTCGATCACCGACAATATCGTCGCGGGTGAGGTGGTGCATCCGGATGGCGTCACCATCCTCGATGGCGACGATCCTTATTTCGTCGTCGCGGCCGACAAGGGCACCGCCACCTTCTCGGACATCGCCAACAAGATCGCGGTCGAACGCAATTTCTGGCTCGGCGATGCGTTCGCGTCCGGCGGCAGCCATGGCTATGACCACAAGGCCATGGGCATCACTGCCAAGGGCGCCTGGGTATCGGTGCGCCGCCATTTCCTGGAAATGGGCATCGATATCCAGTCCGAACCGGTCACGGTGGCCGGTGTTGGCGACATGTCTGGCGATGTGTTCGGCAACGGCATGCTGCTGTCCAAGGCGATCAAGCTGGTCGCGGCATTCGACCATCGCCACATCTTCCTCGATCCCGATCCCGATCCCGCGAAGAGCTGGGCAGAACGCGCGCGCATGTTTGCCCTGCCCCGGTCGAGCTGGGCCGATTACAATCCGGAGCTGATTTCCGAGGGCGGCGGCGTATTTGCGCGAACCGAAAAGTCGATCCCGCTCAGCCCGCAGGTCAAGGCACTGCTGGGCCTGGACGTCGACACTATCGACCCCAACAGCCTGATGACCGCGATCCTGAAGGCGCATGTCGGATTGCTGTGGTTCGGCGGTATCGGCACCTATCTGAAGGCGGCGAGCGAGAGCAACGGCGAGGTGGGCGATCCCGCCAACGACCGTATCCGCATCAACGCCGAGCAGGTGCGCGCGCAAGTGATCGGCGAAGGCGCCAATCTGGGCGTCACGCAGGCCGCTCGTATTGCCTTTGCGGGCAAGGGCGGCCGGCTGAACACCGACTTCATCGACAATTCGGCGGGCGTCGATTGTTCGGACAATGAGGTCAACATCAAGATCGCGCTCAACCGCGAGATGATCGAAGGCCGGCTGGCGTTCGAGGACCGCAACGCGCTGCTCGCCGAGATGACCGACGAGGTCGCGCACATCGTGCTGGAGGACAATCGCCTGCAGACGCTGGCATTGTCGTTCATGGAAAATGACGGGCCGCTCAACCTGCCCAGCTATGTCCGGGTGATCGAAGTGCTCGAGTCGAGCGGGCGGCTGGACCGCGCGGTCGAAGGGCTGGCCACCAACGAGGAGCTGCTGCGCCGCGCGCAGGACGGGCGCGGGCTTACGCGGCCGGAACTCGCCGTACTGCTCGCCTCGGCCAAGCTGGCACTGCAGGATGCGATCGAACAGGGCACGCTGGGCCATGATGCGGCACTGGCCGACGACCTGCATGCCGCTTTCCCGGCAGCCATGCGCGCGCGGTTCGGCACTGCGATCGACGAGCACCGGCTGCGCGGCGAAATTGTCGCAACCAAGCTTGCCAATCGCGTCGTCAACCGGCTGGGCGTACTCCATCCCTTCGAACTCGCGGAGGAAGAAGGCGCTTCGATGCGCGATATCGCCGCGATGTTCGTGGTGGTGGAGCGGCTGTTCGGGCTGCCTGCGCTGTGGGAAGCGGTAGAAACCGCCGCGATCAGCGAAGGTGCGCGCCTTGCCCTGCTGGAAGAACTGGCAGTGGCGGTGCGCGGCCAGATCGCGGATCTGCTGCGCGTCACGCGCCCCGGCGCAAGCCCGGCCGAAGTGATTGCGCGACTGCAGCCCGGCATCGCCGCGCTGGGCGGCAAGACCGAGGACCTGCTGCTCGACGAGGTTCGTGCCCAATCGGATCGCATCTGCGGTCGTCTGGCCGCAGCCGGGGCGCCGGCCGATCTGGTCGAAAAGGTCGTGCGCGTGTTCGAACTGGACGGCGCGATCGGCCTTGCCGATCTGGGCCAGCGCCGCGGTATCGACGAAGTGGTGCTCACGCGCGCCTTCACCTCGCTGGGGCAGGCGCTCGGGCTCGACTGGGCGCAGGCAACGGCGGCGCGGATCAGCACCGGCGATGTGTGGGAACGCCTGCTCATCGCCAGCCTGGCCCGCGACTTCCAGCAATTGCGGCTGGAATTCCTCGCCCGGGTGGATGGAGAAGATCCGCAGGCGGCAGTGCAGGCCTGGCTTGCTACCCACGAGGCACGGGTCGACCAGTTCGCCGGACTGGTGCGGCGCGCGCGCCAGGCGGCGACGCCCAATGCCGCGATGCTCGCGCAGATTGCCGGGCAGGCGCGTGTGCTGCTGGGGCGCGAATAAGTTCAGGCGGATGACCCCGGCAGCAAGCCGGGGTCATCCCCTTTCGGCGTCAGACCGCAGCGTCAGGCGCCGAGGTCTTCGTCCTTGTACTTGATCTGCAGGAAGCGCTGGCGCGTCGCGAGCGCGTCGAGATCGCCCTGCGCCAGTTGCGCGGTCATCTCCGCGATTTCCTCGTCGATCACCTGCAGCCCCTGTGCGAGCTGCTGATCGGGCGTAAGGCCGTTGCGCGGCACGCTGCGCAGGGGTTGCGGCACGCGGTCATAGCCCTTGACCAGTTCGGGCAGTTGCTCGCCGATCAGCTTGCGGACTTCGTTGGCCGCAGACGATTGTTCGTCGAGCCGGGCAAGCTGCGGCGCCAGCGTCTCCAGCTTCACACCGATCGAATCGACCAGGGTGCGCGCCGGTGCGGGCAGCGCCAGTCGCTGCGTTTCCAGCCAGCGTTCGGTGATGGCGGGCAGGGACTTGAGCGGCACCTGCACCAGTTGCTCGACGCGCGGGGCGCTGGTGACCGGCATCGCGGCAAAGAACAGCGTGGCCAGGATCAGCAGCGCCATCACCGCCAGCGCTCCGAACATGCCGATGCCGGTCGGCAGCAGCATGCCGATCACGATCGCAGCAACGATGATGACTGCATCTGCCGCCGCGATCCGGGTGACGCGCGCGATGATCTCCGCCTCGCGCCGCTTGCGGCTGCGCTGGGCGAGCGCCCCTTCGGTGCGGGCGCGGGAGCGTTCGATCAGTTCCTCGCCGCGCGCGAGCAGGCGGTCGACTTCGCTGGACATGCCGGCTTACATCGCCTCCAGCTTGAAACTGTCGGACGGGCCGCCCAGCCGGTTCTGCTCGGCGCCCTCGGCCCGGGCGATATAGCCCTTCGACTTCTCGACTTCGTTCGACAGCGTGTTGACCGTGGTCTTCATGCTGTCGAGCGCCTTCAGCTTGAAGGTGTCGATCGCGTCCATTGTGTCATAGATGTTCTGGAAGGCGCGCTGCAGCGTCTCGACCGGAATGGTCGAGCTCGCGGCCTGTTCGTGGATCTCGGCGGTCTGGCTCTTGAGCAACTGGCCGGTCGAATCGATCAGGTTGGCGGTCGTGGTGTTGAGCGCGGTGATCTGGTCGAGCACCAGCTTCTGGTTGTTCAACGCCTGCGCGACGGTGACGGCCGTGCGCAGTGCGGAAACGGTGGTGGTGGAGGCGCGGTCGACGCCCTTGATCAGCTCGACATTGTTCTTCTTGACGAGATCGAGCGCGAGATAGCCCTGCACCGTCACCGCCATCTGGGTCAGCAGATCCTGAGTGCGCTGGCGCACATAGAAAAGCGCAGTCTCCCGGATCGCCTTCGCCTTGGCAGGATCGGTATGATCCAGCTCGTTGGCGCGGCCCTCCAGCTTCGCGTCCATCGCCTTGGACAGATAGATCATCTGTTCCAGCCGCCCCATAGCGCTCCACAGGTTCGCGCGCTCGGTGGCGATCGCCGCATTGTCCTGCAACAGCTCGTCCTTGCCGTTGGCCAGGCTCTTCAGGATCGCGTTGATATGGCTCTGCGACGACTGGTATTTGCGGAAATAGGTTGTCAATCCGCCGCCGCCGAACAGCTTGGACAGGAAGCCGTCCTTGCCGCCGACCAGCTTGCCGTTGCGCGAGGGATCGAGGTCTTCCACCGTCTTGCGCAGCGCCAGCAGGTCGGCGCCGACGCCGCCGTCGCTGCCCATCGCGCGCACCGGGCGATCGAGGAAGCGGTTCGACTGGCCGGCCGCATCGCGGATTTCCTTCTGGCCCATCGCCGCAATGGCATCGACACGCTTGCCGAATTCGGGTGAGTTCACATCCTGCGCGACCAGATCGTCGATGAAGCCATCGACGCGCTTGTCGAGTTCGGACTTCTTGCCGTCCTCTACCGGTACCAGCCCGGCCGCCTTTTCGGGCGCCACGGCGGGCACGGGATCGGGCGGCGTCAGCACCAGATCCTGTTCGGCCGTCAGAGTCTCAGTCGCCATCGTCGCTCTCCAAACACCTGGCCATAACCATGCAGGCGAAGCACCTAGCCCGCAAGTGTGTCATGTAGACACCACAGTGGCGAAATCAACTTGACGCAAAACCGCATTCGCCGGCCTATTGCGGAAACCGCTATGACGGAGAGGAATATGGACGAGAACAGCATGGGGCGGCGCGACTTGCTGAGCGGGCTTGGCGCGATCGGTCTGGCCGCGGGGGCGGGAAGCGCGCAGGCAGCGGCAGCACCTGAGGCGACGACAAGCCTGGCGCTGGAATTCGCCTATGAAGCGATCGTCACGCTCGCCCCCGGCACGCCCGTCGGCAAGACGCCCTATGGCACGCGCAACCGCATCCCGATCACCGGCGGAACGTTCGAAGGCCCGCGCATCCGGGGCACGGTGCTGGCCGGCGGCATGGACTGGCAACTGGAGCGGCCCGATGGCATGCTCGATGTCTACGCCGATTACATGATGCAGGCCGAGGACGGCACGCTGATCCATGTGGTCAACAAGGGGCTGGTGAGCCGCGATCCCAAGCGGCCCTATATCCGCACCGTGCCGTGGTTCGAAGTGCCGGAGGGGCCGCACGCCTGGCTGAACCAGTCGGTCTTCACCGGCATGATCGGCGCGCCGCCCGCCGGAAAAGGCCCGGCCGTGCGGATTACGGTGCACCGCATCCTGTAACGGGAAAGTCCGGATGGACGGGGCCTGCGCAGGGGCCTTCCCGCGGCGCAGCATTTCGGCTATGGGGCCGCCCGTACGCGCGCTTCCGCGCCAATCAGGAAATCGCATGAACCTCCGTAACGTGGCGATTATCGCACACGTCGACCATGGCAAGACCACCCTCGTCGACCAGCTTTTCCGCCAATCCGGCACCTTCCGCGACAATCAGCGCGTCGAAGAGCGGGCGATGGACTCGAACGACCTCGAGAAGGAGCGCGGGATCACCATTCTCGCCAAGCCGACCTCGGTCGACTGGTCGCCGGACGGCACGGAAGAGAACAGCATCCGCATCAACATCGTCGACACGCCCGGCCACGCCGATTTCGGCGGCGAGGTGGAGCGCATCCTGAGCATGGTCGACGGCGTGATCCTGCTGGTCGACTCGTCCGAAGGCGCGATGCCGCAGACCAAGTTCGTGACCGGCAAGGCGCTGAAGCTGGGCCTGCGCCCGATCGTCGTCGTCAACAAGATCGACCGTGCCGATTCGCGCGTGCAGGAAGTGCTGGACGAAGTGTTCGACCTGTTCGTCACCCTTGAGGCGACCGACGAACAGCTTGATTTCCCTGTGCTGTATGCCTCGGGCCGCAACGGCTATGCCTCGGACGATCCCGACGCGCGCGAAGGCACGCTGACCCCGCTGTTCCAGAAGATCGTCGACCATGTGCCGCCGCCGCAGGTGGACCCGGACGCCGAGTTCAAGTTCCTCGTCACGCTGCTCGACCGCGACAACTTCCTCGGCCGCATCCTGACCGGCCGTGTCGAAAGCGGCACGGTGCGGATGAACCAGGCGATCCATGCCCTCGACGCCGATGGCAATGTGATCGAGACCGGTCGCGCCTCGAAGATCATGTCGTTCCGCGGCCTCGACCGCGTGCCGGTGGAAGAAGCCCGCGCGGGCGACATCATCAGCCTCGCCGGCCTCGCCATCGCCACCGTGTCGAACACCATTGCCGACACGTCGGTCAGCGTGCCGCTGCAGGCGCAGCCGATCGATCCGCCGACGCTGTCGATGCGCTTCGCCGTCAACGACTCGCCGATGGCGGGTCGCGAGGGCACCAAGGTGACCAGCCGCATGATCCGCGACCGCCTGTTCCGCGAGGCGGAATCGAACGTCGCGATCAAGATCACCGAGAGCGACGAGAAGGACAGCTTCGAAGTCGCCGGCCGCGGCGAACTCCAGCTCGGCGTGCTGATCGAGACGATGCGCCGCGAGGGCTTCGAGCTCGGCATCAGCCGTCCGCGCGTGCTGTTCCGCGACGGCGAGAACGGCCGTGAAGAGCCGTACGAGACCGTCGTGATCGACGTAGACGAGGAATTTTCGGGCACGGTCGTCGACAAGATGAACCAGCGCAAGGCCGAGATGACCGACATGCGCCCGTCGGGTGGCGGCAAGACCCGCATCACCTTCTCGGCACCGTCGCGCGGCCTCATCGGCTATCACGGCGAGTTCCTGTCGGACACCCGCGGCACCGGCATCATGAACCGCCTGTTCGAGAAGTACGGGCCGTACAAGGGCAAGATCGAAGGCCGTAAGAACGGCGTGCTGATCTCCAACGGCGCCGGCGAAGCCCAGGGCTATGCGCTGGGTCCGCTCGAAGAGCGCGGTATCCTGTTCGTCGGCCACGGTGAGGCCCTGTACGAGGGCATGATCATCGGCGAGAACGCCAAGACGGAAGACCTTGAGGTCAACCCGATGAAGGCGAAGCAGCTGACCAACTTCCGCGCCTCGGGCGGCAAGGACGATGCGATCCGCCTGACCCCGCCGAAGAAGATGACGCTGGAACAGGCCATCGCGTACATTGACGACGACGAAATGGTCGAAGTGACGCCGAAGAACATCCGTCTGCGCAAGCGCTTCCTCGACCCGAACGAGCGCAAGCGCCAGAGCCGGGCGAAGTCGGCCGCATAAGCGAAGCGGCATCGGTACAGAAAGACCCCTGCCGGCGACGGCGGGGGCTTTTCGTTGGCAGGGGAAGCGGCGACGGTGCCTCGCCCTACGCCGCCCGGTTCCACGGCATCCGCTGGAGCAGCAGGCCCAGCCCGCACCAGCCGCTGAATCCGGCAAAGGCCAGCATGAAGCCGAAGAAGCCCGCCGCGTAAAAACCGGGTGCGAACCCCGCCAGCCCTGCGAGGGTGAAGCCCAACACCAGCAGCCCGACGATCATCTGCACCTGGCGAAAGATCGACACGCGGGGCGCGCCGCCACCCGCGAGCGGCAGCCCCGCCGCCGCCCAGGCCTCGATCCCGCCTTCGAGATTGTGCACGCGGCCGCCGCCCATGCCCTCGGCGAGCGCACACGCCTGGCCGCCGCGCCCGCCCTTCTGGCACTGGAAGATCAACAGCCGGTCGTCCGGCAACGCGGCATCGGCGAGCAGCACCGGCAGCGCGCCCAGCGGCATCGACGCCGCATAGGGAATATGGCTGGCTGCGAACTCGTCGGGCTCGCGCACGTCGATCAGCAGCGCCTCGCCGCGCGCCAGCAGCCGGTGCGCCTCGGGCGCCGAAATCGTTGCGGTCATGCGGGTTCCTTTCCACAGAAATGATCGTGCAGCACCGCCATCAGGTCGCGCACGGCGGGATGGGTGATTGCGTAGAACAAGGTCCGGTGCTCGCGCCGCGCAGCGACGATGCCTTCGTCCTTCAGCTTGCCAAGATGCTGCGACATCGAGGTCGGGGCGATGCCGGTCGCCGCGATCAGCGCGCCGACGCTCTGCTCGCCACCGACCAGCGCACACAGGATCATCAGCCGGTGCGGACTGGCGAGGCCGGACAGCAGCGCAGCGGCGCCCGCCGCCTTCGGCGCCATGGCTTCCATCAGGGGATTTACGAGGGGACTTGCATTCATTCCACTACTATATCAATTCATGAATATGTGAATCAATAGGGAGTTGCCCCGATGGCCAAGGATTATCGCGCGCTCACCCAGGACATCAGCGCCTATTCGGCACAGCTCCGGAAGCTGGTGCCGGAGACGATGACGGGCTTTCACACCATGGCGAAGGCGGCGGGCAGTGACGGGGCAATCGATGCCAAAACCAAGGAGCTCATCGCACTGGCGATCGGCGTCACCCAGCGCTGCGACGGCTGCATCGGCTTCCACGCCAAGGCGCTGGTCGGCATGGGGGCGAGCCGGCAGGAAGTCGCCGAGGTGATGGCGATGTGCGTCTATATGGGCGGCGGCCCGGCGCTGATGTACGCCGCCGATGCGCTGCGGGCGTACGACCAGTTTGCCGAGACGGCGTAGGCGGGAGCCAAGGAGAGATTCCCCTCCCTGCAAGGGAGGCCCCCAGTCACAAGAACAAAGCACGAACTTTTTTCTGTCCTACACGCTTGCGAATCGGTACAGGCTGTCCGGTTGACCATCGCCATCAGGAGGGCAGGACCGATGCAGAACCGCGTTCCCGTGCCGCGCGAGACGCGCGATCTTCCGGCGTTCGAGCCGGTACCCCGCAAGACCAGCCGCCATGACGGCTGGACGCCCGAACGGCAAAAGGCGTTCATCGAGGCGCTGGCCGATACCGGATCGGTGCGGCGCGCCGCCAATATGGTCAACATGTCGCAGGCCAATGCCTATCTGCTCCGCCGGGCCGAGGGGGCGGAGAGCTTTCGCCGCGCCTGGGATGCCGCGCTCGACTTCGGCCTCGCCCGGCTGAAGGACGAAGCGTTCACCCGCGCGATCGAAGGCGAGCTGATCCCGGTGTTCGATCGCGGCAAGCTGATGGGCTTCCGCCGCAAGCGCAACGACGCACTGCTGATGTTCTGCCTGCGCCATTATGGCCAGGACGCGAACGGCAAGCGCACCACGATCAACTATTTCTCCGCCCGCGCAGCAGCCGGGACCGGCGACGGCGAAGCGGCGGCGAGCACGACGACGGTACGCACCGTCATCACCGGCGACGGCGACGTTGCGGACGGCGCAGCACGCGCCGACCGCGCGGCAAGCGCGCTCCAGTCCTTCGGCGGCGTGACGCTGGACGCCGAGGCCGAAGCGGCAATCACCGCAGCGCTGGAAGCCTGCGCCGAACGCCGCGCAGCAGCAGACGCGCAGATCGAACAGGGTGGGGAAACCATGATCGACGCACTGGAAGACGACCCGGAAGAGCATTTCATCCGGGTGGAGGAAAAGATGTCACCCTATCGCGGCGTGATCGAGGCGCCGGGGTGGGAGGTGGATGAGTGAAAGGTGATGGAAACGCAGGCGGCGGCCATCGTTCGAACGGCCACGCCGGTTTCCGTCGGCGTTGACGATCGTCTACGGCCATCAAACGAGTTTGATGTAATCAAAACCCTGTTTCACGATCATCAACTGGTGTAGCGTTCAACAGACGATCATCAAAAGCCCGCCGCGACGTGCGCGCCTTGAACACGCGCTCATGCGAAGGAGATACCCGTTGCCCGTTTCCTACCACGAGGGGCGATTTCCCCCCGCCACGTTGGATCTGGGCGGATTGTTTCCGCTGGTCGGTCCAGCCAATGCCGCAGTTGCGCGCTATGAGGGGGTGCTGTCCGGCATTCCCAATCCCGATATTCTGCTCTCCCCCCTGACTGCCCGGGAAGCAGTGCTTTCGAGCAAAATAGAAGGTACACAGGTCACGCTGGGCGAGGTGCTGGAATTCGAGGCGCAGGGCCATCTATTTGACGAGAGCACACCCAAAAAGGCAGACGCGCGCGAGGTTCTGAACTATCGCGCTGCGCTGCGCGAGGCGGAAAACCTGATGGCGCAGCTTCCGCTATCCCAGCGCCTCGTCAAGGCAACGCATCGCGTGCTAATGGATGGCGTGCGCGGCCGACACAAGGATCCGGGAGAATACCGCCGCGTTCCCAATTGGATCGGGCCGGCAGGCTGTACAATCGAGCAGGCACGCTTTGTGCCACCCGGTGTCGATCGCATCGAGAGCGCAATGGCGGGGTGGGAGGCCTATATCCATGCCGATGCGCCCGACAGACTGGTGCAACTGGCTATCGTCCATGCCGAATTTGAATCGATCCACCCGTTTCTCGACGGCAACGGGCGCATCGGGCGGCTGATCATTCCACTCTTTCTGTACGCACATGGGCTGCTCTCGCGTCCCAATTTCTACCTCTCCGAATATCTCGAGGCCAATCGCGACGAATATTACGACCGGATGCTGGCAGTGTCTAAGGACGACGACTGGAGCGGATGGGTCGCCTTTTTCCTGCGCGGCATTATCGCGCAGGCCGAAGCCAACACGCAGAAGGCGCAAGCAATCCTGGCGCTGCATAAGGACAAGCGCGATCGGGTAGTGGAGATTACCCACTCGCAATATGCCGTGCGCGCGCTTGACTGGATTTTCCAGCGCCCGGTCTTCCAGACTCCGGACTTCATCGCCTCCGCCCAGATACCGCCCGCGACTGCGCGCAAGATCATCCGCGACCTGCGCGACAACGGCATGCTACGCGAGCTGGCGCCCGCCGCCGGACGGGCGCCAGCGACATTCGTGTTTCCGGAGCTGCTGAATATTGCAGAGGGTCGGGAAGCATTCTGATGGCTGGTGCAGATTGCGCCGTCCGTCCTGGCAGAGAGCGAAGGTAATCGGCATCGCTGTATGCTCTGCCGCCATCGAGTGCGCTGCATTATGTCACAGCCCGACCAGCATAGGGGAAGCGACGACGCGGCTGCATCACCAAAACCCGCTTCCCCCCGCGCCCCGGCCATGGTCTATTCGCCCGTCTTCCCGGGAGGTGCCGATGTTGCTGGTTGCGCTGTTGTGGTTGGCCCAGACGGTCCAGGATCATGCCGCCCCCGCCCCCAGGGCGCAGACCGTCGCCACCAGCGCCACGGCCAAGGCGCCGGAGCAGGTGGCCGGCAGCGGGCAGCGCTGGTCGATCCTTGCCGATCCCTGCGCCTCGGCCAAAACGGGGGCCTTTGGCGAGCCCGACGAAGTGGTGGTGTGCGGCAAGGGGCTGGACATACCGCGCCTGCCGCTGCCGGGCGATCGCGGGCCGCCGGACCGGCCGATGCCGAGCAATCCGGACGGGCGCGGCAGCGATGCACTGGCACTCACCCAGGCTCCCTGCGCGACGCGGATGGAGGGGTGCCTGGTCGGCGTCGACGTGTTCGGCGCGGGCACGGCGGCGGTGCGGCTGATCGGCAAGGCGATCAACCCCGATAGCTGCTGCGAAGAGCCGGGCGAATCGACCAATTTCTTCAAGCTGGTGGGCGATGCCGGCAAGGGCGTCGGCCGGATGTTCCGCAAGAAGCCCGACAAGTCGAACCGGATACCGATCAATCTGGACGACCCGGCCTGGACGCCGGAAACCGCGATCGCAGCGGCAGCGGGTGCTAGCCGCCCATCTCCAGCAGCGCTGCCCACTCCTGCGGCCGCACCGGCGTCACCGACAGACGCGACTGGCGCAGCATCTCGAGGGCCGTAAGCCGCGGCTCGGCCTTGATGTCGGGCAGCGGCACCGGCCGGGCGAGCGGGCGCACCGGCTTTACCGCGACGCTGGCCCATTTGCCGTCGTCGCCATCCGGCTGCCAGGCGCGGGTAATCTCCATGATGCCCACGGCCGCCTTCTGGATGTTGGAATGGTAGAAGATCGCCTGATCGCCGGGCACCATCTCCTTCAGGAAATTGCGCGCGGTATAGTTGCGCACGCCGTTCCATTCGGTGGCGCCGTCGCGGACCAGATCGTCCCACGAATAGGCATCGGGCTCAGAGCGAAGGATCCAATAGGCCATGCCGCTCGTTAGCCGCCTAAACCGCGGCTGAATACCCGATTCCGCACCGGTTCAGCCAGGCTGTGCGAAACGCACTTGCATCGGCGCCGGCGGGTGCGCGGCGCCGCGAGGTTGAGGAGACGTTCGATGACCCATCTGGGCAAGAAACTGGTGCTGGGCGGGGCGCTGGGTGCCACGCTGCTGACCGCGCTGGCGCCGGCGGCCGAGGCGCAGGACTGGCGCTGGCACCGCCGCTGGCACCATGATGATACCGCCGGCGTCGCCGTGGTGGCGGGTGTGGCCGGGCTGGCGCTGGGAGCGGCGCTGGCGAACGACCATCGCTATGACTATGACCGCCGCTTCTATGCGGAGCGCGGCTATTATCCGACCGATGGCTATTGGTATCGCCACGATTATTACCCGCGCTACTATCGCTATTACGATAGCTGCTACGTCCGCCGCGTGTGGGACCCCTATATCGGCCACCATGTGATGGTGCGGTACTGCGACTGATGCCGCGCCGCGCCCGCCAGCGGTGCGCATCGATCCTTCCATAAAGGGATTGGTGCGCGCCGCCGCGTGCGCAGGCCGGAACCCGCGCTCGCACGGCCATCTTGAACCTGCCGCCGATTAGCGGCAATAGCGCGGGCCATGAGCGATACTCCTCCCGACCGGCTTTCCGTCAATCCGAGCAGCCCCTATTTCCAGCGCGAGCTGCTGGAACGCGGCGTCGGCATCAAGTTCAAGGGCGTCGAGCGCCGCGATGTCGAGGAATATTGCATTTCCGAAGGCTGGGTGCGCGTGGCGCTCGGCAAGAAGACCGACCGCAAGGGACAGCCGCTGACGATCAAGCTGACCGGCCCGGTCGAAGCCTGGTTCCAGAGCGGCGGCGCGGAAGCCGCAGCGGAAGAGGACAGCGCCGAGGGCTGAACCCGATACCGGGGGGCGCAATCACCCTCACCCTTCCGCCGCTTCGCGGCTCCCTCCCTCTCCCAAGGGAGAGGGAGGGACCCACCGCCTTCGGCCGCGGAAGAATGCCGCCCTCAGTGTACGAAGCGCGCCACCACGTCGCGATACGAGCGCGATACCTTCACCTGCGCGCCCGAGTTGAGCACCAGGAAGCATTCGCCATTGGTGTGCGGCTTCACCTGGCGGACCAGGTCCAGATTGACGATCGTCGAGCGGTGGACGCGCTGGAAGCGGCGCGGATCGAGCCGCTTTTCCAGATCCTTCATCGTCTCGCGCAAGACGAGATTATTCTCGCCGGTATAGATCACCATGTAATCGCCGGCGGCATCGATCCGCTCGATCGTGTCGACATCGACGCGGAAAATCTGGCCGCGATCCTTGATGTTGATGAGCTTTTCGAAGCGGTTGGCCGACAGTTCCGGCGCATCGCCGGTCGCCAGTTCCTCGGCGGCGTCGGGCGCCACTTCGGCCAGCACTTCCTTCAGCTTCTCGACTTCCTCGACGCCGCGCTTCTCGGCAAGCCGCTGCCGGACCCGGTCGAGCGTGGCGGCCAGCCGCGCCTCTTCGACCGGCTTCATCAGATAGTCGATCGCCTGCGCCTCGAACGCGCGGATCGCGTGATCCGAATAGGCCGTGACGAACACGAACAGCGGCGGTTCGACTTCCATCAGCCCCTGGACGACGGAAAAGCCGTCGAATCCGGGCATCTGGATGTCGAGAAAGACGAGGTCGGGCTTATGGGTCTTGATCGATCGGATGGCCTCGCGGCCATTGGAGCATTTGTCGATGATTTCGACATCCTCATGGCTCTCAAGGCGGAGCTCCAGCCCCTGAATCGCCAGGGGTTCGTCGTCGACGAGGATGGTACGGATGGTCATGCGGCCTCTCGGTTCGGTTCCTCAAGCTGGAACGGTATCTCGATCTCAACGCTGAAACCTTCCCCGGGTTTCGTTTGCGTCTCGAAACGATGGTCAGGCCCGAAAGCCTGCGCCAACCGCTCCCGTATATTGGCGAGCCCCACGCCGGTGGAAAGCGTCGGCCTCGGCCGCGCTTCGATCAATCCCGGACCCGTATCGGATACGGCGATCTGCACCCTATCGCCGGTGAGCCGAGCCGTGACGGTGATGTCCGCCCCCTCTTCCTGCGGCGTCACGGCATATTTGATCGCGTTTTCGACCAGGGGCTGGAGCAGCAGCGACGGCAGCCGCGCGCGGGCGCAACGCGGATCGATGTCGAAATGCGGTCGCAGCCGCTCGTCGAAGCGCATCTTCTCGATCTCGAGATAGAGCTTCAGCGTCTCCACTTCCTGCGCCAGCGTGACATGCGCGGTCGGCTCGTTCGCCAGCGTGTAGCGCAGGAAGGACGACAGGCGCGACAGCATGACATTGGCGCGCTCGGTCTGCTTCAGGAGCACCAGCGTCGAGATCGAGTTGAGCGTGTTGAACAGGAAATGCGGGTTGAGCTGGTAGCGCAACATCGCGAGCTGCGCGCTCGACGCCTGGTTCTCCAATATCTGCATCTGGTCGATCTGCTGTTCGACGATCAGATAGAAATTGATGCCAAAATAGAGTGCGGACCAGCCCGCCAGCACCGTGAAGGTGAGGAAGCTGTAGCCGAGCACGCGGGCGAGCGTGACGCCCGGATCGGGCGCGGTGAACGAATAGGTGAAGGCCTCCAGCACCGCATAGACCAGAGCGGCCGCAGCCAGGCTCACCAGCGTCAGCAGCACGGCGGGGATGCGCGGCAACCGGCGATACTGGCCATAGGCGGCCGAGAGCAGCAGCGTCAGGCAATAGCCGACGATCGCCTCGATGATCGCCTTGATGATACCTTCGAAGGAAAAGCCGTTCGACACCGAAGAAACGGTGCGCAGCAGCAGATACCCGCTCCACCCGGTTGCCTGGAGCATCCAGAAGGCGCGGCCCTTGTCTTCGAAAAAGGGGCGGGACAGGAATCCCGGCCGCTTCAGTGTCTGCGGCACGCGCCGCGTATCGGGGTCAGCTTTCTTGGCCACCCTGTGCCTCTATCATCCCTCGCCCAAAAGCAAAACCGCCGCCCCGGGTTCCCGGGACGGCGGTGTTGTTACGACTTGTCGTGCGTGTGGATCAGAAGCTGAACTTCGCACCCAGACGGATCGAGTAGAGCGACGAGCCGTTCACGGTGATCAGCTGATCGGCCAGGAACGTGTCGCTGCTCGGGGCCGAATAGACATACTGACCGCACGGATTGGTGCCGACCTGCTTGCACGCGACCTTCGCCACCACGTCGGTGAAGGGGAAGAAGTTGCGAAGCTGCTCGCCCCACTTGTGGTTGATCAGGTTCGGCAGGTTCTCGATATCGGCGAAGACCGCGATACGCGACTTGCCGATAAAGGTCGGGATCTGCTGCTCGACGTGAAGGTCGATCTTGGTGAACCACTTCGAGTTGAACGCATTGCGCGGCGCGACGCGGCCGAGATAGTTCTTCAGACCCGTGGTGTTGATGATCTGCTGGATGCGATCCTGCGTGGCCTGGCTGTCGTAAGTGACGAGCGGGTCGTTCGTGCCGTTCGGAACATAGAACAGGAAGCGGCTGGTGTTGCCCGAAGTACCGAAGACATTGCCGCGGCCGTTCGTCGTACCAGCTTCCTGCATCGTGTAGCTGTAGGGCGAACCGATACGGGTTTCGCCGAACAGGTCGATGCGGGTCTTGTAGTCGCCGAAGAACGCATGTTCGAAGGCGACATCATATTTGAACGAGTAGCGGACTTCGTCGTTCGAATGACCGAAGGCACCGCTGTTCGCATCCATATAGGCCGTGTTGCCATAGTTCGACGACGCGATCGATGACGTCACCGCAGCCTGGTCGCGCACATCCTGGTAGGTGAAGCTACCGAAGATGCTGAAGCCGTTGTCCCACTTCTTGTTCAGGCTGACGACGCCGATATAGCCATGACCGCGGGTGGTGTTGCCGAGAATGGAGTCGGCATTGCCCGACGGACCACCCTGGCTGGCGGGCGTCAGATCCTGATAACGCTGGCGGCCATCGGGGGTCAGCGAGCCCACAATCGGAACGGCGCGACCGTCGCGATAGAGGATGCCTTCGCGAGTCTTCGAAATCAGTGCGTTGGCCGAGATGATCCAGCCGTCGCCCAGACCACCGAGGTTTAGGTTATAGGTTGCCGTCAACGACCCGCGCCACTGCGACGGAATCTTGAAGTTCGGGTCGAGCGCCGCAACCGGGGCATTCTTCAGACCGTTCAGCGCCGCCGTTGCCCCTGCCGGAACCTGAGTGAGGCTGACGTTGGTCAGATACGCAGGATTGGTGGCAGTGCTAAGCAGCACCGGCTGCACGCCGCTCGAAGAAAAGCTGTTGCCGATATACACGTCCGGCGTGCCACCGCCGAAGATACCGACACCGCCACGCACGGCGAGGCGGGGCGTCGCCTTCCAGTTGAAGCCGACACGCGGCTGGAACAGGCCGCGACCGCCGATAAAGGCAGTGTTGGCAAAGCCTTCACGCGCGACGAACGCCTGGTTGAGCAGCGGGCGATTTTCGCCGCCGAACAGATCGTAGCGCGCGCCATAGGTCAGCGTCAGGCTCGGCAGAACCGTCCAGTCATCCTGAATGCCGAAGGTGTGGGTGGTGTAGCCGAATGCTGCTGCCGCATCGTTCGGGTTACCCGTGGTGGCATTGGCATAGCCGAATTCCTGCGCCGTACCGGCCTGGAACGCAGCGATCGAGTCGAAATAATAGGCGCCATAGGCACCGGACGAGATGCCTGTTGCGCCCGGGTTCGCCGTCTGGCCGATGAACAGGTTGTAGTTCCGGACGTGCTGATAGTCATACAGCATGCGGATGCTGTGATTGCCGAGCGAAACGCGGAGCACTTCCTTGAAATCGAAGGTCTTGGTGTGCAGCACGTTGGTCTGCGCCGAACCGAGCGGGCCTACCGACAGCGACGTCACGTTCGACGAGCACTGGGTGGGGTTACCGACGGTGATCGCATTCGCCGCACCCGGATCGGTGCAGACCACGGCTAGCGCAGTCTTGGCGAGCATAGGGTTCTGACCGCTCTTATAGTCCTTGTAGAGAACCTGCGTTTCGGTCGAGATGGAGGGCGACCAGGTGGCGTTCCAGGTCGCAACACCGGCCCACATGCGGTTGGGCTTGATATAGTCGTTCGACAGCGTCGACTGATTGGTGGCGGTGTTGAAGCCCAGCGTGTTGATCTGGTCCTTGGTGTACATGCCGGTGATCGCCAGGCGCTGGCCTTCGGCGATATTGGCATCGATACGGCCGACGATGCGATCGTCACGGTCGTCCTGATTAGTCAGACGACCGCCAGTGTTCACGCCATACTTGCTCTGGGCGATGCTGGCGATCTGGTCATAGGTCGCCTGTGTCAGCGAGTTCGCGGCGATGTTGAAGGGGTTGTTCGCCCGGACGCGCTCGGCCGAAACCATGAAGAACAGCCGGTCCTTGATGATCGGGCCGGACAGCGTGGCGCCGAAGTCCTTGCTGGTGAACTTGGGCTGCGGCGCATAGCCGGTAGGATTAGTCACATACGGCTTCAGATGCTCGCCGGTCAGACCATCGCTGCTGATGGTGTAGAAGGCGCTTCCCGAGAAGCTGTTGGTACCCGACTTCAGGATCGCGTTGACAACGCCGCCCTGGAAGAAGCCGTCGCGGATATCGTACGGCGCGACGCGGGTCTGGAACTCACCGATCGAATCGATCGGAACAGGGCCGCGACGCGACGGCAGCGCGTCCGGGTTCAGGCCGAAGCTGTCGGTGATCGGCACGCCATCAACCGTGAAGCGGTTGAAGCGCGGATTGATGCCGGCAAAGGTGACCTGGCGGCCGGTCGACTGCGAGGTGTCTAGCGTGGCGAACGGATCGCGGCGCATGAGGTCGCGAATGTCGCGGTTGACCGAGGCGACGCGCGAAATCTCGTTGGCGCTGAGTACAGTAGCCGGGCCGGAACCGATTACGCCGGCACCCTTCACGCGCGCTGCGGTAACGACGACCTCACCCTGCGAGGCGACTTCGACCGGCAGGCTGAAGGGCTGGCCAGCAACAGTGAAGATGTCGGTGACGCTGGATTCGCCGGCGGCGCTCGTAACCTTCACGGTGTAAGGACCGCCAACGCGGAGACCGGCTGCCGTGAAGGCGCCGTCCGAAGCAGTCGTGACCTTCGACACCGTGCCCGAGGGAACGTGCGTGACGGTTACCGTCGCACCGGCGACGGGAGCGCCACCGGAAGTGACTGTGCCCTGGATGGTGGAGGTCGTTTCCTGCGCCATCGCAGCGGCCGGAATCATCAGGGCAGCAACAGCCGCGCCCGCAAAAAGCATGCTACGCATGTAAAATGGTTCCCTTTTCGGTGTGCAAACTCGGCACTTCACGCGGTGAGTTTCACCGTCATGACCGCCCCCATGACCGTCTTTTATGTCGCTTCCATGACAGTCAACAGGCGAAGCCGTTCATCTGCCATTAACCTGTGCTGCGTTGCAAAAAAACATCACCCGGAAGCGGCGACAATAGCCAGCCATTGCTCTTCCGAAATGACTTGCACCCCCAGCTCGGCGGCTTTTTTTAATTTCGAGCCCGCGCCGGGACCGGCAATCACCAGGTCCGTCTTGGCCGATACCGAACCCGCGACTCGGGCCCCAAGCTGCTCGGCCTGCGCCTTGGCCTCGTCGCGGCTCAGCGCCTCCAGCGTACCGGTGAATACCAGTGTCTTGCCGTTCACTTCGGAAGCACGGGTTTCCACCACGAAGGGCGGCGGCGCGACTTCGCCAAGCAGATCGCTCCACACCGCGCGATTATGCGGCTCGTGGAAGAAATCGGCGAGCGCCTGGCCCACTGCGGTGCCGACATTTTCCACGCCGATCCGCTCGGCAATCGCCTTGTCGAGCCGGGCGCGGTGCTTGGCATCATTCTCGCCCAGCGCAGGCGGAGTCACATCGCGCAGCGCGATCAGATCGTCGGCCAGCGCCTCGATCGCGGGGAGCGTCGTATAGCGCTTGAGCAGGTCGCGCGCGGTGATCGCGCCGATATGGCGAATGCCCAGGCCGAACAGCAGGCGCGCGGCATCAGGTTCGCGCTTCGCCTCGATCGCGGCGAGCAGGCCGTCGACCGATTTTTCCTGCCAGCCTTCGCGGCCCAACAGCGCCTCGCGGTGCCGGGCGAGGCGGAAGATGTCAGCCGGTTCGGCGATCCAGCCTAGGTCGAGCAGCTCCACCAGCGTCTTCTCGCCGAGCCCATCGATGTCGAGCGCGCCGCGGCTGACGAAATGCTTGAGCCGCTCCAGCCGCTGGGCCGGACAGATCAGCCCGCCGGTGCAGCGGATATCGACTTCGCCTTCCTCCGCCACCGCTTCGGACTGGCAAATCGGGCAATGGCCGGGGAAGTGCCACGCCGGTCGTTCGACATCGCGGGTCAGATTCTCGACGATTTGCGGGATCACGTCGCCGGCGCGTTGCAGCACCACCCGGTCGCCGGGGCGCACGCCGAGGCGCGCAATCTCGTCGGCATTGTGGAGCGTCGCGTTGCTGACGACGACGCCGCCCACCGTCACCGGCTCCAGCCGCGCGACGGGGGTCAGCTTGCCGGTGCGGCCGACCTGGATGTCGATGGCGAGCAGGCTGGTCTGGGCGCGCTCGGCCGGAAACTTGTGCGCAAGGCCCCAGCGCGGCGCGCGGCCGACATAGCCGAGCCGCTCCTGCCAATCGAGCCGGTCGACCTTGTAGACCACGCCATCGATGTCGAAGCCCAGGTCCGCCCGCCGCGCCTCGATCGCGCGATACTGGGCAAGCGCATCGGCCAGCGTCGGCGCGTGGACGAACAGGTCGGATACCGGAAAGCCCCAGCCGCGGATGCGGGCGATGGCATCAAACTGTGTCTCGGCAAGCGGTTCGCTCACCTCCCCCCAGCCCCAGGCGAAGAACCGCAGCGGCCGGGTAGCGGTGACGGCGGCATCCTTCTGGCGCAGCGATCCGGCGGCGGCGTTGCGCGGATTGGCGAACTGGCGCGCTTCCTTGCCCGCCGCCTCGGCCTCTTCGAGCAGCCGGGCGTTGAGCGCGGCAAAATCGGCCTTGGCCATATAGACCTCGCCCCGCACCTCGCAGATGGCGGGTGCACCGGCGATCCGCTCCGGAATGTCGGCGATGGTGCGGACATTGGCGGTCACATCCTCGCCGATCCGCCCGTCGCCCCGCGTCAGCGCCTGCACCAGCACACCGTCTTCATAGCGGAGCGAACAGGAGAGGCCGTCGATCTTGGGCTCGGCGGTGAGTTGCAGCGGCTCATCTTCGCCAAGGCGGAGGAAGCGGCGCACACGGCCGAGGAAATCGGCGGCATCCTCGTCGTTGAAGCCATTGTCGAGGCTGAACATCTGCCGCGCATGGGCAACCTTGGCGAGATGCCCCGCCGGCGCGGCCCCCACCTGACGCGAAGGCGAATCGGCGCGGATCAGGTCGGGAAACGCTGCCTCGATTTCGGCATTGCGGCGGACCAGCGCGTCGAACTCGGCGTCGCTGATCTCCGGCGCATCCTCGCTGTGATAGCGCCGGTTGTGGTGCGCAATCTCGGCAGCGAGCCGTTCCAGCTCGGCAGCGGCGTCTTCGGGCATGCGGGGCAGCGTCATGCCCCAGCGCTAGGGGATGGCAGGGGGCGCGATCAAGCCTCCTCATCGGCCGGATCGAGCGGGCGGGTGGCCCAACTGGCATAGAGGGTGGGGACGCTGCCATAGAGCGCCATGAGGAAGAAGGCGCAGCCCATCGCCCGCAGCGCCGTGTCCGGCCCCGACCAGTTCCGCAGCGCGGCAAGGGCAGCAATGGTCCAGAACAGCCCAAGTGCCGCAACTGCGATCGTCGCAAAGCCGGCCAGGAAGGCGCGGCGGCGCAAGTCGCGGTCCCATTCGTCCACCGTCTCCAGCGTACCCCAAGGCTTGAGCGGCCCGAATATCGGGCAGAAAACGCTCGCCACAAAGCCGAACGTCACCAGGGCATAGCCAAGATGGACTTGCCGCCCCTCCGACAGGAACTCGGTGGCAATTCCGGCGCTGGCGAACACCAGCGCGACCACCGGCGTCCAACGCAGCAGGCGTCGGCGCGGCCGCCCTTCGGCCAGCGCGGGAATGCCGGTGCGGTTGGCGACCGCATCAAGGGTGGCGATGAAGCGGTTCGTCATAGCAAGACATCCTCCTCGGCATCCGCTTCGGGCGGAAACGGGATCAGGAATTCAGCGAACAGCGTAGGCAGGGCGAAGCCGCTGTAGAGGATAGCCATCCCCAGAAGGAGCCAATCCCAGACCGAGCTCGGCATCGGAAGGTGCCAGACCGATGCGACAGAGAACCAGACAAAGATGCCAGAAACCAGCGTCAGCAAGGCACGGAACCCGTGAACCGTCGCCCGCTGCAATGCATCCCGGTCAAACTCATCCGCGACCGGACGGGTGGAATGCCCCCAGCTGCGTTGTACGAACGGCGATTGTTGCAGCCCGAGTGTGCAGAGCAGGCTGATCGGCGCCCACAACGCTAAATAATCCTTCTTGTTCGCTACCAACGGCGCTGCCGCAGCGTACGCCAGCAACAGCAGGATTCCGGCCAGCAATAGCCAGCGCGTCCCCTTCCGGCGGGGCCTTTGCCAGACATACATGCCGGTCCATTTACGGGAGTCATACCCCATCACATCTCTCCCGCCCGGCGCAGCGCGACCGCGACGGATTCGAAGGGCTCGAACGAAAACAGCATCTCCACCGGCACGTCGAAGACGGCGGCGATCCGCATCGCCAGTTCCAGGCTGGGCTTGTAATCGCCGCGTTCGAGATAGCCGATCGTCTGCGGATTCACCTCGACCGCCTCGGCAAGCGCCCGGCGGGTCATACCCGCTTCGGTGCGGAATAGCGCAATGCGGTTGTAGATATTCACGGAACCATCCGCTCTTTCATGCGATTCGTTGTGTATACACAACATAATTGGCGGTCAATGCCCGGTGAGACAGGCTTGATCTCTGCGGATGCGGTTGCGAGAGGAGCGCATGGCAATGCGACACAGGCTCGGCCGCTGGCTGATCGGAGGACTGCTCTGGACGGTGGTGGGGCTGTGCCTGATCGCCACGATCGTACCGCCGTTCCTCGACCGCATCTATTATCGCGGGCCAGTAAGCGGGCATTTCGACGGTCAGCATTTTGAAAATCCCGACGGCGAAACCGCGCCTCCGGCCAGCCTTGGCTTCGTGTTCATCCTGCATCAGCTGCTGACGCGTACTGAGCGGCCGGTGTGGCCCGATCACGTCGCGGTGACGCCCGACCATCCGCCTGCGCGAGTGGCGGGCGCGGCGATGCGCGTCACCTGGGTCGGTCATGCGACCGTGCTGATCCAGACGCAGGGCCTCAACATCCTCACCGATCCGGTGTGGAGCAACACCGCCGGTCCATTCGGCATCGGCCCGGCGCGCGTTGCCGAACCGGGGGTGCGCTTTGCCGATCTGCCGCGCATCGACCTCGTGCTGGTCAGCCACAATCATTACGACCATCTCGACCTTGCGACGCTGAAGCGCCTGTGGGAGCGCGACCGGCCCCTGATCATCACGTCGTTCGGCAACGACAGCGTCATCGGCCAAGCCGGGGTGCCGGCGCGTGCGCTCGACTGGGGGCAAAGGCTGGCGGTGCGGCCGGGCATCGCCGTGGTGGTGACGCGCAACCATCACTGGAGCAGCCGCTGGTTTGCCGATCGCAACCGCGCGCTCTGGTCTAGCTTCGTCGTCACCCTGCCCGGCGGCAATATCTTCTTCGCCGGGGATACCGGCTGGGGCGACGGCAAGTGGCCGGAAGAAGCCGCCGCGCTGGGGCCGATCCGCTTCGCCGCAATTCCCGTCGGCGCCTTCCGCTTCAAGCCCGGGCAGATGGCGGCCGATGCGCATATCGGCCCGCGCGATGCCGAGCGGGTGTGGCAGGGACTGGGCCGCCCCTATGCCCTGCCGATCCACTGGGGCACCTTCCGGCTTTCCTGGGAAGCCTATGACACCCCGCCGGCGATGCTGGCGGCGGTGCTGCGCTGCGGCGGCACGGATCCGGCACGGTTCGCACGGCACGGCATCGGCCAGAGCTTTGCCGTGCCGCCGCTGAGCGCACCGGTGCCGCCCGCCGACGAGGCGGCGATCACCCGGTGTCGGGAGCAGGGCGCCTTCGACCGGTTCCGCTGAACCTCAGTCGAGCTTCACGGAAAGGCGGGCGCCGTCATAGACCACGTCGCGCCCCGCCCCCTGCGCCAGCCCGGCACCATTGCCGGGCGCGACCGAGACGATGCGGAAGCGGCGTGTGCGGACCATGCCCGGATAGCTGCCGGCGCGGGCGCCGATTTCCAGCACTCCTGCCTTGTCGTCGAGCCGCAGGTCGATCGTCGCATGTTCGCCGCGCTTCCAGCCGGTGCCGTCGCCGGCATCGTCATAGAGCGTGAAATGACCATCGGCGCCGCGATAGACACGCAGCTCCACCGGTAGCGCCGGCGACTGATCGGCATATTGCACCGGCGAGCCCAGCGGCAGGATCGTCCCCGCCGCGACCTGTACCGGAATCTGCCCGATCGGCGCGGCTACCGTGATCGACGCCCCGCCCGCATGCCGCGCGCCGGTCCAGAAATCGATCCACTCGGTGCCCGCGGGCAGATAGACGCGGCGGCTGGTGGCGCCCGGCTCGACCACCGGGCTCACCAGCAGGCCGCGACCGAACAGATATTCGTCGCGCAGATCGCGCGCGGCGGGATCGCCGGGGAACACCATGCCCGCCGCGTAGAGGAACGAGGCGCCCTTGTCGGCGACTGCCCAGGACTGGGCATAGAGATAGGGCAGCAGGCGATAGCGCAGCGCCACCGCGTCGAGCAGCGGTCCGCGCGCCGCCTCTGGGAAACTGTAGAGCTCCTTGCCCTCACCCGTGCCGTGGATGCGGAACATCGGGTTGAACACGGCAAATTGCAGCCAGCGCGTGAATAGCTCCTGATAGGCGGGATCCCTGGGGCTGCCGCCGAAAAAGCCGCCGATATCCGCCGACCAGAAGGGATTGCCGCTCATCGAGAAATTGACGCCGGCGGGAATCTGGCGGCGGAAAACGTCCCACCGCCCGCTGACATCGCCCGACCAGGTAAAGGCGGCGTTGCGCTGCTGCCCCGCCCAGGCCGAGCGCGTGAGCAGCAGGGGCCGCTTCGCCCCGAAATCGGCGGACATGCCGTCATGCACCGCGGTGGTGTGCATCAGCGGATAGGCGTTATAGACCACAGCGCCGGGCCCGGCCGCAGTGGGCACTTCGGCCATTTCGCCCCAATGGCCGCCCAGCTCCGCTTCGCTGCCGTCGAGCCAGTATCCGTCAAAGCCCAGCGTGCCGAGCCGCTCCGAAATCTGCCGCCAGTAGAGCTGCCGCGCAGTGGCGGAGAAGGCGTCGTACCAGCGCCCTTCCCCAGCCGGATACACATTCGGATAGGTTTTGGGATAGAGCCCGCCCGCTGCATCCAGCGCGCGGGTCGTGTCGAGGCCTATGTCGAAGCGCGGCCAGACCGAGACGATGCTGTGCAGATTCTGGCGATGCAACTCGGCGAGCATCGCCTTGGGATCGGGATAGCGCGCCGGGTCCATCCGGTGGCCGCCCCAGCCGCCGGGCTGCCAATATTGCCAGTCCTGCACCACGGCATCGAGCGGGATGCCCAGCCGGCGATATTCGGCGCCGACACCCAGCAGTTCGGCCTGCGAGGCATAGCGCTCCTTCGACTGCCAGAGCCCCCAGGCCCAGCGCGGCAGCAGCGGCGCGGCGCCGGTGAGCTGGCGATAGGCGCCGATCACGGCATCGACATCGGGGCCGGCGAACAGGAAATAATCGATCCCCTCGCCCGCCTGGGAACGGAAGACGAGTTGGTTCGATGCCTGCGGCGTATCGACCGCGACTTCAGTGACGGCGGCATTGTTCCAGAACAGCCCATAGCCCGCAGTCGAAACGAGCACCGGCACGCCGACATCGGTATTCGCCTGCTGCAACCGCACCGTGGTCCCGCGATAGTCGAGCAGGCCGGCCTGATGCTGGCCCAGGCCATAGATCGCCTCGTCGGGACGCACCGCAAAGGCTTGTAGGATCGCCGCATCGCCATCGGGCGCACCGCCGGCCTTGCGGCGATCGGGCGCGGTTTCCGCCACCAGCGGCTTGCCGTCAGCGCCAAGCAGCGCGACCGCGCCGGTCTTGCGATCGACCGTCACCCGCATTTCGGGCGTGATGAGCAGGAAGCGATCGGGCTCCTGCGCGAGCGTCCACGCCACCTTACCCGGCTGGCCGACCAGCGCGAGGTCCGGCGCCCGCTCGGCCCCTTCGCGCAGCATCGTGACGCGCAGCGTCCGTTCGCCCCACACGGTGAGCACCAGCAGGCCCTGCGTGGTCTGGAACACTGCGCCGGTCGGGCTTTGCGAGCGCAACTGCACGGCTTGCGCCGGCGCGTCCTGGCGTTCTGCGGGCGCCGCGAAACTTGGGGTAAACGGGGCAAGCAGGGCTGCGCTCAGCAGCAGCATAGACGCAGCCTTCAAGGGTGATCCTTTCCTCTCACGCATATCGGTTGCGGCGCTTCTTGTCAGACAAAAGCAGCGATGGCCAGTATTTCCGGCGCGCCACACCGTGGCCCATTTGCGCCGAATCGCCCGCCGCGAAACGACAGCGCCGTTACCCTCGGTTAGATATCAGCTATGCACATATTTCATTTCAGTGCCGTACTGGCCCTTCTCGCCCCCGCAACGCTTACCGCCCAGGCGGATTCCGAGTTCGATCCCGCAGCAGTGAACGTCGTCGACGCGATCGAATGCAAGCTCGATGCGCCGACCTATAACGGCTTCGCGCTGGCGCTGAACGGCGAAGAGAAGATCGCGCAGAAACGCCACTGGGTGGCGGTGAAGACCGGCAATGCATTCATGACCGAATATGAACTGCCCGCCCCGATCACCGTGGCAGGCCAGTACCGCACACGCCGCATCGCCTTCACCTCGACCGGCGTGCTCGCCATCCTCGATCTGGCCGATCCGGCGCCGCTCGCACAGGCGCAGGGGATCAAGAACGCTGCCGATTCCAATCCGCTGATCGCAGCAATGCGCGAATCCGGCGAGGCGGTGCCGCCCGAGCTAGAGGCGATGGCGAAGAAATCGGCAAAGTTCCTTGGCGAGAAGATCGTCGTCGATCGGGTCGAGCCGCCGACCGCCGGCGAAAGCTTCGGCACGCACACGACGATTACGCGCAACGTGTCGACCGTCACCAGCCATGCCGGCAAGACGCTCTACGGATGCGCGTACCGGATCGAGCTGATCGGGAAGGACGGCAAGCCCCTTTAAGCCAGCGCCCCGGCGGGATCAGTGCCCCCCGGCCATCCGCAACCCGGCGATGCACGCCACCAGTCCCAGCATCAGCAGCAGTCGCACCAACGTGGCGGGCTCGCCGAACCACAATATGCCCACCGCCACGGTGCCGAACGCGCCGATGCCGCCCCACACCATATAGGCAGTGCCCATGGGGATCGTCCGCGCTGCCCATTCGAGCAGCAGCATCGACGCCGTGACCGAAAGGAGAAAGCACAGCGTCCAGGGAATACTGCGAAACCCGTCGACGAAGCGCAGGCAGGTGGTGAACCCCACTTCGCACAGCCCGCCCAGGATCAGCGCGGCCCAGGCCATCAGCGTCCCGCCAGCCGGGCCAGCGCCGCGCCGGTCACGCGCTGCACGGTCCATTCGTCCATCCCCACCGCACCCATTGCCCGGTAGAAATCGATCGCCGGCTGGTTCCAGTCGAGCACCGACCATTCGAACCGGCCATAGCCGCGATCAACCGCGATCCCCGCCAGATGACGAAGCAGCGCCTTGCCCACCCCGGCGCCGCGCGCGGCAGGGGTGACGTACAGATCTTCCAGATACATGCCCGGCAACCCCGTCCAGGTGGAGAAGTTCTGGAAGAACAAGGCAAAGCCCAGCGGCGTTCCGTCGTCATGCTCCGCGATCACCGCCTCGGCCGCCGAGCGTGGGCCGAACAGCGCCGCTGCCAGCATCGGCTCGGTCGCGACGACCGCCTCGGGCTCGCGCTCAAACTCGGCGAGTTCGCGGACGAAGGCGAGGATCTGCGGCACGTCTTCGGGAGTAGCAAAGCGGATATGGGTCATGCACCGGCCTCGGTCTGCGGAGCGGGTGCCACGCGGCCGCGGATCGCGACCAGACAGCCCAGGATAATCAGCACCGCGCCGCCCACCGTCCAGGGCGAAACCCGCTCGTCGAACACGACATAGCCGAGGATCGCCGCCCAGACGAACGCGGTATATTCCACCGGTGCCAGCACCTGCGCCTCGGCATGGGCATAGGCCCAGGCGAGCAGCACGGCGGACACCGAACCGACCGCCGCCGCGCCGATAATCCACGGCCACAGCGCCACGCCGGGCATGGTCGACAGCCACGGCGCCCCCGGCAGCAGCACCAGCGCCAGTACTATGCTGGTGAACAGCGCAACCTCGATCGGGTCGGCAATCTGCGCCTGGCGCCGCAGCAGGATCAGGCTGCCGGCGTAGAGGATCGAGGCGAGGAAGACTGCAACCGACCCCAGCACCACCTCGGTCGAGGCATGCGCCTGCGCCTGGCCGGCGGCGATGACGAACACGCCCAGGCTGGCGACCAGCGATCCGCCGATCGCCGCGCGGCGAATGCGCTCGCCAAGGAACATCGCGGCCAGGAACAAGGCGATCAGCGGGGCGAGGAAGGTCAGCGCTACTCCCTGCGCCATCGTCACCCGCACCAGCCCCCAGAAAAAGAGCAGCACCGAAAGGCCGGCGGTCATCCCGCGACAGAAATGGAGCATCAGCGCCGCCCGCCCTGGCCAGCGCGTCCGCCGGGCGACGAAGATCGGGCCGAGCAGCACGATCGCCCCGACCGACCGCCACAGCACCGCGCTATAGGCGCCATGAGCAATCGACATGCCCTTCATCACCGCATCCATCACCGAATAATTGGCGATACCCAGCGCCGCGACGGCAAAGGCAAGGACGGGGGAACGGCGCATGCCCGCCGGTTAGCGCCCCGGCGCCCGCTTGGCGAGGGGGTGAAGTTTATGAAGTTTAGGGCTTTGACAGCTTTCCGGAGGGAAGGCAGCAACACCCAATTCGGCTTATTATCTTTATTTTACAATATCTTATGTCGAAAATTACACATCTGACACCTCCCCCTTATTTCGGCGGAGAAACAGCCGCCTTCATCGTCTCCAGCCGGGCATTCTGCGCCTTGCGGTCGGGAACGCCGAGGGCTTCGCGCAGCGAGTCCGGCACCAGCGCGGGATCATAGGGCTCCATGGTCGGACCGGTCGCCTTCGCGCTGATGAATTGCGTACCGTAAATCTGCTTCTGGCCGATCTTCATCAGATAGCGGTCCAGCGTGGCCGCGGCGATCCAGCTCGCATCCGCCTTTCCTCTGGCGACGGCGGCAAGCGCGAGGCTGTGCGCGAGCAGGTAATCGTCTGCGGTCGTCCCATGCTGGAAGACGAACGCGGCGGCGTAATAATCCGCGCCGGTGTGGAGCGCGCCGGCATCGAGCAAGCGCCGCGCCGCCACCCGCCGCTGCTGATCGTCCGCGATCATCTTTGTGACAAAGGCGCGGTCTGCAAATTGTTCGGGCTTGATGCCGGTCCGCGCGGCTTGATCCGCGGCGAACAATGTCTGCATCTCGGCATTGTCCACGGCAGCAGCCGCTTGCGCAGACGCCGCCAACGGCGCCGTGCAGCCGATGAGAATGGCAAGAGCCGCCGCCAAAGGCCGATATTTCGTCACAAGTCCTCCCCCGAACAGGTACCGGAGGACACTGATTACAAATGTAGTCAATCCTGTCTATAGGGTTCGCACCTCGGATCACACACCATCGGTCACGGCGATTGCTGGATTCTGGGAATGAGACCCGTCCATGCCAACGCGCGCCGGTACTCACGATCGAGAGCGGAGTAATCTTCACCCGGGCCCACCAGGCTATGGTCGGCATCCGGCACACGACGCACGGTGAGGTCACGGCCAGCAGCCAGTAGCTTGGCGACCGCAACTTCTTGCGAAAGCGGTGGCGTGCTGACATCGGCAGTACCGAAAGCCAGATATACGCGGGCATGGCTGCGGACCAGTTCATCGCCAGGCTCCACCGCGAAGAACGAAGACCAGCGGCGGTACGGATGCCCCCACGCGAATTTGGCCGTGCTGTCGGGGTCGGCACGGATGGCCGCAATCTGCTTCTCCACCTCCCCAATACAATGGCTGCGGTCAAAGCATCGCGCATAGGCCGACGCCAGAAAATCGAACAACTGGGTAGTGCCAGAGCCGCCGATAGCAATCACGTCAGAGACACTGGGATCGCGACCGGCCAGCAAGCTCGCCATCACGGCGCCTTCGGAAATTCCGAGTAGAATTGTCCGGCGGGGATTCACCCCGTTCTGGATACGCGCATCATCGACCGCCGCCATCAGCGCCGTCAGCCACCGCTCTGCAGTAAAGTCTGCATTGAACCGGGTGCTGCACTCTTGCGCGGTGCCGCCGCTGGCGCCGGAATCGGCTTCCGGCTTTTCGACCGCCATCACCGCAAAATTCCCCTCGGCCGCAAAGGGCAAGAGATCGAACAGCGTGCTATATCTATTCTCGCCCTGCCCCTTGATAACAGGCGTACATCCCGAGCCTTGAATCATGAGCAACAATGCCGCGGGATGGTTCGGCCGGCTTAGATAATAGGTTATCTTTCGTCCCAACTTATCGGTGACGCTATGCGTAACGAGCGGGAACGGAACCGACGCCCCCTGCCCTTCGGCAGGAAGAGCCAGGAGGCAGGGTAAGAGCGATACAAGCATCATAACGATGCCAGACTTCCACGCGCGCATAGCTCATTGTTGCAGCGACAGCCTCGCCGGACAACGGCAATCTGGGGATCTACTCCGCCGCCTGCGCCGGTGCGCCGTTCGCCGCTTCGATTTCGGCCGCCTTGGCCTCGACCAGCTTGACGATATGGTCGAGCATGTCGGCGTCCTCGACCGTGTGGTCGGTGAGGCCCGACAGATAGACCATGTGCTTGCCGTTGCCGCCGCCGGTCAGGCCGATGTCGGTTTCGCGCGCCTCGCCGGGGCCGTTGACCACGCAACCGAGCACCGAAAGCGATAGCGGCGTGCGGATGTGCTGGAGTCTTTCCTCCAGCGCCTGCACGGTGCGGATCACGTCGAAGCCCTGGCGCGCGCAGCTCGGGCAGGAAACGACGCGCACGCCCCGGTTGCGAATACCGAGTGATTTCAGAATCTCGAAGCCGACGCGCACTTCCTCTTCCGGTTCCGCCGAGAGGCTTACCCGGATCGTGTCGCCGATGCCGAACCACAGCAGCGAGCCGATGCCGATCGCCGACTTGACCGTGCCGCCGACGAATCCGCCCGCCTCGGTAATGCCCAGGTGCAGCGGGCAATCGACCGCGTCGGCGAGCTGCTGATAGGCGGCGACCGCCAGAAACACATCCGACGCCTTCACCGCCACCTTGAATTCGTGGAAGTCGCGATCCTGCAGCAGCTTGATATGGTCGAGCGCGGATTCGACCAGCGCCTCCGGACAGGGCTCGCCATATTTTTCGAGCAGGTCTTTCTCGAGGCTGCCGGCATTGACACCGATACGGATCGAGGCGCCGTTCGCCTTGGCGGCATTCACCACTTCGTTCACCCGGTCGGCCGAACCGATATTGCCGGGATTGATGCGGAGGCAAGCCGCACCGGCATCGGCTGCTTCCAGCGCGCGCTTGTAGTGGAAATGGATGTCGGCGACGATCGGCACGCGCGCAGCGCGGACGATTTGGCGGAGCGCGGTGGTGCTTTCGACGTCCGGGCAGGAAACGCGGATGATATCCGCGCCGGCATCCTCGCAGCGGCGGATCTGGTCGATCGTCGCCTTCACGTCGGACGTTGCGGTGTTGGTCATGGTCTGCACCGTCACCGGGGCGTCGCCGCCCACGGGAACATTGCCCACCATGATCTGGCGGCTCTGCCGCCGGACGATATCGCGCCAAGGTCGTACGGACATGGCCGCCATATAGGCGTTTCGGAGGGTCAGGACTAGCCGCGCCGGGGTGGAAGGACACATGGATTCTGCTAGGGGCCGCCGCATTCGCCTTTTCCGGAGTTCCACCGATGCCGACCGCCACTGCCCCCCGCTGGACGCTGATGATCCATGGCGGCGCGGGCATGATGACGCCGGGGACGCTGAGCGCCGAGCAGGAAACGGGCGCGCTGGCCGGGCTCGACGCCGCGCTGGAGGCGGGCGCAGCGCGGCTCGCGACGGGCGGAACAGCGCTGGACGCCGTGCAGGCAGCGGTCGAGGCGCTGGAGGACGACCCGCATTTCAATGCCGGCCGCGGATCGGTCTACACCTGGGACGGCGCGCACACGCTCGACGCCGCGATCATGGACGGACGTACCCGCGATGCCGGGGCGATCGCCGGGGCGCAGACCACCCGGCACCCGGTCGCGCTGGCGCGCAGCGTGATGGCGGCGAGCCCGCACGTCCTGCTCGCCGGTGCCGGCGCCGACCAGTTTGCCCGCGAACAGGGGCTGGAGCAGGTGGACAATAGCTGGTTCGGCACCCGGGAGCGGCGGCAACAGCTGGACGTGATGAAGGCGCGGGCCGGCGACGGCTGGTTCGACATCGACATGAAATATGGCACCGTGGGCGCGGTGGCGATGGATGCGGAAGGCCATGTCGCCGCCGCCACCTCGACCGGCGGGCTGACCGGCAAGCGGTGGGGCCGCATCGGCGATTCGCCGGTGATCGGCGCGGGCACCTATGCCGACGATCGCGCCTGCGCGGTTTCCGCCACCGGCGCGGGCGAGTTCTTCATTCGCGAAGGCGTGGGGCATGAGATCGCCGCGCGGATGCGCTTCCTGGGCGAAGACGTGCAGGCGGCAGCCGACCATGTGCTGGACGATGTGAAGGCAATGGGCGGCGTCGGCGGCGTGATCGTCGCCGCGCCGGACGGCGCGCTGGCGTGGAGCTTCACCACTTCCGGCATGTATCGCGGGCGGATCACCAGCGAGGGCGAGAAGCAGGTGGCGATTTACGGGGAGGGGTGAACGGCTACTGCCGCCCTCACCCTCCCAGCGCTGGCGCGATGGGCCCCTCCCTCTCCCAAAGGGAGAGGTGTAAAAAACCCTCTCCCTTTGGGAGAGGGAGGGAGGCGCGAAGCGCCGGAAGGGTGAGGGTGACCCGATCTGAGGCGCCCCAACGCCAGCCGATTGAACCGGAGCCCGCCGCGTCCTACGGGCTTGCTCCATGAGTCGCGTATTTGTCCTGTTCGCCGCGATTGCGGGCCTTGGCGCCGCTTCGCCTGCTTCCGCCTATTGGGAATATGGCCACCAGACGGTCGCCGCGATTGCCTATCGCAACGTGACGCCCAAGGTGCGGGCGCGGATCGATGCGCTGCTGGCGCGCACGACGCTGCTCGATACGCCGACCTGCCCGGCACGGACGATTGAGCAGGCAAGCGTCTGGGCCGATTGCGTGAAGCCGCTCCGCGACCGCTTCGGCTATGCCTATAGCTGGCATTATCAGGACGTCGACATCTGCAAGCCGTTCGACCTGGTGCCGCCGTGCAAGGACGGCAATTGCGTTTCCGCCCAGATCGAGCGCGACGTGCGGCTGCTCAAGGACCGCAAGACCGCGCTGAAGGACCGGGTGCAGGCGCTGGTGTTCCTGATCCACTTCGTCGGCGATCTGCACCAGCCGCTCCATGCCGGCGAGCATGGCGACGAGGGCGGCAACAAGGTGAAGACCAATTACGGCCTCTATACCGGCAAGCGGCTGAACCTGCATTCTGTGTGGGACGGCTATCTGGCCGAACGCGCGATCACCTCGCCGCCCGGGCTGGTGCGCCGCTACAGCGCCGCCGAGCGGGCGCGGATAGGTGCGGGCACCGTCACCGACTGGAGCCGCGAGAGCTGGCAGGTGGCGCGCGATACTGTCTATCCCAGCGCGCTGGGGCCGAATGTCTGCACCGCGGCGCCGCATGACGGCCATCTCGACGAAGCGACGATCGCGCGGCTGGTACCGGTGGCGCGGCAGGAAGTGCTGCGCGGCGGCATCCGGCTTGCGAAGCTGCTCGACCAGGCATTGGGCTGAATCGGCGCGGCTCAGCCGTTCCGCCAGCCCCAGTCGCCGTCGGTCTTGACCCTGCTCAGCCACACGAAGCCGACCGTCAGCGGAACCAGCAGCGCCATGAAGGCGGGATGCGCCGGCATCGCCAGCCGGACCACGCCCAGGGTGGCCGCGATGAACAACAACATTGCCAGCCACCCCTGCCAAGTCACCGGCGTGGCGCCATAGCCGAAGCTTTTGGGCTTGAACCAATAGCCGGGGCGCACCCCGGAGTCCGTGTCGCGGGTCATTCCGCATCTCCTTCCAAAGTCTTCGGCGGCCGCCCGCGCTTTGCGCGCACCGGGTCCGCCAGCTTCACCCCGCGCCGCGCCAGCGCCTCGCGCAGCAGGCATTCGACCTGCGCGTTGACGCTGCGCAGGTCGGTCGCGGCGCTCCGCTCGATCGCCGCGTAGAGCGCGGGATCGAGACGGAGGGGAAATGCCTTTTTCTGCGGGGGAACGCTCACCAACCTGCCTTACTGATAGAGCGAGCCTGCATTGACGACCGGCTGGGTATCGCGCTCGCCGCACAGCACCACCATCAGGTTGCTGACCATCGCCGCGCGCCGTTCGTCATCCAGTTCGACGACATTCTTCGCCGATAGCTGCTCGAGCGCCATTTCGACCATCCCCACCGCGCCTTCGACCAGCGTCTTGCGCGCGGCGACCACTGCCTGCGCCTGTTGCCGCCGCAGCATCGCCCCGGCGATTTCCTGCGCATAGGCAAGGTGCGTGAAGCCGCATTCGTCGACGGTGATGCCCGCGACCGCCAGCCGCGCGATCAGTTCGGTGCGCAGTTCGGCGCCGACCTGATCGTGATTGCCCCGCAGCGTGACTTCCTGATGCTCGAAATCGTCATAGGGGTAGCGCGAGCCGATGGTGCGGACTGCGGCTTCGATCTGCACATTCACGAACGCCTTGTAATCATCGACGTCGAACAGCGCCTGTGCGGTGTCGGTCACGCGCCAAACCACTTGCGCCGCCATCTCGATCGGGTTGCCGCGCAGGTCGTTCACCTTGATCTTGTCCGAGATCATGTTGTTGGCGCGCACCGACACCTTCTTCTTGATCAGCCACGGCCAGGCCCAGCGCAGGCCGGTGGTGCGGTCGGTCCCGCGATAATCGCCGAACAGCAGCACGGCGGCGGCCTGGTTCGGCTGGAGCAGATAAAAGCCCGAAATGGCGAACAGGAACACCAGCGTCGCGGCCAGGATCCATGTCACCACGGCAGCATCGGGGAGCTGTTCGATCTGGGTGAACGCCGCCGCCCCGGCCGCCAGCGCAACCAGCGCGATCGCCAGCATGCCATAGCCGCTCAAGGTCTGCGCGGCGATTTCGCGGCTCTGCTGAAGCGCAGGCGCCGAACCACGAACGTCACTCATCTTTCCCTCCTGAATTATGATATCATATTTATATCGATTCGGAGGGGAAGGCAAGCGGCCAGCAAAAAACCGCCGGGGATCGCTCCCCGGCGGCCTTTGGAAAACACGAACGCCCGGCGATCAGCTCAGGACGATCGTCACCGCGCGGCGGTTCTTCGCCCAGCTTGCTTCGTCCGAACCCAGCGCGATCGGACGTTCCTTGCCATAGCTGATCGTGGTCATGCGATCGGCCGACACGCCCTTGGCGGCGAGATAGTTCTTCGCGGCATTGGCACGGCGGTCGCCCAGCGCGAGGTTGTACTCGCGGGTGCCGCGCTCGTCGCAATGCCCTTCGATGGTAATGCGAACGTTCGGGTGCGCAACCAGCCAGGCAGCCTGGCTGTCGAGGATCGCACGCGCTTCCGGATCGATGTCATACTGGTCGGTGCCGAAATGGATCGTGTCGCTGGTCACTTCGCGACGGAACTGTTCGGACAGCGGTGTCGCCTGCGTGGTCTCGCCATTGCCATAAGGCTGCGGGGCGGCGGTCGGCTGCGGCTGCGGGGGCGGCGGCAGCTCCTTCGGCGGCTTCTTCGAGCAAGCCGCAGTGGCGACGAGCGCGACGCCAAGCATCAGGCCAGTGGCGAAACGTGACATTCAAAACCTCCTAATGAATGAGGGCTGGGCAGTATATTGCAGGTATTACGCGCGGATTGCAGTTTGGTTCATGGCCGTAACGGACCCCAGTTCGGGTCCGAACCGTCGAGCGGCGTGGGAATCCGGCGGGTGGCGCGGCCGGTAAGATCGACCGTCCACAGGTCCGGCCGTCCGGACCCTTCGGCCGAACGGAAGAACATCAGCACGCGGCCATTGGGCGACCAGGTCGGGCCTTCGTCGCCCCAGCTCCGGGTGAGCATCTTTTCGCCGTCGCCCGAAGGGGTCATCACGCCGATGCGGAACATGCCGTCGCCGAAATGGGTGAAGGCGATCATGTCGCCGCGCGGGCTCCAGGCCGGCGCCGCATAGCGACCGCCGCCGAAGCTGATGCGGTGCTGGTTCGAGCCGTCGGCGTTCATCACATAGAGCTGCTGCGTGCCGCTGCGGTCGCTCTCGAACACGATCTTTGACCCGTCGGGCGAATAGCTGCCGCCGGTGTTGATGCCGGCAGTATTGGTCAGCCGCTGCGGCTCGCCGCCGCTCGCGCGCACGCGGTAGATATCGGTATTGCCGGCACGCGCCATCGAGAAGACCACCCACTGCGCATCGGGCGACCAGTGCGGCGCGAAGTTGAGCGCGATGTTGGAGACGAGCACGCGGTCCTGGCGCGAGCTCAGGTCATAGACATGGATCGACGGGCGATCACGCTCGAAGCTCATATAGAGGATCGCGTTCTGCTTCGGCGACATGCGCGGCGTCAGCACGATCGACTGGCCGTTCGTCAGGAAGCGGTGGTTCGCGCCGTCCTGATCCATGATCGCGAGCTGCTTGCGGCGACGATTCTTGGGGCCGGTTTCGGCGATATAGACGATCTGGCTGTCGAAATAGGGGCCTTCGCCGGTCAGCCGCGTGTAGATGGCGTCGGCGCATTTGTGCGCGGCGCGGCGCCAGTCTGCCGGTGCGACGACAAAGCCCTGGCGCGCCAGTTCGGTCTTGGCGAGCACGTCGTACAGATAGCAGCCGACCGTCAGGCTGCCGTTCGAATTGGCGCGGACATAGCCCTGCACCAGTGCCTGCGCCCCGGTGCCGCCCCAATAGTCATAGGCGGGCGCCGTCACTTCGCCGAAGCTCACCGCGCGCAGCAGCGCGGGCTGGAGCGGCGTGAACAGGCCCGATCCGCGCAGATCGTTGGTAATGACATCGGCCAGCTTCTGGCCGAGCACATCGGTGGGGCCGGCCGGCGTATCCTGCACCGCGCCGGTCGGCATGGCGGGGATAGCAATCGGCATCGGCGCGGAAGTACCGCCGAAAACGTCGATCACCGGCGGCTGGTTCTGATCCTGCGCTGGCGTCGCCTGCCCGGTCTGCGCTGCCTGGGCGGCAGCTTCCGGACTGTTCGCGATCGGCGGCGGCGAACTGGTCTGCGCGTGCGCGACACCTGCGAGGCACAGCGCCGCAAGCGAGAGGTATCGAAGCTTCATCGTGCCTTCCTCAGTCCACAGGTTTATAGTTGATCGTGACCGTCTTCCAGCCATTGGCCGCGTCATACAGGGCATCGGGCAAACCGCGTATCGGCGTGCAGCCGATTACTGTTGCGCGCCCCATGTCCTTGACCCGCTCTACGTAGCGCTGGTTGCTGGAGTCGGTTCCCGCAACGCCACGAACCACGGGGTCGCCGACTAACGAACCGTCGCGATTGAAATGAAGTTCGAGCCGCACACTGATCCTTTTGGCCTCATCAGCAGGGCTTACCTGTCGGCGGGCGCATACGAGCAGTTGACGCTGGATCACGCCATAGAAGCTCGCAACCTCTGCCGCCGATGCCTTTGCCGCCGGATTATGGGTCGCCGTGCTGTTCGTCTTGTTGTTCGACACGCCCAGATCGAGCCCGTTCAGGTTGCCCGTCGGGCGAACCGGGCGGCGTTCATGGCCGCGGCCGGTGCTGGCGGAGGGCGCGTTGCTCGGCTTTTCCGGCGCGGGCTTCGCGGCAGGCGCGGCATGGGCGGGCTTTACCGGTCGGGGCTTTTCGGCCGGGGCGGGTTTGGGTTCCGGCTTGGGCGCAGGTTTCGGTTCCGGCTTCGCCTCGGGTGCGGGCTTAGGCGGCGCGGGCTGCGGCTTGGGCTGGGGTTGCGGCTCGGGCGCAGGTGCGCTCTCGGGCTCGACCGGCGCTTCAACCGGCGACTTCTTCGCCGCCAGCTCCTCATGACTGACGACCGGCGCAGTGCTTTCGGCACCCACCTCTTCGGCCAGCGAAATGTCGATCGGGATCGCCTTGGGCGGCTCTTCGGGCTTGGCGAGGAAACTCAGCGACAAGGCGCCGAGCACGACGGCGTGCACGACGAGCGAAATGCCCAGTCCGACGCCTTCGCTACGGTCGATCGCCTGCGTCATGATCAGCGCTGGTTGCTCGGATCGGTGAGCAGCGACACGCGGTTCAGCCCGGCGCGGTTAAGCTCGCCCATCACCCGCATCACCTTGCCATAACCGAGCGCGGTGTCGCCGCGCAGATAGATCGCAGCCGGCTTGCCGTCCGGTCCCTTCTTCGCCGCAATCGCCTCAAGCCGTGCCGGCAGCTCGGCATCGCTGACCAGATCGGTATCGAGGAACACCTGGCCCTTTTCGTCGATCGAGATCTGGACCGGCTTCTGTTCCTGGTCGAGCGCCTTGGCGCGGCTTTCGGGCAGGTTCACCGGCACACCGGCGGTCAGCAGCGGCGCCGTCACCATGAAGATGATCAGCAGCACCAGCATCACGTCAACCAGCGGCGTGACGTTGATTTCGGCCATCGGCGCGCGCTTGCCGCGCCCCTTGTTGGAGGGAAGGTGCATGCCCATGGGCTTAGCCCTCCATCTCCAGCCGCCGGCTGAGCGTGGCGTGGAAGCCGTCGGCGAAGCGGTTGAGGCGTGCCTCGATGCGGTTCACCGAATGGCTGAAGCGGTTATAGGCGATCACCGCCGGGATGGCAGCGAACAGGCCGATCGCGGTGGCGAACAGCGCCTCGGCAATGCCCGGCGCGACCACCGCCAGCGACGAGCTCTGCGCCTGGGCGATACCAGTGAAGCTGCGCATGATGCCCCAGACGGTGCCGAACAGGCCGACGAACGGCGCGACCGAGCCCACCGTGGCAAGGAAGTTCAGCCGGTCCGACAGCCGGTCGATCTCCATGGCGATCGTCGCGCCCATCGCCGTGGCGAGCCGTTCGCGCGTGCCCTCGCGGTCGATCGCCTTGCCGGCGGTAGAGCGGCGCCATTCTGTGACGCCAGCCGAAAACACCCGCGCGATCGGCTGGTCGCGCCCGGCCATGCGGCGATGGAAGCCGTCAATATCGTCGGCCTCGCGATATTCGGTTTCGAACTTCTGGATTTCCCGGCGGACCGTGCCGGCCTTCAGCGCAAAGCTGATGATGATCGCCCAGCTCCACAGGCTGGCGGCAAGCAGCCCCAGCATGACCAGCTTCACGACGATGTCGGCCTGCAGGAACAGGTGGATCGGCGACAGGACGGCGTCGGTACTGACGGACGGCATGGGGGCTTACTTCTCCTTGCACACCAGCGGTTCGAAGGCCGCCAGCCACGCGGCCGGCTGACGTTTGGGGCGACCCGAAGGAGCGACGAACGCCACCTCCACCCGGGCTTCCGCCGCTATGACTTCGTACCGCATGACTGTTTGCTGAATGACGACACCGGCGGCGCGCAAACCGACCAGCCGGCTGATAACGAGCAGATGATCGCCCAGTTTCGCCGGGCTGCGGTACCGGATGTCCAGGCCACTGACCGCATAGGCACCTTCCCCCGCCTCGAACACGCTGCGCTGGTCGATGCCGGCGCATTCGAGCATGTCGGAACGGGCCCGCTCCATGAAGCGCAGATAATTGGCGTGGTAGACGATGCCGGTCAGATCGGTGTCTTCGAAATAGACGCGCAGCGCGAATCGGTGCTCGGGGCCGACGAAGCGACCGGCTGGGGCAGGATCGGCGCAGGGCATCGGCGCCTCCCTAGCGGAGCAAGGGCGGGAGCGGAACCCCGAACGGGCGCATGGTAGCCAGAGACGGCCCCCTCACCCTTCCACCTTTCTCCCAACGATCGCACTCAACTCTCGCGCTCCCCTCCCTGCGTTGCAGGGAGGGGCTGGGGGTGGGTGCGAGGGCGCCAGCCCGAGCGGCAACGCGGCGAAAAAGGGCGCCGGCCGGGGCATCGAGCCCCGCCCGACACCAAGACCCACCCCTGCCCCCTCCCTTTCAGGGAGGGGAATCAATATGTCAGGCGTTCCATCGGCCAAATGCGATTGCCTCCATGGGAAGTAGAAAATCCAGCGCGCGGCCAATAGCAAAAGCGACGGTGTTTGATATTGCCATCACACGAAAGCGCGATAGGCTGCCTGCCTGATGACCACGCCCGCGCTTCGCATCAGCGACCTCCACAAATCCTTTGGCAAACCGGTAATCGCAGGCCTCGACCTGACGGTGCAGGCCGGTCAGCTTTATGCCCTGCTCGGCCCCAACGGCGCCGGCAAGACGACGACGCTGCGCATGACGGTGGGGCTGACCGAGCCCGACAAGGGCGCCATCGAAATCTACGGCATCGACGCGCGGCGCCGGCCACAGGAGGCCAAGGCGATCACCGCCTGGCTGCCCGACGAGCCGATGCTCTATGACAAGCTGACGCCCGCCGAATATCTGGGCTTCGTCGCCGGGCTGTGGCGTATCCCGCCCGATGTCGCTGCGCCCGAGGCGGAGCGGCTGCTGCGCTGGCTGGAACTGTGGGACGTGCGCGACACGCGCTGCGAAGGCTTTTCGCGCGGGATGAGGCAGAAGGTCGCACTGGCCGGCGCGCTGATCCACGATCCGCAATTGCTGATCCTCGACGAACCGCTGACCGGGCTTGATGCCGCGATGGCCCGCGCGGTGAAAGATGCGCTGCGCGCGGCCGTCGATGCCGGCAAGACGGTGATCGTGACGACCCATATCCTCGAAGTCGCCGAACGGCTGGCCGACCGGATCGGCATCATCGCCGGCGGGCGCCTGCTTGCCGAAGGGACGCTGGAGGAACTGCGCGCCATGGCCGGATCGGACGACATGACGCTGGAAGACGCCTTTATCCGCCTGACGAGCCAGCCATGATCGTCTGGGCCATGCAGCGGCTGTCGCCGGGCAGCATCGCCTGGCTGACGCTCCACGAAATGCGCGTGTCGATGCGCGCCGCGACGCGCAACCTGGCCGGCCGCGCGATCGGCGGCGTCATCCTGATCGGCTATACGGCGCTGGGGATATTTGCCGGCCTCAGCCTGCGCGACGAACGGATGGTGGCCGATCCGGTCGCGCTGCTGGTGGTACTGCTCGCGGCCCTCCTGATGTTCACCTTCATGACCACCCAGTCGATCCTGTCGAGCCAGCGCACGCTGTACGGCTCGGGCGATCTCGACCTGCTGCTCTCCACGCCGCTCGATCCGCGTGCGGTGATGTCGGCCAAGCTGCTCGGCATCGCGGGCGGGGTGATGCTCACCTTCTCGCTGTTCGTGCTGCCGCTGGTGCTGCCGATCGCGCTGCTGGGCCATCCCGAACTGCTGGGCAGCGTCGCGCTGCTGCTCGCTTTGTCGCTGACCGCCGCGTGTCTGGGGCTGGGCGTAACGCTGTTGCTGGCGCGCATCGCTGGCCCGCGCGCGGCGCGCACCGTGGGCCAAATCGTGGCGGCACTCAGCGGCGGCGCGCTGTTCCTCGCCTCCCAGATCCTCAACCAGCGCGAGCATGGCAGCAAATCGGCACTGGAGCTGCTGTTCGACCGGATCGCCGCCGGCGGTTTCGCCAGCCATGGAGCGGGCGCCCTTCCCGGCCGGGCCGCGTTCGGCGATCCGCTGGCCGTGCTGCTGTTGCTGGGCGCGGCGATCCTGCTATTCGCCGTCGCGACCTGGGGCATGCGCCATGCCTTTCTCCAGAGCTATCGCGCCGGCGGGATGCGCATGGCCTCGGGCCGCGCGGCGAAAAGCCGGATTGTCCGAGCCTTCCACCGCAGCCTGTTCGCCGCGATCTTCGCCAAGGAATGGCGGCTGCTGCTGCGCGATCCGGCGCTCGCGTTCCAGATCGTGCTGCGACTCGTCTATCTGGCACCGATCCTGCTGGTGGCGCTGCGCAAGGGCGACTCGCTGCCGCTGGCGCCGACGCTTGCCTTCACGAGCGTGGTGATCGCCGGCCAGCTCGTCTCCAGCCTCGCCTGGCTCGCCGCCTCGGCCGAGGACACGCCGGACCTGCTAAAGGTGGCGCCGGTCGAAAAGGAGGAGCTGGATTTCGCGAAACTGCTCGCCGCGATGGCGATGGCGGCGCCGCTAGCGGTGCTGCTGCCGTTCGCGATTGCGCTGCAGACGATCCTCGGCGCGCTCGTCACACTGGGCTTTACGGCGGCGGTGGGCGGCATCGTGGGCCATCTCGAGATTGCCTTTGCCAAGCCCGCCCCGCGCTCCACCTTCCAGCGGCGGCAGCAGGGCGGCGGCGTGCTGCGCAACCTGTTCGAATTCTTCGTCGCGATCGCGCTGGGCCTGGTCGCCGGCGTGCTCGTCTATTTCCTGTAAGACGCAGCGGCACCGCCGGGGTGCCCCTGCGCCCGCCGATCAGTAGAGCGCGTCGAGCCGTTCGGCATAGACCCGCTTCAGCACATGGCGGCGGATCTTCAGGCTGGGGGTGAGCTGTTCATTCTCGATCGAGAAAGGTTCGTCCGCCAGGATGAACTTGCGCACGCGCTCGGTCACCGAAAGTTCGCGGTTCACGCGCTCGACCGCCGCCGCAACGGCGGCCTTGAAGTCGGGGTCGTGCGACAGGTCACGAAACTTGCACGGCGTCGCGGTGCGGGCGCAGAATTCCTGCGTCCATTCGGGATCGGGAACGATCACCGCGGTCATATAAGGCCGCTTGTCGCCATAGATCATCGCCTGCATGATCTCCGGCTGCAGCGTCAGCATGCCCTCCACCTTTTGCGGCGCGACATTTTCGCCCTTGTCGTTGACGATGATGTCCTTCTTGCGATCGGTGATCTTGATGCGGCCCTTTTCGTCGATCAGGCCGATGTCACCGGTGTGCAGCCAGCCATTTTTCAGGACGCGGGCCGTCTCTTCCTCGTTGCGCCAATAGCCGTGCATCACCAGCTCGCCGCGCACGAGGATTTCGCCGTCCTCGGCGATCTTCACTTCTACGCCGTCGAGCGGCGGGCCGACCGTATCCATCTTGAGGCCCGCCTTGGGCCGGTTGCACGAAATCACCGGCGCGGACTCGGTCTGGCCATAGCCTTGCAGGAAGGTCAGCCCCAGCGACTGGAAGAAGATGCCGACTTCCGGATTGAGCGGCGCGCCACCCGACACCATCGCCTTGATCCGGCCGCCGAAGCGCTTGGCCAGCTTCGGCCGTAGCGTCGAGTCGAGCAGCAGGTTGAGCGGCAGGTCGGCAATCCGGCCATTGCCCGCTGCTTTGCGTCCGCCAATCGCGACGGCCTTTTCGAGCAGGTAGTTGGCGAAATTGCCCTGCTTCTCGACCTGTTTGACGATGCGGGTACGCAGCACCTCGAACAGCCGCGGCACCACGACCATGATCGTCGGGCGCACTTCCTCCATATTCGAGGCGAGCTTTTCGAGCCCCTCGGCATAATAGATCTGCGCGCCCAGCCCGATCGGGAAATGCTGGCCGGCGGTATGCTCATAGGCGTGCGACAGCGGCAGGAACGACAGGAACACTTCATCGTCCCAGCCGAAATCCTCGCTGATCAGCGCGGTGCACGACTCGACATTGTGCAGGATGGCACCGTGGTGCTGCATCACCCCGCGCGGGGCGCCGCCGGTGCCGCTGGTGTAGATGATGCAGGCAAGATCCTCGCGCCGGAAGCTGGCGCGGACATTCGCCGCTTCCGGGTCGGTGGCGTGCGCCGCGATCAGCGCGCGCCAGTCGCGATAGTCGATGCTGCCCTGCTGCCCCAGCCGCACATCGTCGATACCAATCACGATCCGCCCGCTCGACGAGCGCAGCACCGCCGGCATCAGCGTACGGGCCAGCTTGGTGTCGGACACGATCACCGCGCAGGCGCCCGAATTTTCCAGGATATGCTGGTGGTCGCGTTCGGTGTTGGTGGTGTAGGTCGGCACAGTCACGCAGCCGGCGGCCATGATCGCCAGATCGCTGATGCAGAATTCCGGGCGGTTTTCCGACACCAGCATCACCCGGTCGCCGCGCTTCAGCCCCAGCGCGGTGAGTGCGGTGGCGAGGCTCGCCACCTGCCGGGCAGCTTCCGCCCAGCCCAGCGACCGCCACGCGCCCCCGGCCTTGTGCCACAGAAAGGGCGCATCGCCCTTTTCCCGGGCACGGGCGAAGAACATCGCCACCAGATTTTCGAACCGTTCAAGCTTGCGCATTCCGCATCCCCTCGCGCGCGCAGGTTGCTCCCGCGCCGCGCCTGTTATTCCGATGGACGGCTCGGCTGTACGCCGACCCGATCAATTTTCGTCATGCGGCCCGTCACGTCCATCACAACGCCTTCAGACCGCGGATCGGCCGCACCGGTCCAGCGTCCGCCGACACGTTCGACGGCATTGGCCTTGAGGCCCATCGGCGCCGACTGGACGCGCTCGCCCAGCGCCTGCAGCGCCGGCAGCATGGCATCGAGCTGGGTGCCGCGCTCCGCGACCGCAGTGGGCCCCGGTGCATAGAGCAGGCCGAGGCCGATCGCGTCCTGCGCCGAAAGCTTCCAGTCGATCACGCCGATGATCGCCTTCGCAACCTGGGCAATGATCGTCGACCCACCGGCCGCGCCCACGGCCAGCCGCGCCTTGCCGTCGGGGCCGAACACGATGGTCGGCGCCATCGAACTGCGCGGCCGCTTGCCGCCCTCGACCCGGTTGGCGACGAGGTAGCCGTCCTTTTCGGGAACGATGTCGAAATCGGTGAGCTGGTTGTTGAGGATCATGCCGTCGATCGACAGGCCGGAACCGAATGGCCCTTCCACCGTCGTCGTCACTTCGACGACATTGCCGGCAGCGTCGACCACAGCCAGATCGGTGGTGCCAGCGACTTCCTGCACCTGCCCGCGCACCCGCGGCGGTGCGCCGGGCGGCGTGCCCGCAGTAACGCTCGCCATGGTCTTGCCGGCATCGATCAGCGCCGATCGGCCGGCGATATAGGCGGGATCGAGCAGCCCCTTCAGCGGCACCTTCACGAAATCCGGATCGCCCAGGTACAGGTCGCGATCGGCATAAGCGAGCCGCGAGCTTTCGGCGAACAGATGCCAGGCGACCGGCGAATCCTTGCCCAGCTTGCCCATGTCGAACCGTTCGAGCTGCGCCAGGATCATCAGCACGGTGATGCCGCCCGAGGAGGGCGGCCCCATCGAACAGATTTTATAGCCACGATAGCGGCCGCACAGCACCGGCCGCTCCTTCGCCTCATAGGCGGCGAGGTCGCCCGGCGTCATCTTCGACGGATTGCGCGCCGCACCGTTGACGGTGGCGACCAGTTTCTGCGCCTCGGGGCCGACATAGAAGCTGTCCGGCCCCCGCGTCGCGATACGTTCGAGCAGCGCAGCCTGATCGGGATTGCGCACCGTGGTGCCCTGCGCGAGCGGCTTGCCGTCGCTGCCATAGAAGACGGCGCGGAAGCCGGCGTCGGTATGCCCCGAGAACTGGGCAAGCGAATTGGCGAGCCGCGGGCTCACCACAAAACCGTCGCGCGCCAGCCGGATCGCCGGCTGGAAAAGCGTAGCCCAGGGCAGCTTGCCGGACTTGCGGTGGGCCAGCGCCACGGCCCGCAGCGCGCCCGGCACGCCGACACTGCGCCCGCCCGGAACGGCGGCAAAATGGCTGAGCGGCTTGCCGTCCGGTCCATAGAACCAGTACGGATCGGCCGCCGCCGGCGCCGTTTCACGCCCGTCGATGCTGGTCAGCGCGCGCGTCTTCGCATCATAGGCGACCAGGAAGCTGCCGCCCCCCACGCCGGAGCTTTGCGGCTCGACGACGTTCAGCGCCAACATCGTGGCAATCGCGGCGTCGGTGGCGCTGCCCCCCTTGCGCAGGATTTCGACGCCGGCAGCGGCTGCACGTGGATCGGCCGCACTCACCATGCCCTGCGCCAGTGCGGAACAAGGCAGGCACAGCAGCAGAAGCAGCACGAAAAGCTTTCTCATGCCGCGAGTCTAGCCGCGTTTACCGAAAGGGGCAAAGCCCCGGCGGTCAACCGAGCGCGCTTGCGATGCTGCGAACGAGGCCGGGACCGCGATAGACCAGCGCAGAATAGATCTGGACCATGGCAGCGCCCGCATCGATCCGGCGCCGCGCTTCGTCGGGACTGTCGATGCCGCCTGCCGAAATCAGCGGCAGCGCGCCACCGGTCGCCTCGCGCGCCTCCGCCAGCTTGGCGCGGGCCAGCGCCGCCAGCGGCGCGCCGGACAGGCCACCGGCCTCCTTCGCATGGACGGAGCGCAGCGGCGGGCGGGAAATGGTGGTGTTGGAGACGATCAGGGCATCGACATGGTTGTCGATCGCCGCCCGAACGGCGCCTTCCAGACCCGCGCGGTCGAGATCGGGCGCGATCTTCAGAAACAGCGGCGTGGCGCCCCGTGCGCCATGGCAGGCGGCAAGCAATTCATCGAGCGCGGGCCGCGACTGAAGATCGCGCAGGCCGGGCGTGTTCGGCGAACTGACATTGATGGTGATATAGTCGGCATAGGCGGCCGCCTTGGAGGCACCGAGCGCATAGTCGGCCACCCGGTCGGTCGAATCCTTGTTGGCACCGACATTGATGCCCAGCACGCCGGTCCGCCGCCGCAGTCGCGCGATGCGCGCCAGCGCGGCGTCGATGCCGCCATTGTTGAAGCCCATGCGGTTGATCACCGCTTCGTCCTCGGCCAGCCGGAACAGCCGCGGCCTGGGATTGCCCGGCTGCGGGCGCGGCGTCAGCGTGCCGACCTCTACCGCACCGAAGCCCAGCCCGAACAGGCCGGCAATCGCTTCGGCATCCTTGTCCAGCCCGGCAGCGAGGCCGACGCGGTTGGGGAAATGGAGCCCGGCAATCGTCACTCCGTCCGAGGGGACCGCCTTGGGCGCGAACGGCGTTCCTGCCGCACCCCATAGCGATGCGGCTCGAATCGCTGCCTTATGTGCCCGCTCGGCATCGAGCGTGCGCAGCGCGGACATCAAAAAATTCCCCATTCCGGGCCTAATGCCCGGCAATGCAAACGTGGTCAAAGCGTTAAATGTCGATTCCGTACAATACCCAAGCTCCCGATTCGGGTAGAGGGAACGTGCGACCCGAGGGGTTCCGCTTAACGGGGGGAACCCTTTCCTTTTGGCCCGACCGGTCGCCCGGTCGGGCCATTTTTTAATTTGCACTTGCGCTGCCGTCGTGCTCCATCCAGAGACAATTCTGGAGAATATGTTTTCAATATGCGCGGGTTAGCGGATTTCGATCCGGTCGTAGAGATACTGCCATCCGGCGCGGCAGGCCTGTCCCTGGAATTTTACAGGGCGGCCGGCGCGTTGCTGCCCTATGTTGACACCTTCTATCTCTATCAGAATCCCGCCGTCCTGACCGAAGGCGCAGCGCGCGTAGACTTGGGCCAGGTGCGCATTTTCCTGTCGGGCGACGCGGACATCACCTTTGCCCATGGGCGGACCGAAAAGGCGCCGCCGGTATCGGTAGTCGGGCCCACCATGGCCTATTCGACCTATCGCCTGCGCGGGCCGGCCCGCTGCTTCGGCCTGTCTCTGCGCGGAATCGGCTGGAAGAGTCTGGTGGGCCTGCCTGCCGACAAGGTTGCCGACCGGATTCTCGATGGCGAGATGCTGTTCGGTGCAGACGGATGCGCTGCGCTTGTGGCGGAATTGCAGGGGCTGACTCGCCTCGATGCGATGGTCGACGCGATCTATCCCTATCTGCGGGAGCGGCTGGATCAGGCAAGGCCCGTCCCGCGTTCGCACGTCATCTTCCTGCGCATCCTGCGCGAATGGGCCGCCTCGGTCGACCCGACGCTGGACGCGCTCTATACTGCCATGGCCGACGAAACCGGCATGGGCCAGCGCCAGGTGCAGCGGCTGTGCAAGGAATATTTCGCCGGGCCGCCGAACCATCTGCGCCGCAAGTTCCGCGCGATCGGAGCGGCGATGCGCATCCATCGCGGCGATTCGCTGGCCGAAGTGGTCGCCCCCTTTGCCGACCAGTCGCACCTGATCAACGAAATCAAGCACTTCACCGGGCACACGCCCGGCACGCTGCGCGACAGCATCGATCCGGTACTGGCGGCGACGCTGGAAACGGAAACCTTTCACATTCTGCCCGATGTGATCCCGGAGACAGTTGACCTGACGCACGGCTGAGCCCACATGCCCAATCAGATCAACTTTGTCCGATTGAGAAGTCGATGCGTCTTTCGAGCCTTGCCGATTATGCCGTCGTGATGCTGGCGGCCGCCGCGCGTCACTGTGGCGCGTCGTGCCGGCTCAACGCGACGCTGCTGGCGAACGAGACCGGCCTCCCGCTGCCCACCGTGCAGAAGCTGGTGAGCAAGCTTTCCGCCGCCGGCCTCATTGAAAGCGCACGCGGCACCGGCGGCGGCTTTCGCCTCGCCCGGCCGCCGGCGGCGATCAGCCTGGCGGACATTATCGAGGCGATTGAAGGGCCGATCGCGCTGACCATTTGCGTCGATTCGACCCGTCACGACTGCGCGGTAGAGGGCAATTGCCGGGTGAAGCCGCATTGGGGCGTGGTGAACAGCGCGGTGCGTTCGGCGCTTGCGGGCGTCAGCCTCGCCAGCCTCAGCACGCCGGCGCTTGCCGCAATGCCCGGCGCGGTGCATGGGCGCCCCCCTTCCGCTCCCGATCTTCCTTCCCCTTCTCCGGCGCTCGCCGGGGAAAGCCAGGTATCTTTCTGATGGCCACCAAGAATGCCGAGGCGCTCGCCGCCGCGAACAAGAAGTACGAATGGGGCTTCGCCTCGGACGTCGAACAGGAGTTCGCGCCCAAGGGGCTGAGCGAGGATACCGTCCGCTACATCTCCGCCAAGAAGAACGAGCCCGAATGGATGCTCGACTGGCGCCTGAAGGCCTTCCGGCTGTGGCAGACGCTGGAGGCGCCGGACTGGGCCAAGCTCGACGTCCCGCCGATCGACTATCAGGACGCGTATTATTACGCCGAGCCGAAGCAGAAGAAGACGATCGCGAGCCTCGACGAGCTCGATCCGGAAATCCGCCGGACCTATGAGAAGCTCGGCATCCCGATCGAGGAGCAGAAGGTGCTCGCCGGCGTCGAGGGATCGCGCAAGATCGCGGTGGACGCGGTGTTCGACTCGGTGTCGGTAGCGACTACCTTCCGCGCCGAGCTGAAGGCGGCGGGCGTCATCTTCCTGTCAATCAGCGAGGCGATCCGCGAATATCCCGAGCTGGTCCAGAAATGGCTGGGCAAGGTGGTGCCGCAGCGCGACAACTACTTCGCCACGCTCAACAGCGCGGTCTTCTCCGACGGCACCTTCGTCTATGTGCCGGAAGGCGTGCGCTGCCCGATGGAGCTTTCGACCTATTTCCGCATCAACGCGGAAAATACCGGCCAGTTCGAACGCACGCTGATCGTCGCCGACAAGGGCGCGTACGTCTCCTATCTCGAAGGCTGCACCGCGCCGATGCGCGACGAGAACCAGCTGCACGCGGCTGTCGTGGAGCTGGTCGCGCTTGACGATGCCGAGATCAAATATTCGACCGTCCAGAACTGGTATCCGGGCGACGAGAACGGCAAGGGCGGCATCTACAACTTCGTCACCAAGCGCGCGCTGTGCCAGGGCCGCAATTCGAAGGTGAGCTGGACCCAGGTCGAGACCGGCTCTGCGATCACCTGGAAGTACCCGAGCTGCGTGCTGGCGGGCGAGAACAGCGTCGGCGAATTCTATTCGGTGGCGGTGACCAACAACCGCCAGCAGGCAGATACCGGCACCAAGATGATCCATCTCGGCAAGGGCAGCCGCTCGACCATCGTGTCGAAGGGCATCTCGGCCGGGCACAGCGACAACACCTATCGCGGGCTGGTCCGGGTGGCGGCGAGCGCGGAGAATGTCCGCAATTTCACCCAGTGCGACTCGCTGCTGCTCGGCGACCAGTGCGGCGCACACACCGTGCCCTATATCGAAGTGAAGAACCCGAGCGCCCAGATCGAGCATGAGGCGACCACCAGCAAGATCAGCGATGACCAGCTTTTCTATGCGCTCCAGCGCGGGCTGGACCAGGAAGCCGCCGTCGCGCTGATCGTCAACGGCTTCGCCCGCGAAGTGCTGCAGCAGCTGCCGATGGAATTTGCGGTCGAGGCGCAGAAGCTGCTCGGCATCTCGCTTGAGGGGTCGGTGGGGTGATGGGTTTGGCCATGCCTCTCAGCCGTTGCGAAGACGTTGCAGCCAGCGCTCCCCTCCCGCCTGCGGGAGGGGTCTGGGGAGGGACTGACGTGTCGGTTCTTTCTCCAAGCGCCGCAGCCTCCTTCCACGCGCGCCCCTCCCGCAAGCAGGTGCGGAATGAATTCCGGGTCGCTCAGCCTGCGCTCATCCTGGCTGGTGTAGCGACGACGCCGGGCCGCGTTTCCGGCCCGCAGGAGCAGATATGATGTTGAACGCCCTTATCATCGCCGCCTTCGCCCTTCAGGGCGGTGTCGAGATCGACAATTCGGCGCAGGTCGGCGCAGTGACCAACCATGCCCGCTGCATCGTCCGCGCGATCGGCGTTGCGCCGGCGGATGCCGGTGCGCGCACCGCCAAGGTCGATGCGGCCATCAAACAGTGCCGCGACTTTCTGGACTCCGATTTCCAGTCCGGCCGGCTGTTGCTGAACGACCGGCCCTATCAGCCGAGCGCATGGCGGAAGCTGGTGCCGGTGCTCGACGCAGTGCAGGCCGACATCAAGGCCAGCGTCACTGCGCCCAAGCAGTACAAGATCATGTGGAAGCTGCCCGACGGCTCGGTCGTCGATGCCTATGAAGTGAGCGCGCAGCCCAAGACCCTCCATCTCCTTACCGTGGCGATCTGACATCCATGCTGAACATCCAGAACCTGCACGCCGAAGTTGACGGCAAGGAAATCCTGAAAGGCCTGAGCCTTTCCGTGAACGCGGGCGAAGTGCACGCGATCATGGGGCCGAACGGTGCCGGCAAGTCGACCTTGGGCTATGTGCTCGGTGGCCGCAGCGGCTATGAAGCCACCGCCGGCAGCGTGACCTTCGACGGGCAGGATCTGCTGGAACTCGAACCGCACGAGCGCGCCGCGGCGGGGCTGTTCCTCGGCTTTCAGTATCCGGTCGAAATTCCCGGCGTGTCGAACGTCCAGTTCCTGCGCGAGGCGGCCAATGCCCAGCGCCGCAACCGCGGCGAGGCACAGCTTTCGGGCGCCGAGTTCCTGAAGCTGGCGCGCGCCCAGGCGGCAGCACTCGGCATGGACGCAGAGATGCTCAAGCGGCCGGTGAATGTGGGCTTTTCGGGCGGCGAAAAGAAGCGCAACGAGATGGTGCAGATGGGGATTTTGAACCCCAAGCTTGCCATTCTCGACGAAACCGACAGCGGCCTCGACATCGACGCGTTGAAAGCGGTGGGCGAAGGCATCAACCGCATCATGCGCGCGCCCGACAAGGCGGTGCTGCTGATCACCCATTACCAGCGCCTGCTGGATTATGTGCAGCCGGACTTCGTCCATGTGCTGGCTGGCGGTCGCATCGTCCGTTCCGGCGGCCCGGAACTCGCGCTCGAGCTGGAGCGCGAGGGATACGGAGCGCTCGCGGCGTGACCGTGCTCGACCTTCCCTCGACCCGGCAGGAGGCGTGGCGCTGGTCCGACATGGACACGCTGCGTGCTGCTGCCCAGAGCCAGCAGGCGGCGCCGGGTGTCGATCCTGCCGACCTGTTCCTCGACATGGACGGCCCGCGCCTGTGCTTCGTCGACGGCGTGTTCGAGCCCGCACACAGCCGGCCCGGCCCGGTGGAAGTCACGCGTCATATTCCGGCGACCGACCATCCGCTCGGCAGCCTCGCGATCGGCGAGGGCTGGACGCTGCATCTCGGGCCTGAACATGCCTCCACCTGCATCCAGATCGTCCATATCGGTACCGGCGGCGAGAACCATGTGCCTGCGCGCATCCTGCTGGCCGACGATGCCGTGGCGTCGGTGGTGGAAACCTATGCCGGCACCGGCTGGGCCAACCGGCTGACCGCCATCGCGCTTGGCAAGGGCGCGCGGCTGATGCGTTCGGTGCGGCTGGTGCAGACAGGCGGCTTCGTCTCGATCCGCGACGAGGCGGAAATAGGCGAGGCGGCGAGCCTGGTATCGATCTTCCTCGGTGCGGGCGGTATGGGCAGCCGCATCGACGGCGCGCTGACGCTGACCGGCAAGGGCGCCTTTGCCGAAATGGGCGGGGCGCTGCTTACCAGCGGCATGCAGCGGCAGGAGGCCGCCGTCGCGGTGCGGCACGAGCAGGTCGAAGGCACGTCGCGCCAGCTCTGGCGTGCGGTCGCGGCCGACCAGTCGGTGGCGAGCCTCGCCGCCCGGGTGGAAGTCGCGCGCGGCGCACAGCAGACCGATGGCGAACAGTCGCTGCGCGGCCTGCTGCTCCAACGCAGCGCGACGGTGAATTTGAAGCCCGAACTCGAAATCTTCGCCGACGATGTGAAGTGCGCGCATGGCGCCACCGTCGGCGAACTCGATCGCAACGCGCTCTTCTACCTGCGGAGCCGGGGTATCGAGGAAGCACAGGCCAAGGCGCTGCTGACCCATGCGTTCGTGGCGGATGCGCTCGCGCGGATCGGCGAGGAGCCGGTGCGGGAAGCATTTGCCGCCGATGCGGCGAAGTGGCTGGAGGCGGCGCTGTGAGCGGCACCGACCAGATCCTCCCCGGCACGGGGAGGGGGACCGCCTCGCACAGCGAGGTGGTGGAGGGGGACCTCCACGAGTCCATCGCCCGGTCGAGCCCCCCCTCCACCATCGGCTTCGCCGATGGTCCCGCTCCCCGTGCCGGGGAGGATGGGACGGCCCCCCTCGACGTCCTCGCAGACTTCCCCGCCATCCCTGCAGGCTGGGCCTATCTCGACACCGCCGCCACGTCGCAAAAGCCTCGCCCAGTGCTCGACGCCATCGCGCGCGGCTATGGCAAAACCTACGCGACTGTGCATCGCGGGGTGTACCAGCGCTCGGCCGACATGACGCTGGCGTTCGAGGCGGCGCGCGCCCGTGTCGCCCGGTTCATCGGCGGACGTGCCGAAGAAGTGGTGTTCGTCCGCGGCGCGACCGAGGGGATCAACCTGGTCGCGCAATGCTATGCGGCCACCCGGTTCGAGGCCGGCGACCGCATCCTGCTCTCCGCGCTCGAGCATCATTCCAACATCGTGCCGTGGCAGATGGCGGCCGAAAAAATCGGCGCACACATCGACGTGGTGCCGCTGACGGCGGACCACCGCATCGACCTCGACGCGATGGCGGCGATGCTCACCGATCGCCACAAGCTGGTCGCGCTCGCCCATGTCTCCAACGTGCTTGGCTCGGTCCTCGACGTCCGCCGCGCGACCGAACTGGCGCATGCTGTCGGCGCCCGCATCCTGGTCGACGGTTGCCAGGCGGTTGCCAGGCTGCCGGTGAACGTCGCCGAGCTGGGCTGCGACTTTTATGTCTTTTCCGGCCACAAGCTCTACGGCCCGACCGGTATCGGCGTGCTGTGGGGCCGGTACGACCTTCTCGACGCGATGCCCCCCTATCAGGGCGGCGGGTCGATGATCGACCGTGTTACCTTCGCCAGGACGACCTATGCGCCCCCGCCCGGCCGCTTCGAGGCAGGCACCCCGCACATCGTCGGCGTGGTCGGGCTGCATGCGGCCATTGATTACGTGGACAGCATCGGGCTGGACCGCATCCACGCGCACGAAACAGCGCTCGTCACCGAGACGCGCGCCGCGCTCGGGGGGATCAACAGCGTGCGGCTGTTCGGCCCGGCCGACAGCGCCGGCATCGTCAGCTTCGCGGTGGAAGGCGTCCACCCGCACGACGTCGCGACGATCCTCGACGAGGGCAATGTCGCGATCCGCGCCGGGCACCACTGCGCCCAGCCGCTGATGGATCTGCTGGACGTGCCCGCCACCGCGCGGGCGAGCTTCGGCGTGTATAACGGGCCGGCCGATGTCGCCGCGCTGGTCAAGGGTATCGAACGGGTGACGAGGATCTTCGGATGAACGAAGAACGCAGGATCGTGGTGGAAGAGGTGGAAGCGGTCGAGGCACCGCCCAAGGCGCGCGTCGAGGACGCAGCCGCGCCCGCTGCCGAGCGGAAGCGCGACTATCTTTCCGGTTTCCTCGCGCAAAAGCCCGAGGTCCAGCCGGCCGGCGAGCCCGGCGGCCCGCTGTACGAAGCGGTGATCGATGCGCTCAAGGAAATCTACGATCCGGAAATCCCGGTGAACCTGTACGATCTGGGGCTGATCTACGGCGTCGACATCACCGCCAACGGCCATGCCGCGATCACCATGACGCTGACCACGCCGCACTGTCCGGTGGCAGAATCGATGCCGGGCGAAGTCGAGCTGCGGGTGAGCGCGGTGCCGGGGATCAGCACGGTCGATGTGAATCTGGTGTGGGATCCGCCCTGGGATCCGCAGAAGATGAGCGATGAGGCGAAGCTGGAACTGGGGATGCTGTAAAGCCCCTCCCGCTTGCGGGAGGGGTTTGGGGAGGGGCTGACGACAGCACCGACCAACCCCATCTAAGATCAGCCCCTCCCCCGACCCCTCCCGCAAGCGGGAGGGGGAGCCCAGACCGGGAGGGCGAGGCAGGAAGAAGCGATGACCACCACGACCACCCCCCGCCAGCGCCCCGCCGCGCTGCACCTTACCCCCGCCGCCGAGGCGCGCATTGCCGCGTTGATGGCGAAGGCGCCCGAAGGCACGGTGGGCGTGAAGCTTTCCACCCCGCGCCGGGGCTGTTCTGGCCTCGCCTATTCGGTCGATTACGTCACCGAAGCCAAACCGCTCGACGAGAAGATCGAAACGCCCGGCGGCACCTTCTTCGTCGATGGTGCTTCGGTGCTCTACCTGATCGGCTCGACGATGGACTGGGTGGAGGACGATTTCACCGCCGGCTTCGTGTTCACCAATCCCAATGCCAAGGGCACCTGCGGCTGCGGCGAAAGCTTCATGGTGTAACGGGGCTTATTTCGCCCCGTCCGCCTTTTCCGGCAGCACCACCATCGACCAGTCCTTTTCCGGCTGCAGATATTTTGCCGCCAGCGCCTGCAGTTCCTCGGGCGTCACGCTGCCATAGTCGCGACCCAGATCGCGCATCGCGGCAATGCGGGCACGATCCTGGCTGCCGCCTTCCACCAACCCCATCCAGAAGCGGTTGCCGCTCGACTGGCGCAGCAGCATCTGTTTCAGCGGCGTGAGCGAGCGATTGAGCTCGTCGGCGTCGATCGGCTTGGCGACCAGATCGGCCGCGATGCTGCGTGCCAGCTGGAAGAAGAAGCCGGTCTTGTCCGGCGGCACCATCCCCAGTGCCATGAGCTTGCCCCCGCCGGGCATGCCCACCGGCCAGTCGCTCATCACATTGGGCGAATAGCTGACCCCCGCCTGGCTGCGCAGCTGATCGATCAGCCGGTCGCGGAACACCGCCGCCAGCACATCCAGCTTGCGCCCTTCGGCAATGCCGGCGCTGCCGCCGCCGGTCGGCCAGGCGATCACCGCCGCTGCCTGATCGGGCGCGCCGGTATGGGTGCGCATCACCGGCTTGTCGGCATGCGCCGGGAAGCGCGCGGGCGCGGCGTTCAGTATGACGGGAGCGCGCGCCTTCAGCGCACCGAAGCTTTCGGCTACCGCCTTCACGGTCGCGTCGGCCTTCATGTCGCCGAACACTTCGACTTCGATCGGCCCGGTCTTGAGTATCGGCTCCCAGAAGGCCCGGAATGCGGCCGGCGTCAGCGCCGCCACTTCCTCGCGGCTGGGCAGGCCCCAGCGCGGATCGCCGTTGTGGAGCAGTGCGTCGAGATCGCGCCCCAGCACCGCATCGGGCGACGCGGAAAGCCCGGCATAGGCCGCCAGCGTCGCCGCCTTGGCGCGCAGCACCGGCTGGGGATCCCAGCCCGGCGCCGCCAGCTTGGTGGCGAACAGGCGCAGCTGATCGGCCAGGTCTTCCTTGTTAGTCTGCGCCTGGAAGGTGAAGGCATCGTCGCCAATGTCGAAGCCGAGCCCGATCTGACGGCTGCCGGTCAGCGCATCGAGCTCTTCCTGCCCGAACTTGCCGATACCGCTCGCCATCAGCGCAGTGCCGCCGGCCCAAGCCGGGGTGCGGTGGTCGGTCGGCATCGCGCGCAGGCCGCCGCCGAAGCGAACATTCACCCAGACCTTGCCGACTTCGGAGGAATCCTCGCGCATCAGCAGGCGCACGCCATTGGCGAACACGACTTCGTCCATTTCGAGATCGGGGTCGATCCGGGTGCGGCTGGCCACCTTTCCGGGTGCACCCAGCTTCGGCAACTGGTCGAAGCGGACGTTGAGCGCCCGGCGCTTGGTGACGGCAGCCTTCACATCGGCCTGCAGCGCCGCCGCGACCTTCGACGTCACATCGGGATCGGGCACATGGGTGTTGACCAGCGCGCGTACCGCCACGCCCTCGAACACTTTCTTGGCCGATGCCTGCACGGCGGCGGGCGTGAACATCTTCTGCGCCACCGCGCCCTTGAAAATGGCATAGGACGCCTCGGGCGTCGTCACCGTCTCGTTGATGTCGACGGCCTGGACCAGATCGTCGGCGATCGAGGCGGCGGCCTCCACAGGCGCGGTCGAGATGCGATTGCGCATTACGGCATCGATCTCGGCCAGCTCGCGGTCGATTTCGGCCTGGGTGGGCGGTTCAGCAGCCGCAGCGGCCACCATCGCCCGCACGTCGCGCAATGCCGCCTGCCAATCGTCGGTTGCCGGCAGCACCGACAAGGTCGTCACATTAGCGGAGCGCGCGATGTCGTCCAAGTCGGCGCCGGCGGCGATGAACGAGGCGCCTGCCCGCGCCTTTGATTCCAGCCGCCGGTTGAGCACGCGGATCGCGACCAGATCGACCATCCGCTTCTGGTTGAAGATCACCGTGTCGGCATAGACGGTCCAGGGCCGCACGATCGCCATCAGCGCCATCGGCTGCACCGCCGGCTCGACGATGCTGGCGGCAACAGGGTGGTTGGGCGTGGGCTTGCCGAAATCGGGCGTCTGCGGCGCGGGGCCGACGCCCTTCCAGTCGGAGAAATAGCGCTGGATCAGCGCCTCCAGCATCGCCGGATCGACATCGCCGATCGCGATGACGGTCGCGCGTTCGGGGCGATACCAGCGATCGTGAAAGGCCTGCACCGTTGCCGGCGTGGCGGCATTGAGCGTCGCCACCGTCCCGATGGGTTCGCGATCGGCAAGCGGCTGGCCGGCAAAGATCAGGTCATAGAGCGCGTCCTGCATCCGCTTTTGCGGCGCGGGCTGTTCGCGCCCTTCGGCCAGCACCACCGGGCGCTCGGCATTCAGCGACTGCGCGTTGATCAGCGGGCCGGACATCATGCCCGCCAGGATCTTGAAGCTTTCGTCGAGCCCGGCCGGCGTCGCATTGGGCAGATCGAGCTTGTAGGTCGTGCTGATGAAGGTGGTGCTGGCGTTGCTGTCGGACCCGAAGGTCACGCCCAGGCGCTGCCACACTCGTTTCGATTCGCCGTCGGGCACGTGCACCGATCCGCGGAACGTCAGGTGCTCGAGCAGATGGGCGAAGCCGCGCTCCGAATCCTGTTCCATCAGCGAGCCCGCATCGATGCGCACGCGGATCGACACCTGCCCCGGGGGCACGCCATTTTTGCGCACGGCATAGCGCAGCCCGTTCGACAGCCGCCCGAACTTCCACTTGTCGTCATGGACAAGGTCGCTGCCCTTGTAGAGCCACGGATCGTCGGCGGTCTGGACGACCCCGGGCTGGGTCTGGGCCTGTGCCGGCGCGGGCAGCGTCGGGACGAGCAGCGCGAGGAAGAGCGGAGCGAAGCGCGGCGCGCGCAGGAAAGACAGCATGAAGCCCTTTCTAGAGGGGAGTTGCGCTGCTTGCCACCGCGAACCTTTCTGCCGGCTGTACGCCATAACTTACCGCGGCAGCGCCATGTTTTGGACCCAAGTGGGGGAATAAACCGGGCGCGGGGGAATGTTGCGTCGCAGCACCGCAAGCGTCGCAGCAGGAAGTTTCTGAGGTGATTCGGCGTGCAGTCCAGGTCGAGACGGGGCGAGACAGGCAAAGATGGCGCAGCGGCACTGGCCGCGCGACCTGCGCCTGCGCTGGCCGTGATTGCTGCCGCCCCCGCCCCGGACGCGAGCACACAACCTGCCCGCGGCGAATCGCACACCGTCCGGCTAGCGCGACTGCTGGCGGGGTTCTTCGACCGGCCGATTGCCGCGGCATCGCGCGTCTCCACCGCACCGGTACTCGACGTGCGCGATTTCGCCTGGACTGCAACGCTACGCGACCAATGGCGCGCTATCCGCGAAGAGGCGATCGCCGTCGCGCTGCAAAGCCGCCCGGGCACTTCGCCCGATCCTCGCGCCATCGCACCTGACAGCCGCTGGCGCAGCTTCTTCCTGTGGGGCTATGGCCACCGTATCGACGCACATTGCGCGCGCTGCCCCGAAACCAGCCGGCTGGTGGAACAGATTCCGGGCCTCAACAGCGCCTGTTTCGCGGTGCTGGCGCCGGGCACGCATGTGCCGGTGCATCGCGGCGTCACCAAAGGGCTGATTACCTGCCATCTGGGGCTGATCGTGCCGCGCGACGGCGATGTGCGGATGCGCATCGATCGCCGGACAGTGCGCTGGGCAGAGGGGGAAACGCTGCTGTTCGACGACAGCTATCCGCATGAATTGTGGAATGACAGCAGCCATCATCGCGTCGTGCTGGTCGTCCAGTTCCGCCGGCCGCTGCGGGCGCCGGGGCGATGGCTGGCCGATGGTCTGCTCCGCCTGTTGCGGCGCTCTGCACGAATCCTCGCCCGCACGCGCAGCGTCCGGCGGTGGAAGTCGATCGAGGACTGAGCCGCGTTGCCCGGGAACGCCGGCTTGGCTAAGCCTTTGACCATGCTTCGCCCCTTTCACCTCGCCTTTCCGGTCCATGACCTTGCGGCGGCGCGTGCCTTTTATGGCGACGTGCTCGGCTGCCCGGAGGGGCGCTCGTCCGATCAGTGGATTGACTTCGACCTGTTCGGCCATCAGATCGTCGCGCATCTCGATCCCGCCGCAAAGCCGGTCGTGGTGGAGAATGCCGTCGACGGACACGATGTGCCGGTGCCGCATTTCGGGGTGGTGCTGACCATGACCGACTGGCAGGCGCTGGCCGACCGAGTGGCCGCCGCCGGAATCGCGTTCGGCATCGCACCGCATATCCGCTTCCAGGGTCAGGTTGGCGAACAGGCGACGATGTTCTTCCGCGATCCCAGCGGCAATGCACTGGAGTTCAAGGCCTTCGCCGACGACTCCATGTTGTTCGCGAAATGAGCGGCATGCCGGTTGCAGTGGACATTCCTCACCAGCTCGGCCGTGCCGGGGCGCGCGCGCGGATCGAGAGCAAGATCGGCCAGCTGGCGGAGAAGATCCCCGGCGGCGGCGCAGTCGAGCATCACTGGGAAGGCGACAGCCTGCACCTCGTCGTCATCGCGATGGGGCAGACCGTTACCGGGCGGATCGATGTCGCCGAGGCGCATGTCCATGTCGAAGTCGCGCTGCCCGGCATGCTGGGGCTGTTCGCAGGTATGCTGCGCAGCAGGCTGGAACAGGACGGGCCCAGGCTGCTCGCCCAGGCCCCGGACCGCTAGTTAGCGCTTGGCGCTGACCCGCCAGATCACATTGCCGACATCGTCCGCCACCAGCAGCGCCCCGCCGGTCCCGGTGATGACGCCGACCGGGCGCCCTTGCGCATTGCCCTTGGCGTCGAGGAAGCCGGTCAGCACGTCGACCGGCTTGGCATCACGCTTCGGAAAGCCGTTGTCGCCGAACGGCACGAACACGACCTTGTAGCCCGAAAGCGGCTGGCGGTTCCACGACCCATGCTCGCCGATAAAGGCACCCTTGGCATAGGCCGGGCCAAGACGGGCACCATCGGCAAAGGTCAGCCCCAGCGGCGCCGTATGCGCCCCGAGTGCGAAATCGGGCCGGCGGACATATTCGCGCAGGTCCGGCCGGCCGGGTTCGACGCGCTTGTCCTCATAGCCGCCCCAATATTGCCAGGGCCAGCCAAAGAAGGCGCCGAGGTCGACGCGGCTGAGATAGTCGGGCGGCATATCGGAGCCGAGCATGTCGCGTTCGTTGACGACGGCCCACAATGCGCCGGTGCCCGGCTCGAACGCCATGCCGTTGGCGTTGCGAATACCCCAGGCGAAGACGCGGCTGCGCTTGGTATCCGGGTTCACTTCCAGAATGACAGCACGGTTGCCGGTCTGCTGCGCCGCAGCCGCCATCTGCCCGGGCGTTTCCGCGCTGTAGATCGGGCCTTCGGCTTGCAGCCCGTCTTCGGCAATATTCGAAGAAGAACCGATGCTGACATACAGCGTCTTGCCATCATTCCCGACTACCACGTTCCGCGCCCAGTGATTGCCGCCACCGGGCAGCGACAGGATCTTTTCGGGCTTGGCAGCGATCTTGGTCTCGCCTTCCTTGTACGGATAGCGGACCAGCGCGTCGGTATTGGCGACATAGAGCCAGCCGCCCGCCAGCGCCATGCCATAGGGCGAGTTGAGTCCAGTGAGGAAGGTGCTGCGCACATCCGCCACCCCGTCCCCGTCGCTGTCGCGCAACAGGGTGATACGGTTGGCCGAAGGGACGCCGGCGCCGGCCTTGTCCATCAGCATGCCCATCACCCAGCCGGTGATCCCACCCACCTGGCGGGGCGGCGAATTGGTTTCGGCCACGAGGACGTCGCCGTTGGGAAGCTGATAGAGCCAGCGCGGATGATCGAGCTTGTCGGCGAAGGCGGCAACCTGGAGCCCGGCTGCGGCCTGGGGTTTGGCACCATTCTGCCAGCCCACTGCCTTGGCGACGCCGATGGTCGGCACGCTCTGATAGCGGGCATCGCTCAGCTGCGGGTCGCGGCCGGTTACCGCGTTCTCCGCCAGTTGGGCCACATCGGGCCGGCTGAGATAATAGAAAGTGGCGGCGCCGGCGACGACCAGAATGCCGAGGGCGATCAGAATACGCTTGAGCATGGCCCCACCGATAGGGCGAGGGCGACGCGAAGCCAATGCGGATTATGGGGCAGCGAAGGAGAAGGTGTCACCCTCACCCTCCCATCGCTCACGCGATGGGCCCCTCCCTCTCCCAAAGGTAGAGGTGTAAAGATCCCTCTCCCTTTGGGAGAGGGAAGGGGCCCGCCGCCGAAGGCGGGGGGAAGGGTGAGGGTGACAGCCTGAGGGCTTACCCCACCAGATCGGCGTGCATCACCTTGCTCCACGCCTTGCCGAACGCCGCGACGAACGCCGCTTCGGCATCGTCGGTGGCATAGGCTTCGGCCAGCGCGCGCAGTTGCGAATTGGCGCCGAAGATCAGGTCGACGCGGGTGCCGGTCCATTTGGCCTCGCCGGTTGCACGGTCCTTCGCGACGAAGCTGCCGTCCCCTTGCGCTTCCCACTTGGCGGTGAAGCTGGTGGCCAGCAGGTTGCGGAAGAAGTCGTTGGTCAACACGCCCGGGCGATCGGTGAACACGCCGTGCTTGCTGTCGCCATGATTGGCGCCCAGCACACGCAGCCCGCCCACCAGCACGGTCATTTCCGGCGCAGTCAGCGTCAGCAGCGCCGCGCGGTCGACCAGCAGTTCCTCGGCCGAATAGCTGCTCGCCCGGCCCGCATAGTTGCGGAACCCGTCGATCACCGGTTCCAGCGGCGCGAAGCTGTGCGCGTCGGTCTGATCGGCGCTGGCGTCGGTCCGGCCGGGCGTGAAGGGCAGCGCCAGGCTATGGCCCGCCTGCTTCGCCGCAGCCTCCACCGCCCCGTCGCCCGCGAGCACGATCAGGTCGGCGAGCGACACGTTCTTGCCGCCGGTCTGCGCCGCGTTGAACTTCGCCTGGATGCCTTCCAGCACGGACAGCGCCTTGGCCAGCTCGGCGGGCTCGTTCACCGCCCAGTCCTTTTGCGGCGCGAGCCGGATGCGCGCGCCATTGGCGCCGCCGCGCCGATCGGTGCCGCGATAGGTGCTCGCCGAGGCCCAGGCGGTCTTCACCAGCCGGGCGATCGACAGACCCGAGGCGAGGACTTCCGCCTTCAGCGCGGCAACATCCGCCGCGTCGATCAGCGGGTGATCGACCGCCGGCACCGGATCCTGCCACAATCGCGGCTCGGCGGGCACTTCCGGCCCCTTCAACCGGGCATGCGGCCCCATGTCGCGGTGGGTCAGCTTGTACCAGGCCTCGGCAAAGGCATGGGCGAACTGATCGGGGTTCTCGTAGAAGCGCCGCGAGATCGGGCCGTAGATCGGGTCGAAGCGGAGCGACAGGTCGGTCGTCAGCATCGTCGGGCGATGCTTTTTCGACGGATCATGCGCGTCGGGGATCACCTCCGGCGCATCCTTGGCAACCCATTGGTGCGCGCCGGCCGGGCTCTTGGTGAGCTCGTACTCATATTCGAACAGGTTCTTGAAGAAGCCATTGCCCCACTGGGTCGGCGTTTCGGTCCAGGTAACTTCCAGCCCGCTGGTGATCGTATCGCCGGCATTGCCCTTGCCATAGCTGTTCGCCCAGCCGAGCGCCTGCATTTCGATATCCGCGCCTTCAGGCTCCGGCCCGACATATTGGCTCGGATCGGCAGCACCATGGGCCTTGCCGAAGGTGTGGCCGCCGGCGATAAGCGCAACCGTCTCTTCGTCATTCATCGCCATGCGCGCGAAGGTCTCGCGGATGTCGTGCGCCGCGAGCAGCGGATCGGGGTTGCCATCCGGACCTTCCGGATTGACGTAGATGAGGCCCATCTGCACCGCCGCCAGCGGGTTGGCGAGGTCGCGCTCGCCCGAATAGCGGCCGCCCGGCTTTTCGCTGGTCTGCAGCCATTCGCGTTCCGGACCCCAGTTCACGTCGCGCTCCGGCTCCCACACATCGGCGCGGCCGCCGCCGAAACCGGCGGTCTTGAACCCCATCGATTCGAGCGCGCAATTGCCCGCCAGGATCAGCAGATCGGCCCAGGACAGGGCGCGGCCATATTTCTGCTTGATCGGCCACAGCAGCATCCGCGCCTTGTCGAGATTGGCATTGTCCGGCCAGGAGTTGAGCGGGGCGAAACGCTGCGTGCCCGAGCCCGCGCCGCCGCGGCCGTCGCCGATGCGGTAGGTGCCGGCGCTGTGCCACGCCATGCGGATGAACAGCGGCCCGTAATGACCGAAGTCTGCCGGCCACCAGGCCTGCGAATCAGTCATCAGCGCGAAGATGTCCGCCTTTACCGCCGCCAGATTGAGCGTCTGGAATGCCGCGACATAATCAAAGTCCGCCCCCATCGGATCGCCGGCGGGCGGGTTCGGGTGGAGGACGCTCAGGTCGAGCTGGTTCGGCCACCAGGTCCTGTTGGTCATTTCGAACAGGACGGCGTTACCGTCCATCTTGCCACCATGCATCGGGCATTTCGATTCGGCGTTCATGCGAGCATCTCCAGCGAGCGATGAGTTCTGCCGCGACCATGCCAGCCCCACGCCAATCGGATAAATCGATTAGTTTTCCCACAGTGATCGATAGGGCAAGCAATTCGCTACGCCAGAGGGTGACGTGGCCGCGGATGCGGCGCCACCTGTCCCGTCAAACCATGCGAAAAATCGAACCTATATCAGGCACGCCCCGGCGCGCATGGCCTCACGCCGCATCCTCGGCCGGGACATGCGGCGGATGGAGCCGCAGCCGGTTGACCTTGCGCGCGTCGGCGTCGATCACTTCGAGCTTCCAGCCGCTGTCATGCTCCAGGCATTCGCCTATTTCGGGCACATGGCCGGCGAGCACGAAGGCCAGGCCGCCGATCGTGTCGACATCCTCCTCGACCTCGCCCAGGCGGGGATCGACCGTCTCGGCGACATCCTCCAGCTCGGCGCGGGCATCGGCTTCCCAGCCGCCGCCATCGATCGGCACGATCAGCGCCGCGGGCGCCTCGTCATGCTCGTCTTCGATCTCGCCGACGATTTCCTCGATCAGATCCTCGATCGTGATCAGCCCCTCGGTGCCCGAATATTCGTCGAGCACTACCGCAAGATGCGTCCGCTTCACCCGCATCTGCGCGAGCAGGTCGAGCGCGCCCATCGATTGCGGCACGTATAGCGGCTGGCGAATGAGCGCGGCGATCGTCGGCGGATGCGGCACGCCCTTTGCCAGTATCTCGAACACGTCCTTGATATGGACCATGCCGATGATCGTATCGAGTTCCTCGCGATACACGGGCAAGCGGCTATGCCCCGCCTCGGCAAAGAGCTGGACCAGGTCGGCGAAGCTGGTCTGTTCCTCTACCGCGATAATGTCGGCGCGGGGTACGCCGACATCGCCGGCATCGCGCTCGCCGAAATGCAGCAGATTCTTGAGCATCTGCCGCTCGATCGGCGCCAGATCGCCCGCCGGCCCGCGGCGGCCATCGCTCTCATGCTCTTCAATGGCTTCTTCCAGGCGCTCGCGCAGCGTTTCTTCCTGCTCCTCGCCGAACAGGAGTGCGCGCAAGCTGCGCCATATGCCGCCATTTTCGTGTCGGGGTTCAGGCGAGCCGGTACTGGGGCCCTCGGGCATGTTAGTCGTCAATCCTCGCGTACGGGATAGGGGTCGTGCAGGTTCAGGGCAGCCATCGCGGCCTGCTCCATCGCCTCCATCGCTTCTGCCTCGGCATCCCCCATATGGTCATATCCTAGCAGATGCAGCATGCCATGGACAATCAGATGCGTGGCATGCGCCTCGACGGAAATGCCCCTTTCGGCAGCTTCGGCGGTACAGACGCCATGCGCCAGCACGATATCGCCCAGCAATACTTCGCCATCATCGCTGTTCTGCGTCACCGCATCGAGCAGATCGGGCTGGATCATCGGGAAGGACAGCACGTTGGTCGGCTTGTCCTTGTCGCGATACTGGCGGTTGAGGCTGTGGACTTCGTCGTCGCTGGTGAAGCGCACCGCGACTTCGATCGTCGTCGGCCAGTCGCGCCATTCGGCATAAGGCGTCTCGGCAATCGCCGCCTCGGCCGCGCGCACGGCAAGCGCTTCCCAATCGCCCTCGGGCCAGGGGGATTCGGGCAGGGCGGCAACATCAAGCATCAGGCGAGGTCCGTCTTGGAGAAATCATCGCCCTTGTAGAGCAGGCGCGCGTCGTGCGCTTTGGCGCAGGCATAGGCGAAGCAGTCGCCCATGTTGAGTCCGGCCGGATGCCGGCCCTTGCCGAACTGCTGATAGGCGTCGAGCGCCAGTTCCAGCTCACGTTCACCGATCGGCACCAGCGTCAGCCCAAGCTGTTCTGCGTAGAGCCCCGCTTCCTGGCGGGCTTGTTTGACATCCATCTGGCGCGAACGAGACAGCGCGGCAACGGTTTCCCAGCATGCCATGGCCGACCACAGCCCCGGGCCGTGTTCAACGACCTCAATCACGAACTGGTCGCGTTCAGGTTCTTCGGCGATGACCGCAACCATCGCCGATGCATCGACGAACAGCGTCAAACCTCGCCCCACAATTCGTCGAAAAACGCCTTGTCCGCCTTCAGTCCGGTGGGCGGCGGCAGCGGGTTGGCGCGGCGATGCGCGTCCAGCGTACGGAGCACATCCTGCGCCCGACGCTTGGCCTCAAGTTCGGCCTTACGGCGCAACAGGCTGTCGCGCACCGCCTCGGTCTTGGTCGTGCCAAGCGCGGCTGCCACTTCGGCCGCAAGCGCCGCAGTGTCCGGATCCTTGATGTAGAGCGATGCCACGCCGCGCCTCCGTTGGGATATCCCGAATGTAGGATGGGATATCCCATCGTTCAACCTTGCCCCTCATAAGCGGCGACGATTCGCCCGACGATCGGGTGGCGCACCACGTCGCCCACGCCGAAGCGCACCATCGAGATGCCCTCGACGCCCTCCAACCGGTTGACCGCGTCGTTCAGCCCCGATGCGGCCGGCCCGCCGGGAAGGTCGGTCTGGTTCGGGTCGCCGCAGATCACCATCCGGCTGCCCTGGCCGAAGCGGGTAAGGAACATCTTCATCTGCATCGGCGTGGTGTTCTGCGCCTCGTCCAGGATCACGAATGCCTCGGCCAGCGTCCGCCCGCGCATGAAGGCGATCGGCGCGATTTCGATCTCGCCCGAGGCGATCCGCCGCTCGACCTGTTCGGCGGGCAGGCAGTCATACAGCGCGTCGTAAATCGGGCGGAGATAGGGATCGACCTTCTCCTTCATGTCGCCGGGCAGGAACCCCAGCCGCTCGCCCGCCTCCACCGCGGGACGCGACAGGATCAGCCGCTGGACGCTGCCCGAAATGAGTTGCGCCACCGCCTGCGCCACCGCAAGATAGGTCTTGCCGGTACCCGCGGGGCCCAGCGCGAAGATCAGGTCGTTCGACGCCAGCTCGCGCATATAATGCGTCTGCGTCACCGAACGCGGCACGATCGTCTTCTTGCGGGTACGGATCATGATCGACGGCGGCGCGGCGTTGCCGGTCGGCTCCGCCCGGACAATGCCGGTGAACATGGGCTCGCTCGACATGGCGATGACCGCGTCGATCAACCCGCCATCGACATCCTCGCCTCGAATCACGCGGCTGTGCAGTTCCTGCAGCACTTCGCGGGCATGGGCGACGGCTTCGGCCGTCCCCTCGATCACAACCCGCTGGCCGCGCGCATGGATGTACACGCCCAGCCGCTCCTCGAGCATCAGCAGGTTTGCGTCGAACTCACCGAATAGCTGCGGCAGGAGCTGGGGCTTGTCGAAATTCACCTCGACCCGGGAACGTTCGCCGGACTGGGCGGGGACAGGCTTGCGGCTCATGCGGTCCTTTCGATGCTGGGGGCGGTTGCGCGAATCATGCGCCCCTGGCGGGGCAAACCTTGGCATGGTGCGGAGGTTCCTTGGCGCATGGTGAAACGGAAGATGGCAGACGAAGGCGGCGCTGCACAGGCAAAAAGAAGCAGCGCCGTGCCGGATAGGCGGCAGGTGTGACGGGTTGGCGACATTTGCCTCGCCACGCGGCGAACCCATGGTCGCCGATGCGCTTCCCGAAACGAGACGGATGCGCCCCGTTCCAGCGCTTGGCAGCATCGTTGCGGTATCGTAACCGCCCTTTGCAAGGTTAGCAGGGGATTAATATGCGTAAATTTAATTCTGCAGCACTCGCGGCGTTGGCACTTGTCGCGGCGGGCAATGCCGCCGCCGATCCGATTGTCGATACCGGTGCGGGCGCCGCACTTTCGAACGGCGGCTGGAGCCTGAACCACAATCAGGGACTGGCGGGTGTCTTTGATGTTCTGGCACCGACCAGGATCACGGCTATCCACGGCTGGATCGGCAGCAACAGCCAGACGGGCACGATCCTCGCGAGCATCCACCGCGACGGCGACTATCTGCCCGGCACCACCTTGTTTTCGAGCAGCTTCGCGCTGGGCGCCGATGGCTGGCAGGGCCTGACCGGTCTGGCGTGGGACCTCGACCCGGGCCGTTACTGGGTAAGCTTCACCACGCCGGACGCCAATGCGTGGATGACGGAAGGAGCGCCCCAGCCGCTAACCGGCTATTCCTACACCGAGAACGGTGCATGGAAATACTCGAAGAATCTGGACGTCGGCGTGCGCATCGACGGCATCGGCGCGGGCGGCGTGCCGGAGCCGGCGGCATGGGCCATGCTGATCGGCGGCTTCGCGCTTGCCGGCGGCAGCTTGCGTCGGCGTGCACGGGTTACGGTACGCTACGCGGCTGCATGATCCTTGCGGAAGGCCGGCGGCCAGGTCCGCCGGCCTTCCTCTCAAAGAGCCAGCATCAGGTTTAGCGAGACATAGCGGGTCCAGCGGCCCGGCGGGGCATTGGGAGCGTCGCGCAGGAACCGGCCTTTCGCCAGGAGCACGAAATCGCCTTCCAGCCGGATCAGCCGGCTGAGCTTGTAGCGGATGCGGCTGTCGAACTGATGCCCGGCGAACAGGCCCGATCGGCCGCCGGCATCGCGCACCCCGGTCGTCGCGAACGTGTCATAGCGCGAAGCAAGCCACATCGGCCGATAGCTGAGGAACCCGTCGGTCCGGGCATCGGGCGTCACTTCCAGCCGGATGCCGGGCGTTACGATATTCGCCCGCGTCACGGCATTATACAGGCCCGCGGGCGCGAAATCGGCGCGACGCATGCCGAACAACGTGTCGAAATGGCGATAGGTGCTGCCGGGCCGATCGCCGCTGGCATAATCATATTCCAGCGCCAGCCGCGGCTTCCAGCGCGCCGCAAAACTATAGCCCGCCCGCGCATGGACGAACCAGGCCGCGACAGTCTGGCGCGGGGCGGCTGGCGCCAGGCTGGTCGAAATCCGTCCGCCCTGGCCAGCCACCTCCAGCTCATAATCGACAGCCCCCGCTGCGGGATCGCGCACGATGCGCAGGCTCGCCGTGTTGAGCGAGCGGTCGCGAGTCGGATGGCCGGGCGAATCCCGCTCGCCAAGGTGGAAGAACGACGCCTCGACCATTGCCGGCCCGATTGCATGGGCGCGGCTCACCACACCACCCCAAAGCACCAGATCGAAGCTCTCCTTGTCGAGTGCGCTGTTCTTGGCGAGCACCGCGTCGAGGCTGTCCGGGCGCCGCACCTGCGGCAGGGTGTAGAGGAAACTGCCCTGCCACCCGCCGCGCAGGCCCGCATCTATCCGCAGGCCGGTATAGCCGTTGGTAGTGTTGCGATATTCATCGGCCGCGACCAGCCGTTTCGACCCGAGATTGAGCAGAAACCGCCCGCCCTGCACCTCCAATGTCGAGCCGGGGCCGAGCGCCGCACCCAGATCGATCCGGGCAAAGGCCTGCACCGGCTCCAGCGTGTTCACATCGTTGGTCGAGACCGGCGAGTGCCGGTTGGCGCCATAGACGCGGCTGTCCCACAGCTCGCCTTCCAGTTGCAGCGGGCCGGTGCGAAACTGCGCCGTTACCACCGTGCGGAAATTGACGAAGCTGTCGCTCTGGTTGAAGCCGGCGCGTGGCTGGCCGTCGATCGTCTCGTAGCGGACGCGCTCGGCTGCGTTCACCGTAAGGCCCTCGCCGGCCGCAGGGGTCTGCGCCTGTGCCGCACCCGTTCCGCCCGCCAGCAGCACCGCCGCCAGCCCCGCGATTGCTCGCCCCATCGCTTCCCCCGTTCGCCCGCTCCCCCGCAGGCGCTGATCGGTGGTGACGCGGCTTTGTGTCAGATCGGTTACGCGACCGCGCGGCCACCCAGCGAATTGGGGCCTGCCTGGACGATTTCCACCTCGATCAGGTCGCCGATCTTCGCCTCGGTCTCCAGATGTACCGACTGCAGCCAGGGCGACTTGCCGATCATCTGCCCGGCATGGCGCCCGACACGCTCGATCAGCACGCTGCACCGCTTGCCGACGCTCGCCTGATTGAACGCCAGCTGGTCGCGGTTGAGCGCCGCCTGCAGCCGCTGCAGCCGCTCGTCGGCGACTTCGGCAGGCAGGAACTGGTCGACCAGCTCGGCCGCGGGCGTGCCCGGGCGCGGCGAATATTTGAAGCTGAAGCACTGGGCATAGCCGACCGCGTCGACAAGCTGCAGCGTCTCTTCGAACTCGGCCTCGGTCTCGCCGGGAAAGGCGACTATGAAGTCGCCCGACAGCGCAATGTCCGGCCGCGCCGCGCGTACCCGCTCCAGAATGCGCAGGTAGGAATCGCGCGTGTGGCTGCGGTTCATCGCTTTCAGGATGCGGTCGCTGCCCGCCTGTACCGGCAGGTGCAGGAACGGCATCAGCTTGGCCACATGCGCATGCGCCTCGATCAGCCCTTCGGCCATGTCGTTGGGATGGCTGGTGGTATAGCGGATGCGGGCCAGCCCCTCGATCCGGTCGAGTGCTACGATCAGATCGTGCAGCCCCCGGCCGTCGTCATCGCCCCAGGCATTGACGTTCTGGCCGAGCAGCGTGATTTCACGCGCGCCGGCGTCGACCAGCGCCTTTGCCTCGTCGACGATCGCCGCGAACGGCCGGCTTACTTCGGCGCCGCGCGTATAGGGAACCACGCAATAGGTGCAGAATTTGTCGCAGCCTTCCTGCACCGTCAGGAACGCGCTGGGACCCACCTTGCGGCGGGCGGGCAGGCGGCCGAACTTGCTTTCGACCGGCATGTCGGTGTCGAGGCCCAATTGCCCCTCGGCCGCGCGCGCAACCAGATCGGGCAGGTTGTGATAGGCCTGTGGTCCGACCACCACCTCCACCTTGGCGCGACGGGCGATCTCCTCGCCTTCGGCCTGGGCGACGCAGCCGGCGACTGCGATCATCGGCTTGCCGCTTTCCCGCAGCTTCAGCCGGCCAATCTCCGAATAGACCTTTTCGGTCGCCTTTTCGCGGATGTGGCAGGTGTTGAGTACGACGAGATCGGCCTGGTCCGCTTCGGCGGCGACAAGGCCCTGGGCAGCCATCAGCTCGCCCATGCGCTCGCCGTCATAGACGTTCATCTGGCAGCCGTACGACTTGACGTGATAGGTTTTGGGGGTGGTCATGATCGGCGCGCCTATACGCGCAAATGGCAAGGAACTGTAGCCCCCCGACGCGGACTCTCCCCTCCCGCTTGCGGGAGAGTAACGCCCGCGAAAAGCCGGACTTACCCTCCTGCCGGCTCCTTGTACCCGATCGCTTCGTGCGCGAAGCGGAACGGGCGGAGCGGATGGTGCAGCGCGCCCACCAGTGCTGCTTCGATCCGCCGCCGGCTTTCGGCCGCGATGGCCTTGCGCCCGGGGAAGTCGCGCGGATCGAACGGTTCGAGGAAATGGACCTTCAGCCGGAACCGCCCCTTGCGCGCGAGCACGCGCTTGGCGTTGTTGAGCCCGCGTTCCTGGCCGATCCAGGCGATGTCCTCGCCCGCAGCGCCGTAATGGAGCATCACCGGCTGCACCATTACGCCCGGAGGCGGCGGCTCCAGCACACGCAGCATCGGCGTCTTGAACGGCAGCAGCGACTTGCCATCGGTGGTCGTGCCTTCCGGAAAGACGGTGATCGCCCAGTTTTCCGTCAGCGCATCGCGCAGCTGGTTGATCTGTTCGGCAACCCCCATCCGGTTTTCGCGCTTCACATAAACCGTGCGGTTGAGCCCGGCGAGCCACCCCACCAGCGGCGAGGTGCCGATCTCGGCCTTGGCGACAAAGGCAGTGCCGCTCGCCCCGCCCAGCGCCAGAATGTCGATCCAGCTCAGATGGTTGGAAATATAGAAGACGTCCCGCTTCAGCGGCGTGCCGACGCACTTGACGCGCGCGCCGCAGATCCGCGCCGCGCTGCCCAGGAACAGCCGCGGCCAGGGCGAAGGCAGGCGCAGCAGCCGGAACAGATAATGCATCGGCAAATGCACCATCAGCGCCAGAAACAGCCCCGCGATGCGGAGCCAGAGGCGGATGATTTCCGGTGCCGTCAATTTCGTGGCAAGACCCTGCGCCGCTTCTTCGCGGCGCTGCGCGGCCCGCTCAGTTCTTGCGATCGAGCGCAACCCCGTACAGCTCCATGCGGTGGTCGACCAAGCGGAAGCCCAGGCGCTCCGCAATCTGCTTCTGCAGCAATTCCAGTTCGGGATCGACGAACTCGATCACCTTGCCCGATTCGACATCGATCAGATGGTCGTGATGCGCCTCGGGCGCGGGTTCATAGCGGGCGCGGCCATCGCCGAAGTCGTGGCGATCGAGAATACCCGCCTCTTCGAACAGCCGCACCGTGCGATAGACAGTGGCAATCGAAATGCCCGGATCGATCGCGGCTGCGCGCTCATAGACTTTTTCGACGTCCGGATGATCGTCCGCATCGGAAAGCACGCGCGCGATCACCTTGCGCTGTTCGGTGATGCGCAGTCCCTTTTCGTGGCACAGCGCTTCGAGATCGATCTTGCGAGACATGGCCTTCCTGTAACGCCATTGGGCAGCCGGGGAAAGGGCGGGCTTTCGGTGCGCCGCCGTTTGGCGATACGCAAAACGCCGGCGGAAGCGATCCGCCGGCGTTCAAAAGCCCTCGATCCTTTAAGGACCGGGATCAGCGCTTGCGACGCTTGGTACCCAGGCCGATCTTCTTCGCGAGGCTGCGGCGCTGCTCAGCGTAATTCGGTGCGACCATGGGATAATCTGCAGGCAGATTCCACTTTGCGCGATACTGCTCCGGGGTCATCTGATAATGCGTCATCAGATGGCGCTTGAGCATCTTCAGCTTCTTGCCGTCTTCCAGGCAGACAATGTAATCCGGCTTCACCGAAGCACGGATCGAGACGGCCGGCTCCTGCTTTACTTCGGGCTCTGCGGCGACATCGCCCAGGCCACTCAGCGCCCCATGAACATTCTGGATCAGCAGGGGAAGGTCAGAGACTGCGACACTATTATTACTAACATGAGCTGCGACAATATCGGCAGTGAGCGCAACGAGCGTTTCCTGAATGTCGGACGCGGCTTCCATCTTGTTTCCTTTCGACCCGTTTTTAGGTGGTGACTATAGCTTGTCCCCTGCACGCTCCTATCGATCGAATTGGAACCGATGGCAAGTCGTTCACCATGAAGTTCTAGAAAAAACTAGATGAGCTTATGGGAGAATGTCCAAGCGTCCAGAGCCCGTCCGCTATTCCCCCGATAATAGCCGGGACGTTCTCCAACTTTCTCAAAACCTTCGCGCTGATATAGCATAACAGCGCCGTTCCCCGCCCGCACCTCCAGGTGAATCATGGCGGCGCCGCGGTGCCGCGCCTCGGCAACCACGGCACGCAGCAAGGCCCCGCCAACGCCTCTGCGCCGGACGGAGGGAAGCGTCGCGAGCAGCAGCAATTCGGCCTCGTCCAGCATAGCCCGCGCCAGCGCGAAGCCGCAATCGACGCCGTCGATGCTGGCAATCACGAGCCAGACGCCGGAAAGCGACATCATCCCCATGCACTGCGCCTTGGTCCAGGCCTCGCCATATACGGGGTCGAATGCCTGCTGCATGATCTGCTGAACCGAACCGAGATCCTGCACGCCGCCCTCGCGCAAGGTGATCTGGTGCAGCAGCGCGCTCATGCCAGCCCCCGCTCCGCCAGCGTCTTGGCATCGGGTCCGCGGCCATAGAGCGGCCGGGGCGGCAACGTAGCCAGCACTTCGGGCAGCAGCACCGCATCTGCGGCACAAGGCAATGCCTCTTCGACAGGCAATCCAGGATCGAGCGCGAGCAAATGGCGCACGCCGCTGCCCACCGCCCGCCGTCCCGCGACAGCCGCCAGCGCAGCCGCCGGCTGGAGCGAGGCGAGCGACCCATCGGCGGCCAGCGGTGCATCGCCAAAGGTCTGGAGAAAGACTTCGCCGTGGCCGCCTTCCAGTACGACCGCCAGCGAATCGCAGTCCGGCATACGGGCAAAGGCGGCGACAGCGATCAGCGCCAGTGACGAATAGCCCCCGACCGTCGCGCCCCAGCCGATCGCCAGCCCACGGGCGGCCGCCAGCCCTACCCGCACGCCGGTGAAGCTGCCCGGCCCTACATCGACCAGAATATGCTCCGCACGCCCGCCACCGGGCAGTGCGGCAATCATCGGGATCAACCGTTCGGCATGGCCGCGCCCCACAACCTCGTGGGCCGCAGCCACCACGGCACCATGTTCGACCAGCGCCACCGAACAGGCGGCGGTGGCAGTTTCGATCACCAGCGTGCGCGGAGATTCAGCCATCGCCCCGCGCTAGCCAATCGAGTGCCGCCAGGTCAAATCACCGTGTTGAATTGTGCGAATGCCGGACGCGGCGAGCGCGGGAAGATCGTCGACGGATCGCCTACGCCGAGCGTGGAGATGAAGTTCGACTTCACGCCCGGCTGATCGGCAAAAAAGGCGGTATCGACCGCCGCATTGTCGAACCCGGACATGGGACCGGTGTCGAAACCCAGCGCGCGCGCGGCGATGATGAAATAGGCGCCCTGCAGCGACGAATTGCGGAAGGCTTGCTCTTCGCGCACCTGCTCGTTCGGAAACCAGTTCTTCGCTTCCGGGGCGTGGGGGAACAGTTCGGGCAGATGCTCGTGGAAGTTCACGTCATAGCCGATGATCACGCTGGCCGGCGCCTTGCGGATCTTTTCGGCATTGGTGCCACTGGCAAAGCTCGCCAGCTTGTCCTTGCCTTCCTGACTCAGGATCCACACGAACCGCGCCGACTGCTGGTTGACCGAGGTCGGCCCCATCTTGAGCAAGTCATAGATGCGTTCGATGTCCGCCTGCGTAACGGGCGCGTCGGTATAGCCGTTATAGGTTCGCGCGGTGCGGAAGATCGTGTCGAGCGCAGCATCGTCGAGCGGGTGGCCCATGGGCAATCCTTTCTTGGGGAGGGGAAGGCGATGGGAGGCGCGCGCTCAGATAGCGCGCACCTCGGTCACTTCGGGTACATAATATTTGAGCAGCTGCTCGATGCCGTTCTTCAGCGTCGCGGTGGACGAGGGGCACCCCGAACAGGCCCCCTGCATCTGCAGATAGACCTTGCCCTGGTCGAAGCCGCGATAGACGATGTCGCCCCCGTCGTTCGCCACCGCCGGGCGAATGCGGGTGTCGATCAGCTCGCGGATCTGGGCAACGATGTCGGCATCTTCCGGACTGTCGCCGAAATCGGCGCTTTCCGGCGGCACGCTGAATCCGGCGCTGCCCTGGCGGAACAGCGGCATATTGGCCGAGAAATGATCTAGCAGGATGCCGAGTACATCGGGCTTCAGGCCGCTCCATTCGACTCCCGGTGCGGCAGTGACCGAAATAAAGTCGCGGCCGAAGAACACGCCGGTGACATCGCCCAGCCCGAACAGCGCCTCGGCCAGCGGGGAGGCTTCGGCTTCCTCAGGACTGGCAAAGTCGCGCGTGCCGACGTCCATTACCACCCTGCCGGGCAGGAACTTGAGCGTCGCGGGGTTCGGCGTGGCTTCGGTTTCGATCAGCATGGCGCCCAAATGGGCGCACGCCCGCGCGGGATCAAGCGGCGAACGCGAAACGCTGGGTTGCCAGCGCATACCCCCTCCCCCCGTATAATCCGATCGTGTAGGCCTGCGGCCGATGTTTCGTCGTCCGCTCGCCGCCTCGCTGCTCCTCGGCACTCTTTCCGCCACCGGATTCGCGCCGCTCGAATGGTGGCCGGTCACCCTGCTGTGCTTCGCGGGCCTGTTCGCGCTGGTCTATCGCGCAGCCGGCGTCCGTTCGGCGCTGCTGCGCGGCTGGCTGTTCGGGCTCGGCCATTTCACGCTGGGCGACAACTGGATTCAGCACGCGTTCGATTTCCAGGACAAGATGCCGCCCGTGCTCGGCTATTTCGCGGTGGTGCTGCTGGCCGTGTATCTGGCGGTGTATCCGGCGCTGGCGTTCGGCGCGGGATGGCTGTTCGCGCGCGGTGTCCGGCCGCGATCGGGCTGGATCGAACCGGATCTGGGTTATGTGCTCGCCGTCGCAGCCGCCTGGACCGCGACCGAATGGCTGCGCGGCGTCGCCTTCACCGGCTATCCGTGGAACCCGGTGGGCGCGCTATGGGTGCCGGTGCCGGGCGTGCGCAATCTGGCGACGCTCACCGGCACCTATGCGCTGTCGGGACTGACCCTTGCGCTCGCCGGCAGCCTCTATCTTGTCAGCCAGCGACAGTATCGCGCGGCGGGTATGGCTCTTGTCGCGCTGCTTGCGCTCCATTTCGGCTGGTCGGACCGGTGCGACCATATCCGCTGCATCAGCACCGCGAGCGGCACCGAAGCGGTGATCGTCCAGCCCAATATCGGCCAGGATGCCGTCAGCCGGCCGGACTATGCCGAATATCTCCTCACGCGGATGCTGGCGCTGAGCGGCAAGCCCGGCCCGTTGCCCCGACTGGTGGTGTGGCCCGAAGGCATGGTCGATTATCTGGTCGAGGATGGCTATCCGCCCGCCTGGTATCGCCAGGACCCCAGGCTTGTCCGCGCGCGGATCGCGGCCGTGCTCGGCCCCTATGACCATGCGCTGATCGGCGGCAATGCGCTGGAATTCGGGCCCGACGACCGGCTGAAGGGCGTTGGCAATTCGGTCTGGTCGCTCGATCCGGCGGGCATGCTCGGCGGCCGCTATGACAAGGCGCATCTGGTGCCCTATGGTGAGTATCTGCCGATGCGCACGCTGCTCGCCCCGCTGGGCCTTGCCCGGCTGGTGATGGGTGATGTCGATTTCCTGCCCGGCCCCGGCCCCCGCACGATCGACGTGACCGGCTTCGGCAAGGCCGGCATCCAGATCTGCTACGAAATCATCTTTTCGGGTCAGGTCGTCGACCCGGCCAACCGCCCCGATTTCCTGTTCAACCCCTCGAACGACGCCTGGTTCGGCAGCTGGGGTCCGCCGCAGCATCTGGCGCAGGCGCGGCTGCGCGCGATCGAGGAAGGGCTGCCGATCCTGCGCGCGACGCCCACCGGCATTTCCGCGCTGATCGACGGCCATGGCCGCCTGCTGGGTACCGTTCCCGCCGGTCAGGCCGGGGCGATCCGTCTGCCCCTGCCCCGCCCCCTGCCGCCGACGCTGTTTTCGCGTGTCGGCAACTGGATGGTCCTGCTGGTTGCGGGACTTATGGGATTGTTCGCGATTGCCAATCGACGACTGGCCCGCTAGGGAGCACATATAAGGAAAGCTTTATATGGGCATGGCAACGGCCCGGCGATCCTTTCCCAAGCTGAGGAATTTACATGCGTTCCAACTATCTCTTCACGTCCGAGTCGGTTTCCGAAGGTCATCCCGACAAGGTCGCCGACCAGATTTCCGACTCGATCGTCGACCTGTTCCTGTCGAAGGATCCCGAAGCCCGCATCGCCTGCGAAACGCTGACCACCACCCAGCTCGTCGTCCTGGCCGGCGAAATTCGCTGCAAGGGCGTGTATGAGAACGGCGCCTGGGCGCCGGGCGCTCAGGAAGAGATCGAGAAGACCGTCCGCGAGACGGTGAAGCGCATCGGCTATGAACAGTCGGGCTTCCACTGGCAGACCTTCCGCTTCGAGAACAATCTGCACGGCCAGTCGGCGCACATCGCGCAGGGTGTGGACGCGAGCGGCAACAAGGACGAAGGCGCCGGCGACCAGGGCATCATGTTCGGCTTCGCCTGCGACGAGACCCCGGACCTGATGCCGGCGACACTCGACTACAGCCACAAGATCCTCGAGCGCATGGCCGCCGACCGCCACTCGGGCGCCGCGCCGTTCCTCGAACCGGACGCCAAGAGCCAGGTCACGCTGCGCTTCGAAAACGGCAAGCCGGTCGCCGCGACCGCCATCGTCGTCTCGACCCAGCACGCGCCGGGCTATGACACGGGCGACAAGGAAGCCGAGCTCCACGCCTATGTGAAGAAGGTTGTGGCGGACGTGCTCCCGGCCGAGCTGCTGTCGGATGCGACCGAATATCACATCAACCCGACCGGCTCGTTCGAGATCGGTGGCCCGGACGGTGACGCCGGCCTCACCGGCCGCAAGATCATCGTCGACACCTATGGCGGCGCTTCGCCCCATGGCGGCGGCGCGTTCAGCGGCAAGGACCCGACCAAGGTCGACCGTTCGGCGGCCTATATCACCCGCTATCTCGCCAAGAACATCGTCGCGGCCGGCCTTGCCAAGCGCTGCACGATCCAGCTCGCCTATGCGATCGGCGTGTCGAAGCCGCTGTCGCTGTATGTCGACACCCACGGCACCGGCACCGTGGGCGACGACAAGATCGAGCAGGCGATCCAGAGCATCGAGAAGCTGGGCGGCCTTACCCCGCGCGGCATCCGCACGCATCTGGGCCTCAACAAGCCGATCTACCAGCCGACCGCTGCCTACGGCCATTTCGGCCGCAAGCCCGAGGGCGATTTCTTCCCCTGGGAGCGCACCGACCTGGTCGAGGATCTGAAGGCCGCGCTCGCCGCCTGATCCCGCGCCGCTTCGCGATCAAAGGGGCTCCGCCGGCACTGTCGGGCGGGGCCTTTTTGTTTCGGTAGCGCAATTTGACGGGCCGGAACCGCCCGTTCCGTATTGCTCCCTATAAGAGTCGTTGGGCCGCCCGCACGGCCCGTCGCAAGGAGCAGGACATGGATCGGGTAGCGAGCCCGCGGCCGGCATCGGCGCCAGGCCTCACCATCGCCTTTCGTCCGGTCGTCGACCTCGTCGGCGCACGCCCCTTTGCCTATGAGGCGATGCTGCGCGGCCCCGGTGGCGAAAGCGGGGAGGAAATCTTCGACATTCTCCCGGCCGATCGCCACGCCGAGCTGGACCGCCGGGTGGCGGGCGCCGCCGTGCATCACGCCATGGCAGCGGGCCTGGGGAGCACGAGCGCCCGGCTGATGATTCCGATCCATGTCGGCGAGGCGAATGCGCCGGCGGCAACGCTCGACACGGCGGTACAGGCCGCCAAGAAATGCGGACTCCCGCCCGAGCGCATCGTGTTCGCCATCCATGGCTATACCCATGTCTCAGGGCCCCGGCTGGCCGATCTGGTCGGCAGCCATCGCCGCGCCGGATGCCTGACGGCCTTTGTCGGGCTGGGCCACGACCCGGTCGGCTTCACCCCCTGTGTCCGCTATCGCCCGGCGATGGTGCGGCTCGACTGCGATCTGGTCGACGGAATCGACGGCAGCTGGTCGCGGCGACTGGTGCTGGAGGAGCTGACACCGCGCCTCGCCAAGCACGGCATCCGGATCATCGCCGATGGCGTGTCGCGTCCGTCGGTGCTGCAGCGGCTGCGCAGTTTCGGCATCTTCTATGCGCAGGGCGAGCTGGTTGCGCCGCCACAAATCGGGGCGCTGCCCGAACACCGCATCGAACAGGCTGCCGCCGCCATCTGACTCGACTGCGCAACCCTGCCGGACGAATCTGCGCTATAATGAAGGTGCGGGGATCGCGTTCGGGAGCATGGTGATGCTTCAGCAGGTCGATCGAGCCGAGCCGGTGCGGGCACCGGCCAGAGAATTGTTTGCGATGGCGTTCCAGCCGGTCGTCAACACCGACACGCGCTACGTCACTGCCTATGAGGCGACGTTTCGCGGGCCGGATGGTGAAAATGCCGCCCGCTTCGTGGAGACTCTGCCCGAAGAGACGCGCCCCACCTTCGACCTGCGCTGCCGTATCGCGGCCATCGAACAGGCGCTGGAACTGGGCATCATCGAGCGCAAGACCCGGCTCGCGGTAAAGGTGATGCCTACCTACATCCAGGACCCGCTGGCCGATGCCGAGCGGATGCTGCGAATCGTCCGGCGACTGGGCTTCCCCGCCCGCGAACTGGTCTTCGAATTCAGTGATCGCGATCATCTCGAAAGCGAGAAGATGCTCGCGCTGGTCAAGGCCTATCGCAAGCTGGGCTTTCTGATCGCCTTTGATGATTTTGGCGCGGGTGACATGGGGCTGGATCTGTTGTCGATCCTTACTCCGGATACCCTGAAGCTGGCGCCCGAACTGGTCCACAGCCTGTCAGGGAGCTGGGCGCGGCGGCTGGTGGTCGAGCGCGTCGTCGATATCGCCCGCAGCAGTCGCATTCGCCTGATCGCCGAAGGCGTAGAGACGGTGGCCGAACATGCCCGTCTCCGCACACTGGGCGTCACGCTGATGCAAGGCACGCTGATCGCGCCGGCACAGATCGGCGCGCTGCCGCCGCCGCGTGCCCGGTTCGAGGAAGCCTGACGCGCCCCATGATCCGGCCGCCCGACCGGGTTGGCCAGACTCAGGGAAGTTACGGAGAATCCCTATGGGGGAGAATCCGCGTGGGCGACGCACGGAATAGAGGCGCCGGAAACCTGTTGTTAACCATTATTCCATGCTCGGACAGGGCCGGGCTGGACAGGGGTTTACAATGCTCGACGCACTCCAGATCGAGGTACATTTCCAGCCGGTGCTGCCCGCAGGCGCACACCCGCCCCTCGCCTGGCACGCCGAGACCCGGGTGCGCGGTGTGGGCTATTCGGCTGCAGCGGCGGCGCTTCCCCCGGAATTGCGGTCCGGCCTCCAGGCCCGCCGCGTCGCCGAGACGTTCGAGGCCGCAATCGCCGCTGGCCTGCACGAAAGCGGCGCGCTGCTGATCGTACCGATCTGCGCCGCGGCGGGCGATCCCGAGGCGATGCTGGCGCATCTGTTTCGTACCGCCCTGATCCACCGTTTCCCGACCGACCGGCTGGTGATCGAAGTCAGCGCCGACGAACGCGCCGACCGCGACCGTGCCGCCGCGCTGGTGCAGGCATGCAGCCGACGCGGGCTGATGGTGGGACTCGATTGCTTCGCCGCCGGCCCGGTGGCGCTGGGGCTGCTCGCGCATTTCACGCCGCAACTGATCCGGCTGGACCCGGCGCTGGTGCGGCGGATCGACGCGAGCGAACCGCGCCGCCGGATCGTCGACAGCATCCTGCGGCTGGCGCGCGGCATGGGTGTAACGGTGATCGCGCCGGGCATCGAGCATCGCGGCGAATTCGAGGCCGCGACAGCGCTGGGTATCCGTCATTTCCAGGGAGACTGGAGCGAAGCCACCGCCATTCAGCCGCTCCCGCAGCCGCAACCGCTTCGCCGCGAGCCGCGCAGCACCCAGCCGGTGCATCGCCGCCTCGCCCACCATCAACGCGCGGCGCCGGTCCGCCCGCTGGCGCCGATGCCGGGGTCGGCCCAGCTCGCAGGCTGACATGTTATGGCGCGCAGGCGAGTTGCCTGTCGCGCCGCCCGCGCCTATGCGCTGCGGCCCATGGCCGATCCCACTACCATCCGTCGCCTTTATGGCCGCCGCCAGGGGCACAAGCTGCGCCAGGGCCAGTCCGCCCTGGTCGAGGAATTGCTGCCGCGCCTGAGCGTGCCCGATACCGGCCCGCTCGATGCGAAGGTGCTGTTCGGCGACGAGCGCCCGCTGGAATTCGAAATCGGCTTTGGCGGCGGCGAGCATCTTGCCGGCCAGGCGAGCGCACGCCCGGACCATGGGTTTATTGGCTGCGAGCCGTTCCTGAACGGCGTGGTCGGCGCGCTCAACCATATCCGCGACGGCGACCTGTCGAACGTGCGGCTGCACATGGGCGACGCGCTGGAAGTGATGGAGCGGCTGCCCGACGCCAGCCTGAGCAGGGTCTATCTGCTCCACCCCGATCCCTGGCCCAAGGCACGCCACGCCAAGCGCCGCATGGTCAATCACGGCCCCCTCGACCTCATCGCCGCCAAACTGAAGCCCGGCTGCGAATTCCGGCTGGGTACCGACGACCCCACCTATTGCCGCTGGGCGATGATGGTGCTGGGCCAACGCCGCGACTTTGTGTGGCAGGCGCAGGTGGCACAAGACTTCCTGACCCGCCCCGCCGACTGGCCCGAGACGCGCTACGAACGCAAGGCGCGCCGCAAGGGGCACGAGGTGTGGTACTTCCGCTACGTGCGGGTCTGATCGCTCCGAAACAGCGCAGCCACCGCCAGCGGCGCTGACGGGAAATAGCTATGGACGTAGCTGGCGGTTAAGCTGCCGTGGCGGAACAGCGCCTCCCCCGTCCCGCCGTTCGGGTTGGTCGCGCGCAGGGACGGCGCGAGCGGCGTTTCCAGTCGAGAGAAATGGAAGGTGTGGCCGCGCAATTCGCCTTGCGGAAGCGCCAGCGCCTGTAGTCCCAGCGCGGCAAGGCGTGGTTGCAGCACTGCGTCGCCGGGCATCAGTCCCAGCATCGCCGTACGCCCGCCCCGGCCATCGCCAAGGCTGTCGAGGCAATAGAGCATCCCCCCGCATTCGGCGAGGATCGGCTTGCCGGCGGCATGGTGCGCGCGGATCGCCGCCCGCATCGCGTGGTTGGACGCCAGCGCCTCCAGATGCAGTTCGGGATAGCCGCCGGGTAGCCACAGCGCGTCGCAATCCGGAAGCACGCTGTCGGCAAGCGGCGAGAAGAAGCACAGTTCCGCCCCCATCGCCGTCAGGCAATCGCAATTGGCGGGATAGAGGAAACCGAACGCCGCATCGTGCGCGACGGCGATCCGCACTCCGGCCAGTGCCGGTGGCGCTGCGGGCAGGTCCGGCGCGGCAAAGGCGGCCGGGTCTGGCAGCCATGCGGCCCCTGCGGGCAGGCGATCGGCGGCGCGGTCGATCCGGGCATCAAGATCGGCGATCTCCCCCGCCTGCACGAGCCCGAGATGGCGTTCGGGAAAGCCGATCTCGCCGTCGCGCGGCAAGGCGCCCAGCCAGGCGATGTCGCTTGGTACGCTCGCTTCCAGCATCGCGGCATGGCGTTCGCCCGCCACCCGGTTGGCGAGCACCGCCGCGACACGCACATCGGCGCGGTAGCGGGAAAGACCCAGCGCCAGCGCGCCGAAGGTCTGCGCCATCGCGCTGCCATCGATCACCGCCAGCACCGGCAAGCCGAAGCGGGCGGCGAGGTCGGCCGCCGAGGGATCGCCGTCAAACAGGCCCATCACCCCTTCGACCAGGATCAGGTCCGCTTCGCACGCGGCGGCATGGAGCAGCGCGCGGCAGCGATCCTCACCGACCATGAACAGGTCGAGTTGATGGACGGGTCCGCCACTCGCCTGTTCAAGGATCATCGGGTCGAGAAAGTCAGGCCCGCATTTGAACACGCGGACCCGCCGCCCGGCGCGCCGGTGCAAGCGGGCGAGCGCCGCCGTCACCAGCGTCTTGCCCTGGCCCGATGCCGGCGCCGCAACGAGCAGTGCCGGGCAGCATGCCACGCTCACCGGTCGACCCCCTCCTGCGCGCGGATACCGGCGCGGAAGGCGTGCTTGACGTCGCCGATGCTGCTGACCGTATCGGCGGCCTCGACCAGTGCCTCGTGCGCGGCGCGGCCAGTGATGACGACATGCTGCATCGCCGGGCGGGCGAGGATCGGCGACAGCACCTCGTCCAGCTCCAGATAGCGATAGGTGATGAGGTAGGTCAGCTCGTCGAGCACGACCAGGCTGATTGCCGGATCGGCCAGCGCGGCCTTGGCCTTTTCCCACCCCGCGCGGGCGGCGGCGATGTCGCGCTGGCGGTCCTGCGTCTCCCAGGTAAAGCCTTCACCGCAGCGTTCCCAGACGACATCGGGGTGGCCGGCAAAGAAGGCGCGCTCGCCCACTTCCTCGGCACCCTTGATGAACTGGAACACCGCCGCCTTGCGGCCATAGCCTAGCGTGCGCGCGACCATGCCGAAGGCGCTGGACGACTTGCCCTTGCCGTTGCCAGTCAGCACCAGCAACAGGCCCTTGTCCCCGGTGGCAGCGGCGATCTTCGCATCGACCACCGCCTTGTGCTTCTGCGCGCGCTCGCGATGCTGGCGGTTTCGCTCTTCCTCGGACAGGCTCATCGTGCGCGCACCCGGCGCAGGTCGGGCCGCAGCGCGAGCAATACCGCTACCGTGCCGGCGGTTGCACCTGCCCAGATCAGTGTCGCCAGCAGCGTCGGCGGATAATAGCGGGCAATGCGGGGCAGGAGGCCCGCCAGCGTCGGCGCGTCGAACCGGCCGCTGAGAAAATAGAAGCCGCCGCTCGACAGCAGCTCCGACACGAAGCTTGCGGCAATCAGCACCAGCGCGATGGCGGGCAGCGCGGCCAACCGCACACCGGCACGATCGCGCATCCAGCGCCCGGCGAACCACATCACGCCGTATGCCGGCACCAGCATCGCATAGGCGGCGGTGAAGCAGAAATCGGACTGGCCGAACAAGCGGATTACGACCACGTCGATCGCGAAGGTCAGCGCGAACAGCGCCGCGAACGCCAGGGTGCGCGGCACGAAGAAGCCGAGCACGAAGAAGCTGGCCAGCGCCGTCTCGGGCAGATGCACGAACGGGCTGAGCGAATGGCTGCGGGTGACGAGCGTCACCAACACGAGCAGCGCAAAGACGATGCGCTGGAAACGGGGGGTATCGATCATGGCATTCTCCCGGAACAGGGGGTGGAATGGCCGTTGCCGCCGCGCGGGCGGGCATGGGGAAGCGGGCGATGCACGGGTGGCATCGCGGCTGCGAGATCAGGTCAGCGGTGCTTCGACATCGGGCTTCCCTTCGGCAACAGACACGGCTTGTCGTCCGCCAAGGGATAGCCCTCGTCCGCCCGGTACATCCCGCCCGCGCGAAGGAACGACGGTATCGGGCCGGTTTCCTGACTTGCCGGATCGTCGCGCCGTCGCCGCCTTCTCGGGGGCCAGGCCCCCAATGGCATGATGGCGATGCGCTCACCGGCTACAGTTGCGGGAGCAGTGCCGGCTTTGGTGGAGACCCACCGCCCGGACTTCCCGATTAAGCCCTTTCGGGCACCCGTTACGCTGCTCGTGATAGGCGCGCCGCGCGACGGGCACAAGCCAGCGCGCCGGGCGCTTACTGCGCGCTGCGCCCGCGTACGATCTCTGCCTCGACGGCGACCAGCTGATCGCGAGTGATGTCGGCGATGGTCCGGGCTCCGGTGAGGATCATCGTCACCCGCAAGTCGGCCGCGATCAGCTCCAGCAGATGTTCGACGCCGGCTTGGCCCCGCGCCGCCAACGCATAGACATAGCTTCGGCCGAGCAGGACGCCCTGCGCGCCCAGCGCCAGCATCCGCGCCACGTCCAGCCCGGAGCGTATGCCCGAATCGGCAAGCACGGTCATGTCGCCCGCAATCGCGTCCGCCACATAAGGAAGCGCGCGCGCGGTGGGGATCGCACCATCGAGCTGGCGGCCGCCATGGTTGGAAACGATGATGGCATCAGCCCCCAGCCGTGCGGCGTCGCGCGCATCCTCCGGGTCCAATATGCCCTTCAGGACCAGCTTGCCCTTCCAGCTCTCGCGAATCCATTCGAGGTCGGACCAGCGGATCGAGGGATCGAAATTCCGCGACAGGAAACCGGTATAATCCTTCATCCGCATCCGGCGGCCGGTATAGCGCTCGATATTGCCGAACGAGAGCGGCCTGCCCAGCACGCCCACATCGAGCGCCCAGCGCGGATGCATCACCGCTTGCATGTACTGGCGCAGCGTGGCGCCGCTGCCCGCCATGCCCGAATGGCGATCGCGATAGCGCGAACCCGGCGCCGGCATGTCGACCGTGAAGACCAGCGTCTTCATGCCCGCGGCCCAGGCCCGCTCGAGCGAGCTCTGCATATAGCCGCGATCCTTGAGCACATAGAGCTGCGACCACAGATCGCCCTCGGCATGTTCGGCGACTTCCTCGATCGAGCAGACCGAGACGGTGGAGAGGATATAGGGAATGCCCTTTGCCGCCGCCGCGCGCGCCGCCTGCACTTCGCCGCGACGCGCATACATGCCGGTGGCACCGACTGGGGCCAGCGCGAACGGTAGCGCCCAGGGGCTGCCTAGAATTTCCGTACCCAGGTCAGGCTCGCCCACGCCGTGCAGCACGCGCTGGCGAAGCGCCACGCCCTGCAATTCGGCCACGTTGCTGCGCATCGTGCTTTCGGTGACGGCACCGCCATCGATATAGTCGAATAGAAAGCGGGGCAGCCGGCGCCGGGCGGCTTCCCGATAGTCGGTGGGTGCAGAAATGATCATCGCGCCGCCCCGTTAGCAACAACCGGAACGCCGCGAAACGAAATATGGGGACGCCTTCGATGCCGCATCCGCTGCGCGCCGGCGGGTGTGCCAATGGCACAGCCGGGCCTTTCCGACTTAACCCGTTGATTTTATTGTAATTGAATGGCGGAGACGGAGGGATTCGAACCCTCGGTACGAGTAATCCCCGTACGGCGGTTTAGCAAACCGCTGGTTTCAGCCACTCACCCACGTCTCCGGAAAGGGCCTGAGGGCGAGCCCTATAACGAAGCGATGCGGGGGGATCAACCGGTAGAACCACCCGAACGCGAAATCGACTCAGGTTATCGCCCGTTCATTGCAGCGACAGCCGCTTGGCTTTAGCGTCTCCGCACATTTTGGGGGTGGAATTGACGATGCGATTGCGTTCTCTGGCGTTTTGGTCGGCGGCTGCGCTGATGGGGCTGGCGACCGTGCCGGCAGCGGCGCAGGTCACGACAGTGGACCCCAACGCGGCGATCGATTCGGACCTGCGCAGCCCGCCGCCGCAGGCGACGACGGCGCCGGCGGATGCGCCCACCTATCCCCCGGCCGACAATCCCCCGCCTCCGCAGCAGGACATGCAGGCCACGCCGCCCGCCGCCGCTACCACGGCGCCCCAGCCGGGCGACAATGTCCGGCAGCAGGCGACCGATACCTTCGCGCAGGACGACGTGCTTTCCGCCGCAGAGGGCGTGTTCGGCAAGGGCGCCGCTGGCCTGGCCGGCCTCATCGAGAAGATCCTGAAGGATCAGGGCCAGCCCAATGCCTATATCGCCGGCAGCGAGGCGGCGGGCGCGATCGGCGTCGGCCTGCGCTATGGCAAGGGCCAGATGTTCCACAAGATCGAGGGCCAGCGGCCGATCTACTGGACCGGCCCGTCGATCGGCTTCGACGTCGGCGGCGATGCCAACAAGGTGTTCGTGCTGGTCTATAACCTCTACGACACGCAGGACATCTACAAGCGCTTCCCGCAGGGCGAAGGCCGCGTCTATGTCGTCGGCGGCTTCTCTGCTTCGTATCTGCGCCGCGGCGACATCGTGCTGATCCCGGTGCGCCTCGGCGTCGGGTGGCGGCTGGGCGTGAACGCCGGCTATATGAAATTCAGCGAAAAGCAGCGCTGGCTGCCCTTCTGATCGCAGACGGGCGGGACCGCACATCGGCCCCGCCCCGCTTGCTCAGCCGAAGTCGACTGCCTCGAACCGCACCGGCTCGCCGATCGCCGCCTCGGCGAGTTCTGCTTCCCACATCACCCGGTTGCCGCGGATAATCGTGCCGACCGGTCGCCCGGTCAGCGTCATGCCGGTGAACGGCGACCAGCCGCAGCGCGATGCCAGCCAGCTTTCCTCCACCGTCCAGCGCGCCTTCAGGTCGACCACGGTGAAATCGGCGTCATAGCCCGGCACGATCCGCCCCTTGCCGACAATGCCGAAGATGCGCTGCGGCCCGGCGCTGGTCAGGTCGATCAGCCGCTGCAGCGTCAGCCGCCCTTCGGCGACATGGTTCAGCATCAACGGCAGCAGCGTCTGCACCCCGGGCATGCCGCTGGGGCTGTCCGGATAGGCCCGCGCCTTCTCCTCGCGCGTATGCGGCGCATGGTCCGATCCGAGCACGTCGGGCACGCCCTGGCGCAGCCAGTGCCACAGCCCGTCGCGATGCGCGCCGGAGCGGATCGGTGGATTCATCTGGGCATAGGTGCCGATCGCGGGATAGGCTTCCTCGCCCGCCAGCGTCAGGTGCTGCGGCGTCACTTCGCAGGTCGCGATGTCCTTGTGCTGGCCCAGCAGCTCCAGCTCGGCCGGCGTGGTGACGTGGAGCACATGGATGCGCCGCCGGGCCTCGCGCGCCAGCCGCAGGATGCGCCGCGTCGCCAGGATCGCGCTTTCGTCGTCGCGCCACACCGGATGCGAAGCCGGGTCGCCCGGCACCCGTTCGCCCAGCCGCTCCTGCATGCGGAACTCGTCCTCGGCGTGGATCGCCACGCGACGGTGGCCGGAGGCGAGCACGCGCGCCAGATTGGCATCGTCGGAGACGAGCAGGTCGCCGGTCGAGGCGCCCATGAAGATCTTCACCCCCGCCGTGCCGGGCAGCCGCTCCAGTTCGGCCAGCGCCTCGGCATTATGGTTGGTCGCGCCGACATAAAAGGCATGGTCGCACCACATGCGATGGTGCGCGCGCCGCAATTTGTCGGCCACCGCCTCGGCGCTGTCGGTATTGGGCTTGGTATTCGGCATTTCGAACACTGCGGTCACGCCGCCCAGCACCGCCGAGCGGCTGCCGCTTTCCAGGTCTTCCTTGGTCTCCAGCCCCGGCTCGCGGAAATGGACCTGACTGTCGATCACGCCCGGCAGCACGTCGAGCCCGGTGCAGTCGATTACCTCGCCCGCATCGCCGACATCCCCGACCGCGACGATCTTGCCGCCGCTGACGCCGATATCGACTTCGGCCGGACCGGAAGGAAGGTGGACGCGGCCCCCGCGCAGTTTCAGTTCGACGTGCATGATCCTCAGCCTCTTTCCCGTGGCGCCACGGAGCCCTACCTGTTCGCCATGGCCAATACCAGCACCCGCCTAGCCTCCCGCGCCCTGCTCCGCCTGTCGGGCGACGACGTGAAGGGCTTTCTCCAGGGCCTGCTCACGCAGGACATGACGAGCGTAACGCCCGAAGCGCCGCAATGGGCGGGGCTGCTGACGCCGCAGGGCAAGGCACTGTTCGACTTCCTGCTGTGGCCCGATGGCGACGCGATCCTGATCGATTGCGAGGCGGAGCAACGCGAGGCCCTGGCCCGCCGCCTGACGCTCTATCGCCTGCGCCGCGCCATCACGATCGAGGCGGTGGAAGGTGCCGTCCACTGGTCGCCCGAACCCGGCCGCGGCGTGCCCGACCCCCGCCTGCCGGACCTGGGCTGGCGCTGGCTGGGCGAGGCGGAGGGCGATCCCGCCGACGATGGCTGGCGCGCGCACCGGCTGGCGTTGGCCGTGACGGAGGGCACGGCCGAACTCGGCCAGGACCAGACGCTATGGCTGGAATGCAACGCCGCCGAGCTGCACGGCGTCAGCTTCACCAAGGGCTGCTATGTCGGGCAGGAAAATACCGCCCGGATGCACTATCGCTCGAAGGTCAACCGCCGGCTGGTTGTGGCCCCCATCGCCGAGCCGGGTCCGCGGACGCGCGTGCGCTATCCGGATCTGGGGCTGATGGTGGAACTGCGCCGGGTCGAGGAACTGGGGGATGCGCGGGTGCCGGTGTGGTGGGGGTGAGCAGGGCCGAATGTATCGTCGATACGATACATCCTATTCGAAGCTGAACGGAATCGTAAACGCCCGTTCCGTCTCCGCAAGTTGAACGGGCGGCGCCGGGAAAGGCGCGGCCCGTTCAACCGTCCGCATCGCGAGCCGGTCCAGCATCGGATTGCCGCTGCCGCTCCGCACGGCGAGCCGGCGCAAGCGTCCGCCAGCGTCGATTTCGAACTCCAGGAGCACCGTTCCCGCCAGCCGAATCCCCCGCGGCCGGCGTGCGGCGATATGGCGCCACAGCCGCGTGGCATAATCACTGCGTAGCGATCCGCCGTCGCGTGGCGGCGGGCTCACCTGCGAAGATTCAATGACTGCGGGCTGGGGCGGTGGGACCGTCGGCGCAGACACGGTTATCGCCGGGGAAGCGGTGGGCGCCGCCGGAGGAACCAGCGCCCGCGGCGGGGAAACGGCCGCAACCGGCAAGCGCGATGCTCGCCCGGGCAACGCCCGCGGCGTGCGATGCCTTGACGACGGCACCCGCCGGACAGCCGGCTCCGGCACCGCGAACACCGCAATCGCCGTATGCCGCTTTGGCGCAGGCAATCGGTCCGGACGTTGCGCCAGCACCAGCAGGGCGAGGCCGGCAAGCGCCAGTCCGGCCCCGCCCAGCCCGATCGGCGGCACGGATGCGGGGCGGCGATACCGGGCCGCCCCGCCCGTCTCAGAACGCCTTGCTGATCTGGACATTCAGACTGCGGCCCCGCCCCGGCACCGGGCGAAGCGCACCCGTCGCCTGATAATCGGCGATCGATTGGCCGCCGAGCGGCAGCGCGTAGCGCGCATCGAACAGGTTGCTGACATCGAGCCCGAGACGGAATCCCTTCCAGCTATAGCCCGCACCCAGGCTGACAAGGGCATAGCCTTGCGTCTTCGGTTCGTTACGTGTGGCATCGACCCGGTCCTTGTCCGCCACGGCCTGCACTTCCGCAAAACCGTCCCAGCCCCGCGCGGCGGCGTGCACGCCGATCGTCGCATTCAGCGGCATCTGGTGATATAGCGGCTCGTCATCGGTCAGGTTTTCGCCGTGCAGCCAGCTGGCAGCCACGTCGATCCACGCGCTGTCGCCCGCGCTCCCCTGCCACAGCGATGCCCGGCCGCTGAGGTCGACACCATAAAAGCGTGCTTCACGGTTAGCGAACTGCAACTGCACGAACCCGCTCGGCATGCCCATCATGTTCCTCAGGTCCGCCAGCTTCACCACATCGATATAATCGGCGACGTGCGTGAAATAGGGTGCGATGCGCAACGACCAGGGCGACTTGCCTTTCCCCGTCACTGTCACGGCCGCACTGACGGTATCGGCACGCTCCGGCTTCAGGTTTAGGTTCCCGACATAGCCGTTACCGTCCCCGAACCAACCGATCATCGTGCTCGCCATGGCGCCACGCCCCCAGGCATAGCGCTCGTACAAGGTCGGAGACCGCACCTTGCGGGCATAGCCAAGATCGATCGCCACCGCTCCCGCCGGACGGTATTGCAGCATCGCCGATCCGCTCCAATTGCTGTCATGCCGGGCGTGGCCGGCCGCGTTGAATGCGGCGGCGGCCATGGTGTCGGCCATCTGCATCATGCCTGTGCCATAGGGTGCGACATCACCGGTGTTCATCCACACCTGGTCGTTGCGGATGCCGATGGTGGTGTTCAGACGGTCGTGCCAAGCCGACTTCACTTCGACGAAGCTGCCCAGCCGGTCGCGATGCGCGCGGTTGATATTGAGGAACGTGCCCGGTCCCATCATCATGCTGCCGGCCACCGGTGGCCACCAGTCGTTCAGCCACTGATGATGCAATTCGCTGCCGAACCCGATTATATGCATCGAAGAAACGGGGGCATTGACCTTCAGCGTATAGCCCGCGCTATGACCGTCCGTGTCCATCGGCATGCCGCCGTCCGCGGTACCGCCCTTGTCAACCAGGAAGTTCATTTCGTGCCGGACATTGCGGTACTGGACCCGCAAATCGACATCTCCCCAGCCGAATACCCCCAGATAATGGCCGTTGACGAACCACGAGCGATTGTCCGTCATGTCCATATACTGGTTCGGAAATCCCTCATAGGGAGCGTATTGATAGCCGCCACGCAACTCGAACAGGCCCGCGCCGGTCTGCGCCGCGAGCGCAAGGCTGTGATCGGTCTTGGCGAATTCGGTCGAGCGAACCACACCGGCATTGCCGCCGCCCTTGTAGTTGTCCGACTGGGTGTACGAACCGGCATAGCTCAGGCTGAGGCTGCGGGTGGCGACAGTGACGGTTCCTGACCCACCAAAGCCGTCGCCGTTCGAGCGGTAAAAGGCCGTGGCCCGGCCGGTAACCAGCGTGTCGCCGTTCGTTGCAAAGCGTGGCGCAGGGCTGTCCACCGCAATGGCGCCGCCGATGCTGTCGCCGCCCATGCTGACCGGCGTTGCGCCGGTCAGCACGGCAATCGAACCGATCGTCTGCGGATCAGCATAGGACAGGGGCGGGTTCATGTTATTCGGGCAGACCTCGTCGATCTTCACCCCGTCGACCAGGATCGATACCCGCTGATTGTCCAGCCCGCGGATTGTCGGCAGGCTCGAAACGCCGCCCGCGCCGAAAGCCGACACGCCGGGAAGCTGCGCCAAAATCTCGGCGACGTCGCTGCTCCGCGCAGTCCAGGAATCCAGCATCGCGCGGGATACCGGCATTACCGTGCCCGGATCGGCGGCAGAACCGACATCGACCTGGGGCAGCGGCGTTGCCTGCTGGGCAAAGGCAGGCGCCGTCATGCAGAGAAAGGAAATGCTCGCCAGCAGCGTGCAACGAAGTGATCGCGCGGTCGCGCGCGACGAGAGGGAAATGGTCATTGCTGTATCTCGACTAAAGCCGCGCGGCGCGCGTGCGCCGCAGGCAGGAAGGATCAGCAGACGCAGCAATGCGACTGCTGGTACGAGGTCAGGCGAGAAACAGCGGAGGCGCGTGACTGGGCGGCGGCGGTGCCGCCATTCCCCGGCCGGGGCGGATGCCAAGGCGCGGGATCGGGGACGTATTCGCCATGAACGACAGCGCCGCAAGTACCGACGGTGCCAGATCGGGCAGTATCGTCGGCACGGCATGAAGCGCAAAGGTGCAGGGCGACCGATGATCGACCGTGCCGCCCTCGTGGTGATCGCCCGTCATCGGAATTGCCAGGGCGACCGGGACAGGCCCCTGGCCCGAGCAGATCGCCACCACGATCATATGGTCGGGTGCCGACGCGGGCATGAAACCCGGCGGTATCGCGATGTTGAAGGCAAGCGCAAGCGATGCGCAAAGCGCCATTACGGCACGCATCCACCCGCGTCGATATTGCACCAGCCCCATCGGTCGCGCCTGCTACGCACCATGACGGCACTGCGCAATGCGGACTATACCTGATAGAGGAAGAAGAAGCCGTTTGGAAATTCGCGGAACAGCGAATTTCAAGGTAGCGCCGGCCCTTCCCCCGCACGAAAAAAAGGGAGGCCGATTGCCCGGCCTCCCCTCTTTGTTTCCATCCCGTACGGGTGGGAACAGGTCTTACTGGCCCGAACCGGGGCCGTAGGTGATTTCGACACGGCGGTTCTGCAGTTCGCGGACGCCGTCGGCGGTCGGAACGCGCGGGTTGCTTTCGCCGAATCCCTGCGCGGTGACAGCCGCGTCCGGAATGCCCTTGCCGGTCATGTAGGTGCGGACCGTGTCAGCGCGACGCTGCGAGAGCTTCACGTTGTAGGCGGCCGAACCCGAGCGGTCGGTGTAACCGGCGATCATCACCTTGGTGTTCTGGCAGTCAGCATAGTTGCTGATCGCATTGTCCAGGATGCTCGCGGCTTCCGGCGTGATGTCCGACTTGTTCCAGTCGAAGAACACGATGTACGGGCCGGGGGTGCAGACCTTGGCTTCGGGAGCCGGGGCCGGGGCCGGGGCCGGAGCCGGAGCGGGCTCGGGGGCCGGAGCCGGGGTCGGCGCGGGTGCCGGAGCCGGTTCGGGCTCCTTGCCGCCGAAGTTATAGGTCAGACCGACCAGCAGGCTGTGCGAGCGATAACGGCCCTTCCACTGGTTGCCGCCGAGATCGACCAGCTTGACGTTCGGTGCGTTGAAGAAGCGATACTTCAGCGAGACGTCGACATGCTTGTTGATCGGTGCGCGAACGCCGGCCAGTGCCTGCCAGGCGAAGACGGTGTCGGAGTCGTTCAGCGAGTCAGCCGGACCAGCGACGCGCAGACGGTCCTTGATGCGGGCCACACCCGCACCGCCGCCAACAAAGCCCTGCAGGCCATTGTCATCGCCGAAGTCGAGCAGGCCATTGACCATGAACGACAGCGCCGACGCAGAGCCGCTGGCCTGCGTGTAATTTCCAGCCGCTGCGGTCGTAGCGGCACTGCCAGTCACGTTCGGGATCGCGATCGACGTGTTGGCGCTGTCGACGCGCGCACGGCGATAGCTCACTTCGGCTTCGGCACGGAACGGACCGAAATCATAGCCGATTTCGCCGCCGAAGTCGTAGCCGGCATGGTGGTTCTGCGTCACGACATCCTTGCTGGTGCCAACGTCGAAGTGAATGTCTTCGACGAGCATCGCGCCGCCTTCAACACCCACATACCACGAGTCATCGCGGGCAAGGGCGGGCGTGCTGAGCGCGGTCGTCGCAAGTGCCAGAGTGACGGCAAGCTTCCGCATCATATTCCCCTTTCATGGTTGTCCATACGGACAGGCCAAACTCACTACTCAAACCAAAGTTTCCACGCAAGCGCACAAATCCGGGGACTGTTGCAGGAACGTCACAGGTTAAACCTCTTCGATCAACCCGTGGCGCCGCAATGCCTGCAATATCCCCGAAACCGACTGCCGCGCTTGCGCGTCAACCGTCGTGCCTCCGCTAGGTTCCCTTATAGAGGGCTGGCGCGCGCCAACAACCTGGGTGCCGCCGACGTGCAGGCGGCCATGGACCTCGCCGACATGCCAGTTGCCGCCGGTGAAGCGCGCCTCGCCGGCATCCACGCCCAGCCAGAAGCGCATGCCTTCGACCGGGGCGACGAAGCGCCAGCCATTATCGTTCCAGCAGGCAATATGCTGCGGGCGCGAAGACCAGTCGCCGGTGGGATGGGAACCGGCCAGCCAGCACTGGCCGGGCTGGGGATCGGCCGGCGGCGTATCGATATCGTGGCCCGCCAGCGCGCCCTGAACGACAATGTCGAGCCGCGCCAGCGCTTCGTTATGGGTGATCTCCTTCTGGGCCTGGCCCGCCTCAAGGAAAGGCAGGGCCATGCGGGGCGTGCTGGTGGTCACGTGCTTCCTCCTGTTGCAAGGATAAAGAGAGTCGCGGGTGCGGAGGCGGCGAAGGTGCCGATCTGGCGCACCGCCACGGTGCCGCCGGCGGCAAGCAGCGCGGCGGGAAGGTCGCAGACGGGGGCCGAGACTTCGGCCGCCCAGCCGATCGCGTCGATCGTCACCCGGTAGCGTTCGGCCTCTTCGACGAGCGGCGCGTCGATGCCGTCGCGCCAGCTCCAGCCGGCGCGGCTGCGGCGGATCCAGCGCAGTTGCAGCGCGTCGCCGATGCGCGCCGCCTGCAGATGCACCGGCGCAGGCGGGCGCAGCGCCAGCCCCTCCACCGTGCAGTGCGCCGGAGTGGCGCTCCCCGCATCGCCGGTGCCCTGGGCGAGAAGCTGCACAGCGGTGCCCACAGCCGGGGCCAGCGGCAGCGTCGCCAGCGCATCGCGGTCGAGCAGGACGAAGCCGTCGCCCGGCTGCTGGGTGCCGATCGCGGCTTCGGTGCCGCGCCGCCCGCGCCACAGACGGTGCAGCCGCCAGCGCGTGGCGGACAGCCGTTCCGCCGCGCCGAACTGCACCAGCTCGCGCCCGACCAGTGCAAGGTTGGCGCCGCCGTCCAGCGCAGCGTCGTCGGCACCGGCAAGCAGCATCCCGGCGTGGAGCAGCTCGACTTCACAGTAGTTCCGCAGGTCGGCGAGCGCGGCCAGCGCATGGCCCGGCGGCACGGCAACGGTCCCCGAATGGCGGGATAGGCGGTGCTCCCCGCCGCCTCCCAGCGCGATCCGCCATCGGTGCTGGCGAGCAGCGCCGCGCTGCGCCACCCCGCGCCCGTCCCCGCCGCCACGACATAGAGCTGCGGCCGGCTCGCCGGCGTATCGTCGAGCGGCGGCAGCTCGAACAGCTGCACCACCGTCTCGCCCGCCACTGCATCCGCCGCCGCCAGTGCCCGCCCGCCGCTGGCCGGGACCACCAGCGCCTCGCTCGCCAGCCGCGAACCCCCGCACATAGCCCTCGAACGCCGCGCTCGCCACCGGCCGCCCGCCCGCCAGCATCGGCCGCACCGGAACCGGCGCCACCGTATCGAAGCTCTCCACGAGAACATCATTCTCCATCTTCATCCTCCGTCTTCACCAAAAGGGATAAATTCATGCCACCGCATGTACCCGCGCCAGCGGCTGCATCGGCTGCGCGACCAGACTGACCTCGAGCAGCTTCAGCCGCGTCAGTTCGCGCGCCGCCCCGTGCCGCGCCGCCGCCACCCGGTATCCGAACGACAGCCCGTTCACCGCGCCCGCCGCCACCAGCGCCGCCAGCCGCGGATCCTCCACCCGGCCGATCACGCGCAGCCCGCGCGCATCCTCCCCGATCGTCTCGATCACCCCCACCGGCGCGCCCTGATGCTGCCACAGCAGCGGCACCGGCCGCACCGGCCCGAACGCCCCCGCCCGCACCACATCGCCGCCGCGATCGACCGCATCGAACACCGCCGCATAGCCGGCGAAGCGCACCCCGCTCACAGCCCCACCAGCCGGCGCTTCTCGTCCTCGCTCAGGAAATCGGCGCCGCTCACCTGGCGCCACAGCCGCTCGCGGTCCTCGGCCAGCGCCGTCACCTGGTCGACATCCACCGCCAGCGCCGCATCGGGGAACCAGCCCGCCAGCCCCTGCGCCAGCCCGGCCAGCACCTGTTCGGCCAGCGGCAGGATCGCCAGCCGCCACAGCGCGCGATTGGCCTCGCGGTAATTGGCATAGGCGGCATCGCCCGGCAGCCCCAGCAGCATCGGCGGCACGCCGAACGCCAGCGCGATCTCGCGCGCCGCCGCCGCCTTCAGCCCCACAAAGTCCATGTCGGCCGGGGTCAGGCTCAGCGCCTGCCATTTCAGCCCGCCTTCGAGCAGCATCGGCCGCCCGGCATTGGCGGCGCCGGCAAAGCCCGCCTCCATTTCGTCCTTCAGCCGCGCGAACTGGTCGGGGCTCAGCGCCGATCCGTCGCCGGGGTCATAGACCAGCGCCCCGCTCGGCCGTGCCGCATTGTCGAGCAGCGCCTTGTTCCACCGCGTCGCCGCATTGTGGATCGCGATCGCCCCCGATGCCGCGCCCAGACAGCCCAGCCCATAATGGTCGTCGGCCGGATGAAAGGCGCGCAGATGGACGATCTGCGGCCGCCCGCCATCGTCCGCCGCCAGCCGGGTGACATGCTCGCCCACCCGGTAGCGATAGGCGACCGGCCAGCCGCCCGCGTCGGGCTCCACCGTCACGCGCTCCGGCCGCAGCGGATACAGCCCCGTCACCGCGCCCGTGCTGTCGGTCAGGATCTGGGCATAGCCATTGCCATGGAGCAGCAGCTGCGCCGCCAGCGCCTCCACCAGCCGCTGCCCCGCCACCCGCGCGGTCACCAGCGCGACCAGCGCCGGCTCCGATCCGGTGAGCGGCGCCCCGCCCGCGCCCTCCGCCACCAGCTTCACCGCGCGCTGGGCAATCGGGTTCTGGCAATAGCCTTCGCGAAGCTGCGCCTCGTAATTGCGCGGCCAGTCGCCAAAGCTGCCCCATCCCGCCCGCGCCAGCGCCGGCCGGGCGGCCTCGCGCGCCGCCTTGCGCCCGAACCACCTCATCGCGCCAGCTCCGCCGGGCTCAGCCGCCCGTCATGGTCCAGGTCGCGCGACCAATATGCCGCCACCGCCGCCGCGCGCAGCGCATCCCAGAAGCCGCCGGTCAGCCGGTCGGGCGGCATCGCCCGCGCGACCATCGCCTGCACTTCGGCCGCGTCCAGAAAGCCGTCGCCATCGGCATCATTAACCGCCACCACCGCCGCAGCCCCGGCCAGCGCCACCTTCCCCTGGAGCGCACACGCCCCCGTCAGCAGGGCCAGCAGCCCTGCCGTGATGATTTTCCGCATAACAGTTTCTCCCGACTAATCCCCCTCCCTGAAAGGGAGGGGAGTGCAGGGTCGGCCATGCCCCCGGCATGGCCTGAACAGCGCGGGGCGCTGTTCACCCGGCACTGGGTGGGTGCGCGCGTCTGCGCGCTTCAAAGACTCCATCCCCCGCTTGCCCCGCACGCCGCCGCCTCACGGCGGCGGACCCACCCCCAACCCCTCCCTGCAGGCAGGGAGGGGCGCGAAGGCGGACAGCGCAGCCAGTGGCAATATTGCGTCCGCATCCGATCCATCTGCCGCCCCCGCCGATTGACCATGACTTCCGCGCACACCTAACCCCGCGCCATGCCCCGCCGCCGCATCCCGCTGGCGCTGACCGCCAATGCCCGGGCGCTGCGCGAGCAGCCCACACCGGCCGAACTAGCGATCTGGCACCGGCTCAGCCGCTACCGGCCGCCCTTCACGCGCCAGCTTTCGGAGCCGCCCTTCATCCTCGATCTCGCCCATCGCAGTGCCGGACTGGCCATCGAGTTCGACGGCAGCCAGCATCTGGACACCATCGAAGCGGACACGCGGCGGGCGGCGTATCTGGAACGCAAGGGCTGGAAGATCCTCCGCCTGTGGAACAGCCAGGTGCTGGAAAACCCGGACGGCGCCGCGGAATATATCGTTCGCGAAGTCGAGCGGTGTTTGGGCCGCCCGCTGGAAGCAATCCCCAGCCGCGCCGGACGCCCGAGAAATCCCAGAACACGGAAGTGAAACCCAACTAACTCCCCTCCCTGAAAGGGAGGGGCTGGGGGTGGGTGCGCGCGTCTGCGCGCTACAAAGACTCCATCCCACAGCCCCGCCGGAGCCCCGCCGCCTCTCGGCGGCGGACCCACCCCCACCCCCTCCCTGCAAGCAGGGAGGGGAGCGAAGAACACCCCCACTCACAACCCCCGCACCGCCGCCCTTCCCCGCCGGCCCAGCATCAGTTCCGTCACTGCCCAGACCAGCGCATCCGCCCGGTCCGGCGAGCGCCCCGGCCCCTGATAGCCGCCGGCCGCCTGCAGCCCCGCCAGCTCCTCTTCCAGCACCGGGAACACGCCCGCATGCCAGATCCGCCCGCCCTCATAGAGCAGCGCCACCGGCTCGCCCCGGCGCACCTTGCTCTGGCTGGCATGCACCAGCCGCAGCGGCAGCCCGGCGTCGGCGGCCTTCAGCACGCTTGCCACCATCGCGCCGCCCTGGTTCTTTTCCGCCACCACACAGGCCGCGCCATGCCGTGCCGCGCAGGCCGCCACCGCCGCCGCCCAGCCTTCGGGGCGCAGGCCCTGCACGCTGGCATCCTCGAGCACATAGCCATGGCCGTCCTCGCCCAGCCCCACGGCGACGATGCCGCAGGCATCGCCCCCGGTGCCCGCCGGGGGATCGACGCCCACCACCACGCGCCGCATCTCCGGCACCTCGGCCGCCCGCTGCCGCTCGATGAGCGCGCGCGGCCACAATGCGCCTTCGACATCGTCGATCATGTCGCCGTCCAGCTCCTGCCGGCCCAGCCGCGTGCCGGCATAATCGGCCAGCATCGCCGCCACGAAACTGTCGGGCAGGTGCGGATTGTCGCGCGTCTTGCCACGGGTCTCGTGCACCCCCGGCATCGCCATCACCCGGCGCATCAGCTTCACCGGGCGCGGCGTCGTCGTCACCACCACGCGCGGCCGCGCGCCCTGGCGCAGCCCCATCAGCAGATTGTCCCACGCCGCATCGCCCGCCCGCGCCGGCCATTTCGCCAGCTCGTCGCACCAGGCAAAGCCGTGCTCCGGCCCGCGCAGTTTCTCCGCCGCCTCAGCCGAATAGAGATAGGCGCGGGCGCCGGCGGGCAGGTCCACCTCGCCCACGCTCGGCCGCCAGCGCAGCCGTTCGTCCTCCCGCGCAGCAGCGAGCAGGCCCGACGGCCCTTCCACCATCACCCGCCGCACCTCGTCGATCGTCGCGCCGACCAGCGCCACCCGCACCCTGGGATGGTCGCGCGCCATCTGCAGCACCCATTCGGCGCCCGCCCGCGTCTTGCCGAAACCGCGCCCGGCGCGGATCAGCCACACCCGCCAATCGCCATCGGGCCAGAACTGGCCGTCATGCGCCCAGCGTTCCCACCATTCGTTGAACACGCGCAGATGCGCGCCCGGCAGTTGCCGGACCAGCCGGGTGCGGTCCGCCGCCGGTGCCAGCGCCAGCCGCGCCATGGCGTCGAAAGGTTCCGCGCCGCTCATCGCGGCCCCCGCTCGCCGGCCAGCCGCTTCGCCAGTGCATCCAGCTTCTTGATGAGCGCCGCCTCCGCCTCTTCGCGACTGGCGCGCACCACCGCGCCGGTGCTGCCCCGGGGACGCCCCTCGCGCGTCGCACGGTGCAGCCGCAACAGGTCCATCGCCAGCTTCGGGTCGAACGGCTGCGGCGGTACTGCGTCGGGGTCCGGCGCGATGTCGTTGATCGGCGCGGCACCGCCGGCATGGTCGAGCAACTGCTCTTCCAGCCGGTCATAGCCCAGCAGGATCGCCTGCCGCCACAGCTCGGCAAACTGCGGGTCGCGGCGGCGCAGCGCATAGGCGCGCGCCTTGGGCACGCCGACATGCGCCGCCGCGCGGGTGACGTTGCAGGTCGCCGCCAGCATATCGAGAAAGTCCGTGCGCAGCTTCTTGGTCCAGCCCCGGTCGGGCGCGGCGCGCACCTGCGTCCGACGGTTCTTACCGCCGGTGATCTTGTCGTCCATCGCTTTTCTCCGGAAACGCAAACGGGCCGCGACACCCCCTCGGCATCCGGCCCGTTTGGGGAGCCGCTCTTCGCGACTCGCAATTCTTCAGCGTTCCCGATATGTGCCATATCAGCGTGACGATGTCAATCTCTTTTTACCTATATGGTTTGTCAATGTTTCGCTTGCGCAAAGACTCCCGATGACTCTAGAATCGGCGCACGACATCGTTTCATGGTCGCAGTCAGGGGGTTGCCCATGGTCGAATGCATGTTGCGCCGCCTATGGCGGCGGGGGGAAGATTTTTCAGTAACGCGGCACCCGATGGTGAACGCATGACGAGGTGCCCCGATCGGGCCCATCTGCCTTGCGCACCCCTCCCGCAACGCGGAACCGCACGTTGAGCCTGGGGGAAACCCTCCTCCCGCCGCTCGGCGCGGGAAGCCGATTGAAAACACACCGCGTCATGCGCGCGCCATCTGCCCAGAGCGGCGTGGTTACGCTCGGCCCCTTGCGGCCGATCCTGGTTGCCCTGGTCGTTGGTACGACCTTCATCGCGCTTGCCCTTTGGATCGCCTGCAACACGATGCTGGCGAAGGATCGTCAGCATACGATCGACGCGGCCGTCCGCGACAATCGCAACCACGCAATTGCCTATCAGGAATTTGTCGCGCGGACGCTCGATGCGGCGCGCGTGGCGGCAGACCACATCGCGCACCATGTCGCCCCCGTGCTGATCGCGCAGGACCATGGCACGAATCTGGGGCTGCTTTCTCGAATATCGTCCACTACCAGCATCGTAACATCGGTGCTGGTGGTGGATGCTGCCAACCGGGTCCGCTTTTCCACCAGCGACAGGCCCGTGCCCATTGACCCCGCGCTGCACGACCAGCTCCAGCGCCTGCGCAGCAGCGATGCCCGGACGGACCTTGCCATCGCCCCTCCCGCCGTCTCGCACCAGGGCCGGCCGCCGCTGGTGCCGCTGATCCGGCCGATCCGCGATGCGCGCGCGCGCTATGCCGGAGCGGTGATCGCGGAAGTGCCCGTCGCGCGCTTTACCGATTTCGGCGCGGGCATCGAGATGGGACCGCTCGATACGCTAACGTTGATCCGGTTCGACGGAATCCTGCTCGCCCGGCGCGAGGGCAAGCGCGTCACATATCGCCAGGATCTGCGCCGCCTTTCGGGGCCGGGGCATCTGCGGTTCGACACCGATGCAGACTTTATCGGCCCCAGCGCGATCGACGGCATACCGCGCCTCTTCAGCCATCGCCCGCTGCCGCAATATGGCGTCTCCGTTTCCACCGGCATGGGCGAGCAGGACATTTTGGCGGACGTGCGTCGCCGCGCGGCGCGGACCCATTGGCTCATGGCCGGAATTACCCTGGCGCTGGCCTTCTTTGCGGGCCTGTCGATCTACGCATTGCTGCGGCGCGAGCGGGCGGCGCGCGCGCTCGCCGACGCGAACCGTCGCCTGTGCGAGGCGCAGCGGATCGGCGGGATCGGCGACTGGGAATATCGCGTGCGGACGCGCGAGCTGATCCTGTGCGAGCAGTTGCGCCACCTCTATGGCGGCAGCGGGGCGCACCGCGTGGCTTCGCCCGGGGTCGCGCTGGCGCACTTCATGCGAGAGGATCGCGAACGGCTTTCCGCTGCCGCACAGGCGGCGATCCGCACCCGCGCGCCACAGCAGTGCGACGTGGTTGCCTGGTTCTCCCCCGGCAACCCTTCGCACCGGCGGGTACGGGTCGCCCCCATTTTCAGCAGCGGCGGGCGGCTCGTCTCGCTGATGGGCACCGAACAGAATATCGACGCGGAAAAGGCGCATCACCAGCTCCGCGACCAGATCGCGCATATCGCCCGAATCGAGGCCATGAACATGATGGCGGCGACGATCGCGCACGAGCTGGCCCAGCCGCTCACCGCCGCCTCCAACTATCTCGCTGCGGCGCGCTTTGCCGCTACGTCCAATCCGGCGCTGCTGGAAGATTTGCTGGGCAAGGCGCGCAGCCAGATCGCGCTGACGCACGGCATCGTCCAGCGCGCACGCGACCTGGCGGGCAACCGGCCGGGCGAAAGCCGCGCCAATCTGGTCGAGGTGGTGGAAGACGCGATCGCCGTGGCGCGCGTGTCGCTGCCGGGCTGTTGCACCCACATCGGCACCGATCTCGATCCCGCCGCGCTGTGGGTGGCGGCGGACCGGGTGCAGACGGAGCAGGTGCTGCTCAACCTCATCCGCAATGCCTGCCAGGCGATGGCGGGGCGCGAGGACGCTGCGGTGCGGATCGGCAGCCGGCTGGCCGATGCCGATACGGTCGAACTGATGGTCATCGACAACGGGCCTGGCATCCCGGCCGATGCGGGGGATATCTTCGCGCCGTTTGTAACCGGGCGCAAAACGGGGGTCGGCCTGGGCCTGTCGATCTGCCGGACGATCGTTGAATCCTATGGCGGCCGCATCCGCGCCCTGCCCGCGCCGGGCGGCGGGGCGATGATCTGCTTCACGCTGCCGCTGCTGTCGGTCGCCGAGCCGGAGCCGGTCGCGCAGACCGCCTGATCCGCTTTTGGCTCAGAGCGTGGCGAGCAGGCCCTGCCAGGCGGCATCCTCGTCGTCGCGGCGGCGCAGGATCTGCAGCCCCTCGGCCGTGCCGCGTACCGGATCGACCTCGACGGTCGCGTCGTAGAGGAAGGTGGCATTGCCGCTGATCTGGACGATCCGCCCGGCGCTCGCCCGGCCGCGTACCAGCCCGCCGCGGTTGAACACGCGGATGTCGCGGTCATAGGCAACGCGGCCGGTCAGCGCGGCGGCGAGGACTGAGGCGGCCATGGCGCTGCCGCAGCTGTCGGTCAGGCCCACGCCGCGCTCGAACGTGCGGACGAACAGGCTGTCCTCGCCGCGCAGCTCGACAAACGAGACATTGGCGCGGGCGGGGATCAGCGCGGGGCCGGCCTCGCACCAGGTGCCCAGCGCGACCAGCTCGGCGTCGTCGACCTGCTCGACAAAGCTGATCAGGTGCGGGTTGGGCATGGCAATGGCGGTGAAGGCGCGGTCGCTCGGCAGGCCGGGGACGGGCGCGTCGACGCTCTGCTCCGCAACGCCTTGCAGGCCGACATCGGCGGCGCGGATCGAGGCGGGGCCGACGGTCGTGCGGATCGTCGTCACGCCCGGCGCGACATCCGCCTCGCGCGCGACATCGGCCTCGCTGGTCTTCAACTTCACCCGCGCCGCATCCAGCCCCAGCAGCTCGAACCCGAGCCGCGCGGTGCACCGCAGGCCGTTAAGGCAGGTCTCCGCCTCCGACCCATCCACATTCCACATCCGCATGCCGAAGCCGGAGTCCGCGTCAACGGTCACCAGCGCCAGCAACCCGTCGCCACCCACTGGTCCTCCGCGGTCCGCCAGCGCGCGGGCGATACCAGCCCATGTCGCATCGTCCAGCGCCAGCGCGCGCGCATCGACGAGAGGGAAATCGTTGCCGGACCCGTGGCATTTGATGAAGGCGATCTGCATGGCGCCCATCTAGGGGGGCGGACGCCGGCCGGCAACGTTCAACGCCCAGGCGCGACCGACGTAATGCGCGACAGCACCAGGCCGATATGCCACAGTCCCGTAGATGATGTTCCTCATGTTTCTTGTCGGCATAGGCGCCTTTGCAGTGCTTTCCTGGCGCATCCGCCAGCTCGATGCGGCAATGCACGCGCTGCAGGCGGACCTTGCCGTTTTGCAGGATGGCGCGGCGCCCGCCGCCGACACGCCTTCGGTAGCCGAGCCTGCGATTCCGATGGCCGAAACCCTTGTCGACACCGACGACATCATCGCCACGACGGAAGCGCGGCAGCTGGCGCTGGTAAACAATACCTCCCCGGAGAATGTATCGGCCGTAAGCGAGGAACCGTCCCCGCCCCTCAGCCTGGAAACGCTGATCGGCGGACGCCTGCCGATCTGGATCGGCGGCATCGCACTGATCCTCGCCGGTTTCTTTCTCGTCCGCTATTCGATCGAGCGCGGCCTGCTCGGGCCCGGCACGCGGACGCTACTGGCGCTGCTGTTCGGGCTGGCCCTCGTTGCCGGCGGCGAAGTCACACGCCGCATTGCTGCCATCCGGGATGATCCGCGCGTTGCGCAGGCGCTCGCAGGCGCCGGCATCGCGAGCCTCTATGGCACGCTCTACATGGCCGCCGCGCTCTATCATCTGGTCGCGCCGCTGCCTGCCTTTGGCGCCGTGCTTTCGGTCACCGCGCTCGCAATCGGCCTGGCCCTGCTGCATGGGCCGCCAACCGCCATCATGGCGCTGACCGGCGGCTTTGCCGCGCCGATGGTCGCGGGATTTGACTCCACCGGTATCGTCCCGCTCCTGGTGTATCTGGCGCTTTTCGTTGCAGTGTTGTTCGGACTGGCGATCCACCGCGGCTGGGCCTGGCTTGCAGTCGCAGCGAGTGTTGCCGGTTTTGGCTGGGCACAATTCCTGATCGCGGCGCTCGATGGCGGAACCGAATTGCCAGCCGTCGGCGCATTCACGCTACTTCTCGCGCTGGGGACAGCCACCGCCTTGCCGTCCGCCGGACTGCACCAGCGCTGGGCGCGGATTGCCCCGATCGTCGTAGGACTGATCCAGTTGCTGCTACTGGCCCCGGCGCTGCACTTCGATGCGCTGGCATGGAGCTATTATCTGCTGCTGGCCGCCGGAGCTCTGGCCCTTGCGTGGCGCGCGCCGCTCTATCTGCCGGCCGCGCTCGCTGCGCTCGGTCTGTTGCTAATGCTCGAAGCCGTAGCGCTACTACAGCCCGAGCATCGCATCACACCCGTGGCTTCGGTAGTCGCGACGCTGCTCTTCGCGCTACCCGGCCATTGGCGCGCCGACCGCGATCAGCGCTGGGCTGCGATAGCGCTTGCAGGCACAGCCGGCCCGTTGCTGCTCGCGCATGGCCTCGCTCCCGGCTTGTTGCCCGCCATCGGCTGGGGCTTTGCCGAATGCGTCGCGGCTACCGCATGCGGCACGGTCGCCTGGCGATGGCGCAGCGAAGAAGACACCTTAGTGCTTACAGGCGCGACGCTCCTGACCGCGGCCATAGGCGCGCTCGGGCTTGCCCAACTTGTGCCGAACGAGTGGCTATCGCTGCCGCTCACTGCCGTGCTGGCGGGGTTGGTCCTATGGGCACGCCAAATCCGGGCGCCGCAGCTTTTTGCACTGCCGGTCCTGCCGTTGCTGGCAGCACTCGTTGCCGGCGCCGCGCCGCTGGGGGCGCTTGCCAGCATGATCGGCAATTCGCTGATCGGGGAGCGCCTGCCCTGGCTGGAGCTTCCTTCGATCGCCGTGCTGCTGCGATGCTTCGCCGCGCCGGCGATCGCCGCGCTGCTGGTGCTACGTGACCGGCGCCAATTCGGTCCCGCCCGCGTAGCGGCGGCGACGCTGGCGACCGGGCTCGCGCTGCTCCTCCTCTACGCTGGGGCCAAACAAATCCTCGCCATTTGTACTGCCGAGCGCTTCGTCCATTCGGGATTTTTCGAGCGTGCGGTCCTCACCCAGGGTTGTATCGCCGCAGGCTGGCTGTTGCTGCGTCGCGTCGGCACGCAAACGCTCGGCCGCGCCCTTATACTGCTCGGGCTAGCGCGACTGGTCTGGTTCGATCTGTTTTTGCTGAACCCCGCCCGGGTGGCGCAATGGGCGGGTCCGCTCCCGCTCTTCAATCTGGCCACTCTGCATTTCGGTCTCGCCGCCTTCTGGCTTTGGACTTTGCAGCCGGCTCGGCCGGTGCGGGTTGCGGCTGCCGCGCTAACGCTCGTCGCGACGATGGCTGCCGTGCGGGAGGCCGCGCAGGGCCCGATCCTAACCGGGCCGATCGGCCGCCTCGAAAATATCGGCTATTCGGCGGCGCTGCTCGGCGTGGCGCTCGTCTGGCTCTGGCGCGGCATCCGTGCCGGCACGCACGATCTGCGCGTCGCCGGCCTCACGCTGCTCACACTCACGACACTGAAGGTGTTCCTGGTCGATGCCGCCGCGCTGGACGGCATTCTGCGCATCCTGTCGTTCCTCGGCCTCGGTATCGCGCTGATCGCGATCGGCTGGGCCTATAGCCGCTTCCTCGGACGCGGTGCGGCAGTGGGCTGACCGCCCACCGACAGGCCCCGCCTCACGGCAATCCATAATGGTCGGCAACCCGATCGAGTGCGAAGCCCAGCACCAGCTTCGCAGCTCGACTGGGCCAGCCCAGCGCGCGTTCGGATGTCGCCAGCCCCTCCCCTGCGCAAACCACCCGCCACAAGATGTCGGACAATCCAGCCCCGGCGCTGGCGAGCGCGCAATCGAACCGCCGCTTCGCGGCGATCTGCGCCGTCGTGGGATCGAGCCGTTCCGAGGGTCCGCGCCGGGCAGCCGGTCCAGGCGCGGCATCCCAGCGCATCGTAACGTGCGGTCCCAGTGCGGCAGTTTCATAATCGCTGCGCAACCGCTCACCCGCCTCGAACTGGCGCGCGGTCACGTGCCCGCGCGCCCGCAACCAACTGAGCGGCGATTCCGCCATGTTCACCGTCACGCTTGGTCTGCGCCGGGGGTCGGCCGGCTTCGCTGCAGCTCCGCTATCCACCGGCCGCTCCACCATCATCCGCATCTATATTCTCCTTTTGTTCCGATTCGCACTCTCTTGCCATTGCGGCGCATCTGTAGGAAAGGGAAAAACCGATCTGGTTATAATAGAGGTGCGTTGCGATGATCACCGCGATCCGTGAAGTCCGCCGTGCCAAAGGCCTGACGCTGGAGGAAGTGGCGGCGCGCTGCGCACCGCCGACAACCGCGCAGACGATCGGGCGGCTGGAGACCGGCACCCGCACCGTCTCCGTGGGTTGGCTCAACCGGATCGCTGCCGCGCTGGAGGTGGATGCCGCCGATCTGGTACGGTTGCCCGACCGGCCGGATATCGCCGTCGCGGCAGTGCTCGATGGTAGCGGCGCTACCGCCCCACGCCGCCCTGCTGCCGTGGTACCCCCACGGCCCGAACCGGGATTGATAGCGATCACCGTGGCCGGCGGGATCGGCGATTATCGTGCGGGGGACGAAATCTGGTGCGAGCGGCTCGTTCCCGAGGATTTCGCCCGCGCGCTCAATCGCGACGTGCTGGTACCGCGCCCGGCAGGCCGTTTCCTGTTTGGTCGCCTGATCGGGCGCGAAGACAACCGACTGCTGCTGCTGCCACTCGGTACAGGCGCGCGCCAGCAGGTGGTGACCGACCCAGCCTGGATGGCCGCAGCAGTCCGCCTCGTCCGCCCGCTATAAGTACACTCCGCACTTGCCCCCAGCCCCGCATAAGCGCAGATTGCTGCAAGGGATTGTGCGCAACAAGGGGAGCATCATGCGCAAACTCGCTTTCGCCATCGCCGCCGCATCGCTGATCGCGGTTCCCGCCCTCGCCGAGGATTGGGACTTCATGCTGACCAACGCGACCGGCAAAACGATCAAGACTGTCGAACTTGCCCCGGCCGGCTCGACCAACTGGACCCCGAACAAGGTCGACCCCGAACTGAAGAAAGACGCGACCATCAAATCCGGCGCGAAAACCACCGTGCATTTTGACAAGGATGCATCGTGCAAGTTCGACGTCAAAGCGACGTTCGAGGATGGCAACAGCGCGATATGGAACGGCTTCAACGTCTGCAGCAATTCGTACATCACGCTGAAAATGGACGCAGCCGGCAAGACGAGTTTCACCGCAAACTGATCAGCAGCACCATCCCGTGCCCCATGGGCGCGGCGATGGTGGGCGGTGACGGGCTCGAACCGCCGACCCTCTCGGTGTAAACGAGATGCTCTACCAACTGAGCTAACCGCCCGGCGCCATAGCGGCTTGCCGTTTGGCTGCGATGCCAAAGCCTGAGCCGGAGGGCAAGAGCCTAAACGAGATTCAGGCCTGCCCGCCGGATCGCGCTGATGAAGCTGCGCATGCCCTCGCGCCCCTTGCTGCTGAGCGCAATATATGCCCGGCGGCGGTCTGCCGGATCGGCGTGGCGTTCAAACAGCCCTGCTTCATGCAGCGTGCCGATCCAGCGTAGCGCCGTGGTCGGCGGCACCGCAGCGGCGATGCACAGGCTCGATACCGAAACCTGCCGGCGTTCCAGCCCGGCTGCAAACAAGTCGAGCAGCATATCCCAGGCGGGATCGGCGAATAATTCGCCTTCCAAGAACTGTGCCCGCATCCGCCGGGCCCGGATGGTGCGGCGTATCTCGTTCGGGTCGGGCTGGGGTGCGTCGTCTGTCGCGTCGCGATACCCATGGCCGTCGTCGCGGAGGCTGCCCAACCGGGGTCTTTCGTCGCGCTCGGTCATCCGCGCGAGCGCATCGGCGATGCGAGCGACTTCCTGATGCAGTTTTTGCAGTCCCATCGTATCGGTTTCGCGGGTTACGTCACGAAGAAGCGGCGGGCGCCGCCAGCGCGCCAGCGCCGCCGCGCTGACCCGCTCTGCCTCCGTGGGCGCACAGAGCAACTGGGCGCGGTCGCCGATATGCAGAAAGGCCTGGTCGATCTGATCGGGCGCCACCGTCGCGACCAGCGCGACCCGTCGCTCCGCCGCTATGGCATCGAGCCGGGCCAGCACGGGTGCAAGCCATGCCTCCGGCGCGCCGGGCAGTTCGGCAAATATCGCACGAAGCCCATGAAAATGTGTGAGGTCGCGCGCAGCTTCTGCAAAGTCGATCGGCGCGCGGACGACCATGCCCGCTGCACACACGGCCGAAACCGCCGCATCCCGCCCCGGGCCCGGCTCCGCCACGATCAGGGCGCGATCCGCCTCCAGATCGTAGGAAAGCACAATATCCTCTGCTCCTGTGGCCATAATGCCCCCGGCAATTGCTGCGATCTGTACCCTTGTCTGGTACAAATGCCGCATTGCTCCGAAACGAAGGAGGCTGACTTCCTCCATTTCGGTTCAATTGCGCGAAAGGCGGTGCGGAAACCTCCGTTCCGGAGCGAGTGCGGGGTCAGTCGAGCGCCTTGACGATCTCTTCAACCATTTTCTTGGCGTCGGCGAGCAGCATCATGGTGTTGTCGCGGTAGAACAGCTCGTTGTCGACGCCGGCATAACCGACGCCGCCCATGCTGCGCTTGATGAACAACACTGTCTTGGCCTTTTCCACATCGAGCACCGGCATGCCATAGATCGGTGACGACTTGTCGGTCTTGGCGGCCGGGTTGGTCACGTCGTTCGCGCCGATCACAAAGGCGACGTCGGTCTGGGAGAACTCCGAATTAATGTCCTCCAGCTCGAACACCTCGTCATAGGGGACGTTCGCTTCCGCCAGCAGCACGTTCATATGCCCCGGCATGCGTCCAGCGACGGGGTGGATCGCGTATTTCACGCGCACGCCATGCGCCTTCAGCTTATCGGCCATCTCCCGCAGCACATGCTGCGCCTGCGCCACGGCCATGCCATAGCCGGGTACGATAATGACCTGTTCGGCCTGGCTCATCAGGAAGGCGGCGTCCTCGGCCGAACCACGCTTCCACGGCCGGTCGATCTTGGCCCCACCGCCGCTTGCGGCGGCATCGCCGCCAAAGCCGCCTGCGATCACGCTCAGGAAGCTGCGATTCATCGCGCGGCACATGATGTAGGAGAGGATCGCACCCGAGCTGCCGACCAGCGCGCCGGTGATGATCATCGCCGTGTTATGCAGCGTGAAGCCCATGGCAGCCGCTGCCCAGCCCGAATAGCTGTTCAGCATCGACACGACGACCGGCATGTCGGCGCCGCCGATCGGGATGATCAGCAGGAAGCCGATGGCGAAGCTGAGCACCGTGATCGTCCAGAAGACCCAGGGATCCTGATGCTGGACGAAATAGCCGATCAGACCGAGGATCGCAGCAAGCACGGCCAGGTTGATCACGTGGCGCCCAGGCAGCAGGATGGGCTTGCCACCCATATTGCCGTTGAGCTTCAGGAAAGCGATCACCGAGCCGGAGAAGGTGATCGCGCCAATCGCCACGCCCAGACCCATTTCGATCCGGCTGACCGGGTGGATCGCCTCGAACGGGGCGCCGATCAACGGCACGACCAGATCCGCGATACCGAACGCGGCCGGATTCAGAAATGCCGCGCAGGCGACGAGCACGGCGGCGAGGCCAACCAGCGAGTGGAAGGCCGCCACGAGCTGCGGCATCGCCGTCATCGCGATGCGGCGGGCGGTGACGAAGCCGATCGCGCCGCCGACAACGATGGCGGCAGAGAGTTCGAGCGGGCTGGCGATATGATGGGTAATCAGTGTGGTGATCACCGCAATCGCCATACCGATCATACCGAGCCGGTTGCCCCGGCGGCTGGTCGCCGGGCTGGAAAGCCCTCGCAGCGCAAGGATGAAACACACGCCCGCCACGAGATAGGCGAGCGCAACCCATGCGTTCACGGGAGCAGCCTCAGGCATCTCAGCGCTCCTTCTTTTTGTACATGGCGAGCATCCGCTCGGTGACGGCGAAGCCGCCGAAGATGTTCACACTGGCCAGCGCGACGGCGATCAGCCCCAGCCATTTGGCGATCTCCCCGCCCGCCGCCATCGACGCGATCAGCGCGCCAACGATGATCACCGAGGAGATGGCATTGGTCACCGCCATCAACGGCGTGTGGAGCGCCGGCGTGACCGACCAGACGACATAATAGCCGACGAAGCACGCCAGCACGAAGACCGACAGGATCGAGATGAAGTCCATGATCTACTCCTGATCCGCCCCGGTGGGCGTGCAACGAAGATCCTTCCGCAAGCGGGAAGGCGCAACGAAAGTCGCGCAGCTCACGACAGCAGCTTTTCGTTCACGACCTTGCCGCCCTGCGTTACGCGAACGGCATTTCCGATCTCCTCGTCGAGCACCGGCCGGCCCGCTTCCTTGTCCCAGAAGGCTGACAGGAAATTATACAGGTTGCGCGCAAATAAGGCCGAGGAGTCCGCCGCGAGCCGGCTCGGCACGTTACGATGGCCCACGATCTTTACGCCGTGCCGCTCGACAATCTCGCCGGCAACCGCGCCTTCGACATTGCCGCCCTGCTCGACCGCCAGATCTACAATCACGCTGCCCGGCCGCATCGTTGCGATCTGCGTGTCGCTGATCAGGCGCGGTGCCGGTCGACCGGGTATCAGCGCGGTGGTTATAACGATGTCCTGCTTGGCGATGTGCGCGGAGACAAGCTCGGCCTGCGCCGCCTTATAGGCATCGCTCATTTCGGTGGCATAGCCGCCCGAGCCTTCGCCTTCGATGCCGGCAACATTCTCTACGAAGATCGGCTTGGCGCCCAGCGACAATATCTGTTCCCTGGTGGCGGAACGCACGTCGGTCGCAGAGACCTGCGCGCCCAGCCGCCGCGCCGTGGCGATTGCCTGCAGCCCCGCCACGCCTACACCCATTACGAAGACCTTGGCGGCGCTGACCGTGCCCGCCGCCGTCATCATCATCGGAAAGGCCCGGTCATATTCTGCGGCAGCGTCCAGCACCGCCTTGTACCCGGCGAGGTTCGACTGCGACGACAGAATGTCCATCGACTGGGCACGGGTGATGCGGGGCATGAACTCCATCGCCAGCGCCTCGGCACCGAGCGCCGCATAGCGGTCGATCCGCGCACGCTCGCCGAAAGGATTGAGCCCGGCAACGATCCATGCACCGTTCTTAAACCCGGTCAGGCTGTCGGGGTCCGGCCCCTGCACGCCCAGCACGATATCGGCATCGGCCAGCACCGCTTCGCGCGGGCCGATGGCAGCTCCGGCATCGACATAGCCTTGATCGGCGTAGGAAGCAGCGGCACCGGCACCGCCCTCCACTGCGACAGTCGCCCCCAGCGCCGCGAACTTCTTCACGGTTTCCGGAGTCGCGGAAACGCGCCGCTCGCCAGCGGCGGCTTCCTTCAGCACCGCGATCTTCACGTCAGTGCGCGAGCAGCGAGACGACAATAGCGACGATGATAGCGACGCCCACCGCGCCCCATTTCATCAGCGCAGTGAAACCGTTCCAGGTATCCAGATGGGCCTTGATGTCGGCGGTGTTTTCACCCGTATCAGCCATGGTTCCAATCCCTCTTCCACGGTGCGCCTCAACCAGCGCCTTCTGTTATAGCTGCGTCATGCCCGCCCTCAACCTCGGAAACGTCACATGCTTGGCGGGCAAACGGTGCAGACAGGCTTAAGCCGAACTTTACCCCTCTTGTCTATCTACATGGCCTGATTTGATACAACGGGGACGAATTCGGCATGACGCGCAACGGGCAGCGCTTGCTTCTGCTGATCGATGAAGAGCCGGCGCAGCGGCGGCTGGTCGCCGCCATTGCCGCGCGACGCGGCTGGCGTACGCTCCTTGCGGCGGATGCCGAGACGGCGATCGCCACGCTCGGCACGCCCGATGGCCTGGCGCTGGACGCGATCATTCTCGACCACCCGGCAACCGACGCCGATGCCGCCACCCTGATCGCCGAGTTGCGCGGCCGCCGCCCGCAGATGCCGATTTTGGTGCTCGCCGCCAATGGCTCGGTCGCTGCCGCCGTCAATGCGATGCGCGCGGGTGCCACCGATTTTCTGGTGAAGCCGCTCGCGTCGGAACGGCTGCTCGCCGCGCTGGAGGCAGCCGTCGGCGGCAGTAGCGCCGGCGAACTGCGCCCGCTCACCGAGAAGCTTGGCGCCAGCCTCGACTTTACCGAAATCGTCGGATCGGCACCGCAATTCCGAGCCGCGCTGGCGATCGCCGCCAAGTCGGCGCGTGCCCGCGTACCGGTGTTGATCGAAGGGGAAAGCGGCGTCGGCAAGGAAGTCGTCGCGGAAGCGATCCACGCCGCATCGCCGCGCAATCGCAAGGAAATGCTGAGCGTCAATTGCGGCGCGATACCGGCGAACCTGGTGGAATCCGAACTGTTCGGGCATGAAAAAGGCGCGTTCACCGGCGCATTCGACCGCAAGGTCGGCCGTTTTCAGGAAGCCGATGGCAGCACCATCTTCCTCGATGAAGTGGGGGAAATGCCGCTCGATGCGCAGGTGAAGCTGCTGCGCGTGCTCCAGACCGGGGAAATCCAGCCGATCGGTGCGCGCCATCCGCGCGAAGTGGATGTGCGGGTGATCGCCGCAAGCAACAAGCCGCTGATCGCAGAAGTCGAAGCGGGACGGTTCCGCGAAGACCTGTATTACCGGCTCAACGTGGTGCAGGTTGCGATTCCACCGCTGCGGGAACGTGCTGGCGATATTCCAGCATTGGCGCGGCACCTGCTCCGCCGGATCGGAAACCAACCGGGCCTGCGCCAGCTGACCATCAGCGAAGACGCGCTGCAACTCCTCGCTGGCTATGACTGGCCCGGCAATGTCCGCCAGCTCCAGAACGCGCTGTTCCGCGCCGCCGTGCTGTGTGACACGGAAGGGCTGACGCGCGAGGATTTTCCGCAGATCGCCCAGCTCGCGCTCGGCCGCCCCGATTCGCCGCTGCCGGGCGCCGGTCCGGCGGCCAATCCGGGCGTCAGCATCTTCCGCCCGGACGGCAATCTGCGCCAGCTCGACGAGATCGAGGCGGATGTGATCCGCCTCGCCATCGGCCACTATCGCGGGCGGATGACCGAAGTGGCGCGCCGGCTGGGCATCGGCCGGTCCACCCTGTACCGCAAGCTGGGCGAATTGGGGATCGACCAGAGCGCCGCCTGAGGCTCAGCGCCCGGTCAGCGCCCCGTCGCGCATCCCGCGCCAGACGCGCAGCGCCTGCACCGTCTCCGCGACATCGTGGACGCGCAGCAATTGCACGCCCAGCTCAGCGCCCTTCAGCGCCAGCGCAAGCGAGCCACCCAGCCGCTGATCGACCGGCGCCTCGTTCGACAGCGCGCCGACGATTCGCTTGCGGCTCGCGCCCAGCAGGATCGGGCAGCCGATGCCATGGAACAGCGCCAGCCCGTTGAGCAGCGCCAGATTGTCCTGCAGCGCCTTGCCGAAGCCGATACCGGGATCGATTAGGATGCGGGCACGATCGACACCGGCGGCGACGACCGCCGCCACGCGCGCCTCAAGCCAGTCATAGATTTCGATCAGCGGATCGGCATAGCCACCACTGCCCTTCGCGCCGCTCTTGGGATCGGCAGCGTGCATCAACACCACCGGGCAGACGGCGCGCACCACCACATCCAGCGCGCGATCGTCATACAGCAAGGCCGATACGTCGTTGACCAGATGGGCGCCCGCGGCCAGCGCCGCTTCTATCACGGCAGCCTTGCGCGTGTCGATCGAAAGCGCGGCGCCGCTGGCCTTCAGCCGCTCGATCACCGGCACGACACGGGCGATCTCGTCGCCTTCCCACACCGTCTCGGCACCCGGTCGGGTCGATTCGCCGCCAAGATCGAGCACGGCAGCGCCGGCAATGCTCATGTCCACGCCCGTCTGGGCAGCCGCAGCAGCATCCCCGGCATGTTTGCCGCCGTCGGAAAAGCTGTCGGGCGTCATGTTGAGAATGCCCATCACCAGCGGCTGGTCGAGCCGCAGCGTCCGCTCACCCAGCCGGAGCGGCGCGCGGGGGGCCGTGATTCGGGCAGCGACAGGGGCAAGGCGCGGATCGGCCTCAGCCTCCGCAACACTGATCACCCGCTGCACCACGCGCCTGCCGCCCTCGACGGCGATCAGCTCATAGGCGGAGAACCATTGCATCCCCCCCGCCAGCCGCGCCACCGCGCCGTCGCGCCCGATAGGCGTATCGACGAACTGGATCGGACGCAGATAGAGGCGGGCGCTGGCGGGCAGATCGGTCATGACACCCTGCTACCGGCCCGCGATACTCCGGGAAAGTGGCTCAGGGCTGCGTAGCGAGCAGATAGGTCTGGCGCAGCGCGTCGATCGGCTTCAGCCCATCCTCCGCCTGATAATGCCAGAAAGTCCAGCCGTTGCAGCTCGGCGCGCCCTGCAGCGTCGCGCCCAGCTTGTGGATAGAGCCGGCTTGGCCGTCGCAGTTGAGCGAACCATCCGCCCCCACGGTCGCACGCCAGCGGCCCTTTAGGTCGCACAGGACCATGCCCGGGGTAAGATAGCCATTCTCGACCAGCTGACCGAATGCCACGCGCGGCGCGGCCTTGGGGGCCTGCATCGTCTGGAGTGCGCTTTCGTCGAGCGGCAAGGCGGCGGCGATGCGCTCCAGCGCCGCCTCGACATAGCCCCCCTCGCGATCGATGCCGATCCAGCGCCGGCCAAGGCGCTTGGCCACCGCGCCGGTGGTGCCGGTGCCGAAGAAGGGATCGAGCACCACGTCGCCCGGCTTGGTGCAGGACAGGAGCACGCGGTACAGCAGCGCCTCCGGCTTCTGCGTCGGGTGGACCTTGTGGCCGTTCTTCTTCAGCCGTTCCTGCCCGCTGCAGATCGGAAATTCCCAGTCGCTGCGCATCTGCAGCTCGTCGTTCAGCGTCTTCATCGAGCGGTAGTTGAAAGTGTAGCGTGCCTTCTCGCTCTTCGACGCCCAGATGAGCGTTTCATGCGCGTTGGTGAAGCGCGTGCCCTTGAAATTGGGCATCGGGTTCGCCTTGCGCCAGATGATGTCGTTGAGAATCCAGAAACCCAGGTCCTGGATCGCCGAACCAACTTTGAAGATGTTGTGATAGCTGCCGATCACCCAGATCGTGCCGTCATCCTTCAGGATGCGCCGCGCCTGCGCCAGCCATTCGCGGGTGAACTTGTCATAGGCGGCAAGGCTGTCGAACTTGTCCCAATCGTCGGTCACCGCATCGACATGGCTGCCGTCGGGCCGGTTGAGGTCACCGCCAAGCTGCAGGTTGTAGGGCGGGTCCGCAAAGATCATGTCGATGCATTTGTCGGGCAGGCTACGCATCGCCTCAATGCAGTCCTGGCGCAGGATCGTGTCGAGCGGCAGCACGGCAGGCGCCTTCGCCGCCGCCCGCGCCCCGGCGCGATTAACCTTCTCCAGTACACCCATGCCTTACACCCCTGTTCTCAAGGCGCGCGTTTTCGCGGTGCACGGACTCCGCCGTCAAGCAGACTTTGGTTAACGCGGATTCCGTATCAAACCGTTAACCCTGCGGAACATTCCGGCACCCGCCAGATATTGAGTCAAGAAGTTATCCACAGGCGCAAGCACTGGTAGTGTGGCAAAAAAGACTCAATCGGCGAATTTCGCAGCCTGTGGATAAGCTGGAACGTTTCGCCAACCCGAGCAAGCACTCAACCGATCGCAATCGCGTCGCCGCCCAGCGCCACGCACGCCGCCAGCCGCGCCCGCGCCTGCAGGAACAGCCCGAGTTCGTAGAGCGCCTGCGCCTCGCGGCCGAGCAGTTCGATCTCGTCGCCAAAGCGGATGCGGCCGGCAACGCACAGCGCCACCCGAACTTCGGCCGAGGTGCCCGTCGCCGCAATCGCTGCGATAAAGGCCTCGCGGTCAGAAGCATCGGCCAGCATGTCCGACGGCAGCCGGCATGCCAGCGCCCGTTCGCGCCACGGCGCGACATTGCCCAGTTCGGCATAATCGCTGCCCAGCACCGGGTCGCGCAGCGTTTCGAGAAAGGCGAGGTGGAGCGGATGGAGCGGATCGGTCAGCGCCGCACCGTCATCGAAACCGAAGCGGGCCGGCGCAAGGCCGCGAGACTGGGCATAGCGGACCAGCGCGGCCATTTCGTGGAAATTGGCGGGGCCGACGACTGCCTCGCGCATCAGTTCGGCCATTACGGGATCGTAGAAGGGCACTTGCTGCGCCGCTTCGGTGAAGCCCTGCGTCGTGCGTCCGCCCATAAATGCCATGCCCGCATCTCCTCCTGTCGTTCTGACATTGTAGAGGCGCCGCGGCGCCTGCGGGTGTGACTAGGCAAAATTTGCCGGGTGTGGGCTTATTCCGCCGCCGACACGATCGGTCCGAAGTCCAGTTCGGCCTGGGCAACCGGCGCAAAACTCCGGCGGTGATGCGGCGTCGGGCCCAGCCGGCGCAGCGCCTCCTGATGCACCTTGGCAGCATAGCCCTTGTTCGATGCCCAGCCATAGCCCGGATAGACCGCATCCAGCTCCGCCATCATGCAATCGCGCTGATGCTTGGCGACGATTGAGGCCGCCGCAATCGACAGGCATAGCGCATCGCCGCCCACCACCGCCTGGCTGCGGTGCGCCCAGTCGGGGCAGCGATTGCCGTCGACCAGCACGAAAGCGGGGGGAAAGCCCAGCGCCGCCACTGCCCGCGTCATCGCCAGCATCGTCGCCCACAGGATGTTGAGCTGGTCGATCTCAGCAACGCTGGCGACGCCAACGCCCACCTTCGCGCAGCGGAGCAGTTCGGCGCACAGCTTTTCCCGGCGTGCCGCCGTAAGCGCCTTCGAATCGTCGATACCGTCAGGAATGCAGTCGGGGTCGAGCACCACCGCCGCCGCCACGACGGGGCCAGCAAGCGGGCCACGCCCGGCCTCGTCCACGCCGGCAACCGGGCCGGCGTGGAGCTGGAAATAGCGGGTTTCGTAGGAAAGGTCAGGCATCGTCAGCGATGCGCCATGGCGGAAAGCGGCGCATTTCGCCAGCCTGATAGAGACGGATCGCGTTGCCGGCGGGATCGCGCAGCCGCGCCTCGCGCCAGCCCCATTTCTCGTCCCTGGGCTCCTGTTCGAACACGAAGCCCTGCTGCTGGAGATAGGCGACAGTAACGTCGAGATCGCCGCATTCGAAATAGACGACCGGCGCCGTGTAATGCTCGTCGGTGGCGATCGAGAAGGTTGCCCCGCCCTCGGTTTCAAACCGGGCATAGCGTGGCGAGGCGCGCACCACCTGGCGCAGACCGAGCAGGCGATAGAAGCGCTCACTCGCCGCCAGATCCTTCGCCGGCACTGTCACCTGATTCAGCATCGGCTCGAAAAAGCTCATATTGAGGTCGAGCCGCACCGCCTGCTGCGCCATGGGGCCATGGCCGCGCCCCAGCCCCGCCGCCTCGCGCATCGCAATCCGGACAAAGCGGCGCGCGCGGCTGACCGCTTCGGGCAAATCCCATTCGCTGGCGAGCCCGGTGGCAATCGCCGAGGCGAGCGTACAGCCAGTGCCATGGTCGTTGTCGCCCTCGATCCGCGGATCGCGCCATTCGATCCGCGGCGGGTCTTCCGGGTCGGCCGAATAGAGCGTGTCGACCACTTCGGTACCCTCGCCATGGCCGCCCTTGACGAGCACCGCGCAACGATGCGTGGTGACAATATCCTCGGGATCGCGCCCCAGCGCCGCCAGTTCGGGCAGGTTGGGCGTCACCACCGTCGCCCGGTCCATCAGTCGCTCGAACGCTGCGACCGTCGCATCATCGGCCAGCGTGGCGCCACTGGTCGCCACCATCACCGGATCGAACACCACCGGAATGCCCGGCAGCTCGGCCAGCTTTTCCGCCACCGCCAGCGCCGTGCGGGCAGAGCCGATCATGCCGATCTTCACGGCATCGACGCCGAGATCGGCGATCACCGAATCGATCTGCGCCAGCACCATGTCGGTCGGCACCGGGTGTACGGCCTGCACGCCCAGCGTGTTTTGCGCCGTAATCGCCGTGATCGCGGTCATCGCATGGCCGCCCAGCATGGTGACCGTCTTGATGTCGGCCTGGATGCCGGCGCCACCGCCGGAATCGGAGCCCGCGATGATCAGGATACGCGGCGTGGTCATGGTTCAGTTGCCGGCGAAGTTTAGGAAGTTTAGGCAAGTGAGGCTTTTTGCGCTTTGTCTGCGCGCCATCCGCACGCCCCCGCACACCGGCGGGTCTGGCGTGACGAAGCGGCCCCTGGCAAGCATCCTCAACATGGTGCCCTGTGTGGCACAAAGCGCCCCCTGTAGGACAGACCCTAACCGCGAAATCGTCGTTCGGTAGCAGCAGGATGCCGCTTCAGGGCCTGGCCCACCCGCGCCGGACGATCGAGCAGCTCGCCACCGCAATTGGGGCAACGCTCGTCGAGTGCATCGGCACAGTCGGCGCAGAAGGTGCACTCGAACGAGCAGATGAAGGCGCCGCCCGCGTCCGCCGGCAAATCGGTGCCGCATTTTTCGCAATCGGGCCGCATTTCCAGCATGGCCTGTCCTCCTAGCCTGTCCGCCTGCACTCCCCTCCCGCAAGCGGGAGGGGAATTGAAGCATCAGGCAGCCGCCAAACGCACCGCTTCGCAAACCCGGTCGACCACTGTTTCGACCTGATCCCGATCGTCTCCTTCGGCCATCACCCGGATCACCGGTTCGGTGCCGGACGCGCGGATCACGAGCCGGCCGCGGCCCTTCAGTTCGGCTTCGGCAGCGGCGATCACGTCCTTCACCGCCGCATCTTCCAGCGGCTTGCCGCCTGCGAAACGGACATTTTTCAAAAGCTGCGGCAGCGGGTCGAAACGGTGGAGCACCTCGCTCGCCGGTGCGCCAGCGCGGACGACCTCCGCCAGCACCTGCAACGCGGCGACCAGCCCGTCGCCGGTTGTCGCATAGTCGGACAGGATGATGTGCCCGCTCTGCTCGCCGCCGACATTATATCCCGAGCCACGCATCTTCTCGAGCACATAGCGGTCGCCCACCTTGGTGCGCACCAGCCCCAGCCCCTGCGCGGCGAGATGCCGCTCGAGGCCCAGGTTCGACATCACCGTCGCCACCAGACCGCCCCCGGCCAGCTTGCCCTGCCGCGCCCAGCCGGTCGCGATCAGCGCCATGAGCTGGTCGCCGTCGATCACCGTGCCGGTTTCATCGACCACGATCAGCCGGTCGGCATCACCGTCAAGCGCAATGCCGATCGCCGCGCCAGAGGCGACCACCGTCTCGCACAGGGTTTGCGGCGCCGTCGAACCAACGCGGTCGTTGATGTTTTTGCCATTGGGGCTGACGCCGATCGAAATCACTTCCGCGCCCAGTTCCCACAGCGCCGAAGGCGCCACCTGATAGGCTGCGCCATTGGCGCAATCGACCACCACTTTCAGCCCGTCGAGCGTCAGATCCGACGGGAAGGTTGACTTGGCGAAGTGGATGTAGCGGCCGCGCGCGTCCTCGACGCGGCGGGCACGACCGATATCGGCAGGATAGGCCAGCGGCACTTCGCCGTCGATCAGCGCCTCGATCGCTTCCTCATCTGCATCGGAGAGCTTGAACCCGTCCGGCCCGAACAATTTGATGCCGTTATCGGCATAGGGATTGTGGCTGGCGGAGATCATCACGCCCAGATCGGCGCGCATCGAATGGGTAAGCATCGCCACGGCCGGCGTAGGCATAGGCCCCACCAGCACCACGTCCATGCCTACGCTGGTGAAGCCAGCGACCATCGCATTTTCGAGCATATAGCCCGAAAGCCTTGTGTCCTTGCCGATCACCACCCGATGCCGGTGATCGCCCCGCCGGAAGTGCGCGCCGGCCGCCATTCCCACCTTCATTGCCATTGCTGCCGTCATCGGCGCCGTGTTGGTGGCGCCGCGAATGCCGTCCGTACCGAAATATTTTCTTGCCATGTCTTACGTTCTCGCGCCCTTGTGGCGTTGTGTGGGGGCCGTGATAGCGGCGAAAGAACCAAAGGGCGAGCATGTCGCAACCAACTCGAATTCTTCTTTCCCTTCTGGCCGGGCTGATCGTCGGTGCAGTGCTGGCGGCATGGGCGCCGCAGGCCGGGCTCACCGCCGCGGCATGGGCGCAGCCGGTCGGGCAGGCGTGGCTGAACGGGCTGCAGATGACGATCGTGCCGCTGGTCGTCGCGCTGCTGATCACCGGCGTGACCGCCACGGCAGAGGCGGCGCAGGCCGGGCGGCTCGCCGGGCGGGCGATCGCGATGTATGTGGTGCTGCTGTTCCTGTCGGCCGCTGCGGCTGCGCTGTTGACGCCCCTATTCCTGAAGATCGCGCCGCTGCCGCAGGAATCGGCCGCGAGCCTGCGCGCGGCGCTCGCCGGCGCCGAAAAGGTCGGCCCCGCACCGCCGCTCGGCGAATTTCTGGCGGCGATCATCCCGGCGAACATCGTCAAGGCCGCGGCGGAGAACGCCTTTCTGTCGCTCATCATCTTTTCGCTGATCTTCGCCTTCGCGATCACGCGGGTGGGTGCCGAGGCGCGGGCGCAGCTCACCAGCTTCTTCGTCGCAATCCGCGACGTGATGCTCGTGGTGATCGAGTGGGTGCTGTGGGTCGGCCCGGTGGGCGTGTTCGCGCTGGCGCTGGTGGTCGGCGCCAAGGCCGGCACCGGCGCGTTCGGCGCGCTGATCCACTACATCCTGACCGTCGCCGCGGTGGGCCTGACGGTCACGCTATTCGCCTATCCGGCGGCAGTGATCGGCGGGCGGGTCGGCCTGGGCCGCTACATCCGCGCCGCACTGCCTAGCCAGGCGGTGGCGCTCAGCACCCAATCCTCGCTCGCCACCCTGCCGGTGATGATCGAGGGCTCGGCCGAAATCGGCGTGCCCGTGGCGGTATCGGGCGTGACGATGCCGCTGGCGGTCGCGATCTTCCGCGCGACCGGACCGGCGATGAACTTCGCCGTCGCCATTTATGTCGCCCAGTGGTTCGGCGTACCGCTCAACCCCGCAGCACTGGCCGTGGGCGTGGTGGTCGCAACGCTGACCTCGCTCGGATCGGTCAGCCTGCCGGGCACGGTGAGCTATATCAGCGCGATCTCCCCCGTCGCCGCGACGATCGGCGCGCCGATTGCGCCGCTGGGGCTGCTGGTGGCGGTGGAGACCTTGCCCGACATCATGCGGACGGTGGGCAATGTCACCTGGGACATCGCCACCACCGCCTGGCTGTCGCGCGGCGCCGGCAAGGTGCCGCACAGCAGCGGCGACGACCTGCTGGAACATATGGGATAGGCGGCACCAACCGTTACGGGCTGGTGCTATTTCAGCAGCACCAGCTCCTCGGCCATGGTCGGGTGCAGCGCGACGGTGGCGTCGAACGCTTCCTTCGTCAGCCCCGCCTTCACCGCGATCGCCGCGGCCTGGAGGATTTCCGGCGCATCGGGGCCGATCATGTGCAGCCCGACCACCCGCCCGGTCACACCGTCGCACACCATCTTGTACAATGCGCGCTCATGCCGCCCGGCGAGCACATTCTTCATTGCCCGGAAGTCGGACGTGTAGACCTTGACCGAGCCCAGCTTGTTGCGCGCCTCGGTCTCGGTCATGCCCACGGCAGCGATCGGCGGATGGCTGAACACCGCATTGGGCACATTGGTATAATCGACCTGATGCGGCTTGCCGCCGAACAGCGTGTCGGCAAAGGCCTGGCCCTCGCGGATCGCCACCGGGGTCAGCTGGATGCGGTTGGTGACGTCGCCGACCGCATAGATACTGTCGACCGAGCTGCGATTGTCGGCATCGACCTTCACCGCGCCCTTGTCGTCGAGTTCGACGCCGACCTGCTCCAGCCCCAGCCCCTTGCTGTTGGGAATGCGGCCGGTGGCGAACAGCACGCAATCGACTTCGATCGGCGCATGGTTGGTCATCGACACCAGCAGGCTGCCATCGGCCTGTTTCTCGATCTTTTCGAACTCGGCGAAGAAGCGAAAATCGATGCCTTTGGTCATCGAAATCTGGAGCAGTCGGTCGCGCACCTGCATGTCATAGCCGCGCAGGATCACATCGGTGCGGTTGACCAAAGTCACCTTCGACCCGAACTCGTTGAAGATGCCGGCGAATTCATTGGCTATATAGCCGCCGCCGGCGATCAGTACACGCTTGGGGAGTGTTTCGAGATGGAAGACCTCGTTCGAGGTGATGCCATGCTCGCAGCCGGGGAATTGCGGCACATGCGGGTGCGCACCGGTGGCGATCAGGATCGTCTTGGCGCTGACTTTCCGCCCGCTCGCCAGCGTCACTTCATGCAGGCCGGTAACGGTGGCGCGTTCGTGGATGATCTCGACGCCATTATTCTCCAGCCCCTGGGTGTAGAGGCCGTTCAGCCGGTCGACATCGGCCAGCACATTGTCGCGCAGCGTCGGCCAGTCGAAATGGCAGTCGGGCACGTCCCAGCCGAACCGGCGCGCGTCCTTCAGATCCTCGGCAAAATGCGCGCCGAAGATCAGCAGCTTCTTGGGCACGCAACCGCGGATCACGCAGGTGCCGCCGACCCGGTACTCCTCCGCCACCGCGACCTTCGCACCATAGGCCGCCGACATGCGCGAGGCGCGCGTGCCGCCCGAACCCGCGCCGATCACGAACAGGTCGAAGTCATAGTCGGACATGAGTCACTCCGGAGGGGTTCAGCGCAAGGCAGGAGAAAGATTGCAGCAAAGATAGGGTGCCGGCGGGCAAAACAATAGCGCTGCCCTCGCAGCCATCGCTCCCCTTCCGCTTGCGGGAGGGGTCGGGGGAGGGGATGGTCTTGTCGCGCGGGAAGCCGTTGTAGCGAGAGCCTCCACGTCGGTCCCTCCCCTAGCCCCTCCCGCAAGCGGGAGGGGAACAAGGCTCACCGCTTGCGGACGAACTCCGCGCGCAGGACCAGGCCCTTGATGCCGTCGAACTTGCAGTCGATTTCCTGCGCGTCGCCGGTCAGACGGATCGACTTGATCAGCGTGCCGCGCTTCAGCGTCTGGCCCGCGCCCTTTACCGTCAGGTCCTTGATCAGCGTTACCTGATCGCCGTCCTGCAGCAGGTTGCCGACCGAGTCGCGCACTTCCACCGCATCGGCGGCCGCTGCCTTGGCAGCGGCCTCGGCGGCGGGGATCCATTCCCCGCTCGCCTCATCATACACATATTCTTCGTCGCTCATGCGCCAAAAGCCCTTTGAATCAGATCGTTGGTCGACGGGTCGAAATCGAGCCCGCCCTTGTCGGCCGCCTTGGCCATTTCCTTGCCCAGCTCGACGCCGAACTGGTCGAACGGGTTGATGCCAAGCAGCACCGCGTTCACGAAGGTGCGGTGCTCGTAGAAAGCGATCAGCGCGCCCAGCGTGCGCGGTTCCAGCGCGTCGAGCAGCAGCGTCGAGCTCGGCCGGTCGCCCGGATAGGCACGCGCCGGATCGTCATGCCCCTTGCCCGCCATCAGCGCCGCCCCTTGCGCGAACATGTTGAGCAGCAACTGGCGGTGATGCCCCTCGGCCAGCGCATCACCGGCATCGATCACACCGACGAACTCGACCGGCACCAGCCGCGTGCCCTGATGGAGCAACTGGAACACCGCATGCTGGGCATCGGTGCCCACCCCGCCCCAGGTGATCGCCGCAGTCGGCCAGGTCACCACTTCGCCCTCGGCGGTGACGCGCTTGCCGTTCGATTCCATTTCGAGCTGCTGGAGATAGCTGGGCAGCAGCCGCAGCCGCTCGTCATAGGCGAAGGTCGCGCGGGTCTCGCAGCCGCGCGCCTGCGTGTAATAGAGGTCGGCAAATGCCGCGAGCGCCGGTGCGTTCTGGTGCAGATCGGTCAGGCGGAAATGGCGGTCCATTTCGGCAGCGCCTTCCAGCAATTCCTCAAACGCTTCCCAGCCCAGCGCAAGCGCCGCCGGAAAACCGATCGACGACCAGAGCGAATAGCGGCCGCCGACGCTCTCGAAGAACGGCAGCACGCGGGTTTCATCGACGCCCCATTCCACTGCGCGCTCGGGCGCGGCAGTAAGTGCGACGACGCGGCCATAGGGATCGGCCACCCCGCCCTCGGCCATCCACGCCAGCGCGCTTTCGGCGTTCAGCATCGTCTCGGTCGTCGTGAAGGTCTTGCTGGCGATCGCCAGGATCGTCGCCTGCGGATCAAAGCGCTTGAGCGCCTCTTCCAGCGCCACGCCATCGACATTGGAGACAATCGCCACATCATAGCGGTCGGCATCGCGGCCCAGCGCGTCGACCAGCAGGTCCGGCCCCAGCGCGGAGCCGCCGATGCCGACATGCAGGATGTGCCGCACCGGCCCCAGCGCCTCGGCCTCGATCGCGTCGATCAGCGCGCGCATCCGGGCGTGCTGGCTGCGGGCGCGCGCAACGCTGTCGGGCGCGCCTTCATAGCGTTCGGCGGTGTGTTCGGCGGCGCGGCCCTCCGTCACGTTAATCGCCTCGCCCGCGAACAGCGCATCGCGCTTGGCCGCAAGGCCCATCCGGTCGGCCAGCGTGGCGAAGGCGGCGAGCGCCTCGCCGGTCAGGTGCGTCTTCGACCAGTCGAAATGGATGCCGGCGACATCGACGCTAAGCCGCGAAAGCCGCTCGGCATCGGCGGCGAAAAGCTGCGTGAGCGTCGCATGCGGAAGGGATTGGATCGGCGTCCAGTCTGGCAAGGCCATATTCATCTCCATGGTGGCACGTCCCCCTATCGTCCCAATCCTGCCGGGGCCAGCCTCATTCATCGGCTTGACCTCTCCGCCCGGCGCTAGCAGAGCATAGCCCATGGAAACGCCTTCCTCCGCCGAAACCGCAGCCCCCGCCCCGGCTAGTACCGCCGCGCCTGCCTCGCCGACTGCAAAGCCCGAAAAGCCCAAGTCGGAATGGCGCGATCTCGCGACCTTCCTGCTGAAGCTGGCGCTGATCGTATTCGTGGTGCGCAGCTTCATCTTCTCGCCGTTCAGCATCCCAAGCGAGTCGATGCTGCCGCGGCTGCTGATCGGCGACTATCTGTTCATCACCAAATGGAACTACGGCTATTCGAAACATTCGCTGCCGTGGAGCCTGCCGCTGATCCCGGGCCGCATCTTCCCCGGCACGCCCGCGCGCGGCGACGTGGTGGTGTTCAAGGCGCCCAATCACAATGGCGAGGACTGGATCAAGCGCGTGATCGGCCTGCCGGGCGACACGGTGCAGATGGTCCATGGCCAGGTGATCCTGAACGGAAAGCCGGTGCCCAAGCAGCGCATCGCGGATTTCGTGCTGCCGATCACGCCGAATTTCGTGAACTGCCCGACGCGCTTCCAGACTGCGGACGACAAGGGCAATCCGGTGTGCCGCATTCCGCAGTTCCGCGAGACGCTGCCGAGCGGCAAGCAATATAATGTGCTCGACCAGGATACGCTGCCGCAGGACGACACCGATGTGTACACGGTGCCCGCCGGCCATGTATTCCTGATGGGCGACAACCGCGACAACTCCACCGACAGCCGCTTCCCGCAGCCGCCCAACGGCAATGGCATCGGCTTCGTGCCGCTCGAGAATATCGAGGGCAAGGCAGTGGTGAACTTCTGGTCCACCGACGGCAGCGCAAACTGGTTCCTGCCCTGGACCTGGTTCACGGCAGCGCGCTGGAGCCGGATCGGAGAAGGCTTCTGAGCACCCCCGACCTGGGCGGCTGGGTCACTGCGACCTTCGGCCGCCCGGCGCAGGACCTCGCCGCTTTCGAGCGGGCGCTGACTCATGGCAGCCAGGCGGCGGGCAATTACCAGCGTCTGGAATTTCTCGGTGACCGCGTACTGGGGCTGGTAATCGCCGAGTGGCTGTTCGAGCGCTTTCCGGACGAACCCGAAGGGGCGCTGTCGCGGCGGCTGAACGCACTGGTGACGGGACCGGTCTGCGCCGATGTCGCGCGCGGACTGGGCGTGGTGCCCTATCTGAAGCTCGGCAAACAGGCCCGCGATGACGGCGCCGCGGATAGCGACAATGTGCTGGGCGATGTGATGGAGGCGCTGATCGGGGCCTTTTATCGCGAGGCGGGGCTCGATGCCGCACGCGGCTTTGTCCGCCGCATCTGGGGCGACCGGATCGACGCCCATGCCAAGGCGCCCAAGCACCCCAAATCGGCGCTGCAGGAATGGGCGGCGGCGCGCAATCGCCGGCCACCCGAATATGAAGTTATCGACCGCTCCGGCCCCAACCACGCGCCGCGCTTCACGGTGAAGGTGTCGATCGGCAAGCTCGCCGAAGCCAGTGCCGAGGGCAGCAACAAGCAGGAAGCCGAAACCGCCGCCGCCGCCGCGCTGCTGGCGAAGCTGGGCGGGTGAGAGCCAGCGCAGCCCTCGCCCCCACTCTCAATCCCCATTACAACCGGAATCCATGACCCAACCCACCCCCCAACAATCCTGCGGCGTCGTTGCGATCGTCGGTGCGCCGAATGCCGGCAAGTCGACGCTGGTCAATGCGCTGGTCGGCCAGAAGGTCGCGATCGTCAGCCCCAAGGCGCAGACCACGCGCGCGCGGCTGATGGGCATCGCAATCGAAGGCGACGCGCAGCTGATCCTGGTCGATACGCCGGGGATCTTCACCCCCGAACGCCGGCTGGACCGCGCGATGGTCGCCGCTGCCTGGGAAGGCGCGCAGGGCGCGGACCTGATCGCGCTGGTGGTCGACGGCAAGGGCGGCATCGGCCCGAAGGTGCAGACGGTGCTGGAAAGCCTTCGCGCCCGGCCCGAGCGCAAGATCCTGATCCTGAACAAGGTCGACGTCGCCGACAAGCCGCGCCTGCTGGGCCATGCGGCAAAGCTCAACGAGGCGCTGCCGTTCGACGAAACCTATTTCGTCTCCGCCCAGACCGGTGACGGCGTGCCCGAGCTGAAGGCCGCGCTGGCCAAGGCGATGCCGCAGGAGCCCTGGCATTTCCCCGAAGACCAGGTCTCCGATGCCACGGACCGGATGCTGGCGGCCGAAGTGACGCGCGAGCAGCTCTATCTCCAGCTCCATGCCGAGCTGCCCTATGCCAGCGCCATCGAGACCGAGAAATATAGCGAGCGGGAGGACGGATCGGTCGAGATCCACCAGCAGATCCTGGTTGCCCGCGAAACCCAGCGAGCGATCGTGCTCGGCAAGGGCGGCGCGCGCATCAAGGAAATCGGCGCCCGCGCCCGCGCCGAACTCGCCAAGCTGCTCGGCGTGCCGGTGCACCTGTACCTGCACGTCAAGGTGAACCCGAAATGGGAAGAGGACCGCGGCCTCTACCGCGAAATCGGGCTCGACTGGGTGGATTGAGCCGTCAGTTCTTCAGCCGGTATCCGGTGCGGAAGATGGTGACGACCACGGCCAGGCAGATCAGGAGAAAGGCGGCAGTGAAGCCGAGGCTCCAGCCGATCGCCACATCGCCATGGCCGAAAAAGCTCCAGCGGAAGCCACTGACCAGATAGACGACCGGATTGAACAGGCTGATGCTGTGCCACGGCTGGGGCAGCATATCGATCGAATAGAAGGCGCCGCCCAGAAAAGTGAGCGGCGTCACCAGCAGCGCCGGCACGATGTTAAGCTGTTCGAAGCTGCGCGCCCAGATGCCGATGATGAAGCCGAACAGGCTGAAGGTGACAGCAGTCAGCACCAGAAAGGCCAGCATCGCCGCCGGATGATCGATCCGGAGCGGCACGAACAATGCGGAGGTCGCGAGGATGATGAGGCCGATCACCACCGACTTGGTCGCCGCCGCGCCGACAAAGCCCACCACCAGCTCGATCGCGGAAATGGGCGCGGAGAGCAGTTCGAACACCGTGCCGGTGAATTTGGGGAAATAGATGCCGATCGAGGCATTGGCGATGCTCTGGGTGAGCAGCGACAGCATGATCAGGCCGGGGACGAGGAAGCTGCCGTAATTCACGCCGTGGATCGAATCGATCCGGCTGCCGATCGCCCCGCCGAACACGATGAAGTAGAGCGAGGTGGTAATGACCGGCGTCGCGATCGACTGCCACAGCGTACGCAGCGTGCGCGCCATTTCGAACGTGTAGATCGCCCAGATGCCGTGGAAATTGATGCCGTTCATTGCCGCGCCCCCACCAGATCGACGAAGATGTCCTCCAGGCTCGATTTGGACGTATCGAGATCCTTGAAGGCGATGCCCAGGTCATGCAGCTTGCGCAGCAGCGACGGGATGCCGGTCCGCTCGGACTGCGCATCGAAGGTGTAGCGCAGCCGGTGCCCTTCATCCGCCAGCACCAGATTCCATTCGGCCAGCTCGACCGGAATCGCCGGCAACGGCTCGACCAGGCTCAGGTCCAGTTCGCGCTTGCCGAGCTTCTGCATCAGCGTCGTCTTTTCCTCGACCAGCAGCAGCTTGCCCTTGTTGATCACGCCCACCCGGTCGGCCATTTCCTCGGCCTCCTCGATATAGTGGGTGGTCAGGATGATGGTGGTGCCGCGGTCGCGAAGCCGGCCGATCAGCTTCCACATGTCGCGCCGCAATTCGACATCCACCCCGGCAGTGGGTTCGTCGAGAAACAGGATGTCGGGTTCGTGGCTCAGCGCCTTGGCGATCATCACGCGCCGCTTCATGCCGCCCGAAAGCTCCATGATCTTGGCGTCGCGCTTGTCCCACAGCGACAGGTCTTTGAGCAACTGGTCGCAATAGGCGCCGTCGGGTGCCTTGCCGAACAGCCCGCGCGAATAGCGGGCGGCCGATCCGACGCGCGAGAACATGTCCACCGCCACTTCCTGCGGCACCAGCCCGATCTTCGACCGCGCCGCGCGCGGTTCACGGATCGCGTCATGGCCGTCGACCAGGATGGTGCCCGAACTGGGCGTGACGATGCCGCAGATGATCGAGATCAGCGTCGTCTTGCCGGCGCCATTGGGGCCGAGCAACGCGAAAATCTCGCCGCGCCGAATGTCGAGATCGACATGGTCGAGCGCCTTGTGGCCCGACGCATAGGTCTTGCTGACCTGGCGTAGCGACAGGATGGATTGCATGAAGGAAAGCCCTGGCCGGAAGGAAGCCGCTAGGTAGGCAGCCGCCGTTCCGACGACAAGGGCCCGGATTACTTGGACTTACGCGCTTCCGCCACTGCGTCTGCCAGCGCCTGATAGTCGCGGGCGCCATAATAGATCTTGCCGCCGATCACCCAGGAAGGCGTGCCGTTCATCGCCAGCTTTGCGCCTAGCTTGCGATTTGCCTCGATTTCATGGGCAACCGCGTCGGAGCGCACCGCCTTTTCCGCTGCCGCCCGATCCACGCCCGCCTTGGCCAGCGCATCCGCGATCGCCGCATCGCTCGGCCCATCGGCAGCGAACAAGGCATCGTGGAACGCACGGAACTTGCCCTGCTGTGCCGCCGCCAGCGCCCAATGCGCCGCCGCCACGCTCGCATTCCCCAGCACCGGATATTCACGATAGACGACGCGGACCTTGGGATCCTTCGCGATCAGTTCACGCAATCCGGGCAGGCTGGCGCGGCAATAGCCGCAGGCATAGTCCATGAAGGCGACGACCGTCACATCGCCCTGCGGATTGCCGGCCCAGGCACTGGCGAAGGGCGCGGTGAGCGCAGGAATTGCCGCCGGTACCGCCGACTGGGCGTTGTCCTGCGCCTTTTGCAGCTGCGCGCTTTCCTGCTGCTGCAGCCGCTCCATCATCTCGCGCAGGATTTCGGGTTTTTCGAGCAGATAGGCGCGCACGATCGCTTCCACCCGCGCCTTGTCGCCGCCGGCGCCGGGAATTGCGGCCTGCGCGCCCAGCACAACAAGCCCGCCCAGAATCGCGGCAAGCAGCAAGGCACCCACCAATGCCAGCGGGCTGCGGGTCAGACGCGCGATCATTCGCCGCTGCGCCCCTTGTTGCGCTTGTCGTCCTTCAACTGATTTTCCGATACCATCTGAATATCCTGTGCGCGCACCCAGTCGGCCGACCCCTGCGGCAAGCCGCCCATTGCCTGACGCGCCATCATATAGGCAGTCCGCGCATCGCCGATCAGATTGGCACGTTCGGCCGTGGCGAGCGCGGCGCGCGGCTGGTCGCCCAGCTGGTCATAGACCGTGCCCAGATTGATCCAGGCAAAGGGATTGTCGCGGTCGCGCGTGATCGAATCGCGCAGCACCCGCTCGGCTTCCTTGAGATTGGCCTTGTCCTCGGTGGCGACCAGCGCATGCCCCAGCGTGGCGGCGATCAGCGGCGAATAGTGCGACAGCTCGGTAGCGCGACGCAGCGGAGCCAGCGCCTCTTGCGGCTTGCCCGATTCGAGCAGGATCTGCCCTTCGAGTTCGAGGAAATAGGGGTCGTCGGGCGCCATCTTCACCAGTGCCGCGGTTTCCGCCGCCGCCTGCTCGGGATAGCCCGACTGGTGATAGGCATAAGCGCGGGCATAATGGGCCGGCGCCGACTGGTCGCTCAGCGGATAAACGCGGAGCGTCGTCTTGGGATCGTTGACATAGCCGCGCAGCTTTGCCTGCACCCGCTTGAACCGCCGCTCCAGATCCGGATCGGACGGCTTGTTCCAAGCCGGCGACTTCTGCAGATCGGCCTTCAGCGCCTCGACACGATCCTGCGACATCGGGTGCGTCTGGGCGAACGGATCGACATCCGGGTCGGTGGTGTAATAGCCATAAGTGTGCATCTGCTGCGTCAGCTTGTCGAAGAAGCTGAGCATGCCCTTGCCGCTGATCCCGGCGGTGTTCAGAAAATGCGAGCCCGCCGCGTCGGCCGAGGATTCCTGCACGCGGCTATAGGCGAGATATTTGCCGATCGCGGCGCGCTGACCGGCCATCAGAATGCCGGTGCCGGCTTCGGGCGACCCCGCCGCCATTGCGGCGGCACCGAGCAACAGGCTGAGGATCGTCACCTTGCCATAGCCGCCATCGCGCTGGAACACGGCATGGCCGCCGACGATATGGCCGATTTCGTGCGCGACCACGCCCTGCACCTGGTTGGCGTTATCGGCAGCGTCGATCAGGCCTGAATTGACATAGACGATCTGGCCGCCGGCGACGAAGGCGTTGATCGAAGGATCCTGGATCAGCACCACCTTGGCGTTTTCGGGCGACAGGCCCGCCGCCTTGAACAGCGGCGCCGCCATATCGGCCAGCAGCGCCTCGGTCTCGGCATCGCGCAATACCGATTGGGCCATGGCCGGACGTGCCGCGAACAGCCCCAGACACAGCAGCGCAAGCAGCGTGGCCAGACGGTGGATGCGGGACATGTCGACTCCTGCCTCTATCCGGTTGCCGACTGGCGGCGCAAAGCTGAACCGCCGGTGAAGTCCGGCGCAGCCACGGGGACTGCGCCGGGCTCAGGGATTAATTACCGAAGGTACGCTGCCACCAGCCGCGGCGCGGCGCGGCGGCATCGCCCTCAGCAGCCTCTGCTTCCGCATCGGCGGTATCGGCTTCCGCAACCAGCTCGCTCACAGGCGCGACGTCCTGCGCCACCGGCTCAGCCTGAGATTCAGCGACTTCCGCTGCGACATCAGCCTTCTTCCGGCGGGTGCGCTTGGGCTTGGGCGGCGCTTCCTCGGCCACCGGCTCGGGCTCTGCCACGGGTGCCGGTGCAGCTTCTGCCTCGGGTGCGGCATCCGCCTTTTTACGGCGGGTGCGCTTGGGCTTGGCCGGCGTTTCCTCGGCCACCGGCTCGGCTACCGCTTCGACCGGCGCAGCAGCTTCAGCCACCGGCGCTTCGGCTTCGGCTTCAACCGGCGCTTCGGCCTTGCGGCTGCGGCGGCGCTTCGGTGCGGGTGCGGCTTCCGCCTCGGCAACCGGCTCCGGCGCTTCGGCGACGATCGGCTCGGCCGCGATCGGCTCGGCCGCGATCGATTCCGCGACCTCGGCAACACCCTCATCGGCAGCATCCTCACTACCGGCCTCAGCGCCGGCATCCTCGCCACCGGCACCGCGACGGCCGCCGCGACGACCGCGACGACGGCGCTTGCGGGCGCGTTCGCCTTCTTCGCGCTGGGCGGGCGTGGCTTCTGCCGCTTCGCCATCGCCGGCTTCTGCCGCCTCGGCCTCGGCATCGGCGCCGTCGTCTTCGGCCCCGCCTTCTTCACCGGCCTCGCCCTGCGGCGCATCACCATCCCGACCGCGGCGACCGCGGCCACGACGGCGGCGGCGGCGCTTGCGGCCGTCGCTATCGCCCCGATCGCGCGCTTCCTCGGCCTCGGCTTCCGCCTCGACTTCCTCTTCCTCAATTTCCTCGACGAACTCTTCTTCGGGTTCCTCGATCAGCGGGTCGATGCGCGGTGCGTGCGCCGGCGGCGGGCCCGATGCCTCGACCGACATGCGCGCGCCTTCCAGCTCGCCATCGGCCGCGATCTCGATCGTCACGCCGTAGCGGTCCTCGATCTCGGCGAGTTCGCCGCGCTTCTTGTTGAGGACGTAGAAGGCCGCCTCCTGGCTGGCGCGCAGCAGGATCTGCGAACCACGGCCGCGCGCCGCTTCGTCCTCGATCAGCCGCAGCGCCGACAGGCCGGCGGACGAGGCGGTGCGGACCAGACCGGTGCCTTCGCAGTGCGGGCAGGTGCGGGTCGACGCTTCGAGCACTCCGGTGCGCAGGCGCTGGCGGCTCATTTCCATAAGGCCGAAGGCGGAGATGCGGCCCACCTGGATGCGGGCGCGGTCGTTCTTCAACGCCTCCTTCATCGCCTTCTCGACCTTACGGACGTTGGACGAATGGTCCATGTCGATAAAGTCGATCACGACCAGGCCGGCCATGTCGCGCAGGCGGAGCTGGCGGGCGATTTCCTGCGCGGCTTCCAGATTGGTCGCCGTCGCGGTCTGTTCGATATTGTGCTCGCGCGTCGAACGGCCCGAGTTGATGTCGATCGAGACCAGCGCCTCGGTCGGGTTAATCACCAGATAACCGCCCGATTTCAGCTGCACCACCGGATGGTACATCGCCGCAAGCTGATCCTCGACGCCGGCGCGCTGGAACAGCGGCACCGCATCGGCATATTGCTTCACCTTGCGGGCATGGCTGGGCATCAGGAGCTTCATGAAGTCCTTGGCCTGGCGATAGCCTTCCTCGCCCTCGACGATCACTTCGTCGATGTCGCGATTATAAATGTCGCGGATCGCCCGCTTCATCAGATCGCTGTCGCCATAGACGAGCGCGGGCGCCGAGGAAGACAGCGTCTTCTCGCGAATCTCGTCCCACAGTCGGGCGAGATAGTCGAAGTCGCGCTTGATCTCGGTCTTGGTCCGCTGAAGGCCGGCGGTGCGGACGATGCAGCCCATCGACGGCGGCAGCTTCAGCTCCGCCATGATGCCCTTCAACCGCTTGCGGTCGGCCGCCGAGCTGATCTTGCGGCTTATGCCCCCGCCATGCGCGGTATTCGGCATGAGCACGCAGTAGCGGCCGGCGAGGCTGAGATAGGTGGTCAGCGCCGCGCCCTTGTTGCCGCGCTCTTCCTTGACGACCTGGACCAGCAGTACCTGGCGGCGGCGGATCACGTCTTGAATCTTGTAGCGGCGGCGCAGGTTCATGCGGCGCTGGCGCAGCGCCTCCGCCTCGTCGCCATTGCCGCCGCGACCACGACGACGGCGACCGCCCTCGGGTGCATCCTCGCCTTCGGCGGCTTCCTCGTCGTCGTGCGGGCGCTCGACTACTTGAACGCCATCCTCATGGCCGTCGTCGTGGTCGTGATCGTCGTCGCCCTCTTCCTCGCGCAGCGCAGCTTCCTGGGCGGCATGCTCGGCCTCTTCGCGCAGCAGCGCTTCGCGGTCTTCCTTCGGAATCTGGTAATAATCGGGGTGGATTTCGGAAAAGGCCAGGAAGCCGTGGCGATTGCCGCCATAATCGACGAACGCCGCCTGCAGCGACGGTTCGACGCGGGTTACCTTGGCCAGATAGATATTGCCCTTGAGCTGCTTTCGCTCGGCGGACTCGAAATCAAACTCCTCGATTCGGTTTCCCTTGACGACGGCAACGCGGGTTTCCTCCCGGTGCCGTGCGTCGATCAACATACGCATGGTCATTCAATATTCTCCGGGCGCGCCGGCCGGATCCGGATACGGGATGTGGCGCGTGCGCGCGATTGGGTGTGCGAACCGAGCCGGGGGTGCCGGCCGGGGTTCTGCGGTTTTCAAAAACTGCTGCTGCTGCACGGGCACGCGCGGACCGGCGGTCCGACTGCTCCACCATCGCCGCCACGCCGGCCGGGATGGCCTGGCTGTGCGGACGTTGGGGAAATTGCCTCATGCGAGCGTCAACCTGAACTGTCGCGGCCCCACATGGCCGCTCGACTATTCCGGCATCAGGCCGGAAGCATGCACTGCCTAGCACCCGTTTGACGATGCGGCAACTGTCGGAACGGCAGCAGAATTTCTGCGGAGGCGGCCCCGGATAGTTGCGACATCGTTCTAATCCGCGCGCGTAGGACAAAAGGTGGTCAATCCCAACTTAACCAGATCGATTCAGCGGGATTTGAAGCCCGATGCCTAGGGTCACCCTCAGATCGCGTATTCGTCTGTGTGAGGGGCGTAGTGACCAAGCTTTTGGGCTGGACCGGGCGGCGGGGGGCACGGCATAGCAAGCGAGTGCTGTTTCTGCTCGCTCTTCTGACCGGGTGGCTGACCGGTGCGCCGAGTTGGGCCGGGGTCGTCGAAAAGGTTCGTGTACACGGGGATCGGGTGGTGATCACCTTCGATGCGCCGGTTCGCGACGCGACGGCCTTCGTGCTGCCGACGCCGCATCGCATCGCGCTGGACGTGACCGGCGCCACACCGGGCCGCGTGGCAGAGGCCGGCGGTGATGTGTCCGCGATCCGCCAAGGGCGGCACGGCGACAATGGCGCCCGGATCGTGCTCGACCTAACCCGGCCCGCGATCATCGCGGAAGGCAATTTTGCCGATGGCGGACGCACGCTGACACTACAGTTGCGCTCGGTGGACGATTCCGCTTTTGCCCGCGCCGCGGCCGAACAGCGGCTGCGCTTCCTGCCGCCCTTCCGCTATTTCGCGGGGGCGACCCGCACCGCCTATTCCGATTACAGCGTGTCGATGCCGATCCCCGCCCGGAGCGCCGGCGGCCCCCTGCCGCGTGTCTATGGCGACGATCGCAGCCGCCCGCTGGTGGTGATCGACGCCGGCCATGGCGGGCATGATCCGGGCGCGATCGGTGCCAATGGCGTACGCGAGAAGGATCTGACGCTGAAGACCGCGCTGGCGGTGAAGGAGGCACTGCTTGCCTCGGGCCGGGTGCGCGTGGCCCTGACGCGGGAAGACGACCGCTTCGTCGTGTTGAAAGACCGCTATAGCCTGGCGCGGCGCCTGCACGCCGACCTGTTCATCTCCATCCATTGCGACAGCGCACCGAACCCGGATGCGACCGGCGCGACCGTCTACACGCTGTCCGAAGTCGCCTCCGACAAGGAAGCCGCCCGGCTCGCCAGCCGCGAGAACAAGGCCGATATTATCGCAGGCGTAGACCTGGGCGGTCAGGATGCGAACATCTCATCAATTCTGATCGACCTGACCCAGCGCGAGACGATGAATGCCTCGTCCCGTTTCGCCCAGTTGCTGGGGCGCGAGGCGCAGCCGCTGATTCCGATCAAGGCCAACTACCACCGTATGGCATCGCTGATGGTGCTGAAGGCGCCCGATATGCCTTCGGTGCTGTTGGAAACGGGCTATATCTCGAACCCTGCCGACGCGCGTTTTCTGGCCTCGCAGGACGGCCATGACAAAATCGCAGAGGCCATCCGCAAGGCTGTCGAGATCCATTTCGCCACCCGCATGGCACAACGCTGAGACCAGCCGACGCCGACCGGCTTTCATCTAGCCCAAAAGTTGCTACACCCCAGCCCGCATGGCCGAAGGCGAAACTCCCAGCATGAACATCCGAATCCGGCGCGAGGGCGGCGGATTCGGCGGCTTTCTCGCGCGGATCAGGCGGCGTTGGTGGTTCCGCGTGCTGGCGGTGCTGGCGCTGCTCGCCGGGCTGGCAGTGTTCCTGCTCTGGCTGCTGGTCGCGCGCAACCTGCCCTCGGTGGACAAGCTGCGCAGCTATGAACCGCAATTGCCGAGCTATGTCCGCTCGGCCGACGGCACGCCGATCCACGCCTATGCGCAGATGCGTCGCGTCCAGCTGAGCTATGCCGAATATCCGCCGCTGCTGGTACGGGCGTTCATGTCGGCGGAGGACCGGACCTTCTTCAGCCACCACGGGCTCGATTTCCCCGGCCTGGTCCGCGCCGCCGCCGAAGGCGCAATCCGCGGCCAGACCCCGCGCGGCACCTCCACCATCACGCAACAGGTGGCCAAGAACCTGCTGGTGGGCAACGAAGCCAGCTATATGCGCAAGCTGAAGGAAGGCATCCTCGCCTGGCGGATCGAGGATACGCTTACCAAGCCGCAGATCATGGAATTGTACCTCAACGCGATCGAGCTTGGGCGCAATTCGGGCGGCGTCGCGGCGGCGAGCGAGGCCTATTTCGGCAAGCCGCTCGACAAGCTGACGCTGCCGCAAATGGCCTATCTGGCGATCCTGCCCAAGGGCCCGGCCAATTACGACCCCGACCGCAACACCCGCCGCGCGCTCGACCGGCGCAACTGGGTGCTGGGCGAAATGCTCCGCAACGGCTTTATCGACCAGGCACAGCACGACGCCGCCGTCGCCGCGCCGCTCGGCACCGTGCCGCGCCAGACGCCGCGCTTCGAACGTGCCGGCGGCTATTTCGTCGAGGAAGTGCGCCGCCAGCTCGCCAAGCAATTCGGCGAGACCGACAAGGACGGACCGTACAGCGTCTACAATGGCGGCCTGTGGATCCGCACCTCGCTCGATCCGCGACTGCAGGCCTATGCCCAGCGCGCGCTGCGCGACGGGCTGCTGCGCTTCGACCATGGCCGCGGCTGGTCCGGCCCGATCGGCCATGTCGATCCCACCAAGGACTGGCAGGACGACTGGCTGGGCGAATTTGTCGGCCGCAATATCGGCATCGATTACGACAATTGGCGCGCGGCGATCGTCGTTGCGCGCGATGACGACGCCGTCACCCTGGGCTTTGAAAATGGCGATACCGGCCGGATGCCTGCATCGGCCGCGGCGATGCCGATTCGCGGCAAGGGCGGCCATGCCTTTGACGCAATCAAGCCGGGCGACATTCTGGCGGTGGCGCCCGAAGGCAATGGCTGGGCACTGCGCAGCGTGCCCAAGATTTCCGGCGGCATGGTCGTCGAGGATCCCTCGACGGGCCGCGTGCTGGCCATGCAGGGCGGATTCGATTCGCGCCTCCAGGCCTTCAACCGCGCGACGCAGGCGACGCGGCAGCCGGGTTCGACGATCAAGCCGATCGTCTATGCCGCCGCGCTTGAAAACGGCATGACGCCCGCCTCAATCGTTGTCGATGGCCCCTTCTGCGTCTGGCAAGGCGCGGGGCTGGGCCAGAAATGCTTCCGCAATTTCGACAACAAGGGCGGCGCCGGGCCGCACACGCTGCGCTGGGGCATCGAACAGTCGCGCAACCTGATGACGGTGCAGATCGCCAACGCCACTGGCATGGACAAGGTGGTTGACCTGATCGACCGGATCGGCGTGTCGAAGGACCGGTTGCCGCCCTATCTCTCCTATGCGCTGGGCGCGGGCGAGACGACGGTGCTGCGCATGGTCAACGCCTATTCGATCCTGGTGAACCATGGCCGCGCGCTCAACCCCACGCTGATCGACTTCGTCCAGGACCGTCGCGGTCAGGTCATCTTCCCGCGCAACTGGCGCCCGTGCGAAGGCTGCAACGCCCGCGACTGGGATGGCAAACCGATGCCGCGCCCGATCAACCGAGCACGCCAGATCATTGATCCGGTCACCGCCTACCAGATCGTCCACATCGCCGAAGGCGTGGTCCAGCGCGGTACCGCCACCGTGCTGCGCGACCTCAACCGGCCGATGATGGGCAAGACCGGCACCACCACCGGCCCCACCGATGTGTGGTTCGTCGGCGGAACCCCGCAGATGATCGGTGGCCTGTATCTTGGCTATGACGTGCCTTCGAACATGGGCGGCTATGCCCAGGGCGGCCTGATCGCAGCGCCAATCTTCAAGCAATTCGCCATTCCGGCCTATGAAGGGCTCGACAAGCTGCCCTTCGTCGCACCGGCGGGCACCCGCATGGTCCGCATCGATCGCGCCAGCGGCCGTCCGGTGCAGGGCGCGTGGCCGACCAATGATCCGCTATCGCCAGTGATATGGGAAGCGTTCAAGGCCGAGGGCGAACAGCGCCGCGGCCGGCGCGGCAGCATGGAGGCGAGCGCACCAGCCGCCCGCCCGAGCGATCGCCCCACCCACAAGGCCGACAGCCAGGGCGATAGCGATTTCTTGCAACGCCAGGGCGGAATCTACTAGCGCGGGCTTAAGGCCCTATATTGTTTCAGTCGGGCCACCCCGCAAATGGGGCGGCATCCGGAATTTCGAGAGGTTATTCACCATGCGCGCCGAAGCGCAGGCACATGTCGACAAGATCAACGCGGCCCTCGCTCTGCTGCGCCGTTCGCTCGATTGGGACCGCGCGCTGCGCCGTCTGGACGAGCTAAATGCCCGTGTCGAAGACCCCACGCTGTGGAACGATGCGAAGCTTGCGCAGGATGTGATGCGCGAGCGGCGCCGGCTTGATGAATCGATCTCCGCCACCCGCGCGATCGAAAGCGAGCTGAACGACACGGTCGAGCTCATCGAAATGGCCGAGGCCGAAGGCGACGAAGAAATGGCGAGCGAAGGCACCGCCAGCCTGGGCCAGCTTGCCGAGCGGGCAGAGCAGGACAAGGTCAAGGCGCTCCTCTCGGGCGAAGCCGATCCCAACGACACCTATCTGGAAATCAACGCCGGCGCCGGTGGCACCGAGTCCAACGACTGGGCCGAAATGCTCCAGCGCATGTACACGCGCTGGGCTGAACGCCATGGCTACAAGGTGGAGCTGATCGACTATCACGCCGGCGAACAGGCCGGAATCAAGTCGGCGACGCTGCTGCTCAAGGGCGAGAATGCGTACGGCTATGCCAAGACCGAAAGCGGCGTGCACCGGCTGGTGCGCATAAGCCCGTTCGATTCGAATGCGCGCCGCCAGACCAGCTTCGCCAGCGTCTGGGTCTATCCGGTGATCGACGACAACATCGATATCGAGATCAACGAGAGTGAGCTGCGCATCGACACCTACCGCGCCTCGGGCGCAGGCGGACAGCACATCAACACCACCGATTCGGCAGTGCGTATCACCCACCTGCCGACCGGCATCGTCGTGCAGTGCCAGAACCAGCGTTCGCAGCACAAGAACCGTGCCGAGGCCTATAACCAGCTCCGCGCCCGCCTGTACGAGCGCGAGCTGGCCGAGCGGGAAGCGGCGGCCAATGCGGTCAACGCTACCAAGACCGATATTGGCTGGGGCCACCAGATCCGATCCTATGTCCTCCAGCCCTATCAGCTGGTGAAGGATCTGCGCACCGGCGTCGCCTCGACTGCGCCGGGAGACGTGCTGGACGGCGCGCTGGACCCGTTCATGGCCGCCGCGCTAGCGCAGCGCGTCACCGGAGAGGCCGTGGTCGTGGAGGATGTCGATTGATCGGGTCGGCGCGGTTCCTGCTGCTGGGCGTCACGCTGCTACTGGCGGCGTGCGACGGCGGCAAGACCGCGCCGCAAGGCAACGGCGCCGAGCCCAATACCGGCTTTCCCGCCGCCGACCGTCCGGTCGCGACGATCGTCTCGTCGCGCTGGTCGAACGAAGAAGCCCGCGACCGGCTGAACGAAGCCGGCCAGGTGATGGCAATGGCAGGCATCAAGCCGGGGATGACCGTGGCCGATATCGGCGCCGGTGAAGGCTATTACACCGTCCGCCTGGGCCAGCGGGTGGGCGAAAAGGGCCGCGTCGTCGCCGAAGACATCGTGCCCGAATATATCAGCGCACTGGCGGCTCGTGTGGTGCGGGAGAAGCTTGACAACGTCAGCGTTCGCCTCGGATTGCCTGCCGATCCGCGCCTGCCTGAGCACAGTTTCGATCGCGTGCTGATGGTCCATATGTATCACGAGATCGAATCGCCCTACGAGTTTCTGTGGCGGTTGCGGCCGTCGCTGGCGCCGGGCGGCCGGGTGGTGGTGGTCGATGCCGATCGCCCGACCGCGAATCACGGCACCCCGCCCGCCCTTCTGCAATGCGAGTTCGCTGCGGTCGGCTATGCGCAGGTGTCGATGCGGCCGATGCCCTCGGCCGGCGGCTATATCGCCCAGTTCGAGGCGCGCGGCGAACGCCCGGAGCCGGAAACGATCCGCGCCTGCAAATCCGGCGCCCATGCCCGCCCCGTCACGCCCAGCAACACCGGCGGCCACGAGTAGCTCAAAGCCAGCCGCGTTCCCGGAAACTGGTGGTACCGCCACGCGCCACGACCAGATGGTCGAGCAGGCGAATCCCGATCGGCGCCATCGCTCGCACGACCCACCCCGTCGCTTCGCGATCGGCCGCACTTGGTGTCGGATCGCCGCTGGGGTGATTATGCGCCATCACCATGCCGGCCGCGTCGAAACTCAGCGCGTCGCGCACCACGTCGCGCAGCCGCAGTTCCAGCCGGTCGGGCAAGCCACCATGCATATGGCGCACGCCCAGAATGCGCTGCCCGCGATTGAGATAGGTGAAGACCGCTATCTCCACCTCGCTGTGCGCGATTCCGCCGAACAGGCGCAGCGCGTCTGCAAGCTGGCGAATATGCCCGGATGCGTCGTTCACGCCCATGCCTGCCGACCTGCCATTGTCCGGCCCATCGGCGGAACCACAAGCCCATCCGCTTCGGAGCAAAGCGACCCGGCGCCGGAAGGGGCATGACTTCGCCACTCGCCCCGGCTAGACTGCCGCCATGCGCCAATATCTCGATCTGATGGCCCGCGCGCTCGACGAAGGCGTGGAGACGATGGACCGCACCGGCACCGGCACGCGCAGCGTGTTCGGCGCGCAGATGCGGTTCGACCTGCGCCAGGGCTTTCCGCTGCTGACCACCAAAAAGCTCCATATCCGATCGATCCTGATCGAACTGCTCTGGTTCCTGCGTGGCGACACCAATGTTCGCTGGCTGCAGGAACAGAAGGTCAGCATCTGGGACGAATGGGCCGACGAAAACGGCGATCTCGGCCCCGTCTATGGCAAGCAGTGGCGCGACTGGGAGACAGCCGATGGTCGCCATATCGACCAGATCGCCGAACTGATCGAGACGCTGAAGACCAATCCCGCCTCGCGCCGGATGGTCGTTTCCGCCTGGAACCCCGGCGAACTGGGGGCGATGGCGCTGGCGCCGTGCCACTGCCTGTTCCAGTGCCATGTCGCGAACGGCCGGCTGAGCCTGCAGCTCTATCAGCGCTCGGCCGACATATTCCTGGGCGTGCCGTTCAACATCGCCAGCTATGCGCTGCTCACCCATCTGCTCGCCCAGCAGGCCGGGCTGGAGGTCGGCGAGTTCGTCTGGACCGGCGGCGACTGCCACCTGTACCTCAACCATCTCGACCAGGCGCGCGAGCAACTGAGCCGCACGCCGGGACCGCTGCCGCGGCTGGAAATCCTGCGCAAGGCGCCGTCGATCGACGCCTATGACTATGCGGATTTCGCGATCCACGACTATGTGGCGCAGCCGCATATCAAGGCGCCGGTCGCGGTGTGATGGAGCACCCGCAATACGCTCCTCCCCGGAACGGGGAGGGGGGCCTTATTGTCCGTTCCTATTCCCCTCCCTGCATTGCAGGGAGGGGCTGGGGGTGGGTCCGCCGCCGTCAGGCGGCGGGACTCGCTTTCAACGGGGTTTCTGGAGTCTGCGTAGCGCGCAGACGCGCGCACCCACCCCTTGATCCCCTCCCTTTCAGGGAGGGGAATGCAAGAGCGGGCGGGGCGGATTTTCGATGATCACCTTCCACCTCGCCCGCGCCGATAATGGCGTTATCGGCCAGGACGGCCAGTTGCCCTGGCGGCTGCCGACGGACCTCAAGCGCTTCAAGGCGCAGACCATGGGCAAGCCGATGGTGATGGGCCGCAAGACCTTCGAGTCTTTCCCGGCGCCGCTGCCCGGCCGCCGCCATATCGTGCTCACGCGCGACACCGGCTGGCAGGCGGAGGGTGCCGAAGTGGCCCACGCGCCGGACGAAGCCCTGGCGCTGTCTGGCCCCGACGCCGCGATCATCGGCGGCGCCGAGATTTTCGCGCTGTTTCTGCCGCGCGCCGACCGCATCGAGCTGACCGAAGTGCATGTCGATGCCGCAGGCGATGCGCATGTCCCGCCCTTTGATCCGCTTGCATGGCGCGAAGTTGCGCGCGAGGATCATCCCAGCGAAGCGGGGCGCCCCGCCTACAGCTTCGTAACCTTGGAGCGGATGGGATGAACAAGCGGGCGATCGGGATCGGGCTGCTGGGCGTGCTGGCCCTGGCCGGCATCGGCTTTTTCGGGCTCGCCCCGGTCCTGGTCGAAGCGAGCATGAACAAGGTCGTGCCCGCCCCGTTGCCCAAGGTGACGGCACAGACCCGCGCGCTCCATGCCCGGCTGCAGATCGCCGACATGCACGCGGACACGCTGATGTGGCGCCGCAGCCTGCTCGACCGCGCCGAACGCGGCCAGGTCGATCTGCCGCGCCTGCTCGCCGGCAATGTCGCGCTGCAGGTGTTTTCTTCGGTCACCAAGACGCCGAAGCACCAGAATTACGACGCCAACGGCGCCGATACCGACAACATCACCCTGCTGACGATCGCCCAGCTCCAGCCGCCGCGTACCTGGACGTCGCTGCTCCAGCGTTCGCTCTGGCATGCGGAAAAGCTCGACCGCGCCGCCCGCGCCTCGGACGGGCAGTTGCGGGTGATCCGCACGCCTGCCGATCTCGACCGGCTGCTCGCCGATCGCGCGAAGGGCGAAAAGGTGGTCGGCGGCATGCTCTCGGTCGAAGGGCTGCAGGACATCGAAGGCGACATCGCCAATCTCGACAAGCTCCATTCTGCGGGCTTTCGCATGGCGGGCTTTGCGCATTTCTTCGACAATGGCGTCGCCGGATCGATGCATGGCATGGAGAAGGGCGGGCTCACCCCGCTCGGCCGGCAGGTGCTGCGGCGGATGGAGGCGCTGGGCATGGTGGTCGATGTCGCCCATTCCAGCCACAAGGCCGTCGCCGACATCCTGGCGATGGCCAAGCGGCCGGTCGTCTCCAGTCATGGCGGGGTGCAGGCGACCTGCAAGGTCAACCGCAACCTGACCGACGACGAGATTCGCGGCATCGCCCGCACCGGCGGCGTGGTCGGCATCGGCTATTGGGATGCGGCGATCTGCTCGACCAGCCCCAAGGCGGTGGCCGATGCGATTGCCCATGTCCGCGATCTGGTCGGCATCGACCATGTCGGGCTGGGATCGGACTTCGACGGCGCGGTGACGACGGCTTTCGATTCGTCACAGCTCGTCGAAGTGACGCAGGCGCTGGTCGACCGCGGCTTTTCGGAAGCGGAAATCGCCAAGGTGATGGGCGGCAATGTACTGCGCGTGCTCCGCGCGGGAATGGCGCCGGGCAAGGCCTGAATCCATTGGCATCGCGCCGGGCAATGCCTATAGCCGCGCCATGCAGCGGCTGGACGGCGGCTCGGCGGTTCCGCCTTCCCTTCGGGGCGCGATCGTCGCGCTGGGCAATTTCGACGGTTTCCATCTGGGTCATCAGGCCGTGGTCGGTCGCGCCGTGGCGCGCGCGCGGGCAGAAGGGCGGCCGGCAATCGTTGCCACCTTCGATCCGCATCCGCGCCGTTTCTTCCAGCCGGACGCCCCGCCCTTCCGGCTGACCACGCTCGACCAGCGCCAGCGGCTGTTCGGCGCGGCGGGCGCCGATGCAATGCTGGTCTTCCATTTCGACGCGACGCTCGCCCGGCTGACCGCGCGCCAGTTCGCCGAGCATCTGGTCGACACGATCGGCGCAGCGGGCGTGGTGACGGGAGAAGACTTCACCTTCGGCAAGGGCCGCGAGGGCGATGTCGCGATGCTCGCGACGCTGGGCGCCGAACTGGGCTTTGCAGCAGAGACGGTAGCGCCGGTGGCGTTTGACGGCGATGTCGTCTCCTCCAGCCGCATCCGCGCGCACCTGCAGGCAGCCCGCCCGCGCGCGGCCGCGGCGCTGCTCACTCGGCCGTTCGCGATCGAGGCAGTGGTAGAGGGCGGCGCGCAACTGGGCCGGCAGCTGGGCTTTCCCACCGCCAACATGGTACTGCGCAACTATCTGCGCCCCACCTATGGCGTCTATGCGGTGCGCGGGCGGCTGCCCGACGGGCGCGTGCTCGACGGGGTGGCGAATCTGGGCATACGGCCGATCATCGAGGAACCGGTCGAGCTGCTGGAAAGCTATTTCTTCGACTTTTCGGGCGACCTGTACGGGCAGGTGCTGGAAATCGAACTGATCGACTATCTGCGGCCCGAAGCGAAGTTCGACAGCCTCGACGCGCTGACCGAACAGATGCACCGCGATGCCGCCGAGGCGCGCGTGCGGCTGGCGCAGGAGTAATTCCCGCCTTGTCAGAATGCCCCCCCTCCCTGCAAGGGAGGGGCCGGGGCAGACGCGCGCACCCACCCCTTCCCCTCCCTTGCAGGGAGGGGTGTGGGGAACATGTGCGAAAGGGATGACTTCCCCCGCCACACCGGCTAATCCCGCGCGACCCATGACTGACGCAACCGACACCCAGCGCGACTGGCGCGACACCGTCTTCCTGCCGAAGACCGATTTCCCGATGAAGGCGGGGCTTGCCGCCAAGGAGCCCGCCATCCTCGAGCGCTGGGCGAAGATTGGCCTCTACCAGAAGCTGCGCGAGGCCCGTGCGGGCCGCGAGCGGTTCCTGCTGCACGACGGCCCGCCCTACGCCAATGGCGACATCCATATGGGCCATGCGCTCAACAAGATCCTGAAGGACATCGTCGTCCGCTCGCAGAGCCTGATGGGCAAGGACGCGCCCTACGTCCCCGGCTGGGACTGCCACGGCCTGCCGATCGAATGGAAGGTCGAGGAAGCCTATCGCGCCAAGAAGCTCAACAAGGACGAAGTCGACCCCGTCGCCTTCCGCGCCGAATGCCGCGCCTATGCCGAGAAGTGGGTGGCGGTGCAGCGCGGGCAGTTCGAGCGGCTGGGCGTGATGGGCGACTGGGACGATCCCTATCTCACCATGAAGTTCGACGCCGAGGCGCGGATCGCCGGCGAGCTCCTGAAGTTCGCCGAAAGCGGCCAGCTCTATCGCGGCGCCAAGCCGGTGATGTGGTCGCCGGTCGAAAAGACCGCGCTGGCCGAGGCCGAGGTCGAATATGAGGACATCACGTCGACGCAGATCGACGTGGCGTTCGAGATCACCGAGGCGCCGAACGCGCCCGAGCTGGTCGGCGCGCATGCGGTGATCTGGACGACCACGCCGTGGACGATCCCGGTGAACCAGGCGTTGGCTTATGGGGAGGAGGTTGAGTACGTCGTTATTCGCGCGGGGAGCAGCGGCGTGGTTGGCTGGGGCTCTCAAGAAAAGGTCTCTGATCAGAAGCCGGGCAGCTGGTTCTTTGGAAAAGAATTCTTGGTCGCAGCAGACTTGGTGGACACGTTCCGCAAGCGCATAATCCAATCTCTAACTTCAGCCGCTCGTGAAGAGTTCCCCGGTACGACCGTGCTTGTGAACTTTGAAGAAATGCGCAGTGTCAAAGGCTCGCAGCTCGCCGGCGCTACTGCCCGGCACCCGATGCACGCGCTCGGCGGGTTCTTTGAGAAGCCGCGGCCGTTCCTGCCCGGCGACTTCGTCACCACCGATGCGGGTACCGGTCTCGTCCATATGGCGCCGGATCACGGCGAGGACGACTTCCTGCTGTGCAAGGCGCACGGCATCGATCCGGTCTTCGCCGTCGATGCCGCCGGCATGTACCGTGCCGACTGGCTGTGGCTCGGCAGCCAGGGCAGCGTGATCAACAAGAAGTTCGTCAGCGCCGAAGGGCCGATCTGTTCGGACCTGCGCGCGGCCGGCGCGCTGCTCGCCGCCTCGGACGACTTCCAGCACAGCTATCCGCATAGCTGGCGGAGCAAGGCGAAGATCATCTTCCGCTGCACCCCGCAGTGGTTCATCCCGATGGATAGGCCGCAAAAGCCCTCTCCCCTTCAGGGGAGAGGGTTGGGAGAGGGGGACTCTCCACAAGCGGCGTCCTCTGCGGATATGCCCCTCTCCCCGACCCTCTCCCCTGAAGGGGAGAGGGAGCATAACGCCCCCACGCTCCGCGAAATCGCGCTGGACTCGATCGAGCGCACCCGCTGGGTGCCCGAACGCGCGATCAACCGCATCCGCGCGATGGTGGAGGGGCGCCCGGACTGGGTGATCAGCCGGCAGCGCGCCTGGGGTGTGCCGATCGCGCTTTATGTGAACCGCCAGACCGGCGACTATCTGCGCGATCCGGCGGTCAATGCCCGGATCCTCGATGCCTTCCGCGCCGGCGGGGCCGATGCCTGGTATTCGGCCGACCATCAGGCGCTGCTCGGCCCCGATTACGCTCTGGCCGACTATGAAGTCGTCACCGACATTCTCGACGTTTGGTTCGATTCGGGCTCGACCCACAGCTTCGTGATCGAGGCGCGCTATGGCGAGGGCGTGCGCGCCAACCTCTATCTCGAAGGTTCGGACCAGCATCGCGGCTGGTTCCAGTCGTCGCTGCTCGAATCCGCAGGGACCCGCGGCCGGGCGCCTTATGACGCGGTGCTCACCCATGGCTTCGCGCTCGACGGCCAGGGCAAGAAGATGTCCAAGTCGCTGGGCAATGTCGTCGATCCCTTGAAGATCATCGGCGAGAGCGGCGCGGACATCCTCCGCCTCTGGGTCGCGCAGACCGACTATTTCGACGATGTCCGTATCGGCAAGGAAGTGCTGGCCGGCACCGGCGATGCGTACCGCAAGATCCGCAATACCTTCCGCTATCTGCTCGGCGCGCTCGACGGGTTCGGCGAGGCCGAGAAGGTGGCGGTGGCCGACATGCCCGAACTGGAGCGCTATGTGCTCCACAAGCTGGCGGCGCTCGATGCGGAGCTGCGGTCGGCGGCAGAGGCGTTCGAGTTCAACCGCTATGCGCGCGCGCTCGGCGACTTCATGAACGAGGACCTGTCGGCCTTCTTCTTCGATATCCGCAAGGACTGCCTCTATTGCGATGCGGAGAGCGATCCGAAGCGCCGCGCCTATCGGACGGTGCTGGACATACTGTTCCACGCGCTGGTCCGCTACGCGGCGCCGATCCTCGCCTTCACTGCCGAGGAAGTGTGGCAGAGCCGTTTCCCGAGCGAGGACGGATCGGTCCACGAGCTGGAATGGCCAGTGCTGCCCGAAGGCGCTTCGGTCGAGCATGACTGGGCCGAGGTGCGCGCGCTGCGCCAGGCCGTGACCGAAGCGATCGAACCCTATCGCCGCGAAAAGCAGGTCCGCTCCAGCCTGGAAGCCGAAGTGACGGTGCCGAAGCTGCCGATGGCAGCCGACGATCTGGCCGAATTGTTCATCGTCGCCTCCGTTGCCGAAGGTGAAAGGGTCACGGTCACGCCCACCCAGCGCCACAAATGCGGCCGGTGTTGGCGGCATCTTCCCGAAGTGACGCAGGACGGGGCGCTGTGCGACCGCTGCGCAAAGGTGGTGTTGTGATGAAGTCGGTACGGTTTCTGGGCTTCGGGGCGGCGGCGATCGTCTTCCTGCTCGACCAGTTGAGCAAATATGTCGTCACCGGGCCGCTGGGCCTGGTGGTGCAGAATGATTCGCTCACCCTGCTGCCGATTTTCGACCTGCGCTTCGTCAAGAATGTCGGCGTGTCGCTCGGCCTGCTGTCGGCGAACAGCCCGGCGACGCGCTGGCTGCTGGTGCTGATGACGGCGGCGATTGCGGTGGGCGTGCTGGTGTGGATGCTGCGCGAGAGCAAGCGCGGCGACGTGATCGCGCTCGGCCTGGTGCTGGGCGGCGCGTGCGGCAACATTCTCGATCGCTCGCGGCTCGGCTATGTCGTCGATTTCGCCGATCTGCATTTCGGCGAGTGGCGCCCCTTTTTGGTCTTCAACGTCGCCGATGCGGCGATTACCATCGGCGTGGTCATCCTCTTGATCCGCGCCCTGCTCGTTCGCGACAAGGCACCCAAGTCGCAGGCCCCAGTGGAGAATAAACTGAATGCGTAAGATTGTCCTCGTCGCGGCCGGCCTGGCGTGCATGGCTTCGCTCTCCGCCTGCGGCAAACGCGGGTATGACCGCACCCGTCCCGACGAATTTGCCGTGGCCCGCCAGGCGCCGCTGGTGATCCCGCCCGATTTCTCGCTGCAGCCGCCGCAGCCGGGCGCCGCGCGCCCGCAGGATACGTCGGCGGCCGATCAGGCGCTGGAGGCGCTGTTCGGCGGCTCGGCCGCGCGCAGCCCGTCGGAGAACGCCACCCTCGACGCCGCCGGCCGCACCAGCGCCGATATCGGCGCGCGCAGCATGGCGGGCAGCCCGAGCACCAATGTGGTCGACAAGGGCCAGACCACCCGCGACATCATCGCCGCGCCGCAGGGCAACGGCAAGGACGCCAGCGTCAGCACGCCGCAATAAGCGACCGCGCAGCGCACGAAAAAACGCCGGCCCGCAGCGCGCGGGCCGGCGTTTTCGTTTGCGGCGGGCTTGTGCCCTGCCCTCTCCTGTTCCCTGGCGGAGGGGGCGCGATGCGGCTCGCCGCCGCAACCGCGCCCCGTTTCCGTCAAACCATCGCGATCAGAAGCTGACCCCGACCGAGCCGACCACACCCGCCTTCGAGGCATTCTTGCCGCTGGGGGTGATGAACTTGCCGTCGGTATCGACATAGGAAATGCCGAAGGTCAGCGCCTTATAGGTATAGGCGGCGCCCAGGTTCCAATCGGTATATTCCTTGCCGATCGACAGCCAGCTGGGGCCGAAGGTGTGGCCCAGATGCGCGGTCAGGCTGATCGGCGTCTTGGGAATGGCAGCCGACAGGTCACCGGCGAGGTAGACATTGTCGTTCTTGGCGAGATTGGTCTGGCCCTGGTCCAGCGACAGCGCCTTCTGCTTCGGCGCATAGTTGACCGTGCCCTTGGCGGTCACCGGGCCGATCGCATAGCTGACCGAGGCATAGGGCTCGATAAAGTCGGAAGAAGTCTTGTCGCCGGTGAAGCCGGGGCGCGTGCCCGGATAGACATAGTAGAGCGCGCCGACATCGAGCGTCACGCCGCCCTTGAAAGCATGCTTGTAGCCGGCGATCAGGTCGAGTTCCTGATGGGCCGTGCCGTGCGCGGTGACATAATCGTCAACCGAAGAACCCCAGAACGAGGCGTAGAAGCCCGAAGCGTGGCTGACGGTCACGCCGCCCTGCACCGCGAAATTGCCGTCGGTCTGCGAGATGCCGCGGAACCGGTAATCGCTGACCAGCGTGGCAGTGCCGTTGATCGTCACGGCCGGAGCGGGAGCGGTTTCTTGCGCCAGCGCGGGGGCGGTGGTGGCGAGCATCAGCGCGCCGAAGCTGATCATGGTGAAGCGCATGGAATCCCTTTCAATTCTGAACCAAAGGGTCCCCACCTGCTGCGCCCGGCATTGCTTGTTGGAGGCTCTTTGGCCAGCGCAACTTTGGGGCGACACAAGTTGATTGCCGAAATGCGCTGCGTTGCACAACATTATTCGCCCAATCGCCAGTTGGATCGTGACAAACTGTTGCGGCGCCGCAACATGACCAAGATAAGACCAAATGAAAAAAGCGCTCCCGGCACGAGGCCGGAAGCGCTTCTGCAACCCTGAAAGATATGGGTTCAGTCGATGGCGATGATGGCGTCCACTTCGACTGCCGCACCCAGCGGCAGCACGGCGACACCCACGGCGCTGCGCGCATGGCGGCCGGCATCGCCGAACAGCGCCTGCATCAGCTCCGATGCGCCATTGGCGACCTTGGGCTGATCGACGAAATCGGCCGTCGAATTGACGAACACGCCCAGCTTCACGACGCGCTTCACGCGCGACAGGTCGCCGTCCAGCGCCTTCTTGATCTGCGCCACCAGCATCAGGCCGCAGCGCTGCGCCGCTTCGGTGCCGAACGCGATGTCGCGGTCCTCGCCCAGCCGGCCGGTCATCAGCGCGCCGTCCTTGAACGGCAGCTGACCCGAAATGTGGAGCAGCCCGCCCGCCTCGACGACGGGCACATAGGCCGCGACGGGCGCGGCGGCTTCGGGAAGGGTGAGGCCCAGCTCTTCGAGCTTGCGATCGATGGCAGTCGTCATGGCCGCCGCTCAACCACTGCCGCGCGGCGCGGTCAAGCCCGGACGAACTTGTCGAGGATCCAGCCTTCCGCCTCACGCCAGTCGTCGATGCGGGCATGGGCATGGGGCGCTGGCGGCACATGCGGCGCCAGATCCGGTTCGGCGACCATATGGAGCCGGAATACCTCAGGCGCGTGCTTCGCTACCGATTCGTGATGCGCCGGCAGATCGTCGACGAACACCGCCACCGGCGCGCCGAATTCAGCCACCAGCCGCGCGACCGGATTGCCCTTGCCACCCTGGTTGCATTCGACGCGGTGCGCGATGCCATGGGTGGCAAGCTGGGCGACTCGGTGCTCGCGGCAATGGTCCTGCAAATTGGTGAGCACGACGATGTCGGCCACCTCGGCAATGCGTGCCAGCACTTCGCGCGCGTGCGGCACCAGCGTCTGTCGCGCCATTTCGGCCGGGAAGAACCCGTCGATCAGCGCCCACATCTCTTCGGCCGAAAGCTCGCCGTCGCCGCTGCGCCGGCGCATCGCGCGGGAAAAGTCACCGCCGGCGATGTCGAACGCAATATCATGCTCCTCATCCAGCCAGGTGCCGAAATGGCGGACCATGTGCAGCAGGACTTCATCGCAATCGGTGATCAGCAGGGGCTTCATGCGCGCTCCAGTTTCTGCCGCGCCTCTACCAGCAGTGTCGGTGCCACGTCGAGCGCGGACGCACAGGCAATCAGATCGGGCTCATGCGCCTCCAGAAAGCCAAGAGTCGCCGCCAGCACCGCCGGTTCGCCGGCCCCGGCCCGCAGCCCGTCGGGGTCGAGGCCGGTCAGATCGAGCAGGCGATTCGCGCGGCCCGAATCGCCCAGCGTCCACACCAATGCCTGCAAAGCCAATGCTTCCGCATTTGTTTCTGCGCGTTTCATGCCCTAAGTATCGCTTTAATCATTCGAAGGGTTGCGCGTGCCAAACCGGGTGCTCGTTGTGGAGGACAACGAACTCAATCTCAAACTGTTCTGCGATCTGCTGCGTGCGCACGGTTTCGCCACCCAGCCGGTGCGCGACGGGCGCGAGGCAGTGGCGACGGCGCGCCAGTTCGAGCCCGACCTGGTGATCATGGACATCCAGTTGCCGCACGTCACCGGATTCGAGCTGATCCAGCAGATGCAGCGCGATACAGCGCTGCGCCAGATCCCGATCATGGCGGTGACGGCCTATTCGGGCCATGAGGATGAAGAGCGGATTCGGAGCGCGGGCGCCAAGGCCTATGTCGCCAAGCCGATCTCGCTGATGCGCTTCATGGAGCAGGTGCGCGCGCTGTTGCCGGCAGAGCCGGTCGCAACCGTGGACGACGCGCAGGGAGAAACTGCAGAAGAAGCCCCGTCCTCGCCCGAATCGGACACCCCGGACGGGGCGGCGGAGGCGTAACGCCTCCGCGCGGCCGGCTTACTTGATCTTGGCTTCCTTGAACTCGACGTGCTTGCGCACGACGGGATCGTACTTGCGGAAGTTCAGCTTCTCGGTCTGCGTGCGCGGATTCTTCTTGGTGACATAGAAGAAGCCCGTATCCGCCGTGCTGACGAGCTTGATCTTTACGGTGGTCGGCTTTGCCATGACCCGGAACCCTCGATTCGGATAAATGAAAAGAGCGGCACGCCAAGGCGCACCGCTGACAGACGCGGGCGGATGCGCGAATCGGCCGGAAAAGTCAAGGGACGGACGCTTCACGCGACTTTAACGGCACCCGCGCAATGCATCTGGCGCAAGGGGAAATCGAATGGAAGTGCTGGTTCCCGCCTTTCTGCTCGCGCTGCTGAGCCTGGCCGGGGATCGGCTGGCGCTGTTGATGGCGGCCCTTGGTGAGCGGCGCCCGGGGCCGATTCCCGTCGCGCTGGCGGCGGGGCTGGGCCATGGCGTGCCCTGTCTGTTTGCGGGCGCGGCGGCAGTGGCGATCGCGCCGCATATGCCGCTGCGCGCGCAGGCGGTTTTTCTGGCGGTGTCGCTGGCGGTGAGCGGCATCGCGCTGTTCTGGCCCGCCGGCGGCGTTCCCCGCTGGCTGGACGGACGATTGGGCACGCTTGTTACCGCGCTGTTTGGCGGAGCGGTGCTCGGCGCGGGCGGGGCGACACCGCTGTTTGTGCTCGCGCTGGGGCTGGGCGGCGCGCCGTGGCTTGCCGCAACCGGCGCGGTGCTGGGGGCATGGGCGCTCTTCACCGTCGCCGCGCTGGCGGGAACGCTCTGGCACGCGCTGCCACGCACGGCGGTACGGCTGGGTGCGGCAGCGCTGCTGACGCTTGCCGGGCTGGTAACCGGGCTGTCGGCAGCCGGGCTGCTCTGATCATCCTATCCGATCGTATTGATCGCCAAAATTTCGCTGCGGCGGCTGGAACCCGGCCCTATATGCCGCTCGTTGGGTTCTCGTATCGAACCCCACCGGAGGAATTTATGGCAGACAATAGCGCAGCTTTGGCGACTCCCACCGACCTGAACCGCAACGACACGAAGAGCGTCGCGGATGCGCTCAACAGCGCGCTCGCCGACTGCTTCGCGCTCTATTTCAAGACCAAGAATTTCCACTGGCACGTCTCGGGTCCGCATTTCCGCGATTATCACCTGCTGCTCGACGATCAGGCGACGCAGATCCTGGGCGTGACCGACGCGATTGCCGAGCGCGTGCGCAAGACCGGCAACACCACGCTGCGCTCGATCGGCGACATCGCGCGCCGCCAGACGCTTGCGGACAATGATGCCGAGTTCGTTGCCCCGGGCGACATGCTCGCCGAGCTGCGCGACGACAATCTGAAGCTGGTCGAAAGCTTCCGTGCCGTGAAGGAAGCGGCCGAATCGGCGCGGGACAATGCCACCAGCGGCATTGTCGACGAATGGACCGACCAGGCCGAGGAACGCGCCTGGTTCCTGTTCGAGGCCAGCCGCAAGGGCTAAGGCCGGAAAGGGGCCGGCACCGCTATTCCGCGTGCCGGCCGCCCCGAATCACTTGATGGCGGCGAGGTCGGCTTCGACCTTCTTCAGCATCTCATCGGACAAGGCGCCGTTCGAGAAAGGCTGTACCGCGTGCAGGCTCATCGCCTTGAACTGTTCGAGCGCCGGATGGCTGCTGAGGCCCGGCAGGTCGGAATCGAGCACCGCCTTGGCCTTGGCATCGGCGATCAGATCCTGAATCGGCGTATCGAGGGTGAATTTCGCAGCCGTGGCGGTTGCCGTCTGCGCGGCGGGCGCCGGCGCATTCTGGGCGTTCGCAGCCAGCGGCGTCAGGGTGGCCAGTACAAGGCCGAACGAAACTGCAAGCTTCATCGCATCCGCTCTCCAAAGGTGAATGCGTATCGCATTCGTGCCACACGCTAGCCACGAATTGCGGCAAGCGCGAGACACTTCGTAATACTAGCGGCCGAGCGTCAGCAGCCACATGTCGGGCACGGCCCAGAAGCGCAGCGGCACGATGCTGGTGCCAATGCCCGCCCCCACCACCACGGTGCGCCCGGCTTCGCGAAACACGCCACAGCCATAGCGGCGGCCATAGGCAGACGCCGTGAACAATGGCCCCAGCAAGGGCGTGCTGATCTGGCCGCAATGGGTGTGTCCGGCCAGTACCAGCCCGTACCGCGACGGCAGCGCAGCGGCGATATCGGGTTCGTGCGCCAGTACCAGCGTCGGCCCCGGCAGCGCGCGCGCCGCCCGGTCCATGGCCGCGAAGCGATATTGATCGCTCGATAGATCGTCGGCGCCGGCAATCGTCAGCGGCCCGCGCCGCACCGCCTGATTGCGGAGCAACGTGATGCCGGCCTGCGCCATGTGGCGCGGCAGCAGCGCGACACCGGCCACGCTGTAATCATGATTGCCGAGCACCGCGACGACGCCATAGCGCGCCTGCACCCCCCGCAGCGGCGCTACAATCTCCGCCTGCGAATATTCGTGCGTGGCAGCGTCGCGGTGCGATTCGAAATCGCCGGCGATCAGCACAAGGTCCGGGTGCAGCGCATTCACCTGCGCGACGACATGCGCCAGCCGCGACGGCGGCGTGTCCGGCCCGACGACATGCAGGTCCGACAGCAGCACCACCCGCATCGGCGGCGCGCTGGCCGGCCAGTCGGCCATATGCACGTCCAGCCGCCGCACCGCGGGGTCGCGAATGGCGGTAGCGTAGCCGATGGACAGAAAGGCGATCAGAACAAGAAGCAACAGGGTGACGGCGCGGCGCATGCGCGGCCCTCTAGCGCCTGGACGCGGCCGCGCCCATCTAGTTTGATATGCGCGCCTTTGCCGACCTGCTCGACCGGCTGATCTACACGCGATCGCGCAACGCGAAGCTGCGTCTGATCGGCGCCTATCTGCGTGCCACACCCGATCCCGACCGTGGCTGGGCGATGGCGGCGCTGACGGGGACGCTCGACCTGCCGGCGGTGAAGCCGGCGCTGCTCCGCGCGATGATCGAGGCGCGGGTCGATCCGGTCCTCTATGCGATGAGCCGCGACTTTGTCGGCGATTCGGCCGAGACGATCGCATTGCTCTGGCCCAGCCCGCACCGGCCGCCAGCCGAATCGGCGCCCCTCACGCTTGGCCAGGTCGTCGACACGCTCGCGACCATATCGAAGTCGGACGCGCCCGCGACGCTGGCGGCCATGCTCGACCGGCTCGAGGCGGACGAACGGTTCGCGCTGCTCAAGCTCGCGACCGGCGCGCTGCGCGTCGGCATTTCGGCCCGGCTTGCCAAGACTGCGCTCGCCCAGGCGTTCGGGCTCGATGTCGATGCGGTGGAGGAAGTGTGGCACGGGCTTGCCCCGCCCTATACCCGCCTTTTCGACTGGGCTGAGGGCCGCGCCGAACAGCCCCGCGCCGAGGATGTGCCGGTCTTCCGGCCTTTCATGCTCGCCCATCCGCTCGAGGAAACGGCGGTCAGCCTGGCCGACTATGCCGCCGAATGGAAATGGGACGGCATCCGCGTCCAGCTCGTCCATGCCGGCGGCGAGACGCGGCTGTACAGCCGGGCGGGCGACGACATCACCCGCAGCTTCCCCGAAGTGGCAGCGGCCTTCGCGACACAAGGCGTGCTCGACGGCGAGCTGCTGGTGCGCGGCGAGGCGCAGGGCGGCGAGGCCGGCAGTTTCAACGCGCTGCAGCAGCGGCTGGGGCGCAAGCTGGTGTCGGCGAAGACGCTTGCGGAATTTCCTGCCTTTGTCCGCCTGTACGACATATTGTTCGACGGCGCCGAGGATGTCCGCGCCCTGCCCTGGCACGCGCGTCGGACGCGGCTGGAAACATTGGTGCCGCAGCTCGATCGGGAGCGCTTCGATCTCTCCGCCGTGATCGACGCGCCCGATTTCGATGCGCTGGCAGAGATCCGCGCCGGCGCCCGCGATGCCGCGATCGAGGGCGTGATGCTCAAGCGGCGCGATTCGCCCTATGTCGCCGGGCGGCGCGTCGGGCTGTGGTATAAATGGAAGCGCGACCCGCTCACGGCGGACTGCGTGCTGATGTATGCGCAGCGCGGGTCGGGCAAGCGCAGCAGCTTCTATTCGGACTTCACCTTCGGCGCCTGGACCGCCGAAGGCGAGCTGCTGCCCGTCGGCAAGGCCTATTTCGGCTTCACCGACGAAGAGCTGCAATGGCTCGACCGCCATGTCCGCACCCATACGGTCAACCGCTTCGGCCCTGTACGCGAGACCGACAAGTCGCTGGTGCTGGAAGTCGCGTTCGATTCGATCCACGAGTCGCGGCGCCACAAATCGGGGCTGGCGATGCGCTTCCCCCGCATCGCCCGCATCCGCACCGACAAGCCGCCGCACGAAGCCGACACGATCGAGGGGCTGCGACGGCTGGTGACATGAGCCCATTGGCAGCACCGCGCCGCCGTGCGAGGCTGCCGCTCCATCCTGCAGGGGGAGACGCAAATGGTCGGGGTTAGACTGGCGCTGTCGCTGGTCATGGCGGCGGTGGCCGGCGGGGCAGCGCCCGAGGCGGCGCGACATCAGCAGGCGACGGCACCCGTTATCGGCATTTGGCAGCCGCCGGCCGGCGTCCGCCAGATTCCGCTATGGCCGGGCAGCCCGCCCGACAGCGCGGATGCCAAGCGCCCGCCCGAACATGCCGAAACCTCGGTCAATCCGAAGCGCTTTGAGGGGCGGCCGGTCACCGGCATCTTCGACGTGACCACGCCCACGCTCACCTTCTATCCGGCCAAGCGCCCGGGCAAGGGCGCCGCAGTGCTGGTCTTCCCCGGCGGCGGCTTCAAGCTGCTGGCGATCGATCTGGAGGGCACCGAGGCGTGCGACTGGATGACCGCGCGCGGCATCGCCTGTGCGGTCGTCAAATATCGCGTGCCGGACAGCAATCACCATTATGACCCCGCCTGCGATTGCCACGTGACACCGCCGCACCTCACTGCGCTGGAGGATGCACAGCGCGCAATCCGCCTGCTCCGTGCCCGCGCGGCCGAGTGGCATGTCGATCCGCACAAGATCGGCGTGATCGGCTTTTCGGCGGGTGGCTATCTGGTCGTGCAGACGAGCAACATCGTCGAACCCGCTTATACGCCGGTCGACGCACTCGACCGGATCAGCAGCCGGCCGGACTTTGCCCTGCCGCTTTATCCCGGCCATCTCTGCCGCAAGGGCGACACACTCGACCCCGCGATCCATGTGACCAGGGAGACGCCGCCCACGTTTCTCGTCCAGGCATGGGACGACCCGGTCGACGAGATCTGCAACAGCACGCTCTATGCCCGGGCGCTCGACGCGGCGGGGGTGCTGGCGGAAATCCATCTGTTCGGCAGCGGCGGCCATGCCTTTGGCTTTCGCCGGACCGGCACAGGCGTCGATCGCTGGACAGTGCTGATGGAAACCTGGCTGCGCGAGCGGGGGCTGCTGTAGGCGCCGCTATGCTAAGCTGCATGGATAGTGCCCCACCGTCCCCAGCTTCATCCGGGTGCTGGCTGGCGTATCCAGCAATAGTTCTGTTCCATTTTCCTCAAACGCCCGCAGACACGGCTTTCGTCAGGGCGACCACTGCTGGAGAGGAGCGAAATATGCGGATTGGGTCCGCGCCAATGCAAAAAGGCCGGGCGTTTCCACCCGGCCTCTTCGATTCGCGTAGCCCTTGGCAGGGTTACTGCTGCGGCGTCAGGTTCACCGCTGCGTACTTGCCGCGACGATCGACCTCCAGCTCGAATTCGAGCCGGTCGCCTTCGTTGAGCGTCGGCATGCCGGCACGCTCGACAGCGGAGATGTGCACGAACGCATCGGGCTGCCCGTCGTCGCGCTGAATGAAGCCGAAGCCCTTCATCGCGTTGAAGAACTTGACCGTGCCGGTCGCCTTCTCGCCAGTCAGCTGACGCTGCGGGCCGCCGCGCGGCGCACCGCCCGGACCACCGGCAGCGGCGTCGCGCGGAGCGCGCTCGGTCACCGGCAGCGGCTCACCATCGATCTTCAGCTCGGTCGCCGAGATACGGCCACCGCGATCGACCAGCGTGAAGCCCAGCGGCTGGCCTTCGGCCAGTGCGGTCAGGCCAGCCTGTTCCACGGCGGAGATGTGCACGAACACGTCCTCGCCGCCGTCATCGCGAACGATGAAGCCGAAACCCTTTTGTGCGTTGAAGAACTTAACGACACCGGTGGCTTCGCCGACGACCTGGGGCGGCATGCCGCGGCCGCCGCCGAAGCCGCCACCACCGCCGCCGAAGCCACCGCCGCCACCGCGGAAACCGCCACCGCCGCCGCCGAAGCCGCCGCCACCGCCGCCGAAGCCACCGCGGCCACCGCCGAAACCGCCACGGTCTTCGAAGCCGCCGCCGAAGCCGCCGCCGAAGTCATCACCGAAGCCGCCGTCGCGCTTGTCCCTGCCGCGCCCGCCGCGATCACCGCGGCGCCCTCTATCGAAACTCATGCCCTGTTCGTCTTCCCGGTTCGCCCTACGTAACCAATCAAAACCCGAGCGCCGGACGAAAAACGCAGGTCTTCCGGCACTAACATAGCGCCACCGGCACCGTTCATAACGCAAAACAATAGGGCACGCGAACAAATTTCGTGCCGATCAGCGCCTTTATGGCATCAAAGTGTCCGAAACGCCGCACATCCTCCCGTTTCCGGCAGTCACTGTGCAGGAAAACGCCCGGAAAAACGCGCCGTCCGATGCGGCAAAGCATTGAGATGCGACGGCAAGCGGTCTAGGCGATTCGGATGGCTGTATATTTCCACGAAGAAGACCTGCCGGAAGACGTGTTCGTCCCCGGCGCAGCGATTGCCGTCGATACCGAGACGATGGGTCTGATCACCCCGCGCGACCGGCTGTGCCTGGTCCAGCTGTCCGACGGGTCGGGCAACGAGCATCTCGTCCGCTTCGGGCCGCGCTCCAGCTATGACGCACCGAATCTGCGGATGGTCCTCGCCGATCCCGAGCGGCTGAAGCTCTATCATTATGCCCGGTTCGACCTGGCGGCGATTCGTTTCTACCTCGGCGTCACGGCAGGCCCGGTCTATTGCACCAAGACTGCTTCGCGGCTGGTGCGCACCTATACCGACCGGCACGGCCTGAAGGATCTGGTGCGCGAACTGGTGGGCGCGGAAATTTCCAAGCAGCAGCAGTCGTCCGACTGGGGTGGCCCGGACATCAGCGATGCCCAGCGCGATTATGCCGCGTCGGACGTCCGCTATCTTCACGCCCTGCGCGAGGAACTGGATCGCCGGCTGGAGCGCGAGGGCCGCACCGAGCTGGCCCAGGCCTGTTTCGACTTCCTGCCCTGGCGCGCCGAACTCGATCTCGCCGGCTGGTCCGAAGTCGATATCTTCGCCCATATCTGATCCCGGGGTTGCCGATCCCGCATCGGCCACCCACAAAGGCTGCCATGTCTGAACTCGCCGCTCGGTTGCGCTCGCAGCGCCGGTCCTGGGCCCATCCCGGGAGCCACCATGATCGCATGGTGCGGCTGGCGCTTGTGGTGCTGCCCATGGGAATCGGCGTGCTTGGCGCGTTTCTGGTGACGGCGCCGCTGTTCATGGGCGGCGATGTCAGCTTCGTGCTCGACAAGAACAAGGTGGCGATGTCGCCCGAGCGGTTGCGAATCGAAACCGCCGATTATCGCGGCCAGGATGCCAAGGGGCAGCAGTTCGAGCTGCATGCCGGTTCGGCGGTACAGAAGAGCTCGGCCGAGCCGATCGTGCAGCTGCGCGACCTGAGCGCGCAGATTCGCCTGACCGACGGGCCCGCCACGCTGGTGGCGCCGCAAGGCCGGTACAATATGGACAGCGACCAGGTGGGCGTGGACGGGCCGATCCATTTCCAGACCGCCGATGGCTATGTGCTCAACACCCAGAATGCTACGGTCGACCTGAAGACGCGCCGGCTGGCGAGCCAGGGTGGCGTGCGCGGCACGACCCCCAGCGGCCCGTTCAGCGCGGACCGGATGACGGCCGATCTCGAACAGCGTATCGTCAAGCTCGACGGCAATGCCCGCTTGCGGATCATGCCGAAGCGCGCAAATAGGCAGCAATGATGCATCGTTCTGCCCTGTTCGCCCTTGGGCTGCCACTGCTCGCGGCGGCATCGGTGCCTGCCGCGGCCCAATCACGGCATGATTCCAACGCGCCGCTCGATTTCAATGCCAAGCATATCGAGTTGCAGGACAAGCAGAATCGTGTGATCCTGGCTGGCGATGTCGTCATTACCCAGGCGGAAATGACGCTGCATGCCGACCGCGTGACCATCAACCTGACCGGCAGCGCGATAAACGGCTCGCCCGAGGCTTCGCGTGTCGATGCCGCCGGCAACGTCACCGTCAGCCGGCCGGACCAGAACGGCCGGTCGCAATTCGCTGTCTATGACGTCGATCGTCGTATCATCACCATGATCGGCAATGTCACATTACGTCAGGCAGGCAACAATGTCTCGGGCGGGCGGCTGTCGATCAACCTCGATACCGGTCGCGCGACGATCGACGGATCGGGCGTGCGCGGCTCGGGTTCGGGCGCGGGCCAGCCGGGCGTGCAGAACCAGGGCGGCCGCGTGACCGGTCGCTTCTCGGTACCCAAACGCGACAATTCGAGCGACTCGCAACCGTCGCCGGCACCGGCCGCACCAAAGCAATAACCGGGGTTCGGGCCACGGCACGCCGCGCAGGGCCTTTTCTTCCCGGCATTTATCATGCAGGAATCCTGCCAATCGGCCATGCTGGCCGGTCGGTACCCGCGAACAGTTCCCAGCAGGAGTCGTGATGAGCGACATCGACATCCTCGAAACGCCGATCGCCGATCCGGCCCCGACGCCCGAACGCGGGCTGGCGGTGGTTTCGATCGCCAAATCCTATGACAAGCGCATCGTGCTGACCGATGTTTCGGTGTCTGTCGGGCGCGGCGAGGTGGTTGGCCTGCTCGGCCCCAATGGCGCGGGCAAGACGACCTGCTTCTATTCGGTAATGGGTCTGGTGAAGCCGGACAGCGGCCGCATCATGCTGGACGGCGAGGACATCACCCGACTGCCCATGTATCGTCGGGCGATTCTTGGCCTGGGCTATCTGCCGCAGGAAACGTCGATCTTCCGGGGCCTCAGCGTCGAGAAGAACATCCTCGCGGTGCTCGAACTCGCCGAACCCGACCGCGATGCGCGCCAGGCGCGGCTGGAACAGTTGCTCGACGAATTCGGCCTCACCCGCCTGCGCACCTCGCCGGCAATGGCGCTGTCGGGCGGCGAGCGGCGCCGTGCCGAAATCGCCCGCGCGCTGGCCGCCAACCCGACGATCATCCTGCTCGATGAGCCGTTCGCCGGCATCGACCCCATTTCGATCAGCGACATTCGCGATCTGGTGAAGCAGCTTCGTGCGCGCGGCATCGGTGTGCTGATCACCGACCACAATGTCCGCGAGACGCTGGAGATCGTCGATCGCGGCTATATCATCTATGACGGCCGCGTGCTGTTCGCCGGCTCGCCCGACGATCTGGTGCGCGACGAGAATGTCCGCCGCCTCTATCTCGGCGAAAGCTTCTCGCTCTAAACCGCCATGAGCCTCGCTCCTCGCCTCGATCTGCGCCAGTCGCAATCGCTGGTGATGACGCCGCAGCTGCAGCAGGCGATCAAGCTGCTGGCGCTATCGAACCTCGAGGTGGAAACCTTCATCGCCGAGGAGCTGGAGCGCAACCCACTGCTGGACGCGCAGTCGGGCGAGGAGGGCGCCAGCGAACCTGCCGCTCCCGAGCCCGAATTCGAAGGCGAGCCGCGCGACGGCCCGGCCGATGCGAGCGAACTGATCCTGGGCGGCGGCGAGGCAAGCGGCGAAGCCGCGCTCGATGTCGATCTTGCGACCGAAACCTTCCACCACGACTCTGCTGCCGACATGATCGGCGGGCTTGACGGTAGCCTGGGTCTTTCCGGCACCGGCGCCGGAGGATCGGAAGACGGGCCCGATTTCGATAATCTCGGCAGTTCGGACCTGAGCCTCGCCGATCATCTGCTGGCGCAGGCGGGCTCCATCTTGTCCGGCGCGGACCTGTTCATCGCCCAGCATCTAATCGATCAGATCGACGAGTGCGGATACCTGACCGTGCCGCTGCTCGACATTGCCGAACGGCTGGGGGTGGCACTGGCGCAGGTGGAAGCAGTGCTGGCGGTGATCCAAACCTTTGACCCCACCGGTGTCGGCGCGCGCAACCTGGCCGAGTGCCTGGCGCTGCAGGCAAAGGAAGCCGATCGCTACGATCCGTGCATGGCGCGGCTGATCGACAATCTCGAACTCGTCGCGCGCGGCGATCTCGCCCGCTTGCGGCGCATCTGCGATGTCGACGACGAGGATCTGGCCGACATGATCCGCGAACTGCGCGGCTATGATCCCAAGCCCGGCTGTCGCTATGGCGGGGAAGCGGTGCCGGCGGTGACGCCCGATATCTTCGTCGCCCGGCGCGGCAACGGCTGGGCGGTGGAGATCAACGCCGCCACTTTGCCCCGGCTGCTCGTCAATCGGGCCTATTATGCCGAGGTTTCGGGCGGCAAGCAGAACAAGGCGAGCAAGGCCTGGCTCAGCGACATGCTCGCCAGCGCCAACTGGCTGGTCAAGGCGCTCGACCAACGCCAGCGCACGATCATCAAGGTCGCGAGCGAAATCGTGAAGCAGCAGGAAGGCTTTTTCCTGCACGGCGTCGCCCATCTGCGCCCGCTGACACTGCGCCAGGTGGCCGATGCGATCGAGATGCACGAATCGACCGTCAGCCGGGTCACCAGCAACAAATATCTGAGCTGTGCGCGCGGGCTGTTCGAACTCAAATATTTCTTCACCTCGGCCATCCAGTCGGCCGATGGCGGCGAGGCGGTGTCGGCCGAGGCGGTGAAGAGCGCGATCAAGGGGCTGATCGCCGCCGAGGACCCGAAAAAGATCCTGTCCGACGACACGCTGGTCGAGCTGCTTAACGCGCGCGGCTTCGACATTGCACGGCGCACCGTCGCCAAATATCGCGAGGCGATGGGAATCGGCAGCTCGGTCCAGCGCCGGCGCCAAAAGGCACTCGAAGGCGCGGGTTGATCCGGCAGCGCTGCCGACGCTCAGGGGCGCAGGCCGCCCTGCATCAGCATCATCGTGATGCTGCCCATGTCGACATATTGGACGACGCCCGCAAAGCTGCCGACCACCTGCGGATCCTGCGCCAGGTCCATCAGCGCGGCGCGGCCCAGCACCGCCAGACTGTCCTGCAGCGCGGCCGGGTCGCCCTTGATACGCGCCATCGCCTCGGTGCGGCAATCGCGCGTCACCAGCCGCGTGATCAACTGCCCGGCCTGACGAGTCGCTTCCAGCCTGCGGCCTTCATCGACATGCGCCATGTCCCGCACCGCGGCGCCCTGTGCCACGTCCGCGAATACCCAGCGGATCAGCACGTCGCGGTCGGCCCGGCTGCTATGCGCGCGCAGGCACTCGCCAAAGGGATCGCGCGCCTGGGCCTGTGCGGCGGGCACTGCGAGGAACGAAGCAACGGCCGCTCCGGCGGCCAGCACCATGCGAATCGACATGGTGCTCCCGCTAGCGAAGTTCCGCGGCAAGATCGGGGCAACGCTGCGGCAAATCGCTGCGGTCTATAGCGCGATCAGCACTTCGTTGCGGCGCAAGGGCCCCGGGATGAAGGGCGAATTGTAGAAGGCATATTCGACTGCACCCCCTTGCAGCCCGCGCTTCGCCAGCCAGCCGCGCAATTCGTCGGCGCGGTTCGCGAGCACCGCATCGCTGGCAGCGCCGGAGAAGCGCAGCACCGCGACCCGCCGCGCCGGGCGCCGGGTCAGCCGCACTTCGTCCGCGGGGGCAGGCAGTGTGTCGAGCGAGAATTTGGACGGCATCACGAACTGCGTGCGCCAGCTGCCTTCCTCCTGGCTGCTCAGCACCGGCGCGGTCATGGCGATCTTCTCGCCGCCGCTGCCGCCACCATCGCCGCGCCGCTTGGCGAAGATATAGTCGGCGAGCCGGCGGAAGCCTGCATTCAGCGCCGGCTCGCGCGCGCCGATCGCGCGGGTTTCGGCGACGACCAGTTCCGGATAGTCGCGAATCTCGAAGGCGCCGTCGCGTTCGACCAGTGTGAATTTCGGCTGCTCGCTCGCCCGCTCAAAGGCGTAATAGGCTGCCGCAGCCGCCATCACGGTTCCCCCGACGATACCGCCGATCAGCGCCCAGTTCGTCCGCTTCGCCACCTGCACCTCCTCAATCGTCTTCGTCCTCGAACCCGGCAAGGTCGAGCGCCCGTGCGCCTATCTGCCGAAGGCGGCACCAATGTACCAGCGCATCTTCGCGCCCGTGCGTTACCCACACTTCGCGCGGGGCCAGTTCCTCGATCGTCTGCGTCAGTTCGTCCCAGTCGGCATGGTCGGACAGGATGAGCGGCAGCTCGACATTGCGCTGACGGGCGCGCTGGCGCACCCGCATCCAGCCGCTGGCCATTGCCGTCACCGGGTCCGGCAGCCGCCGCGACCAGCGATCGTTGAGCGCGCCGGGCGGGCAGAGGATGATGCGGCCGGCCAGTTCCTGCTTCGTCGCCCCCGTGGCGGGCCGCAGTTCGCCCAGCGCTACACCGTGCGCGGCATAGAGGTCGCACAGCGATTGCAGCGCGCCGTGAATGTAGATCGGATCGTCGAACCCCATGCCACGCAGCTCGGTTATCACCCGCTGCGCCTTGCCCAGCGCATAGGCGCCGACCAGCACGCAGCGTTCCGGCTCGGCCCGCAAAGCCGCAAGCAGCTTGTCGATCTCGTCGCCAGTCTCGGGGTGGCGGAACACCGGCAGGCCGAACGTGGCCTCGGTGACGAACACGTCGCACGGCACTGGCTCGAACGGCGCACAGCTGGGATCGGGCCGTCGCTTGTAATCGCCCGAGACGACGATCCGTTCGCCGCCATGGTCGAGCACGATCTGCGCCGAGCCGAGCACATGGCCGGCGGGGACGAAGCCGATGTCGATCGGCCCCAGCCGGATCGACTCGCCATAGCCGACCGGATGGCCGTTCTGCGGCCCGTAGCGCGCGGCCATGATCGCCAGCGTTTCGGGCGTCGCCCACACTTCGCCATGGCCGCCGCGCGCATGATCGGCATGGCCATGCGTGACAAGGGCGCGTGCGACAGGCTTGCACGGATCGATCCACGCATCCGCCGCCGGCAGATAGATGCCGGTAGGATCGGGGGTGAGCCAACTGCCGAGCGCCATGCCGTCGATATGGGGGCTGGCCGGCGGATCGAAAGGGGTACGATCCGTGCCGATCGCGGCAGCGGCCGATGACGATACCGCCGCTTGCCCATTGTGCGACGCCGGCGACGCTCTAGGCTGCGCCCATCGTGCTCAGCCTTGGGGGAGTGCCAGCCGTGATTCGTCCTTTGCCTTTGCGCGGCATCGCCTGCGCGACCGGCGCCACGTCGCTCGGGCTCGTCTATCTCGCCGGCGCCGGTGCGCCGCTGCGGTTCCTGATCGTGCAGGCATTTGCCTTCGTCCTGGGGCTGGCGCTGTTGTGGGCGCTCCGCCGCGACCGCGTCGTCGACCGCTTCCTGCCTGCTGCCACGCTGGCAATGGCAGGGCTGCTGCTCGCCGTCACGCTGGCCGGCCCAACCTACGACGGTGCCGCGCGCTGGGTGCGGCTTGGCGGGTTGCTCGTCCAGCCGAGCTTCGTGCTGCTGCCGCTGATGATCCTCACCCATGCCCGCGTGCGGAACAAGCTGACCAGCACCGCCATGGCGGTGGCCGCGCTGGCGCTGGCACTTCAGCCCGATCGGGCAATGGCCGGAATGCTGGCCGCCGGCACCGCCTGGATCGCGGGCGCCAGCCCCCATCGCGCGACCATCTTTGCCGCCATCGCCGCGCTGGCGGGCCTGGCAGCGGCGATGGCGCAGGCCGACAATCTGCCGGCCGCGCCCTTTGTCGAACAAATCTTCTATTCGGCCTTCGCCACCCATGCGCTGCTGGGCCTGGTGGTGCTGGCGGGCGCAGCGCTGCTGCTGGTGCCGATGGCATCCGGCCGCACCGGCACGCCGGACGACCGGCTGATCGGCTGGACCTTCGGCATCGTCTGGCTGACGGCGCTCGCGGCAGCGGCACTCGGCAATTACCCGACGCCCGTGGTCGGCTATGGCGGCAGCGCGGTGATCGGCTATCTGCTCAGCCTGTTCGCGCTTCCCGCGGCACCCGCCTTTGCGCAGACAAACGACCGCGAGCCGGTAGCGCGCGAAAGCGACAGCCCCGATCGCTGGCAACGCCTCGCCCCGGCCCGGGCGCGCTGACAAGCGCCTCCCCAACGGCCGCGCGACGCCCTACATAAGGGTGTGCCTGCCGATCTTCCCGCCCCGCTTGCCGACTGGTTTGCCGCGCGCGGCTGGGCGCCGCGCCGGCATCAGCAGGCGATGCTGGCGGCGGCGCGCGCCGGGCAGCATGCACTGCTCGTCGCACCCACCGGCGCGGGCAAGACACTGTCGGGGTTCCTTCCCAGCCTCGCAGCGCTGATCGAGGCGCCCGCGGATGGGCTCCACACCCTCTATATCTCGCCGCTCAAGGCGCTGGCGGTCGACGTGCAGCGCAACCTGCTGACGCCGATCGAGGAAATGGCGCTGCCGATCCGCGTCGAAACACGCACCGGCGACACCCCGCACGAAAAAAAGGTCCGCCAGCGTGCGCGGCCGCCGCAGATCCTGCTCACCACCCCCGAATCGCTGAGCCTGTTGCTGTCCTACGAAGACAGCCTGACGATGTTCGCAGGGCTGAAGACGGTGGTGATCGACGAGATTCACGCCTTTGCCACCGGCAAGCGCGGCGACCTGTTGGCGCTGGCGCTCGCCCGGCTGGAACGGCTGGCGCCCGGCTTCCGCCGTGTCGGCCTGTCCGCCACGGTGGCAGATCCCGACGGCTACCGCGCCTGGCTGGCGCCGCACGGCGATATCGACACGGTCGCGCTGATCGAGGGCGAGAAGGGCGCCGAGCCCGACATCGCCATCCTGCTGCCCGAAGGCCGGGTGCCCTGGGCCGGGCATTCGGGCATCTATGCCATTCCGCAGGTGATGGCGGAGATCGAGACGCACCGCACCACTATCGTCTTCTGCAACACACGCGGGCTGGCCGAGCTCGTCTTCCAGCAATTGTGGAAGGTCAACGACCTCAGGCTGCCAATCGGCGTCCATCATGGCAGCCTGAGTCTCGAGGCACGCCAGCGCGCCGAGCAGGCGATGGCCGACGGGCGGCTGCGCGCGCTTGTCGCCACCGCCAGCCTCGATCTGGGCGTCGACTGGGGCGATGTCGATTGCGTGATCCAGATGGGTGCCCCCAAGGGTGCCTCGCGCCTGCTGCAGCGGATCGGGCGGGCCAACCACCGGCTCGATGAGGCGAGCGAGGCGGTGCTGATCCCCGGCAACCGCTTCGAATATCTGGAAGCGCGGGCGGCGCTGGACGCGGTGGAAGCAGGCGAGCTGGACCCCGACCATTTCCGCCCCGGCGCGCTCGACGTGCTTGCCCAGCACATCATGGGCTGCGCCTGTGCCCAGCCGTTCACCGCGGCGGAAATGCTGGGCGAGGTGGGTGCGGCCCTCCCCTATTCGGCGCTGACCGAAGAGACGTTCGACCGGGTGCTGCACTTCATCGCCGATGGCGGCTATGCCCTGCGCGCCTATGACAAGTTCAAACGGCTGACGCTGGGCAAGGACGGCCGCTGGCGCGTCACCCAGCCCGCTTTTGTTGCGCAGCATCGCCTCAACGCCGGCATCATTGTCGAAGCGCCGATGCTGGAGGTGCGCTTCAAGAATGGCCGGCGGCTGGGCAAGGTGGAGGAAGGCTTCGCCGCCTCGCTGTCCCCCGGCGACACCTTCTTTTTCGCCGGTCTGGCGCTGGAAGTGGAGCGCGTGGAGGCCACCGACCTGATCGTTCGCGCCACCGCCAAACAGGCGCGCGTGCCCAGCTATATGGGCGCGCGGCTGGCGATTACGGCCAATCTGGCGGACCGGGTCCGGCGATTCCTGTTCGATCGCGGCCAATGGTCGCGCTTTCCGGCCGATGTTCGCGAATGGCTGGAGACGCAGGATCGCCGCTCCGCCCTGCCCGCCCCGGGGCAGTTGCTGGTCGAAACCTTCCCGCACGAGGGGCGCCACCACCTCGTCATCTACAGTTTCGAAGGCTGGAACGCGCACCAGTCGCTGGGCATGCTCGTCACCCGGCGGATGGAGGCGCTGGGGCTGAAGCCGCTGGGCTTTGTCGCCAATGACTATGCGCTGGCGGTGTACGGGCTCGAGAAGATCACCGATCCGCGCCCGCTCTTCTCGCCCGACATTCTCGAGCATGAATTTGTCGATTGGGTGCAGGGCTCGGCACTGCTCAAGCGCGCCTTCCGCGAAGTCGCGATCATCGGCGGCCTGGTCGAGCGCCAGCATCCGGGCAAGAAGAAGACCGGGCGGCAAGTAACCTTCTCGACCGACCTGATCTATGACGTGCTGCGCAAATACGAGCCGGACCATCTGCTGCTGCGCGCCGCCTGGGAGGATGCCCGCGCGCGCATGACCGATGTCGGCCGGCTCGCCCGCCTGCTCGACGAGGCGGGAGACCGGATGCTGCACATCGATCTGGAGCGGGTCAGCCCTATGGCGGTACCGGTGTTGATCATGATCGGTCGTGAAACCGTAGCGCAGGGCAGTACCGAGGACGCGCTGCTCGAAGAAGCCGAAGCGATTGCAGCCGAAGCGATGCGCATCGATTAAGGCTTTTATTTTGCGGGATTGCTGCGCAGCACGAACAGGCATATTCTCGCGCCATGTTCAGTGTGCTGAGTCCGCTGATCTTCTGGAGCCTGCAGGCCAGCCTGCTTGTGGGGCCGCCCCCGATACTGCCGCAGGATCCCGATTCGACCATTCCCGCCAGCCAGCCGGGCGACATTCAGTTGGCGCTGGGCGATGCCGCCGCGCGGCTGACAGTGCCGGTCGCACTGGGCAACAAGGGACCCTATCCTTTCATCATCGATACCGGCGCCGAACGCACCGTCATTTCGCATGAACTGGCGCGGACGCTGGCACTGCTGCCGGGCGCACCCGTAACCGTCACCTCGATGACCGGCCGCAATCTGGTCGATACCGTGGTCGTGCCCGAGCTTGCCATCCAGTCGATCGGCGAACCGCACCGCATCATTGCCCCCGCCTTTGCCGCTGCCAATCTCGGCGCAGCGGGCTTGCTGGGTATCGACACGCTCAGCCGGCACCAGGTGACGATCGACTTCGACACCGGCACGATGCAGGTACGCCCCAGCACGCCGCGCAAGCGCCACGAACGCCACGCGCCCGACGAAATCATCGTCACGGCGAAGAGCCTGTTCGGCCAGCTGATCGTCACCGATGCCTTTTACGCCGGCAACCGAATCCGCGTCGTGCTCGACACCGGCTCGCAGGTGACGATGGGCAATTCGGCATTTCGGCGGCTGGTGCACGACCGCAGCCGGCCTGAGCCGATCCGCCTCACCGGCGTTACCGGCGACACGCTACAGGCCGAATATAGCCAGGTTCCCGATGTCCGCATCGGCGACATCGCGTTCGGCACGCTGCCGGTTGCCTTTGCCGATGTCGAACCGTTCCGCCGTTTCGGCCTGACCAAAAAGCCGGCGGTGCTGCTGGGCATGGACGCGATGCGCAGCTTCCGGCGGATCGAGATCGACTTTCCCAACCGGCAAGTGCGCTTCCTGATGCCCCCGGAGGCGCGGCACCCGCGCCGCCCCGCCGGTTGGGATTCGCCGCTCAGCTTCCAGACGCGCAACGACTTCCCCTGAGCCGCGCGGCGATTGACATTGGCCTGACCAACTGGTTGTGCGGAGGTCATGACGATCCTTTCCCGCGCCACGCTCGGTTCGCTTCCCGCCAGCATTGTCCGCCCCGGGCATGCCCCCGCGGCATTGCGCACCGGCATCGTCCATTTCGGGCCGGGCGCGTTCCACCGCGCGCATCAGGCTGCCTTTGTCGACCGCGTGCTCGATCACGATTCGCGCTGGGGCATTGCTGCCGTGTCGCTGCGCAGCGGCAGCACCACCGATGCGCTGAAGGCGCAGGACGGGCTGTACACGCTGGCGGTGATCGATCGCGCGCCATCGATGCGCGTTATCGCCGCCCATTCGGACGCGATCGGCCCCGGCGAAGGCCGTCGCCTGCGCGCGCTGCTGGCCAGCCCCGATGTGCGGATCGCCACCAGCACCGTCACCGAAAAGGGCTATTGCCTGGCCGGCGACGGCACGCTGGACATGGCGCATCCCGACATCGCCCACGATCGCGCCCGCCCCGATGAGCCCGCCAGCGTGATCGGCTGGATCGTCGCCGGCCTCGCCGATCGCCGCGCGGCCGGCGTGCCGCCCTTCGCCATGCTCTGCTGCGACAATATGACCGGCAATGGCAGCAAGCTCCGCACCGCCTGCGTCGCGCTGGCCCGCGAATGGGATGCCGGGCTGGCCGACTGGATCGCCGCCGAAGTCGCTTTCCCGGATTCGATGGTCGATTCGATCACGCCCGCCAGCGATGCGGCTTTGCTGGCGAAAGTCGCTGCCGAACTCGGCCTGGAAGACAAGGCTGCGGTGCAGCGCGAATCCTTCACCCAATGGGTGCTCCAGCGCTTCCATCTGGCCGACGGCCCCGATCTCGCCGCCGCGGGCGTAACGCTGACCGGTGACGTGCGCGGCTATGAACAAGCCAAGCTGCGCATCCTGAACGGCAGCCATTCCAGCCTTGCCTATATCGGTCTGCGGCTCGGGCATGAGACGGTATTCGAGGCGATGTCGGACGCCGCGCTGGGCGGCTTCGTCACGCGGCTGGCGCATCAAGACATCGCCGCATCACTCGGCCCCGTCGAAGGGCTCGATGTCGCCGGCTATGCCGATGCCGTGCTCGACCGGTTCCGCAATCCCGCGATCCGGCACCTGCTGTCGCAGATCGCCTGGGACGGCTCGCAAAAGCTGCCCTATCGCCTGCTCGACACCACGGCAGCGGCGCTTGACGCCGGGCGGCCGGTCGATCGGCTGGCCGTGCCGGTGGCAGCGTGGATCGCGTTCCTCGGCGCAAAGGCGCGCGCGGGCGAGACGATCACCGACCCGCTGGCCGATATTCTGGCAGCGGCCGCGACCGCAGCGGCGCCGGTGGAGGCAGTGCTGGCGCTGGGCCAGATCTTCCCGCCGCGCGTCGCGCAAGATCCCCGCTATCGCAGCGCCCTGACCGAAGCCTTTGCCGCGATCGGTAACGGCGGGCTCGGCAACCTGCTGGCACGCTGAGTCCGCACGCCGGTTCGGCGATTGCCGGGCGCACGCGCATCGATTAGCCCAAGGCCCTCTCCTCCGGCCAATCGAGGTGTCGCATGTCGCTTACCGAGCTGCTCGTCCCGACCTATCGCAACCTGCTGCGGACCTTGTCCGGCCTGCTCGACAAGGCAGTCGACCAGCGCGGCGACGATGCCGAAGCACTGCTTGCCGAGCGGCTCCGGCCGGACATGTACCCGCTGGCATCGCAGCTTCGCTTCGTCGCGCTGCAGGCGCAGGAAGCGTTCTTCCGCCTGCGGGACGAGCCGCTACCCGACACGCTGGCGCAGCTCGGTGCCGAAGGTCGTAATGCCGGGGAGGCGCCGGGCACCATCGCCGATGCCCGCGCCCGGATCGACGGAGCGCTGGCGTTTCTGGACACCTTAGATACCGCCCAGATTGATGCTGCGGCCGACACGGCGCTGGCGATCACGCTGCCCAACGGCATGACCTTCGACATGACCGGCGAGACCTATGCCCGCGACTGGGCGCTGCCCCAGGTCTATTTCCACGCCGTGACCGCCTATGCGATCCTGCGGGCACAGGGCGTGGAGATCGGCAAGGCCGAATATGTGCCGCACATGTTCGCCTATCTGCGGCAGGACGCGCCCGCCGCAGCCTGACGATCAGGCCCGCGCGAGAATGGCATCGACCCAGGCGGGGACCAGCACCCCCGCCGGGCCCATTCGGCTTTCGTCGAACCAGTGGCTGCCGCCCGACGGCTCGAGGTTCATCTCCAGCGTCTCCGCGCCATAATGGCGCGCGGTCTGGACGAAGCCTGCGGCGGGATAGACCGCGCCCGAAGTACCGATCGAGACGAACAGATCGGCCTGCGCCAGTGCCGCCTCGATCCGCTCCATCTGATATGGCATCTCGCCGAAGAAGACGATGTCGGGGCGCAGCGCCGGCGTGCCGCAATTCGGGCACTCGGTTGCGGGCGGCAGCGAATCGGCCCAGGGCTCGCGCACGCCGCATGCTGCGCACAGCGCCGACAACAGCGCGCCATGCATGTGGAGCAGCCGGGTGGCGCCGGCGCGCTCGTGCAGGTCGTCGACATTTTGCGTGACGATCAGCAGCTCGCCCGGCCACACCGCGTCGAGCCGCGCCAGCGCATGATGCGCGGGATTGGGCTGCACCGTGGCAAGCGCGGCGCGGCGCAAATCATAGAAGCGATGCACCAGCGCCGGATCGCGCGCCAGTGCCTCGGGCGTGCAGACATCCTCCACCCGATGGCATTTGTGAAGAATTCCGTTTTTATAGCTATCCCAATACGTTGCACCGCCTTGGGTGCGGAATGTCGGCAGCCCGGACTCGGCGGAAACGCCCGCACCAGTCAGAATCACAATGTTCTGTTTTCCGCTCATGTAGTCCTGCCGTGAGGGGGCGTTTTTGCCGAACCGTCGTGGTTCCGCCAGCCCTCGGCAATCTCTTGCGCAACCTTCTTTGCAGATGGAGGCCAGCCATCTGCCTCTAGCTCTCCGACACACCCCCAGCAATCACCGCCACAGTCGGTAGATAACGGATCGGTCTCACGATTGAGCGGCCGTCCACAGGTTTGGCAAAAGGCGGACACGTACGCTCTCCTATAATCGTTTACCGGACGCCCATCTCTTCTCCACCCGATGCCCCTCCCACAATCCGCCCGGCCCGTGAAAGGTGGCGACGCCGCTTTCGGCCGATATGCCGGCGCCGGTGAGGATGAGGATGAGGATGAGGATGAAGATGCTGCGGATGCTGCTGGCCATGGCGCCACCCTAGGCCGCTATTGCCGCCGCCGTGAATAGGCCCCGGCGGCGGGAAAAAGAAAAAGCCGCCGGCCGCCAACAACTGCCCGCTTCGCAAGCGCGCCCCTTTGTGCCACAGCGCAGCCCATGACGAGCATCGGCATCTACGGCAGCCTGGGCCGGATGGGTCAGGCAATCGCGGCAGTGGCACCAGAACTGGGCGCCCGGCTGGCAGGCGGCGCCGATATCGCCGACGATCCCGCCGAACTCGCCGGCAAGGCCGATGTGCTCGTCGACTTCTCAACCCCCGCGGCACTCGAATCGCACCTCGCCGCGGCCGTCGCCGCGCGGAAGCCGGTCGTCATCGGCACCACCGGGCTGGCAGCGTCGCACCATGCCCGCATCGATGCCGCCGCGGCCGAAATCCCGGTGCTGCAGACCGGCAATACCTCGCTCGGCGTGACGCTGCTCGCGCAGCTGGTACGCGAGGCGGCGAAGCGCCTCTCCGACTGGGACATCGAAATCATCGAAGCGCATCACAAGCACAAGGTCGATGCGCCCTCCGGCACCGCGCTGCTGCTGGGCGAGGCGGCGGCCGACGGGCTGGGGACGACGCTGGCGGATGCTGCGGTGGTCGGCCGCGCGGGGCTCACCGGCGCGCGCAGCGATGGCACGATCGGCTTTGCCAGCGTGCGCGGGGGCGCCATTTACGGCGACCACACCGTCTTGTTCGCTGGCAATGGCGAGCGGATCGAGCTGACCCACCGCGCCGACGACCGCGCGATCTTCGCCCGCGGGGCGGTGCGGGCCGCACTGTGGCTCGCCGGTCGCGCGCCGGGCCGCTACACCATGGAGCAGGTGCTGAGCGTGTGAAGAAGGCGGACATCGTCGAATTCTTCTCGCGGCTGGCCGCGGACAATCCGCATCCGGAGACCGAACTTGAGTCGGTCAACACCTATACGCTGCTGGTCGCGGTGGTGCTTTCCGCCCAGGCGACCGATGCCGGGGTGAACCGCGCGACACGGCGGTTGTTCGCCGAAGTTGATACGCCCGAAAAGATGGTCGCACTGGGCGAGGTGGGGCTGAAGGAACACATCAAGACGATCGGCCTGTTCAACACCAAGGCCAAGAACGTCATCGCCCTGTCCGAAGCGCTGATCCGCGACCATGGCGGGGAAGTCCCCGCCGACCGCGACGCGCTGGAACAATTGCCGGGCGTCGGGCGCAAAACCGCCAATGTGGTGATGAACGTGGCGTTCGGCGCGGAGACCTTCGCGGTCGACACGCACATTTTCCGCGTCGGCAACCGCACCGGCCTGGCGCCGGGCAAGACGCCGCTCGCCGTCGAGCTGAAGCTGGAAAAGGCGGTGCCGCAGCCGTTCCGCCTGCATGCGCACCATTGGCTGATCCTGCACGGCCGCTATACCTGCAAGGCGCGGACGCCCGAATGCTGGCGATGCAGCGTCGCCGATCTTTGTGCGTTCAAGCCCAAGACCAAGGCCCCGGCCGCCCGCAAGAAGGACGCGCCCGGCGCCTGAACCGCGAAGGATCGATCGATGCGCCTGTTCCTCGCCGCCGCCCTGCCGCTGCTCGCCGCGCCTGCGCTGATGCCGCAGCAGCGCGACTCCGTCCCCGGCGCCACACCCGCAGGCAATCCGGTCGACTGTCTCTCGCTCACCCGGATTCGTGAGAGCCGCGTGCGCGACGACCGGACGATCGACTTCATCGCCACGGACGGCAAGGTCTATCGCAACACCCTGCCCTATGCCTGCCCCAGCCTGGGCTTCGAAGGCCGCTACGCGCATGAAAGCACGCTAGGGCAGATCTGTTCGGTGGACACCATCACGGTGCTCACCGGCCCCGGCATCAGCCGCGGCGCAACCTGCGGCCTGGGCAAATTCCAGCCGGTGACGCTGGCAAAACGCTGAAACAGGCTGGCGCGCCGGCAAATGCTTTGCTAGGCGGCTGCGTTCCAGGCACCCGTAGCTCAGCTGGATAGAGCGCTGCCCTCCGAAGGCAGAGGCCACAGGTTCGAATCCTGTCGGGTGCGCCACCCTCCATCGCCATAAACCCTTGTCGTCCCACAGTCGCGCGTGCTGGACGGGCATTTTGTAATCGGTTACTTGGGCCGTGAGGTGCCCGTCCTCCCGGTATCAGAGGCACCCGCATACCGGAGAGACCCGCCCATGCGCCGCGCCCTGCACGCTACCGCCCGCCCGATCCCTGCCGCCTGCCCCGCGCTCCGCAAGACGCTCGCTGCCGGCCTGCTGGCCTCCGCAGCGCTGCTGCCGGCGATCGCCCTGGCACAGGCCGCACCGCCCGAGCTCGTCACCGCACGCGGCGGCGACGATATCCGCATCACGGCGATTGCACCCGGCGTGCTGCGCGTGCGGATCGCGCCGCATGGCCAGGCGCCCGAGGATGCGAGCTGGGCCGTCCCCGCCGCGCAGCGCCATGCGCAGACTTCCGCAACCGTCACCGCAGACGGCATCGCCACGCCGCTGCTCCGCGCCGTGTTCGACCGCGCAAGCCAGCGGGTGCGGTTCGAGGACGCCACCGGCCACACGCTGTTCGCCGAGGCCGAGCGGCCGCTGATCCGCGACGGCGCCAGCTTCACCCTGCGCACCACGCTGGCGCTGGACGAACATATCTTCGGCCTGGGCGACAAGACCGGCCCGCTCGACCGGCGCGGGCAGAGCTTCACCACCTGGAACACCGACAGCTTCGGCTTCGGCAACGGCACCGATCCGATCTACAAGTCGATCCCGTTCTTCATCAGCACGGGTCACGAGAACCGCGCCTATGGCGTGCTGCTCGATTCGAGCTGGCGCGGCTGGTTCGATTTCGGCCACCGCGACGCCGACACGGTGGAGATGGGCGCAGCGGGCGGCGCGGTCGACTATTATGTACTCGCCGGCCCCAGCGTTGCCGAGGTGACGCGCCGCTATGCGTGGCTGACCGGCACCACGCCGCTGCCGCCGCGCTGGGCGCTCGGGTACCAGCAGTCGCGCTGGTCCTATATGAGCGAGGCGGAAGTGCGCACGCTCGCCGACCGGCTGCGTGCCGAGCGGGTGCCGACCGACGTGATCTGGCTCGACATCGATTTCCAGGACCGCCTGCGCCCCTTCACCATCGATACCAAGACCTTCCCGCATTTCGGGCAGATGGTGAAGGATCTCGATGCGCAGGGGATCAAGACTGTCACCATCACCGATCTGCACATCGCCGCCGCGCCGAACCAGGGCTATGCCGCCTATGACAGCGGGATCGCCGGCGACCAGTTCCTGCACCGCGCCGATGGCAGCCTCTATGTCGCGCCGGTCTGGCCGGGCCCGGCGGTGTTCCCCGAATTCACTCGTGCCAGCACCCGCGCCTGGTGGGGCAGCATGTTCAAGCCGCTGGTCGACATGGGCGTGGCCGGCATCTGGAACGACATGAACGAGCCGGCGATCTTCGAAACGCCGATCAAGACCATGCCGCCCGAAGTACGCCACCGCATCGCCAGCGACGATTTCGCGCCCCGCACCGCCACCCATGCCGAGATCCACAATGTCTACGGCATGCTCAACACCCGTGCGACCTATGAGGGGCTGCGTACGCTGCGCCCCGACGAGCGCGCCTTTGTGATGACGCGCGCTTCCTATGCCGGCGGCCAGCGTTATGCCGCGACCTGGACCGGCGACAATTCGGCTACCTGGGATCATCTGCGCCTCGCCGTCGCACAGACGCTCAATCTGGGGCTGTCGGGCTTTGCCTGGACGGGCACGGATATCGGCGGCTTTATCGGCGGACCGACGCCCGAGCTGATGACCCGCTGGTTCGAATATGGTGCGTTCCTGCCGATCATGCGCGACCATTCGCAAAAGGCGGCACCGCGCGCCGAACCCTGGGTGGACGGCCCCGAGCAGCTCGCGATCCGCCGGCATTATGTCGAGGAGCGCTATCGGTTGCTGCCCTTCCTCTATGGGCTGGCCGAAACCAATGCGCGCACCGGCGACCCGATGGCCCGGCCGCTTTTCTATGATTTCCCCGGGATGATCAGCGAAAGCTGCGTGACGACGATGAGCTTCACGCTGGGCGGCAAGCTGCTGGTTGCGGGCGCCCCGCGCCCTGAACAGCACAACAGCTACGCCGCCTGCCTGCCCGCCGGCATCTGGTACGATTACTGGACCGGCGCAAAGGTGACGCCGGAGCCTTCCCGCGACGGCCCCTTCGGCCTGCTGACGATCACGCCGCAGCTCGACACGCTGCCGGTGTTCGTGCGCGGCGGCACCATCCTGCCGCGCCAGCCGCTGGTGCAGTCGACCAGCCACAAGCCCGAAGGGCCGCTGGAGCTGCACATCTATCCCGGGCCCGATTGCGCCGGCACGCTGTACGATGACGACGGCCATTCGATGGGCTTCACCCGCGGCCAGTTCGCCCGCCAGACGGTACGCTGCGAAATGGACGCAAAGGGCGTGACGCGGATCGTGTTCGATCGCCGGGAGGGGCGCTATGCGCCGTGGTGGCAGCGGATCACCGTCACCATCCATGGTGCGGGCGCCGCGCAGGCCCGGCTGGGCGGCAAACCTCTGGAGACGGAGTCCGATGCTGCCGGGTTGCGCTTCGATCTGCCGGACATGGCCCCCGGCGGCGTGGTCGAACTGCGCGGGGCGTAAGGCCCTACTCGGTCAGCAGCCAGGCCAGCGCCGCGTCGCGGTCTTCGAACACCGCCATCGTCGGCACTACCCCTTCGAGCCGCCGCAACTGGCGGCGGGCGAGCGCGGTGGATACCACGAATGCCAGCTTACGCGCCCGGATCGGAATCACAGAGGGGTGGCTGAACGTCTGCACGATCATCTCGGCGGTAGCCTGCGGCACCACCGGTACGCCGCGCGTATCATAGAGAGTCAGGTGCTTGCCTGCCATGTCGCCCAGCGAACGTACCGCTGCGCGCACCTCTTCACCGATCCACACCAGCGATTCAGGCGTGATGACGCCAGAGATCGTCGCCTCGACCAGAGCATGCGCCCGATCGACGCGAATCTTGTGGGTAATTCTATCGTTCATGCGCTTAGGTTCGAAATGCGGTTAAGATGCTACATCGCGAGGGTGCGCTGAACGGAACATGTCTCAGCTTCTGACCTTGCTTCCACAAGAATATTGCCCTCCGCAACGCAGGTGATTTGAGGTCAACGGTCAGCGCCCAGGAAACCAGCGGATTTCACCTTGATCAAGGCGTTCACCAGCGCCATCAAATTCGACGCGAGCGCCATCTTTCAGGTGCCACTCCGCGCGGATGATGGCAAAGGTCGCCCCCATACGGTTCTGCATTTTTTCAACGGCTAATTTAGCCGGCTTTCCGTATATCATAGACAGATATTTGAACGCTTCCTGCTGGCCATCGATGCCAGTTGTGTCGATTCCGCCCGCGCTTGGTTTGCCATCGCTAAGGTAAACGGTCGTGTTGGCAGCAATCCATTTCGGCCTCATAGGGCGAAGTTCGAAGTTGATGTAGGTTTCGTGAGGATAGGTGCAAATCTTATCGGGCGGCGGATTGTCTGTGCATTTCGGATAGGCCTCCCAATCAAAGGGCCGGACTCCAACGAAGGCAACTCGCTCTTGCGCGGTCACAGCTTGTGCCAACGCTATCGCAATAAGAAGCATCGTGATCCTCCCCGAACAAGGTCGGAGTTTACAGATCAGCAAACAGGTGTCGAGACCGACACTTTCTAGACGGTGGTGCTCCCTATGCCCGCACCACGCCCAGTTCGCGGAACGGCTTGGGCTCCACCGGCGGCCGCGCCGGCTCGTTCAGTTCGCACTGCCAGATGCCGACATCGATCCACTGGCCATGCTTGTACCCGGCCTCGCGGAACACGCCGGTGCGGCGGAACCCCACCGCCTCGTGCAGCGCGATCGATCCGTCATTGGGCAGCGTGATCATTCCGAAGGCATGGACGAAGCCCTGCGCGCGCAGCGTGTCGATCAGCGCTTCATAGAGCAGCCGCCCTGCCCCGCGCCGCTGCACCGTATCGGCCATGTAGATCGAGCTTTCGACGACATAGCGATAGGCCGGGCGGTCGCGGAACCGGTTGGCATAGGCATAGCCGATCACCCCGCCATCCGCGCCGTCGCCATTGGTCGCGACCAGCCATGGATAGAGACCACCCGATGCCGCCATCCGGTCGCGCATTGCCGCCGCATCGGGCGGCTCGCTTTCGAACGATGCGGTACCGGTCAGCACATTGGGCGCGTAGATGGCGGCGATCGCCGCCGCGTCGTCGCGTGTCGCCGCACGGATGTCGATCACTTGGCGGCCCCCAGCGCGAACTGGAGAAGCGCCATGTCGCCCGGCTGGGCGCTCGGCACGCCCAGCGCCATGCATTCCAGGCAGCGCGCCTGCACCGATCCGCTCTGCGCCAGCCGCTTGGCATCGCCCAGCGCCTGGGCGATCAGCGCACGCCGCTCGCCGGCGATGCGGGCATAGGCATCGCCGCCCGCCGGTGCATCGGCCCAGTCGCCATCGTCGTCATCGCCATCGTCGAACGACCCCATTGCCGCTGCGATCGCTGCTTGCAGGGCATTGGGCTTCTTGGCGAGATAGACCGGCCGCACCTTGGCGGGGTCAAGCCCGGCGCGCTTCGCCGCTTCGGCAATCGCGTCGTTGAGGCCGCCGAACCGGTCGACAAGCCCGATCTGGCGGGCGATGCCGCCGATCCACACCCGGCCCTGGCCGATTTCATCGACACGCTGCGGCGTCAGCTTGCGCGACTGCGCCACCAGCCCGATGAAGCGGCCATAGCCCGCCTCGATGCTCGATTGCAGGATCGCATCGACCGTTGCGTTCGTGCCGCCCACGACGCTGGGCTGGCCGCTGAGCGGCGTGGTCTGCACGCCATCGCTGGTCACGCCGATCTTGGCGAGCGTGTTCTCGAAAGTGGGGATGATGCCGAAAATGCCGATCGACCCGGTAATCGTGTTCGGTTCGGCAAAGATCATGTCGCCCGCCGTCGATACCCAGTAGCCGCCGCTGGCTGCCAGCCCGCCCATCGAGACGATGACCGGCAGCTTCTGCGCCTTGGCCTGCAGGATCGCCTGGCGCATCTGTTCGGACGCAAGCGCCGAACCACCCGGCGAATCGACCCGGACCACCAGCGCCTTGAGCTTGCCGTCCTTCAGCCCGTCGAGCACCAGCTTGCTGACCGCGTCGCCGCCGGCAGTGCCGGCGCTACCCTTGCCGTCAACAATTTCGCCCGCGATGGTGATCACGCCGATCGCGTCGCCGCTGGTCGGCAGCGGATGCGCCTGCAGCCAGTCGGCCAGCTTGATCCGGTTGAAATTGCCGGCCCGCGCACCCGCAGGCGCCCCCACCAACTCGGCGACATGACGGCCAAAGGCGATGCGGTCGCCCAGTTGGTCGACCAGGCCATAGGCGCGGTTGGCAGCGGCCATGTCGCCGTGCGCGGCGGCGATTGCTGCGTCCGGATGGGCGATAAACTCGGCGACCCGCGCCTTGGGCCGCGCCTTCTGGATACCGTCGCGCCACTGATCGAGCAGGCCGCTGTAGAGCGCCGTGCTCGCCTCGCGTGCCTCGGGCGACATGTCGGCGCGGATATAGGGTTCGACCGCCGACTTGTACTTGCCGACCTTATAGACATGGACGTTGATGCCCAGCTTCTCGGTCAGCCCCTTGTAGTAAAGCTGGCGCCCGCCGGGGCCCATGAAGATCGACCCGCCCATCGGGTGGACCCAGATCTCGCTGGCATTGGCGGCGATGCGGTAGCCGCTATCGGTATAGGCCGTGGCATAGGCAAGCACCGGTTTGCCCGCAGCGCGCACCCGGCCGACCGCGTCGGCGACTTCGCTCACGGTGGCGGGATAGCCGCCCATGAAGCTGTCGAGATCGAGCACCACTGCCTTCACGCGCGAATCGCCGCGAGCGGCGTCGAGTGCGCGGATCACGTCGCGCGCGCCGATCTGGCCGGCACGGCGGCTGCCGCTGACGCCGGCAAAGGGATCAGCATCGCTCGGCTGCTCCACCAGCGCCCCGTCGAACGAGACGACCAGCGCGCCGTCGCGAATCGTCGCCGGCGTGGGCCGGTGCGACAGCGCCGCGAACAGCACCGAGAAGAACAGGAGCAACAGGACCAGGACCAGCAGATCCTTGATTCCGACAAGAATTTTCCAGGCAGTACGGACCAGCTTCACCGGCGGCTCCTCAACAGGTCTGAGCATCTGTGCTACCGGATGCTGGAGGGCGAGTAAACGACCCGTATTATCGCGCCAATACGGTTGAAAAATTTGCGTGCCCGACCCGTTGACGAAGCCGCGCCGGCTTCACATATGACCGCCTGTTAGCACTCCGGGGGACCGAGTGCTAAACACCGAAATCCACCTGAAAGAGGATCAGGCAATGAACTTCCGTCCGTTGCACGACCGCGTGCTCGTTCGCCGCGTCGAAGCCGAGGAAAAGACCGCCGGCGGCATCATTATCCCCGACACCGCCAAGGAAAAGCCCCAGGAGGGCGAGGTCGTGGCCGTCGGCACCGGTGCCAAGTCCGAAGACGGCGCCGTGACGCCGCTCGACGTCAAGGCTGGCGATCGCATCCTGTTCGGCAAGTGGTCCGGCACCGAAGTGAAGGTGAACGGCGAAGACCTGCTGATCATGAAGGAAAGCGACATCCTCGGCATCGTCGGCTGAGCACGTCGTTTACCCTAAACTTCCTAAACTTCCGCAGATTGAAAGGGCAGTCCCATGGCAGCCAAGGACGTAAAGTTTTCGCGCGACGCTCGTGAGCGCATCCTGCGCGGCGTCGACATTCTCGCCGACGCAGTGAAGGTCACGCTGGGGCCGAAGGGCCGCAACGTCGTGATCGAGAAGAGCTTCGGCGCGCCCCGCATCACCAAGGACGGTGTGTCGGTCGCGAAGGAAATCGAGCTCAAGGACAAGTTCGAGAACATGGGCGCACAGATGGTGCGCGAAGTGGCCTCGAAGACCAACGACGCCGCCGGTGACGGCACCACCACCGCAACCGTGCTCGCCCAGGCGATTGTCCGCGAGGGCATGAAGTCGGTGGCCGCCGGCATGAACCCGATGGACCTGAAGCGTGGTATCGATCTCGCCGTCGCCAAGGTGGTCGAGGACGTGAAGGCCCGCTCGAAGCCGGTCTCGGGTTCGCAGGAAGTCGCCCAGGTCGGCATCATCTCGGCCAATGGCGACAAGGAAGTCGGCGAGAAGATCGCCGAGGCGATGGAAAAGGTCGGCAAGGAAGGCGTGATCACCGTCGAAGAGGCGAAGGGTCTCGAATTCGAGCTCGACGTCGTCGAAGGCATGCAGTTCGACCGCGGCTATCTGTCGCCCTACTTCATCACCAACCCGGAGAAGATGGCGGTCGAGCTCGCTGACCCGTACATCCTGATCCACGAGAAGAAGCTGTCGAACCTGCAGTCGATGCTGCCGATCCTCGAGGCGGTCGTGCAGTCGGGTCGCCCGCTGCTAATCATCGCCGAGGACATCGAAGGCGAAGCGCTGGCGACGCTGGTCGTCAACAAGCTGCGCGGCGGCCTGAAGGTTGCTGCGGTCAAGGCACCGGGCTTCGGCGATCGTCGCAAGGCGATGCTGGAAGACATCGCCGTCCTCACCAAGGGCGAAGTCGTCAGCGAAGACCTGGGCATCAAGCTCGAGAACGTGACGCTGAGCATGCTCGGCACCGCCAAGCGCGTCACCATCGACAAGGACAACACCACCATCGTCGATGGCGCCGGCAATGCCGAATCGATCAAGGCTCGCACCGAGCAGATCCGCCAGCAGATCGAAATCACCACCAGCGACTATGATCGTGAGAAGCTCCAGGAGCGTCTCGCCAAGCTCGCCGGCGGCGTGGCCGTGATCAAGGTTGGCGGCGCGACCGAAGTCGAGGTGAAGGAGCGCAAGGACCGCGTTGACGACGCGCTGCACGCGACCCGCGCTGCCGTCGAAGAAGGCATCGTTCCGGGCGGCGGCACTGCGCTGCTCTATGCCACCAAGGCCCTCGAAGGCCTGACCGGCGCGAATGAAGACCAGACCCGCGGCATCGACATCGTCCGCAAGTCGCTGACCGCGCTGGTTCGCCAGATCGCCAGCAACGCGGGCCAGGACGGCGCGGTCGTCTCGGGCAAGCTGCTCGACCAGACCGACACCTCGTTCGGCTTCAACGCCGCGACCGACACCTACGAGAACCTCGTGGCTGCCGGCGTGATCGACCCGACCAAGGTGGTGCGCACCGCACTGCAGAACGCGGCCTCGGTCGCCGGCCTGCTGATCACCACCGAAGCCACCATTGCCGAGCTGCCGGAAGACAAGCCCGCTGCTCCGGCAATGCCGGGCGGCATGGGCGGCATGGACTTCTAAGTCCACGCTCGACGCAAAAAGAGGGGCCGGCGGAGCGATCCGCCGGCCCTTTTTGCGCTTGTCGTCAGGCGACCGCCAACCGCCCCTTCGCCCCCTCCTGCAAGCGGGAGAGGAACAAGAATAACCGGAGGGTGCACTACCGCCCCGTCACCCCCACCATCCAGCCGCGCACCGTATCCGCCGCTTCGCTCACCCACTGGCTCCCGCGCTCGAACAACCCTGTCAGTTCCTCCTCCACCCGGTGCAGTGTGTCGCCGTCCTTCTCCGGCAGCGGCGGCAGGATATGCGCGAAATAGCTCTTGCCGAGCAGCCGGTGGAGCAGCCGCTCGCCCGGAAACGGTTCGCCATTGTTGAGCGCCCGCGCACCGCGCAGCAGGTTGCGGATGTCGTACTGGGTCGGGCTGATGTCGGGCACCTGCTTCAGCACGTTCAGCAGCCGGTACACCCCTTCCCGCGCGGTGCGGATCGAGCTTTCCATGGTGAAGACGATGTCGTTGTTGGTCTCAACGAACTGGCCGACCAGCGCGAGGTTGGTGCAGCCCGCCGGCACCACGCGCGGCCGGTCGCCCGCCGCGCGGGGCATGAACTCGGCGGTGATGTACGGCATCAGCGCCAGCCGCACCTTGGTCGCCTCGGCTACCGCCGCGACCTGATCCGCAGCGATGCCGAGATGGAAGCATAGCTCCTCCAGCACCTCGCGGCCGGTGCACGCCGGCATCGGCTTGGCCACCTTGTCGCCGGCCACGTCCATCTTGAGCGCATAGACCCACAGCACCAGCACATCCTCGGGCTGGTCGGGGAAATGCGGCTGGCGGTTGCAGGTAACGCTGAGCAGCCAGGCTGAATCGGTGAAGGTGATGATACCACCGGTAACGGTGCGGCCCGAATAGGGATCGTTGACCGACAGCTGCTTCAGCCGATCGACCAGCGGCGAAGGCCGGCAGGTGAGCGTCGCCGATTCCCACATCGAGCGGGCGACATCGCCACAGAATCTGTCGGGCTTGCCGAACAGTGGCGACTGGCGGGCAAGGTTGCGCCACAAGGTCCAGTCGCTGTCGGCGCCCGGATCATGGGCGCCACGTTCGAGCACCGGCGCCCGGTCCATGTCGCCATAGGCGGTCCCCTCCGTCATCGAGCCCGGCAGCACGAAGACGAGGTCGCGCGCCGCGACCGGCAGCACCGTCGCCGCACCGCCGACCATCGCACGGATGCCGGTGACGGTGCGATCCTCGCCGTCGCTCACGAAGTCGAGATCATAGGCACGGGTGTCGAACTGGAAGCGCACGCCCTGTTCGCGCAGCATCTTCGTCAGCGGGCGGACGAAGGTGTCGAACTGGTCGTATTTCGGGAAGACCACCACCGACATGTCGGCAAAGCCGTCGACCGAATCGAGGAAACGGTGGAGGTACAGTTTCATTTCCAGCAGGCTGTGCCAGGGCTGGAAGGCGAACATGGTGCGGAACAGCGCCCAGAAGTTCGTCTCGAAAAAGCCGGGGTTGAAATAGCGCTCGATGGTGCGGTCGCCCACCTCTTCCTTGCGCTGGAGCAGCAGGCGAACGATTTCCCACTGGTCCTTGCGCGAAAGGCCGAAAGTGCGGAAATCCTTCACTTCGCCTTGGCGGTGCATCAGCCGCGCCTTGGAATAATTGGGGTCGCGGTCGTTCACCCAGCGATATTCGTCGAGCACGCTATAGCCGGCGGGCAGCTCCAGCGCGGGCACGTCCTGGAACAGATCCCAGAGGTTGTCATAGTTCCAGTTCATCTCGCGCCCGCCGCGGATCAGATAGCCCTGTTCCGCATCCCCCGCGCCGTCGAGCGAGCCGCCTTCGACTGCGCCTGCATCGAGGATCGTGATGTTCGCCGCCGGCATATGCCCGTCGCGGATCAGGTAGAAGGCGGCGGCCAGCCCGGCGATGCCGCTGCCGACGATCCATGCCTTGCGCGCCGCGATCCCCTCGGTCGGCAGCGGGCGGTTGCGGGCATAGGGGCTCCAGAAATCGGGTGGCGGCAGGGTGTTTTCCGGGCGCTGGGACCAATAGCCCGCCGTGGTGTCGGGGGCATGGACGAAGTTGCCGGGCGCGGCATTGGCGGGTTCGGCGAGCCATTCCGGAACGGGGCGAGCCATGATCGCTACTCCTGTGCTGCATCTGTATTGCCGGCTGGATGCCGCCACGCCGGTACCGCGCGATATTCGTAAAGTGCGCAGGCAAACGGCCTGCCAGCCCTTTGCTTTTCGCGTGCCGGGGCTATCACTCGGCCATGGCATCCGACATGACCTATGGGCGCTATCTCGCCCTCGACGACCTGCTCGCCGCGCAGCATCCGCTGTCGGACCGGCACGACGAGCTGCTGTTCATCATCATCCACCAGACCAAGGAGCTGTGGCTGAAGCAGATGATCGCCGAACTCACACTGGCCAAAGGGCTGGTGCGGAGCGGGCGACTGATCGAGGCCTATAAGGGGCTGGCGCGGGTCAGCCGCATCCAGGCGGTGATGACGCTGAGCTGGGACGTGCTCGCGACCATGACGCCCTCCGACTATACCCGCTTCCGCGACGTGCTCGGCAGCAGTTCAGGTTTCCAGTCGGACCAGTTCCGCGCGGTGGAGACGATGCTCGGCCTGCGCGGCGGCGGCGTGCCCGGGCCGTTGACCAATGCGGCGGCGACGGAGCCGAGCCTGTGGGACGACGCCAATGCGGCGCTTGCGGCGGCGGGATTCGCGCTTCCCCCCGAAATACTCGCCCGCGAATGGACACAACCCTATACGCCACATGACGCGGTGCGCGCCGCCTGGGCGGAGGTCTATCGCGACACCAGCCGCTACTGGGACCTGTATCAGCTCGCGGAAAAGCTGGTCGATATCGACGATGCGCTCGCCACCTGGCGGCACAAGCACGTCCTCACCGTAAGTCGGGTGATCGGCGGCAAGCCGGGCACCGGCGGCACGGCGGGCGTGTCCTATCTCGAATCGACGCTGGTGAAGCGCGCCTTTCCCGAACTATGGAGCCTGAGGACCGAGCTGTGAGCTACAAGCACCTGTTCCAGCGCGCGCTGGCGGCGGCGCCCGACCGGCTCCACTTCGCCGCGCACAGCCACCATCTCTGGCCAGATGCCTCGTGGCTGGGACAGCAGGCAGCGTGGGAAGACGGGGTGCGGCTCGCCGACCGTAAATGGGATCGGGTGATGGGTGAGATCTGGCCGGCGGCTCAGGCGCAGGTGGCGGCGGAACTCGGCCTGCCCGACCCGGCGACGATCGTGTTCGCGTCGAACACGCATGACCTGATCGTCCGACTGGTCTCCGCACTGCCGGTCGGCGGGCGGCCAGTCCGCATCCTGGCGAGCGACGGCGAGTTCCACAGCTTCCGCCGCCAGTCGCAGCGCTGGGAGGAAGCCGGCACGGCCGTCGTGACGCGGGTGCCGATGGCGGCGCTGGTCGAAGCTGCGCAGGCGGGTGGGCACGACCTGATCGTCGCGAGCCATGTCCAGTTCGGCACCGGCCATATCTTCGATGGGGTCGAGGCACTGGCGGCGCTGGCGCGGCCGGAAGGGCCATGGGTGCTGATCGACGGCTATCACGGCTTCATGGCGGTCGAGACCGATCTGTCGGGCGTCGCGGACCGCATATTCTACACCGCCGGCGGCTATAAATATGCGATGGCGGGTGAGGGCTGTGCGTTCCTGCACGCGCCGCCGGGCTATGGGCCGCGCCCGGCGATCACCGGCTGGTACGCCGAATTCGACGACCTTTCGCTGCCGCCCGGCAGCATCGGCTATGCCCCCGATGCGCGGCGCTTCCTGGGTGCGACCTTCGATCCCTCCGGGCTCTACCGCTTCGTCGCCGTGCGCGACATGTTGGCGCGCGAGGGGCTGAGCACCGCCGCGATCAGCGCGCATGTCGCGCCGCTCAAGGCCGAGGCGCTGGCGGCGCTGCCGGCCGGGTCCGAGCTGCTCAACCCCGCTTGGGAAGACGGCCGGCAGGCGCGCTTCCTGGCGCTGCGCACACCGCATGCGGCAGCCTGGCAGGCGAAGTTGCTGGAGGACGATATCGTCACTGACGTGCGTGGCGCCGTGCTGCGGATCGGGTTCGGATTGTATCATGACACGCGCGATACGGCGCGACTGATTGCGGCGTTGCGGGAGCTCGAGACGGCATAATCTTCACCCTCACCCTTCCGCCGCTTCGCGGCTCCCTCCCTCTCCCAAAGGGAGAGGGAATTGACACCTCTCCCTTTGGGAGAGGGAGGGGCCCGCCGCCGCAGGCGGTGGGAGGGTGAGGGTGACCGAAACCCGCACTCACCCTACCGGTACCACGCCCAGCCGGGGAATTTCGATCGCCGGGCAACGGTCCATCACCACTTTAAGCCCAGCCGCCTCCGCCCGTGCCGCGGCCTCCTCGTTGACTACGCCGAGCTGCATCCAGACCGCCTTAGCCTCGACCGCAATAGCTTCGTCGACGGCCGCCCCGGCCGCCTGGGGACGGCGGAAGATGTCGACCAGATCGATCGGCTCGCCGATCTGGGCGAGCTCGCGGAAGACGAATTCGCCGTGAATATGCTCGCCGGTGATCTGCGGGTTGATCGGGATGACGCGGTAGCCCTGGCGCTGCAGGAACGCCATCACGCCATAGCTGGGCCGGTCCGGCCGGTCGGAGGCGCCGATCATCGCGATAGTGCGGGCCTGTTCGAGCAATGCCCGGATGTCCTCGTCGCGCGTCAGCGGCATGACCTTATTCCTTTCGATCGAGCCACGCATCCACCTGCGCGGCCAGTTCGGCAAACACCTGCGCCTCCGGCCCGTTCCCGGCAGCCGGCGGATTGCCCGCGTCCGATGCGGTGCGGATCGCGATGTCGAGTGGCACGCGGCCGAGGAACGGCAGGCCCAGTCGCCCGGCGGCTGCCTCTGCCCCGCCGCTGCCGAAGGGATCGGAAATGCCGCCGCAATGCGGGCAGCAATAACCGGCCATGTTCTCGACCAGGCCGATCACCGGCACGCCTGCCTTGGCGAACAGGTCGATTGCGCGAGTGGCATCGATCAGCGCCAGATCCTGCGGCGTCGAGACGATCACCGCGCCAGCGGGCTTGTGCTTCTGGATCATCGTCAGCTGCACGTCGCCGGTACCGGGCGGCAGGTCGAGCAGCAGCAGCTCGGCATCGCCCCAGTCGGCATCGACCAGCTGCCCCAACGCCCCGCCCGCCATCGGCCCGCGCCAGGCGATGGCCTGCCCCTCGGCAACCAGCCCGCCCATCGACAGCATGCGCACGCCGAACGCCGTCTCGACCGGCAGCAGCGTCTTGTCGCGTGCCTTGGGCTTCACCCCCTCGAGACCCAGCAACTTCGGCTGCGACGGTCCATAGATGTCGGCATCGACCAGCCCCACCTTGCGGCCCCGACGCGCCAGCGCAATGGCCAGGTTGGCGGCGACGGTGGACTTGCCCACCCCGCCCTTGCCGCTCGCCACCGCCAGGATGCGCCGGGTCCGGCGCTCGCTGGTGAGGAGGACCCGTACCTCCGCCACCCCGGGCAGCGCAGCAGCGGCGGCGCGGACATCGGCCTCCAGCGCTTCGCGCGCCTCGGGCGAAAGGTCCGTCACGTCGAGCACGATGCTCGCCCGGCCCGCGTCGAGACGCACGGTGGCGCGCCCCGCAGAAACCGGGGCGAGCGCGGCGGTAAGGTCTTCGGATGTCGTCATGCCCGCCCACATAAGGCGACATTGTGTTGCTGCCACTGTAAATCCGCAGATCGAACCCTATAAAGGCCTGCATGGCGATACTAACCGGCGGTGACGGCGCATCCGACACCTTCCACAATGAGCCCCCGAAGAGCCCCTGGGGCGGCAATGGCGGCGGATCGGACAATGGCTCCGGCAAGGGCAGCGGACCGCGCAACCCCTGGTCGGTCCCGCCCGAGGGGCGGCGTCCACGCACGGGCGGCCCCAGCGCGCTGGACGAACTGTTCCGTCGCGTGGGTGGCGGCGGGGGCGGATCGGGCCTGCCCGGCATTCCCACCGGTACCCGGCTATGGCTGCTTATCCTGGGCGCGCTCATCGCGCTGTGGGTAATGTTTACATCGATACATGTGATCGAACCCCGCGAAAAAGGCGTGGTCACCTTTCTCGGCCGATATTCGGGAACGCTCGATACCGGCGTGCAATTCACGCTGCCGGCTCCGCTGCAACTGGTCGACGTGGTCGATGTCGCCGCTGTCCGCGAGCAGAAATTCCCGCAGAGCGGCGAGAACCTGATGCTGACCGGTGACCAGAACATCGTCGATCTCGCCTATTCGGTCCGCTGGGACATTCGCAGCGCGCCCGACTATGTCTTCCAGATCAAGGATCCGGAAGAAACGGTGAAAGCGACTGCCGAAAGCGCAATGCGCGCGATCATCGCCAACACGACGCTGTCCCGGGCGATCGGCAATGGCCAGTCAGAAATCCAGGCCGAAGCGCAGGTGCTGATGCAGCGCATCCTTGACGAATATAATTCAGGCATCCGCATCCAGAGCGTGGCGATTCAAAATGCGCAGGCTCCGCAACAGGTAAGCGAAGACTTCAAGGCCGTCACCGCCGCGCAGCAGGAAGCCCAATCGAACAAGAACAACGCCAACGCCTATGCCCAGCAGGTGATCGCTGCCGCCCAGGGTGAAGCGGCCGAGTTCGACAAGATCTATGAGCAATACAAAGTCGCGCCCGAAGTGACCAAGCGCCGGCTCTATTACGAAACGATGGAACAGGTGCTGTCGCGCACCAACAAGACCATTGTCGAGGCGCCGGGCGTAACACCCTATCTGCCGCTACCTGCACTTCGCGGGAACAGCCAGACGCAGGGCGATGCCGCAGCCAAGGGAGGCAATCAGTGAACGGCGCCTGGTATCGTAACCCGATCACGCTGCTCGTCGCCGTCATCGTCGTGCTGGTGGTGCTGATGGGCGCCGTCGCAATCGTGCCGGAAACCAAGCAGGCGGTGGTGCTGCGGCTGGAAAAGCCGCTCCGCACGGTCAACGCCTATCAACCGGGCGAAGATTTCGGCCGTACCCAGGCCGGGCCGATGTTCCGCATTCCCTTCGTCGACCGGATCGTCTGGGTCGACAAGCGTGTGCTGAGCGTCGATCTGCCGAACGAGCCGGTGCTGTCGACCGATCAGCTCCGGCTCCAGATCGATGCCTATGCCCGCTACCGCATTACCGATCCGCTGCGCATGGTGATGACCGTGGGCGGCGAAGAAAGGCTGCGCGACCAGTTGCAGCCACTGCTACGCTCCTCGCTCCGCAACGAGCTCGGCAAGCGCCCGTCGCAGACCCTGCTCAGTCCCGAACGCGGGAACGTAATGGAGAGTATCCAGAAGTCGCTGCAGCGGCTCGCCAGCCAATATGGCGTCGAAGTCGTCGACGTGCGGATCAAGCAAACCGAATTACCCTCGGGCTCACCGCTCAACAGCGCGCTCGAGCGCATGGCCACGGCCCGTCGTCAGGAAGCCGCGACGATCAAGGCACAGGGCCTGAAGGACGCGCAGATCATCCGCGCCAATGCCCAGGCCCAGGCGGCGCAGATCTATGCCCAGGCATTCAACAAGGATCCTGCCTTTTACGATTTCTATCGTGCGATGCAGTCGTACCGGGTGACCTTCATGGACCCGAATGCCAAGGGCGACACGCAAATCATCCTGTCGCCGCAGAATAGTTACTTGCGCGAATTCACGGGGCAACGATGATGCTGTCCACCCGTTCATATTCAATGCCTGTTCAGCAACTGGTCGCGAGAATCCGCGCCTGAAGAGACCCCGTTCCTTCGAGAGGAAATACCGCAGTGCGTTACGCCTACGCTCTTACTACCGCGATCCTGCTCGGCGGCGCTGCCGCCACCCTGACGCTCAACCAGCCCGCCGGCGCGCAGACCGCGCAGAACGAGCCGGGCGCAATCCAGGCCGCCGCCCCCAAGGCCGGCGCGCCGATGAGCTTTGCCGACATGGTGGCCAAGCTGCAGCCGGCGGTGGTCAATATCTCCACCACCCAGCGCGTGCAGGTGCCGGTGAACAACAACCCGTTCGCCGGCACGCCGTTCGAGATGTTCGGCTTCGGCGGCCAGGGCGGCGGTGGCACCCGCACCCAGAAGGCCGAGTCGCTGGGCTCCGGCTTCATCATTTCGCCGGACGGCTATATCGTCACCAACAACCATGTGATCTCCGCCGATCAGCGCGGGGCCGTGGTCGAATCGATCACCGTGACGCTGACCGACGGCCGCGAATTCAAGGCGCGGCTGGTCGGCAACGACGCGGCTTCCGACCTGGCGGTGCTGAAGATCGAGGGCACCAACCTGCCCTTCGTCCGCTTCGGTGATTCGAGCCGCGCGCGGGTGGGTGACTGGATCGTCGCGATCGGCAACCCCTTCGGGCTGAGCGGCACGGTTACCGCTGGCATCATCTCAGCCGTCCACCGCGTTACCGGCAGCGGCGCCTATGACCGCTTCATCCAGACCGATGCCTCGATCAATCGCGGCAATTCGGGCGGCCCGATGTTCGACCTGCAGGGCAACGTGATCGGCATCAACTCGCAGATCCTGTCGCCGACCGGCGCGAATGTCGGCATCGGCTTCGCGATTCCGGCCGAACAGGCAAAGCCGGTCATCGACCAGCTAATGAAGGGCCAGAAGGTCAAGCGCGGCTATCTGGGCGTAGGCATGCAGGATCTGACCAAGGACCTGGCCGATGGCCTGGGCCTGCCGTCTGATCGCGGCACGCTGGTTTCGCGCGTCGAGCCGGGCCAGCCCGCTGAAAAGGCCGGGATCAAGGCCGGCGACGTTATCGTGCGCGTCGGCGGCAAGGACGTGACGCCGCAGCAGACCCTGTCCTACCTCGTCGCCAATGTTCCGCCGGGCAGCACCGTGCCGGTGGAAGTGATCCGCGACGGCAAGCGGCAGACGCTGAACGTCACCGTCGGCACCCGCCCGCCCGAAGAGCAGCTGGCGCAGTTCGATCCCAATGACGACAATGGCGCCGGTGGTGACGACGGCAATGGCGGCGGCAGCACCAGCAGCACTGCCTCGCTGGGGCTCGCCGTACAGCCGCTCAACGCGCAGATTGCCGGCAGCATCGGCGTGCCTGCGGGCACCCGCGGCCTGGTGATCCTGGGGGTCGACCAGAATAGCGACGCAGCCGCCAAGGGCCTGCGCCGCGGCGACGTGATCGTCTCGGTCAACCGCGTGCCGGTCGCGACTGCGGCGGAGGTCAACAAGGCCGTCGCAGCCGCCAAGGCCGAGGGCCGCAAGACGGTCGTGCTGTTCGTCCAGCGCGGACCGAATGGCGGCTTTGTCGCGCTGTCGCTCGGCAACTGATCCTTCCCAATTTGTCCGCCGGCGGGACATGCCGGCGGATCGAAATGCCCGTTTCCTTTCCCTCCCCACCGCGCCAGTGCGGAGGAGGGCATGGAAGCGGGCATTTTCGTGCGCCACGCTGCGCAACAGCACCAAGGATGATCTCAACATGAAGCGCGCGCGTCCGAATGACACCGCGATTGACAGCGCCGCCGGGATCGCGCACCGGCGCCCGTGTCGCGACTCGTCTTCGCGACAGCAGCAAAAGGTTTTCAACGCAATGCCCAGCGACGGCAGTCGAAGTTTGGCGCCGCTGCGCGTGCGCGACCAGGGCTGATTCACCGCCCTCGTCCGCCCCGCGCACGGCGCCCGGCTCGAGACGAGGTAGTAGATGTCCAAGATCCGATTGCATGCGCGCGTGCTCCGCGCGTCCCCCCGAATCTGGCTAGGTCTGGCACCCAACCGCGCCGACCTGATCGCGTTCGTGCTGCTCGGCGCGGGCGCCGTGCTGGCGCTACGCGGCATTCGCGGCACGATCGAACCGATCGACGCGCTGATCCGCCATCCCGTAACGCTCGATCCCGCCAATCTGCCCTGGTATGCGCTGCGCACCACGCTGCGCATGTTCGCAGCGCTGTTCGCTTCGCTCATCTTCACCTTCGTCTTCGCGACGCTGGCCGCGCGTAGCAAGCGTGCGGCGCAGATCATCGTGCCGGCACTCGACATCCTGCAGTCGGTACCGATCCTCGGCTTCCTGACCTTTACTGTTACGTTCTTCATGGGGCTGTTTCCGGGCGACGTGCTCGGCGCCGAACTCGCCTCGATCTTCGTCATCTTCACCAGCCAGGCCTGGAACATGGCGTTCAGCTTCTACCAGTCGCTGCGCACGCTGCCGGCGGATCTGGAGGAAGTCTCCCAAGGATTCGGCCTGTCGCCGGTCCGGCGTTTCCTGCGGCTGGAGCTGCCCTTCGCGACCCCGGCTTTGGTGTGGAACGCGATGATGTCGATGTCGGGCGGCTGGTTCTTCGTCGTCGCGTCCGAAGCGATCACCGTGGGCCACACCAGCATCGCACTCCCCGGCCTCGGCTCGTGGCTGGCGCTGGCAATCGAGCGGCAGGATTTCCGCGCGATCTGGGAAGCGGTGGCGATGATGGCAGCGGTGATCCTCGCCTATGACCAGCTCGTTTTCCGCCCGGTCGTCGCCTGGGCCGATCGCTTCCGCTTCGAGCAGACCGCAAGCGGCGAGCGCCCGCAGAGCTGGGCTTATGACCTGTTTCGTTCGACCCGGATGCTACCGGTGCTGTTCGCCCCCTTCCGTGCGCTCGGCCAGCTGCTGCTGACGCTCGACCGCGGCGCGCGGCGCGCTCGCCCGGTGCGACGCGAGACCAGCGCAGCCGGCGAATGGCTTTGGCGCGGGCTGGTGCTCGTCACACTGGCGGCCGGCGGCTGGACACTGGTGGAATATGTTGCCCACACGCTGCGCTGGACGGATGCCGTCACCGCGTTCGGGCTTGCGCTGCTGACGCTGCTGCGCGTCGTCCTATTGATCGCACTCGCCAGCCTGATCTGGGTGCCGATCGGCGTGTGGATCGGCCTTCGCCCGGCCTGGGCGGAACGGCTCCAGCCAGTCGCGCAGTTTCTCTCCGCTTTTCCGGCGAACATCCTGTTCCCCTTTGCGGTGATGGGTATCGTCGCGTGGAAGCTGAACCCGGCCATCTGGCTGTCGCCACTGATGATCCTGGGCACCCAATGGTACATTCTGTTCAACGTGATCGCCGGCGCCAGCGCAATTCCCAACGACCTGCGCGAGGCCGCCGGCATGTTCGGCGTGAAGGGCTGGCAATGGTGGCGGCAGGTAGCGTTGCCGGGCATCTTCCCCTTCTACGTCACCGGCGCGCTGACCGCATCCGGCGGTTCGTGGAACGCCAGCATCGTCGCCGAAGTGGTGGTGTGGGGCCGCGAACGGCTCGAGGCGCCGGGGCTCGGCGCATTCATCGCCAAGGCCACCGCGATCGGCGACTATCCGCGCGTGGCGCTGGGGGTGGCGACGATGTCCGCCTTCGTCCTCGCCTTCAACCATCTTGTCTGGCGTCCGATGTATCGCTTTGCCGAACGCCGCCTGCGTCTTGCCTGAGGAGCCTCGTTCCATGGCCACCCAGAATATCCGCCGTCCGCTCGTTTCGGTCGAGCAGCTCACCCATCATTATGGCGCCCGCCGCTCCAAGCCGGTGATCGACAATGTATCGCTGACGCTGCACGAAGGCGAGATCGTCGGCCTGCTCGGCCGTTCGGGATCGGGCAAGTCGACGCTGCTGCGCTCGATCGCCGGCCTTATCCAGCCCGACCAGGGCGAGGTGCACTTCACCCCGCGCGAGGACGACAGCCCCGATGTCGCGATGGTGTTCCAGACCTTCGCGCTGTTCCCCTGGCTGACGGTGCAACAGAATGTCGAACTCGGCCTCGAGGCCCGAAAGGTGCCCGCCGCCGAGCGCCGCGCCCGCGCGCTAGCCGCGATCGACCTGATCGGCCTCGACGGGTTCGAGAACGCCTATCCCAAGGAGATGTCCGGCGGCATGCGCCAGCGCGTCGGCCTGGCCCGGGCAATCGTCGTCGATCCGGCGCTGCTGCTGCTCGACGAGCCCTTCTCCGCGCTCGACGTGCTCACCGCCGAGACGCTGCGTACCGATCTGCTCGATCTCTGGTCCGAAGGGCGGATGCCGATCAAGTCGATGCTGCTCGTCACGCACAATATCGAAGAAGCGGTGCTGATGTGCGACCGCATCTTGGTCTTCTCGTCGAACCCAGGTCGCGTCGCCGCCGAGATCGAGGTGAAGCTGCCCCAGCCGCGCGACCGGCTTGACCCCGAGTTCCGCGCGATGGTCGATGCCATCTACGCCCGGATGACGGAGCGCCCCGCCGGCCAGCCGCACAAGGACGGGCTGTTCCCCGGCACCGGCATCGGCATGGTGCTGCCGCAGGTCTCCACCAACAGCCTGTCGGGCCTGATCGAAGAGGTGGACGCCAGCCCGTTCGACGGCCGCGCCGCGATGGCTGAGCTGGCCGACAGCCTGGGGCTGGAGATCGACCAGCTCTTCCCAATGGCCGAGACGCTGCAATTGCTGCGCTTCGCCGATCTGCGCGGCGCCGATCTGGTGCTGACGGCGGAGGCGCGGCGCTATGCCCAGGCCGATGTCGACCAGCGCAAGACGATGTTCGGCCAGGCGCTGCTGGCGCATGTGCCGCTTGCGCAGCATATCCGCCGCATCCTTGACGAGCGCAACTCGCACCGCGCCTCGGCCAGCCGCTTCCGCGACGAGCTGGAGGATCACATGTCCCCGGATTTCGCCGACGAGACGCTGAAGACGGTGACGCTCTGGGGCCGCTTCGGCGAGCTGTTCGCCTATGACGAGGACGCGGATGTGTTCAGCCTGGAGGACCCGGAATAGGAAGGTTCGCCCCCCGTTCTGTTTCTGCTCCCCTCCAGCTTGCGGGAGGGGAACGCAGACGCACGCTAAACCCTCTGTGCAAACCGGAACCGGGATGCCACCATGGCGCATCCTTTTGCCCGGCTCGTCCGGGACGATCATTCCGGAGTTCCGCCACCCATGGCCACTGCCCCCGTTCGTGCGCCGCTTGAACTCACGCTGCGAGGCGTGCTGCTCGGCGGTGCGATCACGCTGCTGTTCACCGCCGCCAACGTCTATCTGGGTCTGAAGATCGGCCTGACCTTTGCCACCTCGATCCCGGCCGCCGTCATTTCGATGGCGATCCTGCGCTTCCTGCCCAATTCCACCGTGCTCGAAAACAATATTGTCCAGACGGTGGCGAGTGCCGCCGGTACGCTGGCGGCAATCATCTTCGTGCTGCCGGGGCTGGTGATGATCGGCTGGTGGAACGGCTTCCCCTATCTGGAAACCGCCGCGATCACGATGTTCGGCGGCATCCTTGGCGTGATGTTCTCGGTGCCGCTGCGGCGGGCGCTGGTGGTGGACTCCCCCGACCTCCCCTATCCCGAAGGCCGCGCTGCCGCCGAAGTGCTGCAGGTCGGCGCCGGCAGCCGCGAAGACGCGGAGGAAAGCGCGCGCGGGCTGGCGGTGATCGTCGTCAATGCCCTCGCCTCGGCAGGCTTTGCGCTCATCACCCGGATGAAGCTGGCAGCCGAGGAGGGCGCGATGTTCTTCAAGGCCGGAGCCGGGTCGACGGGCGTGATCGGCGGGCTGCAATTTGCGCTGATCGGCGCGGGGCACCTGATCGGCCTGACCGTCGGCATCGCCATTCTGGTCGGCGTCGCGATAGGCTGGTGGATCGCCCTGCCGATCCTGAGCGCCGGCAGGCCGGGGACCGCCGAACATGTCGCCAATGCCGTGTTCCGCAGCGACGTGCGCTTTCTGGGCGCGGGCACAATCGGCATGGCGGCGATCTGGACGCTGCTCAAGATCATCGGTCCGGTATTGGGCGGCATCCGCTCGGCACTCGCTGCCTCGCGTGCGGCCCGCAGCGGCGCCGACGTCGCGCTGACCGAACGCGACCTGCCGATCGGCGTGGTCGGCATCGTCACACTCGCCATGTTGCTGCCGATCGGCTGGCTGCTGTGGAGCGTGCTGGCCGGCGGGCCACTTTCCGCCTCGGCCGGGCTGCTGGTCGCGGGTTCACTGGTGTTCGTGCTGGTCGTCGGCCTCGTCATCGCATCGGTGTGCGGCTATATGGCCGGGCTGATCGGCGCCTCGAACAGCCCGGTTTCGGGCATCGGCATTCTGTCGGTCGTCGCCGCGTCGCTGATGCTGGTCGGCCTGTTCGGCCGCAACCTCGCACCCGACACGACGCAGGCGCTGATCGCCTATGCGCTGATCGTCACCGGCATCGTATTCGGCGTGGCCACCATCTCGAACGACAATCTCCAGGATCTGAAAACCGGCCAGCTTGTCGGCGCCACGCCGTGGAAGCAGCAGGTGGCGCTGATCTTCGGCGTGATCTTCGGCAGCCTCGTCATCCCGCCGGTGCTGAGCGTGCTCAACGCCTCGTTCGGCTTTGCCGGGGTGGCCAGCGCGAGCGCCGATGCGCTACCCGCCCCGCAGGCGGCGCTGATTTCGTCGCTGGCCAAGGGCGTGCTGGGCGGCAACCTGCGCTGGGATCTGATCGGCATCGGCGCGGCGATCGGCGCGGGTGTGATCCTGATCGACGAAGTGCTGGCCCGCACCGGCAAGCTGCGCCTGCCGCCGCTGGCGGTGGGGCTGGGCATCTATCTGCCGATGGGCGTCACGCTGACGGTGGTCGTCGGCGCGGTGATCGGCTGGTTCTACGACCGGGCCGCCAAACGCGCCCGCGATCCCGAATTCGTCAAGCGTATGGGCGTGCTGATGGCGACCGGCATGATTGTCGGCGACAGCCTTTTCGGCGTGCTTTACGCCGGCATCGTCTATGAAACGGGCAAGGAATCGCCGCTCGCGATCCTCGGCGACGGCTTTGCGCCCTATGCGCTGGCAGGTGGCACCGCTGCATTCCTGGCGCTGACCACTCTGCTCTACGCCTATACCCGGCGGCAGGCGCGGTAGCGCCCGCCCGGCAGGTCAATGGCTGCGGCAAGACAGCGCGTCGAGAATGTCGTCGATGCGCGCCGGGTCGCCTGCGGCCACCACTTCGCCCTTGCTGCCGGCGTGGAGCGGGTCGCCCTGCCAGTCGCACATGCGGCCGCCGGCGCCTTCGATTACCGGCACCAGCGCGGCGAAATCGTGCAGTTTCAGCCCGGCCTCGACGACGATATCGAGCCAACCGCTGGCGACGCAGCCATAATTATAGCAGTCGCCGCCCAGCACCGTGCTCATCACCGCGGCATCAAGATGCTCGAAGGCATGGAGCTGGTCATCGTCGAACAGCGCCGGCGAGGTGGTACCGAGGATCGCGCCCTTCAGGTCGCGGCAGATGCGCGTCTGGGCGGGCTCGCCGTTGAACAACGTGCGGCGGCCGGTCACCCCCAGCCAGCGTTCGCCGATGATCGGCTGGTCGATGATGCCCAGCACCGGCCAACCATCCTCGATCAGCGCGATCAGCGTGCCGAACACCGGACGACCGGCAATGAAGGCGCGCGTGCCGTCGATCGGATCGAGCACCCATTGCCGGCCGCTCAATCCCTCGCGCACGCCGAATTCCTCACCGACGATACCATCCATCGGCCGTTCGGCGATCAGCAGCTTACGCATCGCTTCCTCGGCGGCGCGGTCGGCGAGCGTCACGGGCGACTGGTCGGCCTTGGCCTCCAGCCCGTGTTCGGTGCGGAAATAGGGGCGGATCGCAGCACCTGCGGCATCGGCAAGGCGGGCGGCAAGAGCGACATCGGTTTCGGAAACGGCCATGCCCCGCCCTACCCGGCCGGATTTGACTAGCCAAGGTCACAAACGCCTGCCACTTCCTCGGCCATGCGCGTAATCGCCGCCTTCTTCGCTTTCAGCCTGCTGTGTGCGGGCGCGCCTGCGCTGGCGCAGGTCCGCGCCGTGCCCGCCCAGACCGAATCCGAACAGGCGGCGCTGCGCGGCGTCGAGGTGTTCCTGGTCAACGAGGGCGATGCCCCCGTCGCCGATGCCGGCCCCCGCCAGATCGAGATCACGGCGGCGGACGGCACCCGGCTGATGCTGGAACGCACGCCGGGGCCGATCCGCACCATCGCGCCGGGAGCGTTCGTCAAGGCGCGCTATGTGCCGGTCGGCGTCGCTGGCACCGTGTTGCCGCCCGCCGAACAGCACCGCCCGGCCGTGGTGCCGCCGCAGGAAACGGTTGTTCAAAGCGCGACCGGCAGTTCCTCCGCGCTGCTCGCCCGGTTCGAGCCGCATGAGCCGATCTATGGCGCATTCGGGCTGAAGGATGCCGGTGCCAAGCTGCAGTTCAGCTTCGCCTTCCGCCCCTTTGCCGAAGATGCGCCGCTCAAGCTGGGCAATCTGCGCTTCGCCTATACCCAGACGATGTTCTGGGCACTGAACGAACCGTCCGGTCCGTTTCGCTCAACCAACTACAGTCCCGAACTCTACGCCGACATTCCCGTCGACGACACGACGCGGGTGGCGCTTGGTTGGCGGCACGATTCAAACGGACGAGGCGTGACCGACTCGGTCGATCTCAACCGCCTGTTCGTGCGCGGCGAGAAAAGGTTCGATCTGGGCCACGACTGGCAGCTCGATGTCGCGCCGCAGGCTTGGGTGTATGTCGGCAGCAGCGGCACCTTCCACGACATGAAGGACTATTTCGGCTATACCGGCCTTGCCGCCGCGCTCCAGCAGAAGGACGGGCTGAAGATCGCGCTGAGCGCTCGCGGCAATTTCCGGACCGAGCGCGGCGCAGGCGAGCTGTTCCTCTCCTACCCGCTCAGCCGCCTGGGCGGCCTCGGTATATTCCTGTTCGGACAGGCATTCACCGGCTATGGCGAGGCGCTAGACCGCTATTCGTCCCGCGACACCCATGCCCGGCTGGGCATTGCCTTCAGCCGCTAGCCTTGGCGTAGCAGCGGGCGTAGAGATCGTACCGTCAAAACCCCGGAGGATTGCCATGCGCCTGAAACTCGCCCTTGCCGCGATGATGCTGCCTTTCGCCATGCCCGCCGACGCTGAGCTGGCGCCAGGCGCCAAGGCACCCGATTTCACTGCGCTGGGCGCGATCGCCGGCCAGCCGGTAACGATCAACCTGAAGGCGGCACTGAAGAAGGGGCCGGTCGTGCTCTACTTTTTCCCGGCAGCGTTCACGCCCGGCTGCAACATTGAAGCCCGCGCCTTTGCCGAAGCCTTGCCCGAGTTCCAGAAGGCCGGTGCGACGGTGATTGGCATGACTGCCGGCAATGTCGACCAGTTGAAGAAGTTTTCCAGCGAACATTGCGCGGGCAAGTTCGCGGTGGCCGCCTCGACCGCTGCGATCAGCCAAGGCTATGATGTCGTCGGCCGCAATGCCGATGGCAGCGCGAAGACCATCACCAGCCGCACCAGCTATGTCATCGCCCCCGATGGCCGTATCCTGCTTGCGCACGACAATCCCAGCCCGGCCGATCATATCCGGCTGACGCTGGCGGCGGTGCAGGAATATCACCGCACCCATTCGCATTGATTGCGGTATTCCGCTACGGGCGCGACCCTGCTGACACAGGATCACGCACCGTAGCGGATGCATCTGAAAGCGGCGGCAATACTTTGTGTCTGCGCAATTTTTCGCTTTTTTCTTCACCGGTTAGCGCGGCGGAATCGGTGTGAACGCCGCGGAAACCAGTTTTTAGCATTTCGGCATTATCCCTTTGCGCCGAAGGATGCGGCATTGAGCCGTAATACCACAGGGGTTTAGGCGGATGCGCTTCGCGCGGGCCGTTCGAGCAGACGCTGGCGAGCAAGCCAGCCGGGCGTTGTACGAACGGATAGGAGAATTTCTGTTCGACCAGCGGCTCGCGCCCGATCCGGTCAACTATGCCTTTGCCCATCAGCTTCTTTCCGATCCTGACGGGCCGCTCGCCCGCGCCGTGCAGGTGCTGACGGAGGGCGGCGTGCGGCTGACCAAGCAGGACATCCTCACGCTCCATCGCAATGCGGAACCAGATCCGGCCGCCGCCGCCGAAGATTCCGGTGCGGCCAAACCGTGTACCGAAAGGCTGGTGGCGCACACCCAGATGCAGGTCGAGGGCTTTGCCGACATGGTGACGGCGATGCGCGCCGAAACCGCCGATTTCGGTCGCGACCTTGCCGCCAGCGCGCAGGCGATCTCCGACCGGGGGGACGGTAGTGAGGCGATCGACGAAGTCACCCGGCTGACAGCCGCGATGCTAACGCGGGTGCGCACCGCCGAGGAGAAGCTGGAACGCGCCACGCGGGAGGCAACCGAGCTGCGCGAGAAGCTGGAAGAAGCCCGCGAGAATGCGCGGCGCGACCCGCTGACCCAGTTGCCCAACCGCCGCGCCTTCGAGGAAGCCTATGTCGCTCAGGCCGATACCGGCGGCAAAATGTGCATGGCGGTCTGCGACGTCGACCATTTCAAGTCGGTCAACGACCGGTTCGGCCATGCCGTGGGCGACCGGGTGCTGAAGGCCATCGCCGAGGCACTGACCCAATGCTGTCGTGGGCATGTCGTTACGCGCTATGGCGGCGAGGAATTCGCCATTCTTTTCACCGGCGTGTCGCTGGAAAAGGCGCGCCAGACGCTCGACCATGCCCGCAACACCGTGCAGGCCAAGCGCTACAAGCTGCGCGACACCGATGCGCCGCTGGGGGAGATCACCTTCTCCGCCGGGCTGACGCCGGTTGTTCCGGGCGAGTTGCACCAGACCGCATTCCACCGTGCCGACCGGCTGCTCTATACTGCGAAGAACAGCGGGCGGAACTGCATCCAGGTGGGCGTCGCTCAGCCCAGCAAAAAGTACCGCTAATTGGCGCATTTCGCCGGGCTCCGGCGAAATTTTTACGACATTGGCAAGTGCGCCGTCGAAGAAACCGCGGTCTTCTAACATTTTCGTAATTTGGCACGGACCCTGCAAAACTCCCGGCATGGTCTGGAACGGTCCGGACCGACATCAGGGAGTGCCTATCATGACTGCTCGTATCGACTCGTTCCAGCGCAGCGTTGCCGCTTTCGGCGCCGTTCTTTTCACCGTCGCGCTGATGGTCTATTCTATCCCAACCGTGCACATCGCATGAACGCGCGGAACCAGGACCGGATATTCCCGGCCTATAGCGTGGTGATCGCCGCCCTTTCCTTCGCGATCACCACCATTGTCATCCTCGGCAGCGGTTTGCAGGGCTCCAGCTTTCTCGGCTGATCCCTGCGACCGCTCCGGCGGCCCCAAGCCGTGGAACAACAAGCCTTTCCTACCGGTTCTCGGCACACCCCCTCCACGCACCGGAGAAGTGCCGATGCCCGACCCCGACCTTATCGAGCGAGTCCATGAAGACGCCCTCCCCGGCGAGGAGCACATGCTCGACCCCAAACCCCAATGGCAGCCGCGCTATCCCGGCTCCGGCCGGCTGAAGGACAAGGTGGCCGTTATTACCGGCGCCGACAGCGGCATCGGCCGGGCCGTCGCGGCCCTGTACGCCCGCGAGGGCGCCGACGTGGCGATCGTCTATCTGAACGAGCATCAGGACGCCGAGGACACCGCCGACATCGTCCGCGCGGAAAGCCGGCGGGCGCTGACCATCGCCGGCGATATCGGCGACAAGAATTTCTGCGAAGAGGTCATCCGCCAAGTGATCGACCGGTTCGGCCGCATCGACGTCCTCGTCAACAATGCGGGTGAACAGCATCCCGATAAGGACATTACCGACATTACCGAGGAACAGCTGCGACGCACCTTCCAGACGAACATCTTCGGCATGTTCTTCATGGTACAGGCCGCGTCTCCGCATCTAAAATCGGGCGCAGCCATTGTGAACTGCACCTCGGTAACGATGTACCAGGGCGAACCAGAACTGCTCGACTACAGCGCAACCAAGGGCGCAATCACCGCCTTCACCCGCAGCCTGTCGATGAACCTCATCGAAAAGGGCATTCGCGTGAATGCGGTGGCTCCGGGGCCGATCTGGACGCCGCTTAATCCAAGCGGCGGCGCGTCGCCCGAAAAGCTCGCGCATTTCGGGGAAAGCGTGCCCATGGGCCGGCCCGGCCAGCCCAATGAGGTTGCGCCCGCTTTCCTGTTCCTGGCGTGCGACGATGCGAGTTATATGTCGGGACAGGTCCTGCACCCGAACGGCGGCACGATCGTGAACGGTTGAGACGGGTGCTGCGCCGGCGTCACACCGGCGCAGCCTCGCCGACGGGTGCGGTGGGTGCTTCCTCACCCCGCGAATAGACGCCGGTTAGCAGGCCCGCGGCGAGCACATGCCCCGCCATCGCTTTCACCATCGCGCTGCGGCCAGGATTCTCGCCGATTTCACAGCCGCCACTGAGCGCAAACAGCTGAAACGCATAATGGTGCGGACCATGGCCGGTCGGCGGGTCGGGCGGCAGCCAGCCTTCGCCAAGATAGCTGTTGCGGCCGATGTCGGCCCCCTCCGCAACGCCTGCGCCATCGGCCCGGATGGCGCCCTCTTTCAGGTCGCCGTCGACCGGCAAACCCCATACCACCGCATGCACAAGTGGCTGCGGCGCGGGGGCATCGGGGTCCTCGACGATCAGCGCCAGGCATTCGGTGCCTTCCGGCACTTCTGTCCAGAACAGCGGCGGCGAAATGCCCTCGCCATCTGCTGTAAACCGCTCCGGCAACCTGCCGCCATTGGCGAAGGCCGGGCTGGCGAGGTGCAGCACCTCGAAACTGCCAAGTTCGGGCTGGACGATCGCCAGCTTTCTGGCGCCGGCTCGCAGCCCCTTCATCGCGCTTCCCAACCAATGCGGTACATGTTCGAGCATTGCGGACTCTCCCGTTTCGCTGCCAAACGCGTCTCAGCCCGCGATTATCCCCGCTTCAGAGGTCGAGCTTCTCGTAATCGGCAGGTGGGGTGATCCCCTCCATCCGCTCGGTCAGCAGCTGGCGAAAGCTGGGGCGGCTCTTCATGCCGATATACCAACGCTTGGCGAGCTCGTGGCTCTTCCAGTCGATTCCGCCCAGATAGTCGGCGATCGAAATCTGTGCCGCCGCCGCCAGATCGGCAAGGCTCATCGTCGCGCCGGCCAGCCAGGTTCGGTGATCGAGCAGAAAGTCGATATAATCGAGATGGCCGACTGCCGCCTTCATCGCCTCGCGCAGCACCTTGGCGTCGGGCGCCTGGCGATAGACCAGCCGCTTGATCATCCGCTCGTGGAGCAGTGGCGCAGTGATGTCGCCATAGAAATGATGCTCGAACCACACGACCAGCCGCCGGATCTCGGCGCGATCGACGGCGGTGCCGTTGAGCATGGCATTCTTGTTCACCGTCTCCTCGAAGAACTCGCAGATCACGGTGGAGTCGATCAGCGTCACCCGCCGCTCGGTATCGACCATCACCGGCGTCTGGCCGGTCGGGTTCAGGTCGAGAAACTCGTCACGCCTAAGCCAGGGCGACTCGCGCACCGGCTCATAGCCGACGCCTTTCTCCGCCAGCAGGAGCCGGACCTTCCGCGAAAAGGGGCATAGGGGAAACTGATAGAGCTGCCACATGCCCGACAGCCTTAAGGCGCGGAGTCGGGAGGGGGAAGAGCCGTTGTAACAATTGCGGGCATTCTATATTTTCGAGATACCATTCTAGAATGGAGCCGCGCAATGGCGCTCAGCATCAAGGACGAAGAGACCGACCGGCTGGTACGCCGCTACGCACGGGCCAAGGGCGTCAGCTATACGGCGGCGATCAGGCTGGCAGTCAGCGCGGCAATCGACCGCGAAGAGGCCGCTTCCTTTCGCGATCATCTCCGCGAGGCACAGGCAACCGCCGTACGTGAACCACGCAACGAGTATAGTGCCGACGAGATCCTCGGCTATGACGCGCATGGCCTGCCGCAGAGATTGCCATAAACACGTCGGCGCTGGTGGCGCTGCTCTTCGCGGAACCTGAGGCGGAGAAAATTGCCGCCTGCATCGAGCGTCAGGATCGTGTCCTGCTCGGTGCGCCGACCGCGCTCGAGTTCCGAATGGTCGTTCTCGGGCAATCCACCCGGAAGGCGGCAGACGCAGGCGCGATATTGCTGGCGCAGCCGCCCTTCGACATCGTGGCATTTACGCCGAAGCATCTTGCGGCTGCGGCCGAAGCGTTCGATCGCTTCGGCAAGGGGCGCCACCTCGCCCGGCTCAACTATGGTGACTGCATGGCTTATGCCGTCGCCGCAATCGCGGGCTGTCCGCTGCTCTTCAAGGGCGACGACTTCCGCCACACCGACGTCGTCGCCGCCCTCGATTGAGGCTTATTCCGCAGCTACCGCTTCCACGCTGTCATCCAGCGGATAAGGCAAGCGGGTGAGCATTTCCTTCGGCACGACCTGCCAGAACTTGCCCAGTTCGCGCTCCCAGTCCTCGAGCAGGCCGGTGGACCATTTGCTGTCGGTCGCCTCGGCATGCGCCTCGACCAGGCTGCGCAGCTTCGCTTCCCAATTACTCGAAGCGACACGCTGCCAGGAGATGTTCTCCGGGTTGGCGTGCCGTTCGAAGCTGCCATCGACGTCGTAGACGAAGGCCATGCCGCCAGTCATGCCCGCGCCGAAGTTCATGCCGACCCGGCCCAGCACCACGGCAGTGCCGCCGGTCATGTACTCGCAGCCGTTCGCGCCGCAGCCTTCAACCACCACTTCGGCGCCGGAATTGCGCACCGCGAAGCGCTCGCCCGCCTGACCGGCCGCGAACAGCCGGCCCGAGGTCGCGCCATAGAGGACGGTGTTGCCGATAATCGTGTTGTTCCACGATTCGATCGGCGAGCTGACCATCGGCCGTACCACGATCACGCCGCCGGAGAGCCCCTTGCCGACATAGTCATTGGCGTCGCCGAACACTTCGAGCGTGATGCCCTTGCACAGGAAGGCGCCGAGCGACTGGCCCGCGGAGCCGCGCAAGCGAACATGGACATGCCCGTCCGCCAGCGAAGACATACCAAAGGTGTTGGTCACCTCCGACGACAGCCGGGTGCCGACCGCACGATGCGTGTTCCGCACCGAATAGGTCAGCTGCATCTTCTCGCCACGCGCGAACACCGGTGCGGCGTCCTTGATCATCTGCGCGTCGAGGCTGTCCGGCACGTCGTTGCGGAAGGTGCTGAGGCTGAAGCGCCGCTCGGCATCGTCCGCATCCACCTTGGCGAGGATCGGGTTGAGGTCGAGATCGTCGAGATGCTCCGCGCCGCGGCTGACCTGGCGGAGCAGTTCGGTGCGGCCGATCACCTCGTCGAGGCTCTTGCAGCCCAGCTTCGCCAGGATCTCGCGCACTTCCTCGGCGATGAAGGTCATCAGGTTGATGACCTTTTCCGGCGTGCCGACGAACTTGGCGCGCAACCGCTCGTCCTGCGTGCAGACGCCCACCGGGCAGGTGTTCGAATGGCACTGGCGGACCATGATGCAGCCCATCGCCACCAGGCTGAGCGTGCCGATGCCGAATTCCTCGGCGCCGAGGATCGCGGCGATGACGATGTCCCGCCCGGTCTTGAGGCCGCCATCGGTGCGCAGCTTGATGCGGCCGCGCAGGCCGTTGAGCGTGAGCGTCTGGTTGACCTCCGACAGGCCCATTTCCCAGGGCGTGCCGGCATATTTGATCGAGGTGAAGGGCGACGCGCCGGTGCCGCCGGTATGGCCGGCGACCAGGATGACGTCCGCATGCGCCTTGGCCACGCCGGCCGCGACGGTGCCGATGCCGGCCGAGCTGACCAGCTTCACACACACCCGGGCGCGCGGATTGATCTGCTTCAGATCGTAGATCAGCTGCGCCAGATCCTCGATCGAATAGATATCGTGGTGCGGCGGCGGCGAGATCAGCATCACCCCCGGCGTCGCATGGCGCAGCCTGGCGATGAACTCGGTGACCTTGAAGCCCGGCAACTGGCCGCCCTCGCCGGGCTTGGCGCCCTGGGCCACCTTGATCTCGATCTCGTCACAGGCGTTCAGATATTCGGCAGTGACGCCGAACCGGCCGGATGCGACCTGCTTGATGCTCGAATTGGCATTGTCGCCATTGTCGTACGGCGTGTAGCGGCTCTTGTCCTCGCCGCCTTCGCCGGACACCGCGCGCGCGCCGATGCGGTTCATCGCGATCGCCAGCGTCTCATGCGCCTCGGGGCTGAGGGCACCCAGCGACATGCCCGGCGTGACGAAGCGCTTGCGGATCTCCGTGATCGCCTCGACCTGATCGATCGATACGCCGCTTTCCGGAAAATTGAACTCGAGCAGGTCGCGCAGATAGACCGGCGGCAGATCGCGCACGCCGCGCGAAAAGGCCAGATAGCTCGAATAGCTGTCGGTCGACACCGCCGTCTGCAACAGGTGCATCAGCTGCGCCGAATAGGCATGCGCCTCGCCGCCATGGCGCTGGCGATAGAAGCCGCCGACCGGCAGCGTCGCCACTGCCGCGTCATAGGCAGCATCGTGCCGCAGCCGCGCCGAAAGATGCAGCGAGGCATAGCCTTCGCCCGAAATCTTGGCCGGCATGCCGGGGAACAGATCGTTCACCAGCGCGCGGCTGAGCCCCACCGCCTCGAAATTATAGCCGCCGCGATAGGAGCTGATGACCGCGATGCCCATCTTCGACAGGATTTTGAGCAGCCCTTCGTCGATCGCCTTGCGATGCCGCTTGAGGCAATCGGCAAGGCTGAGATCGCCGAACAGGCCGCGCGCCTGACGATCGGCGATCGTCGCTTCGACCAGATAGGCGTTCACCGTGGTCGCGCCGACGCCGATCAGCACCGCATAATAATGGGTATCGAGGCACTCGGCGGTGCGGATGTTGACGCTGGCATAGGAGCGCAGGCCGCGCCGGACGAGATGCGTATGCACCGCCGCCGCCGCCAGCACGCCGGCAATAGCGACCTTGTCAGGCCCGCAATGCTCGTCGGTCAGGAACAATTCGGTGCAGCCGGCGCGCACCGCCTGCTCGGCCTCATAGCGGATGCGCTTGATCGCCGCCTTCAGCGATTCGGGGTCGCCATCGGCGGGGAAAGTGCAGTCGATTTCGGCAGCCTGGCCCCCGAAATGCGCACGCAGCCGGTGCCAGTCGGCATTGGTCAGCACCGGGCTTTCCAGCACCAGCACCGGGCTGCCGCTCCCCTCGGTATCGAGGATGTTGGCCAGATTGCCGAAGCGCGTCTTCAGCGACATCACATGCCGTTCGCGCAACGGGTCGATCGGCGGGTTGGTGACCTGGCTGAAATTCTGCCGGAAGAACTGGCTGATGAGGCGCGGCTTGTCCGAAATCACCGCCAGCGGCGTGTCGTCGCCCATCGACCCGATCGCTTCCTTGGCGGTTTCCACCATGGGCGCGAGGATCAGTTCCATATCCTCCAGCGACTGGCCGGCGGCGACCTGGCGGCGCGTCAGCTCGGCGCGGTCATAATAGGTCTCTTCCGGCGCGGCGGGCAGATCGTCGACCGTCAGGAAGCCCTGCACCATCGCGGCATAGTCCGCCTCACCCGCAATCTGGTCCTTGATCGCGCGATCGTTGAACAGCTTGCCCTGGTCGAGGTCCACGGCGATCATTTCGCCGGGCCCTAGCCGGCCCTTGGCGACGACATTCGCCTCCGCCACCGCGACCATGCCGGTTTCCGATCCGACGATCAGCAACCCGTCCGAAGTCTGGGTATAGCGCAACGGACGCAGCGCGTTGCGGTCCATGCCCGCCACGGCCCACCGACCGTCGGTCATCGCCAGCGCGGCGGGGCCGTCCCACGGCTCCATCACGCTCGCCAGATACTGGTACATCGCCTGATGCGACGCCGGCACATCGGCGGTCCACGCTTCCGGCACCAGCATCAGCTTGGCGGTGGGCGCATCGCGGCCTGAGCGGCAGATCGCCTCGAACACCGCGTCGAGCGCGGCGGTGTCGGACGCACCCGCCGGGATCACCGGCTTGATGTCCTCGCTCTGCTCACCGAACGCGATGCTCGCCATCTTGATCTCGTGGCTGCGCATCCAGTTCTGGTTGCCGCGGATCGTGTTGATTTCGCCGTTATGCGCCAGGCAGCGGAACGGCTGCGCCAGCCACCATTGCGGGAAGGTGTTGGTCGAATAGCGCTGGTGGAAGATCGCGACGCGGCTCTCGAAGCGCGAATCCTTGAGGTCGGGATAGAAGTCCGACAGCGACTCCGCGAGGAACAGCCCCTTGTAGATGATCGAGCGGCACGACAGCGAGCAGATATAGAAGCCGCCGACCTGCGCCGCGATCACCCGCTTTTCGATGCGACGGCGGATCAGGTAGAGCTGGCGCTCGAACTCGGCGGCGTCCATTTCATCCGGTGCCGGCCCCGCGATCATGATCTGCTCGATCTCGGGCCGGGTCGCCTGCGCCTTCATGCCGATCACCGACACGTCGACCGGCACCTGGCGCCAGCCATAGATGGTGTAGCCCGCCTCGATGATCTCGCTTTCGACGATCGTACGGCAGGTTTCCTGCGCGCCCAAATCGGTGCGCGGCAGGAAGATCATGCCCACCGCGAGCCGGCGCGGCAGCACCCGGTGGCCACTTGCCGCAATCGCCTCGTCAAAGAAACGCAGCGGCAGATCGACATGGATGCCGGCGCCGTCGCCGGTCTTGCCATCGGCGTCCACCGCGCCGCGGTGCCACACGGCCTTCAGCGCATCGATCGCCGACTGGACGACGCGGCGCGACGACTGGCCGTCGGTCGCCGCGATCATGCCCACGCCACAAGCATCGCCTTCAAATTCGGGGCGGTACATGCCTTCGCGGGCAAGGCGCGCACGTTCGGCGCTGAGCTTGGTCTGGTCCATATCGTCTCTCAAATCTTCGTGCTTCGTTGCGGCGAGGCGGTGCGATCAGCCCGCCGGCTTGTCCTTGCCATGCGGCGGCGCCTGCGGCGCGGGGGCAGCAGGGTGGGCCTTGTCCTTGGCGCCTTCGCCATGCGCGGCCTGATACTGGGTGATATACTCGATCGCCGACTTGCGACCGACTTCCTCGAACTCGGCGCGGTGCGCGGCCGTCTGCGCATTGGAAATGCCGGATACGACGGGCGCGACATGCTGGTTTGCCCGGGCCAGCAAACGGCCGGACCGCGAGAAGGCGAAACGCAGCAATTCCGACCGGTCGGTCTGCGACAGCGAGGCAATGGCGCCGGCCGCATTGCCGGCCATCGTCTGCTTCACGGCGTCTTCCGAAATCTGGCCGGAGCCCGCCTGCGCGTCCTTCACCAGCGCGCTCAGATCGCCTTCCTGGGCGGCGCCCTGGATCACGGCGGCGCCAGCATCGCTCTGGTAGAATTCCAGCGCCTCTTCCAGCGCATCGGCATCGAGTTCGCGCGCGTAGAGATCGCCGATGGCGTCGGTGAGGCGCGGCAGCGTTTCCCGCAGATTGCGGGCCATCATCGGACGCATCGCATCGATCACATGCTTTATAAGACCGGGAAACTTCTGCTCCGCAGCCGCGAGACTGGGATCCTGCCGCATCTGTTGCGGCAGCGTCTGGGTCAGCAGCTTCTCGAGCTGGATCCTGGTAACCGCGTCACCGTTGAGCAATGCCGCGAGCTTGCGGCCCGATGCGATACGGTTGGCATCCGGCGGACCGAAGCTTTCCGCCGATGGCAGCGCGGGCGCGGGTGGCGGGACAACAACGGTCGTCACCGGGCGAGAGGCATTACCCTTCTTCGCCCCGCCATCCTGCGCCTGCGCCTGCGCCTGGCCCATTGCGAGCACGGCCACCGAGACTAAGGCCAAAAGCCGGGCAGGACCGCGCATAGGACGAAAAGTGCCGCCGCGAGCAGAAGGGAAAAGGAACGGCATCACTTCTTGTCCTTCGACTGCGCCGGCGAAGGCTTCTTGCGGCCTAGCAGTTCCGCCACCTGCTCGCGCTCAGCGGGAGTCAGATCCTCCGTCTTGCGCGGTGGCGGCAGATCCTGAACAGCCTCCTGCGCCTTGGCGAACATGGCCGGCATTGCCTTCATCAACTCCGGCATCGCTTCGGCCATGGTCTGCGCCATGTCCGGTCCCATCATCAGCTCCATCGATGTGCGCGCATAATGCCCGCCCGCCGGGGTCGCGAAGAAGCGCTGCAATTCCTGCAGCTCGGCCAGGCTATATTCCCGGGCGTAGGCGCGGGCGAGGCCGGCGCGCACACGCGGCTCCATCGAAGACATGAGATCGCCCATACCGGCCGTCACAGCGTGTAACAGGCGCTGCTGGCGCTCTTCCCAATAGGGGTCATAGATTTCCGCCAGATCGCGGAGCGTGGCGTCGCCCAGTTCACCGGCCTCTTCTTCGCTTGCGCCAGCGGCGACGGCGAACTGGCGGAGCGGCATATTGCCAGCCGTCCCCATCATCGCCTGCATCATTTTGTCGAAATTGGCCCCCATCATCCGCTTGTACATGCCGTTCTGGACAAGCTGATCGGCCAGCCCCTGGGCGATGGCCAGCCGGGCAGGATCGGGCGCCTCTGCGACCTTGGTGGTCGGCGCCGCCGTCTGCGCTGTCGCAGCCACTGGCAGCGTCGCGACGAGCAGGAATCCCGCAAGCAGCATGCGGACCGCCCCCGGCAGCGTCATGCCGCCACCGCGTCGGCCGCAGCCTCCGCCTTGGCCCGCGCCTTCATCCAGCCATGCATATGCGCCGCCACGTCGCGGCCGTCGCGGATCGCCCACACCACCAGGCTCGCCCCCCGCACGATGTCGCCGGCAGCGAACACGCCGTCCAGGCTGGTCATCATCGTCTTGCCGTCGGTGCGCAGCGTTCCCCAGCGGGTGACGCCCAGTTCCTCGGCGCCGAACAGCTTGGGCAGATCCTCGGGCTCGAAACCCAGCGCCTTGATGACCAGATCAGCCGGCAGCTGGAAATTGCCGCCCGGGTCGACTTCCGGCGCGCGGCGGCCCGACGCATCGGGCGCGCCCAGCCGCATCTTCGACGCGCGCACGCCCGTCACCTGCTCGGCACCATCGAAGGCCTCGGGTGCGGAGAGCCAGACGAACTCGACGCCTTCCTCCTCGGCATTGGCGACTTCGCGCTGCGAGCCGGGCATGTTCGCCCGGTCGCGGCGATAGAGGCACTTTACCGAGGCCGCACCCTGGCGGATCGCGGTGCGGACGCAGTCCATCGCCGTATCGCCGCCGCCGACCACGACCACATTCTTGCCGGCCGCGTTCAGGCTGCCATCCTCGAACGCCGGCACGCTGTCGCCGAAGCTCTTGCGGTTCGACGCCGTCAGATAGTCGAGTGCGTCGACGACACCCTTCGCGCCGACGCCCGGCGCCTTGATGCCGCGCGGCTTGTACACGCCGGTGGCGATCAGGATCGCGTCGTGGCGCGCGCGCAGCTCGTCCAGGCTCGCATCGCGGCCGACATCGAAATTGCGGTGGAAGACGATGCCGCCTTCCTCCAGCCGCTGGATGCGGCGCATCACCACATCCTTTTCCAGCTTGAAGCCGGGGATGCCGTAAGTGAGCAGTCCGCCCGACCGGTCGTAGCGGTCATAGACATGCACCGCATAGCCATAGCCGCGCAGATATTCGGCCGCCGCCAGCCCCGCCGGGCCGGCGCCGATGATACCGACCGACTGGCCGCGGTCAGGGCCGACCTGCACCGGCTCCACCCAGCCTTCGGCCCAGGCGGTATCGGTGATGAACTTTTCGACCGAGCCGATCGTCACCGATCCATGGCCCGAGAATTCAATCACGCAATTGCCTTCGCACAGCCGGTCCTGCGGGCAGATGCGGCCGCAGATTTCCGGCATGGTCGAGGTGCTGTTCGACAGCTGATAGGCCTCGCGCAGCCGCCCCTCAGCGGTCAGGCGCAGCCAATCGGGAATGTGATTGTGCAGCGGGCAATGCACCGAGCAATACGGCACGCCGCATTGCGAGCAGCGCCCCGCCTGCGCCTCGGCATCGGGCACGGCATAGCGCTCCGCAATCTCGCGAAAGTCTTCCGCGCGGATCGCAGCAGGGCGCTTGGCCGGATAGGCCTGTCCACGCCCGACGAATTTCAGCATCGCATCATCAGCCATGTCGCCCCCCCTATCGGAGAGCGACGGCAATAAAAAGGCAGCAATACTGACCCATGAAGCCTCCAGGGCCTATTTTTGATGCACGCCCGACAAAAAACCCATCAAATTAGGTCCGATTCGGCCTTATCGCATCCCCAGCCAGATCAGTGCCGCAACGCCCGCCACGATTCGATAGACCGCGAAGGGCGTGAAGCCATGTTTGCTGACGATGCCGACGAACCATTTGATGACGGCCAGCGCGACGATGAACGCAACGAGGAAGCCGACGCCGATCTCCCCCCAGCCGATGCCGCTGGTGACGATCATCTCGCGATTCTTGACCAGCTCGAGCACCGTCGCGCCCAGCATTGTCGGGATGGCGAGAAAGAAGCTGAACTCCGCCGCCGTGCGCCGCTCGACGCCCAGCGACAGTGCGCCCATGATCGTTGCGCCCGAACGGCTGACGCCGGGCACCATCGCCAGGCACTGGATGAAGCCGATGCCGACGGCGCGGACCATCGGGATTTCGGCGATACCGTGCACCGTCGCCGACTTGGCCAGCCGCTCGACGACCAGAATGGCCACGCCGCCAACGATCAGCGCCCAGGCAACCACCTGCGGTTTGCCGAGCAGCGCCTCGATATGCTTGTGCAGCGCAAGGCCGATTACCGCCGCTGGCAGGAACGCGATCAGCAGGTTGCGGACGAACCGGATCGACACCGGATTCAGCCGGATCAGCCCCTCCAGCACCGCCCAGAAGGTGCGCCAGTAGAGCACCACCACCGCCAGGATCGCGCCCAACTGGATGACGACGTTGAACATCGCCCAGCGCGCCGAATCATAGCCCATCAGCTCGCTGGCGAGGATCAGGTGGCCGGTCGAGGAGACCGGCAGGAATTCGGTGACGCCCTCGACAATGCCGAGCAGGATGGCGACCAGCATTTCGCTCATGGCAGGCCCTTCTGGAAACAGGCGCCAGGGCGACCCCGCGCGAGGGCGCCCCGCGCGGGAATGTCAGGATCAGGCGGCGGTGCCGAAACGGCTGAACCGCCCGGCGCGGCGGAACCGCACCAGCCAGCCCGGCGCCACGCTCGCCAGCGGCGTGGCATGTACGCCCAGCGCGGCAAGCCCTTCGGCGCCTTCCGGCACGACATTATCGGCCTTGAGCATCGCAAACTGGTCGCGCGTGATCGGCGCGCCTGGCAGGAAGCCGAACGAGGCGATCAGCCCGCCCAGCGAATCGGGCAGCGCGATCAGGCACGGCGTGCGGCCGATCGCCTCGCCGATCCAGCGCATCAGGCCGGCCATGCTCAGCACATCGGGGCCGCCCAGCGCATAGGTTTTGCCGGCATGCGCCTGCGGGTCCGCCAGCGCCGCTGCCACAGCCTGCGCAGCATCGACGACATAGACCGGCTGGAAGCGGGTTTCGCCGCGGATCACCGGCACGACCGGCGCACCGGCAATCATCCCGGCGAAGCGATTGACGAACGCATCCTCGCGCCCGAACAGAATCGAGGGACGCAGAATGGTGGCACCGGGGAATGCTGCCAGCACGGCCGCCTCGCCCTCGGCCTTGGTACGGCCATAGGCGGACGGCGAGTGCGGATCGGCACCCAGTGCGGAAATCTGCACGAAGGCGCTCGCCCCTGCGGCGGCTGCGGCTGCGGCGGCATTGCGGGCGCCATCGACATGGATGCCCTGGAAGTCGCCCTTTAGCACGCCGACCAGATTCACGACCGCGTCGGAGCCCTGCAGTGCGCGTGCCAGCGTCTGCGGCTTCGTCACGTCACCGGCGACGAACTGGGTCTGGCCCAGGCCGCCCAGCGGCTTCAGGAACCAGGCGTCGCGCGGCCGGCGCTCGACGATGCGCACCCGCGCACCCGCGCTCAGCAGCTCCTGCGTGACGTAGCGCCCCAGAAAGCCCCCGCCGCCGATCAGCGTTACCAGCCTGTCCTTCATCTCAGCCTCAATGATCTTCGCAAGCGCTTCCCCATGCCGCCTGCCGCGCCAAACGGCAAGCGGCGCGTGCCGTTGTTATTTTTGTGCGACATGCCGGTTGACAACCCCGCCGATGCTCCACTAGAGGCGCCGGCCTACCCCGTGCCCAGATGGCGGAATTGGTAGACGCACCAGCTTCAGGTGCTGGCGATCGCAAGGTCGTGGAGGTTCGAGTCCTCTTCTGGGCACCATTTGTTCTTCTCAGAAGAACCCAGCAAGTGTATTAAACCCGCAGAAATCCAAGGGAATTGGCCCTTGGATCGTGCCGGATCGTCCCGCCTTTTCTCGGGGGTTCCGCACATTTTTGCGGGCCTTTTACGGGCCTTTGCGAAAACCACATTGGGAAAAGGCCCGCCCATGCCTCTGACCGAAACCCGGCTTCGCGCACTCAAGCCAAAGGACAAACCGTACAAGGTCGCCGACGACCGCGGATTGTACATCGAGGTGTCTCCATCGGGCGGAAAACTTTGGCGATTCCGCTATCGAATCGGCACCGTTGAAAAGAAGCTCTCGATCGGCTCCTATCCCGAAATCAATATCAAGGACGCACGCCAAGCGGCTTATGAGGCGCGGGTCAAAGTCGCGGCGGGCGGTGACCCGGCGATGGAGAAGCGCAAGCAGAAGATCCGTTCGGAATTCCTTTCCGCCCAGACATTCGAAGCGGTGGCACGCGAGTACATCGATGAGATGATGGTGCAGAACGGTCGCGCGGATGCGACCATCATCAAGGCCAACTTCTTCCTCGACCAGCTGACGGCCGCCATCGGCAGCCGTCCGATCGATGAGATTGAGCCGTTCGAGGTGCTGGCTCCCCTCAAGCGCCTCGAAGCGAAGGGCAAGCACGAGACCGCCAAAAAGACCCGATCCTTTGCGAGCCGCGTGTTTCGCTATGGAGTTGCCACGACGCGCTGCAAAGGCGACCCGACGACGATGCTCCGCGGGGCGCTGATCACGCCCAAGGCAAAGCACTATGCAGCGATCCTTGAGCCGAAGGATCTTGGTGGGCTGCTCCGTGCGATCCAGGACTACACTGGCAACTTCATCACCCGGTACGCCTTACTCATTGCACCCCATGTCTTTGTACGCCCTGGCGAGCTGCGGCATGCCGATTGGAAAGAGATCGACCTCGAAGAAGGCGTCTGGCGCATCCCAGAAGGAAAGATGAAGGCGCGCCGCCCTCATGCCGTGCCGTTGTCCAAACAGGTAGTCGGGTATCTCAAAGAACTTGCCGAGATGGTCGGCACTGAAGGGTACGTGTTTCCGTCAGCCCGCGCGTCCGTCCGCCCGATGAGCGAAAACACCTTGAACGCCGCTTTCCGGCGGATGGGTTTCACGAAGGACGAAGTCACCGCGCATGGTCTTCGGGCTACGGCCTCCACCATGCTGAATGAAAGCGGCCTCTGGAATCCGGACGCGATTGAACGCGGCTTGGCGCACGGTGACAGTAATGCTGTTCGCGGTGTTTATCACCGCGGCAAGCACTGGGAGGAACGTGTCCGCATGGCGCAGTGGTGGAGCGACTACCTCGATACGATCCGGGAGGGCGGCAAGGTCATCAAGGGCGCGTTTGCGGGAAGAACCGCCCACCGGGTGGCGAGGCTGCTCGCTGATCACATCGACGAGCTCGAACGCAAGGATGCCCTGCTGGGTGAAGGCAGCACGGGCTTCGGAGGGCGTCATGGCTGAAACAGAACCATTGGCCCCACCCGAGCAACGCAGGATCACCCGTCTCATTCGGCTAAAGGAGGTCCAGCATCGGGTCGGCCTCGGTCGATCCACAATCTACCGGTGGATGGCCGAAGGAAAGTTCCCGAAACCGGTTCAGCTTGGTGGCTATGCCGTTGCCTGGGCGGAAGAAGATATCAATTCGTGGATTCTCGAGCGGACTTGATCTGCCGAAGCCGATGAATTCCGAAGGTCGTCTGGCACCGTTCGAGCAAAAAATCCTCTACCTATCCCACCGTCAGCACATGCTCACCACGCGACTGCTGGACAAGTTCTATCCGCCTTCCAGTAAAGCGGCGCGCAATGTCGATCGCAGTCAGCGTGTGCTGGGTGGGCTTCACGGTTGAAAATCGCCCAGCTCCCGCCAATACGAAAGGCAGAACTAGCTGGTCGGCGAGATAGGGCCCGGCAAATGCCTCACTTTCAACATAGCCTTTCATGCGCGCGGCCGTTGTCTTCGCCAGCCGTTCGGCAGGCACGCCGAGCTGGCCAAAGCCGCTGACGACTTCGCTGACATTGGCATAGCGCGCCTCCAGCATCAGAATCACTCCCGGCCCCTGTTCTGGAGATAACTCCCGAACCGCGAAGGCGTCGGCGGGCCAGTCAGCAAGGTCGCGCTTCGCGCGCGTCAACATGCGCTCCGCAATCTCGAACGGCAGGCCAGTGAAGATCGTTTGCGCGTTAACGCCCACAGGATCGCCTCGGTCGAGGCAGTCGACCGGCAATATGGGCGCAGGCGTGATGTCGACTTCGATCCGTCCGCCACCTCGCGGGTAGAACCCGTGCCGAACGATCCGCGCAGAGACACTCGGACCCATGTGATTGATTACCGGCAGAAAAGTGCGCTCGATGAAGTCAAACGGCGGCGCCAGCATGTTGTGCGTGCCCCCTTCGAGAACGAGGCGCGATGGACCATCGGCAAGGATCAGCGGCATCAGTACGGTCTGGAGCACGAGGCCGGTTGAGCCCGCCGTGCCGACTGCGAACTGATATTCGCCGGGGATCACCCGGCCGGGGCGAAACTCGAGCTCTGACGCACCGACTGCAAGGCCGGCACATTCCGAACCCGAAATCACGCACGCGGCTTCCACCGCAGTCACATGTTGGCGCATCAGGCCGGGCTTCGAACGCTTTGCGCGTATGTTGCTGATCCGGAATGGCTCGCCGGTCACGAGCGATAGCGCGCACGAATTGCGCACCATCTGCCCTCCGCCTTCGCCTTCCGATCCGTCGATTGTAATCATGGCCCTGTCATTCAAGAGTTGTTGGCTGCCTGCGCAAAAGGGGTCACCCCTTCACGCAGACCACCTGCTTCAGTGTGTGCACGACCTCCACAAGATCGGCCTGTGCAGCCATCACCTTTTCGATCGGCTTGTAGGCCTTCGGCGTTTCGTCGATCACCCCAACATCCTTGCGGCATTCGACACCTTCGGTGTCGCGGATGTGCTCGTCGAGCGTCACCAGCTTCTTCGCTTCGGTACGCGACATGATCCGTCCCGCGCCGTGGCTGCAGCTGTCGAAGCTCTCCGGGTTACCCAACCCGCGCACGATGAAGCTCTTCGCCCCCATCGAGCCCGGGATGATCCCCAGCACACCCTTGGCCGCGCGCACCGCCCCCTTGCGGGTCACCAGCACGTTCTCGCCGAAGTGGTTTTCCCGCGTCACATAGTTGTGATGGCAGTTGACCGCTTCAAGTTCAGCTTCGAACGGCTTGGCGATCTGGCTCCGCAGCGCGGCGATGACATTGGTCATCATCGTGCGGCGGTTGAGCGCGGCGAAATCCTGCGCCCAGCCGACTGCCTCGACGTAGTCATCGAAATGGTCGGTCCCTTCCGGGAAGTAGGCAAGGTTCTCGTCGGGCAGGTTGATGTGCCACTTGCGCATGTCCTGCTTGGCCAGTTCGATGAAGAACGAACCGATCGCGTTGCCCACTCCGCGCGAGCCCGAATGGAGCATCACCCAGACGCGGGCTTCCTGATCGAGACACAGCTCGATGAAGTGGTTGCCCGTCCCCAGCGTGCCGAGATGCACCAGGTTGTTGGTGTTCTTCAGCCGCGGAAACTTCTCGCAGATCCGGTCAAACCGCTGCACCAGCACGGCCCAGGCATCGACAATTGCCGGGGGCGGCGAGCCCCACGAACCCTTGTCGCGCTTGCCGCGCCCGACATCGCGCCCGTGCGGCACCGCCTGCTCGATCGCCGAGCGGATGCCTTCCAGGCTGTCGGGCAGATCATGCGCCATCAGCGAGGTGCGCGCGGCCATCATGCCGCAGCCGATATCCACGCCAACGGCCGCCGGGATTACCGCGCCCTTGGTCGGGATCACCGAACCGACGGTAGCGCCGATCCCGACATGCACGTCGGGCATGGCCGCGACATGCTTGAAGATGAACGGCATCTTCGCCGCACGCGAAAGCTGGTCGCGGGCCTTGTCATCGACCGGCACGCCGCGTGTCCACATCTTGATCGGTACGCCGCCTTCGATGTGTTGGAATTCAAAAGTCGTATCGGTCATCGCTGACCTCCTATGTTTCATCATGGTGTCGGCGACGAAGTGTGGCGAGACATTTTTCCTGAGCTACTTCGGATTGCTCCGAGGGTGGATTCGGACCACCGACCTCCCGCCGCGAGGGCGGGCGCTCTACCCATGTAGTCCCGCCGGCATTCGCCGACGTTGGTTGGGTACTGGCGACGAGGTTTGACGAGACATCCCTTTGTGATCCTGGCCGGATCACTCCGGGGCGGAATCGAACCGCTCGGCCTTTCGGCCTTTACCGATGTAGTCCCGTCGGCATTCGCCAGCATTGAAAGTGTTCGCGGCGACGAGGTGTGGGAAAGACATGCCCCCGTAGGGGCGCCGCTCTATCCGCTGAGCTACGGGCCCGCAGTGGTGGACCCGGCGGGATTCGAACCCGCGACCTGCATCGTGCAAGGATGTAGTCCTTACCCGGCATTCGCCGTGAATTGGGGTTGCCGTGGCGACCAGGGATGGCGAGACGCGGTCCTTAAGCTACGTGTCGGCGGCGGGATTCGAACCCGCATCTCCCTTCACCGCAAGCGGCACAGGGCGCTTTACTCGTCGGACCTTCGGTTAGAGACATGTAGTCCCACCGGCATTCGCCACGGCAATTCCTGAATTCCGTCTAAGGGTCACGGCGACAAGGTTTGGAAAGACGACCGCCTTGCGGCGTTTGTTGCTCTAACCACTGAGCTACTGCCCGAAAGGCAGGCGGGAATCGAACCCGCGACACACAAATCCAATGTAGTCCTTCCGGCATTCGCCGTGACCCTTTTCTTTCATACCTCCGTATTCTGAACGATCTCGACCCAGTCGCGCGCCTGCCCGAAGGCAAAGCGCGCCATTGCGTCGAACACCGCGTCGGTGAAGCCACCGACATTCATGATGTCAGCCCGGTCCTTGGCCTGGGTGGAGCCATAGGGCTGAATGTCGATGCAGATCAGCTTCGCGCCCGGGTTGCGAGCCTTCAGCTTGTTCCACTCATTCATCGTCGCCGTAGCCCCGCGCCGTGAAGGATCGACCCAGGACTCGTTGTCCGAGACGATCACCACCGTATCCACCCGCGCCCGCTCTTTGTTGAGCAGCGCCAGCGGAGCCGAGACATTGGTCCCGCCGCCACCGACCGCCGCCAGCTTTGCCGCGTTCACGGCAACACGGGCATGGGGATCGAGCTTCAGCTTGACCACGGTCTGCTCGAACGGGATCACCCGGGCCTCGCGGTTCTGTCGCAGCACGGCGGCTGCGACCAGCGCGGCAATGTCGATGCAGCGCACCTTCGAGCTGGCACCCTTGCGGTACCCCGTCGCCGGCGAGCCCATCGAACCCGAGACATCGGGGCAGACCACAACCTGGCCTTCAAGCGAAGGCACGGCGGTCAGCGATGCTTCGAGCGCGCTTTCGAGCGCTGCCTGCACCGCCAGTGGCACACCGTCACCCACCTGTCCCATTGCCACCATCAACTGGTAAGGCATCGGGCGTACGCGGGCGATCGTCGTGGCATCGGCCAGCCGGGCTGCGACCGCTTCGGTGACCCCGTCCACCGCAAACGCGCCGTTGCGCGCCAGCGTGTTGAGGTTCATCCGTAGCGCCTGCCAGCCCATGCGGGTGGCAAGCACTCCCCACTGCTCAGGCGTGAGCGGGTAAGCGGTCAGCCATTCGAACGGCACCGGGGGCAGTTCGCCCGAAGGCGAACGCTTCCAGGCCTCAAAAGCCGCGATCTCGGCGGGCAGTGCCGCGACATCGTAGGGCTTGCCAATCCGCCAGCCATAGAAGGCGCGCCGCTCAGCATTGGCCGGAGCCGGGTGGACCATCTTGACGATGTCCGCCAGGCTCGGATCGTTACCGGTCGCAGCCTGCATCAGCTGCGCTATCGACGCCTGCTCCAACCATTCGCGGACCAGCCGCTTCGGGCGGGAGCCGAGCGAGGCACGCCCGACCTGACCCGAACGCATAATCTGCACGAAGGTGCGCAGCATGCGGCCATTATCGATCACCCGCTTGAACACTCGCACCGACAGGTCGGGATCGGCCATGGTCAGATAGGCCGCCAGCAAGGCAGGCATATCCTTCATGGCGCCGGACTGCCGCGCATAGACCGCGCACTTGGCGACCCATTCCGGATCGACGTCCTTGGCGGCAAGCACGACATCGGCGAGCTGCGTCTCAGCACTCGAGTAGAAGCCGTCGGCCAGCGTGCCGGTTGTGGCAAGCTGGGCTAGCTTAGCTTCGGGTCCATAGGCATAGGCGGACCCGCCCGCTTGGTTGACCGTGTCGGCACGCGGCAGGAGCCGCGACAGCGCCGAAGCGAAAAGGTTCTTGTTGGCCATAGTCCAACTCCCTGGAAACTTTCGGACCTCGGAGGCGGCCGGCCCATTCCGGCCGCCTCTTGGTTCCGCTTGTGCCGGGCTGTTCGACCGACCCGACGCCACAGTAACTGCAGGTGGCGTGCCAGTTTTGCTCGCGGATCTGCCGAATTCTCATATCAATCTGAAATATAATAATATTTCTTGGATAGACTGCTGATCTCATAGTCTCAGCGAATTCAGCAGGACTCTAAAATTGTATCCTGCAAGATAAGATGATAGAAATTTGGCGCATGAAGCCAACCACAGTAATCAGCTTCCTCGGCTCCACGCTCGATGCCTCCAAATTCGGTCCTTCGCGCTGGATGAAATGGCGTCCTTCGGTTGGGCTGTGCATGCACGAGGACCTACGCATTGATCGCTTCCTCATGATCCACGGCTCGGCGCACAGCCGCCTCGCCGAATATGTCAGCGAGGACATCGCCTCCGTCTCACCCGAGACGAAGGTCGAGCGCCACGTGATCGATTTTGCCGACGCATGGGACTTCGAAGAAGTTTATGGAAAGCTGCTCGATTTCGCGCGCGCACAGCCGTTCGATCCGGATGCTGAGGACTACCTGATCCATATCACTACCGGCACCCATGTTGCGCAGATCTGTTTATTCCTTCTGACCGAGGCCCATTATCTTCCCGGTCGGCTGCTACAGACGCAGCCCAAGCGCGGTGGGCCAGATGCGGCAGGGACCTGGAGCGTCATCGACCTCGATCTTTCGCGCTACGACAGCATTGCCACGCGGTTCGCCAGTGAAGCTGAGGCAAGCACCTCGTTCCTCAAGTCAGGCATTGAAACGCGCAATCACGCGTTCAATGCGATGATCGACGAAATCGAGCAGGTCGCCAGTCGCACCCGCGCACCCATCCTGCTGATGGGGCCGACCGGTGCAGGCAAGAGCCAGCTCGCACGTCGGATCTTTGAACTGAAGAAGCTCAAACGTCAGATCAGTGGTCAGTTCGTCGAAGTGAACTGCGCAACCTTGCGCGGTGACAGCGCAATGTCCGCTCTGTTTGGGCACAAGAAGGGGGCTTTCACAGGTGCTGCGGGTGATCGCCCCGGCCTGCTGCGCACCGCTGATGGCGGCCTTCTGTTCCTCGACGAGATCGGCGAGCTCGGGCTCGATGAGCAAGCGATGATCTTGCGCGCTATTGAGGACAAGCGCTTCCTGCCCGTCGGCGCTGACCGCGAAGCAGAAAGCGACTTCCAGCTCATCGCGGGGACCAACCGCGACCTTGCCCGATGCGTCTCGGACGGCACCTTCCGAGAAGATCTCTTCGCCCGGCTTAATCTTTGGACTTTTTCGCTTCCTGGCTTGTCGGCGCGGCGCGAAGACATTGCCCCGAACCTTGATTATGAACTTGATAGGCACGCCCAGCGAGAGGGTGAGCGAGTCACCTTCAACAAGGAAGCGCGAGAGCGGTACCTTGCTTTTGCCATGTCAGCCGAAGCGCAATGGCAGGGGAACTTCCGCGATCTTGCTGCCAGCGTTACGCGGATGGCGACCTTCTCACCCAAGGGGCGCATCGACAGCGAAGTCGTCGCAACCGAGATCACCCGGTTGCGACGACTCTGGTCAGGCAGCACTTCACTCGCCTCGAAGGACAACGCCATTTTGCAACTCCTCGGCGAAAATGCGTTGACCAATATCGACCCGTTCGACCGCGTACAGCTCGCTCATGTCCTTGAGACCTGCCGCGCCAGCCGCTCGCTATCTGAGGCTGGCCGCACGCTGTTTGCTGCCTCCCGCACGAAACGTGCTAGCACCAATGATGCTGACCGGCTGCGTAAGTATCTCGCGCGATTTGGTGTAACGTGGGACATGTTGGGAGGCGGCTGAAACTAGCGCCTTCGGCTGTCAGATCTTCGCAACAAGGCGCTGCGCAAGCTTGTCCCATGATTGAGACGGATATCGGAGACCGCTTGTCGCTCCGGCCCCTCTGCTGAATACAATGGAGAACGACCTTGCGTGATCAGGCTGACATCGTCCGCAGATTGCTTTTCGATCATGTACAAAGCCCATCGCTGAAGCACATTCGAGATGGCCATGTCGTGTCACGCCTTGCGGCAGAAATTGTTACCAAGCTCAATCAGAAGAATTCCGCCTGGCTGAAATGGGATTCGGAGCGAGAAAGGCTGGTCATCTCTGCAGCGCCTTGCTGGGTTCCATTGTCGGCCCTGACCCAGCATCTCAATGCAATGCCAGGGCCTCAGCTGACGCAGACGGACGTCGCACAGCGCATGCGTGACCTCCAGGAAAGGGATCTGACCGACTATCCCAGAGATGAACTCAGGGATTCCTGCGAAGGTCTCTTTCTTCGGGAAGAGATGGAAGGAACCGAGTTTCCCGCGATTGTGGGTGCACTCCAAGAGCACATCGAGGTGGAAAGCCAGCGCCTTCAAGCTGAACGGGAAGCGCGCTACCGGGCACAACAAGAGGAACAACGCCTTGCGCTCGAGCGGCGCTATTTGTCCGGAGCTGATTGCAAGTGGACGCCGCTATCAGGGTCGAAGCAACTGTACTGCCGCTTGAATGGGCGCGGGTATCGTCTCTCCCCGTTAGTCGACGGGTCTTTCGAGGTCAGTCGGATCAATCAACCCGATGACAAGGGCACGCCCGTTGGGCGATATAAGCGGCGTGGAGATGCAACCAAGGCCCTGACGGTAATCGCATTTTCTGACGACCTGTAGCTCAGCTGATTAACTTCTCCCAGCCGATCTGAATCTTGCTTTGGTAAGGATCATGGGAGATCCGACGGGTCAATCTGGAACATCCCAGGAACGAATTTCTGCGGGCCTTTCGGTCCCTGCTAGGCCAGATTTTCCTCTTTTGTTCATGGGGCAGAAATGGCGGAAATCCGTCATTTTCTGAAGATTCGAGTCCCAGAAAAAGACTCGAACCTCTAAACCACACCGAAATGCGGGCTTTTCTGCGGGCCTTCGCAAAAACCACATCGGCTATGTTGCTGTTATAACACGGCAAACATTATTCGATGTGAGTCCTCTTCTGGCACCATTTTCCGTCTCTGGATTCGTCCAGAGACGTCCAGCAAGAGGCTGGTTTCAAAGCAAAATTTCATCGACGCTCGCTGGCAACCGTCCGGGTTGATCCAGCAAAATCCAGCAAAAGAGTCACAAAAAGAGGCTCATTGTGTGACTGCTGGGTGAACCCGGAAAATCCGGGAACACGATGATGCTGACACAGCTCAAGATCACCTCCGCAAAGCCCATGGGGAAACCCTACAATCTCGCCGATGGCCAAGGCTTGGTGCTGATCGTTCAAACGACCGGCTCGAAGCTCTGGCGCTTCCGCTATCGATATGGCGGCGTGCAGAAGACGCTCCACCTCGGTCCATGGCCGACCATCTCGCTCGTCGACGCACGCGAGAAATGCCGCGAGGCGCGAAAGGCGATGGCCGCCGGGCTCGACCCGGTCCTTGAGAAAAAGCGTGCAAAGATCACCGCCAAGTTCGCGGTAGCCACGACCTTCAAGGAGGTGGCGCTCGAATGGATCGCGAAATGCGAACGAGAGGGCCGCGCGGACGTCACCCTGGACAAGATTCGCTGGCTGCTCGGCATGGCGTATCCGCTGATCGGCACGCTTCCGATAAACTCCATCACGCCCGCCGAGACGCTCGCCGTCCTCCGCAAGGTGGAGACGAAAGGCCGCTACGAGAGCGCGCGCCGCATGCGCAGCGTGCTCAGCCGGATATTTCGCTACGGCATCGCAACCGCGCGCTGCGACCGCGACGTGGCGGCCGACCTGCGCGGCGCACTGACCACCCCCAGGACCACGCATCACGCGGCAATCACGGATCCTCGAGAAGTCGGCATCCTCCTGAAGACAATGGAGACCTACACCGGTCAGGCGGTTACGCGAATCGCCATGCGGCTATCGCCTCACCTCTTCGTCCGGCCGGGCGAGTTGCGCCAGGCCGAGTGGAGCGAGATCGATGTCGATAAAGCTATCTGGTCGATTCCCGCCGAGCGGATGAAGATGCGGCGACCGCACAAGGTCCCGCTGTCCCGGCAGGTGCTGGAGATGCTCGAGGAGCTACGCGAGATCACCGGGCACCGCCAGCATCTGTTCCCATGCATGGGGCGCCCGAGGAAGCCAATGTCCGAGAATGGCGTCAATCAGGCGCTGCGGCGGCTTGGATATCAAAGCGGCGAAATGACCGCGCACGGGTTCCGGGCAATGGCCGCGACATTGCTCAACGAGATGGGCTGCTGGCACCCCGACGCCATCGAGCGGCAGCTCGCGCATCAGGAGATGTCGTCCGTCCGCCGCGCCTATGCGCGCGGCGAATATTGGGACGAGCGCGTCGCCATGATGCAGCACTGGTCCGATTATCTCGACGACTTGCGAGACTCAACGGAGGCGCCAAGGCCTGGGAAAGCCGCTTCCGGCAAAGCGAAGGCCCAGAAATCGACGGCCGGCCGCCCTCACAGCCTGCTAGCGCGATAAGCTGCCTGCATCCTGCCGGGTATGGGCCCAGCCGATACCCGCAGGGTCCGAGGCGATCGATGCCCGAGCCGGGTCCTCAACCCGATCGCTGGCAGGATCCCACAAGGGCCTTGAGACTGCCATATTGGATGAGTGTCGCCCGCCCGACCTTCACCGTCTCGAGATCGCCTGACTGAATCAGCTCGTAGACGCGCGACCGGCTGAGACCGGTTATCCGCGCCGCCGTCGATACGCGCACGGTTAGCGGCTCGATCTTCTGCTCCCAGGCGCGCTCGATCATTTCTGCCCCCGCCGCCGTGCTTCACGCGCTCTGACGAAGCTACGGTCGCCCTCGAGAAACGACACGAGCATCGCGGGAACCAGTTCTGCAATCGGCTCTTCAACGCCGTACGTCTCAGCGTACATCGTGGCGTATGATTGCAGGTCAGTCTGCAGATCCGGCGTTATCGTAATCGAGAGCTTGACCGGCGTTCGATCCGGAAGCTTCCCAAGCTTCAGCTCTGCCATGTCAGCCTCCAATGCCGCGCCATGGCGCAAGGATGAGGTCACGGTGAACGACCAGCGCGCGCTTCTGCCCGAAAGCGACGACACTGTCGTAGCTGCCGATCAGCCGCGCACCTTGGGGGATGACGAGCCCGGGGAGATCGGACCTGAGTCCGATGATCAGACTGGCGGCGATGACGCTGCCGGCGGACAGCATGTTCGGTGACGCTGGAGGGCTCAGCAGGTGCGCATTGACGTCATTCTCGCTCTTGTTCAGCAATTCGCGCGCCGCGGAGGCGACGACGGGATGAAACCTGGGGTTGTTGTCGTCACCGAGGTGATTGGTGGTCATCATCCGGCGGAGCGTGGCGACGAAGCTGCGCTGCGGATCGGACAGGATGTCAGCGATGTTCTGGACGTCGCGCACCTCTTCAATGCCGCGACGGACCTCGAGCAGTGGATTGTAATACGCCGATGCCGCGTCGGTGGCATTGAACAAGAGGGAATGCGAGAAGCGCCCGCGCCAGCCGGCCGTCAGCGTCCAGTTCTCACCCTTGATATCGTGAACGACCGTCGAACCGGTCCAGGACAGCAAGGTCGGCACGACGAGGCCCACGCCCTTGCCGCTCCGTGTCGGCGCAAACGCCATGATGTGCTCGGGCCCGTCATGGCCCAGATAGCGGCCGCCGAGCGTGCCGAGCATGACGCCTGCTTCGCGATGCAGCCCGGCGCGCTCGATCTCGCGAGGGCTCGCCCACCGCGCCGAACCATAGGTGGTGACGTTGCTCGACTGACGCGCGCGCCACGGCGAACCGAAGATCGCCGCCGCGCAGCCGAGGAACCCGCTGGCACCGGCCAGCATGCCCGCCTTGTCGAAAACGGTCGGGGCATAGGCATCATAGTGATACCGCCAGCCAAACAGCGCCCAGGGATGGTAGATCGGCACATTGCCGAGCCGGAACCAGGGTAGCCCAAGCTCGGGCTGGTAGGCTAGAATCGCCGCCGCCCACGTCGCCGCCCGGCCCCCCACGATGACGATCGCGAAGACGACAACGATCTGGCCGATGAGCAATTTGGTGGGTGTCACGTCGAGGCTCCCGCCCGCCGGACAGGACCGGCTCGGGCAGGTTCAGACTCGGTGACGGGCGCCGAAAACGGAACGGCGCTGATGGGCGCTGATGGGCTCGCTCCGGTTCAGATCGGCTAGCGCGGATCGTCCAACAGCGCTGCTGCGCCAGTGTAGTCGCTAACCTGGCCGGCGGTCCTGAAGAAGCTCAACGGACGACCGTTCGCGTCGGCGATGGCGTGGAGTTTGGTGTTCATGCCACCTTTGGTGCGCCCGATAAGGCGGCCAAGATCCCCTCTTTTAACCCGCAGGCTTGAGGCCGTACGGTGCGCCTTCAGGTAGGTCGCATCAATCATCGCCGTCTTCGGTTCCGCGTCGGCCGCAGCGAGACCCTCCATCATCCGCGTGAACACCCCAGCTGCGCCCACCGTTTCCACCGGTTGCAGAGCGTCTTGTACGGGCCGCAGGCGCTCGGCGCATCACGCCACCGCAGCCCATCAGGGTTGACGAACACGATGCCGCTCAACACCCGGCGATCATCCATCCGAGGCTTGCCGTGACTCTTGGGAAAGAACGGACGCAGCCGATCCATCTGCCCGTCCGTCAGCCAAAACAGGTAGCTCATTCCAGTCTCCTCGCGGAGCCTGAATCAGATCGCGACGCTCACATCAATGGGGCATGACCCTAATGCGAAATGTCCATTGCGCTTAAGCTTCGATTTCGCTGGATTCCTCTGCTGCCAGCCAAAGGCATTCTCCGATTTCCGGAACAGGGGAGATGTCGCGCCCGAAGCCGGCCGTGATCCGTGCGGCGGCAGCGGATGGCAGCGCACAGATTTGGGCGGCGTTCAGCCCGGCAAGAAATCCGGCGTGCGTCGGTCGAGGAAGGCAGCAATGCCTTCCTGCCCCTCTGCCGTTCCGGCCGCCGCTGCAATGGTGGCGGCTTCACGATCGAGATGCGAGCGGAGCGCTGACACTGCACCTTCCAGCAACAGACCACGCGCCGCGCCAATCGCACCCGATGGCGACCGCACCAGTCGCGCCGCGAGGCGATGTGCCTCGGCGTCCAGTGCATCATCCTCGACCGTCTGGGTAACAATGCCCAGCCGTTCGGCCGCCTCGGCATCGACGCGACGGTTGGTGAGCAGCATGGCCTGGGCCTGCCGCAGCCCGACCAGACGCGGCAGCAACCAGCTCATGCCGCCGTCCGGCGTCAGCCCAACGCCTGCATAGGCGGCGGTGAAATGCGCCGTTCGGGCGGCAAGCGCCACATCGCCGAGCAGGACCAGACTGAGCCCGGCACCCGCCGCCGGACCGTTCGCGACAACGAGAAGGGGCTTCGCCATAGTGGCCAGCGTAAATACCGCATCATGCAGCATGTCCGCCAGATCGTGCAGGAAGCGCGAGGCGCCATCGCCTGCCGCCGCGATTCCGGCGAGATCGCCGCCCGCGCAAAAGAGCCGCCCGGCGCCCGTCAGCACGACACATCGGACGGTCGGGTCCGCTGCCACGATACGCGCAGCCTTGGCGAGCGCTGCAGCAAGCGCGGGATCGATCGCGTTGCCGACCTCGGGGCGGTTGAGCGTAAGCCGCGCGACGGGCCCTTCGCGATGGAGGAGAACGGTTTCCATGATGCCCTACCCCAATCAGAGCTTGCCGGTCAGCTCTGGCACCAGCGTGAACAGGTCGCCGACCAGGCCGATATCCGCCACCTGGAAGATGGGGGCGTCCTCGTCCTTGTTGATCGCGACGATCGTCTTCGAATCCTTCATGCCGGCAAGGTGCTGGATCGCCCCGGAGATGCCGACCGCGACATAGACCTGGGGCGCGACGATCTTGCCGGTCTGGCCGACCTGATAGTCGTTGGGCGCGTAGCCTGCGTCGACCGCCGCGCGGCTGGCGCCGACCGCGGCACCCAGCTTGTCCGCCAGCGGATCGATCAGCGCGTGGAACTGCTCCTGCGAGCCGAGCGCGCGGCCGCCCGAGACGATCACCTTGGCGCTGGTCAGCTCCGGCCGCTCCGACGCGGCGATCTCGGCGCCGACGAAGGTGGAGAGGCCCTTGTCGCCCGCCGCGGCCACGGCTTCCACCGTGCCGCTGCCGCCGGTCGTCGCCGCCTTGTCGAACGCGGTGCCGCGCACGGTGATCACCAGCTTCTTGTCGCTGGTCTGCACGGTGGCGATCGCGTTGCCGGCATAGATCGGCCGGGTGAAGGTGTCCGCACCCTCGACCGAGAGGATGTCCGAGATCTGCATCACGTCGAGCGCGGCGGCGACGCGCGGGGCCACATTCTTGCCCGTGGTGGTCGCCGGGAACAGCACCGCGTCATGGTCGCCCATCAACTGGACGATCAGCGGCGCGATATTCTCGGCGAGGAAATGCTCGTACGCGGCATCGTCTGCGACATGGACCTTGCCCACGCCGGCGATCTGCGCCGCGGCCTCGGCCACACCCGAAACGCCCTTGCCGGCGACGAGCAGATGGACCTCGCCCAGCTTTGCCGCGGCGGTGACGGTGGAGAGCGTCGCGTCCTTGACGCTCTGATGGTCGTGTTCGACCCAAACCAGCGTCTTCATCACGCGACTCCCATGCCCTTGAGCTTCTCGACCAGTTCGTCGACCGAACCCACCTTGATGCCCGCCTGGCGCTTGGCCGGCTCGACGACCTTGAGCGTCTTGAGGCGCGGGGTGACGTCGACGCCGTAATCGGCGACGGTCTTCTTCGCGACCGGCTTGGTCTTCGCCTTCATGATGTTCGGCAGCGTCGCATAGCGCGGCTCGTTGAGGCGAAGGTCGGTGGTGACGATCGCCGGCAGCTTGAGGTCGACGGTCTCGAGACCGCCGTCGATCTCGCGGGTGACCTTCACGCGCTCGCCGTCGATCTCGACCTTCGAGGCGAAGGTGCCCTGCGCCCAGCCGAGCAGCTGGCCAAGCATCTGGCCGGTCTGGTTCGAATCGTCGTCGATCGCCTGCTTGCCGAGGATGATCAGCCCGGGCTGCTCCTCTTGCGCCACCTTGGCGAGCAGCTTGGCAACCGCCAGCGGCTCCACCTCCTCGTCGGTCTGGATCAGGATGCCGCGATCGGCACCCATCGCGCGCGCGGTGAGCAGCACATCGGTTTCCGCCTTGGCGACGCCGATCGTGACGACGACGATCTCGGTCGCCGCGCCCTTCTCCTTCAGCCGGACCGCTTCCTCGATCGCGATCTCGTCGAAGGGGTTCATGCTCATCTTGACGTTCGCCAGATCGACGCCCGTCCCGTCCGCTTTGACGCGGGGCTTCACGTTATAGTCAAGCACGCGCTTGACCGGTACCAGGACCTTCATGCGTGCGCCTCCATGCGTTCGATGACCATGGCGATGCCCTGGCCGCCACCGATGCACATCGTGACGAGGCCATAGCGCCCGCCGGTCCGCTGCAGCTCGTACAGTGCCTTCACCAAGATGATCGCGCCGGTAGCGCCGATCGGGTGGCCGAGCGCGATGCCGCTGCCGTTGGGATTGACCTTGGCCGGATCGAAACCCAGTTGCGCCGCGACGGCACAGGCTTGCGCGGCGAAGGCTTCGTTGGCTTCGATCACGTCGATCTGATCGAGCGTCACGCCCGCGCGGCGCAGCGCGATCGGCACCGCTTCGACCGGGCCGATCCCCATGATCTGCGGGTCGACGCCGGCATGACCCCAACCGAGGATCCGGGCCATCGGCTGCAATCCGCGCGCCTCGGCCGCGCGCGCAGAGGCTAGTACCAGCGCCGCGGCACCGTCGTTTAGGCCCGAGGCATTGCCCGCCGTCACCGATCCGTCGCGTCGAAAGGCCGGACGCAGCGCCGCAAGGCTTTCCGCCGTCGTCTCGGCGCGGACATGCTCGTCGGTGGCAAAGGCGGTGATACCCTTGCGGGTCTTTACCTCGACCGGGACGATCTGCGCCGCGAACCGGCCCTCGGCGATGGCGCGGGCGGCGCGGGCATGACTTTCGGCGGCGAGCGCGTCCTGGGCTTCACGTGAGACGTCGAAGCGCTCGGCGACGTTCTCCGCCGTGACGCCCATATGAACGGCGTCGAACGGGTCGGACAGCGCCCCCACCATCATGTCGAGCATGGCAGTATCGCCCATCTTGGTGCCCCAGCGGACACCCGTGGCGAGATAAGGCGCTCGGCTCATGCTTTCGGCGCCACCGGCCACTGCCACGCCGATTTCGCCAAGCGCAATCATCTGCGCCGCCGAAATCACCGCCTGCAGCCCCGAGCCGCAGAGCCGGTTGAGGGTAAGTGCAGGCGCCCCGTGCGGAATGCCGGCCCGCACCGCCGCCACGCGCGCCAGATAGGCATCGGAAGGGAGCGTCGGGATCACCTGCCCCATGACGACGTGCTCGACATCCGCAGGCGCAAGCGCGGCGCGGTGGATCGCCTCGCCCATGACCGTCGCGCCCAGTTCGGCCGGGGCAATGTCCTTCAGACCGCCACCAAAGTCGCCAATCGCCGTGCGGGCGCCCGCCAAAATGAAGATATCTTTCGTCATCCATCCTCCTCCCGCGCAGACCTGCGCGCATTGCTTCACCGGTGGATCGGGCACCTTCTGCTCCGATGGCAGCCGCCCCCTCCCCGTGCGCCGCGGGCGTCGCATGCAAATCGAGAGCGCCTGCACAGCGCGCACCGGCGTGCGTCGTTCGCCGGCGGGTCTATAGGGCAGCCGGAGGTCAATCGGCGACTAGCCGCCGAACAAAATCACCAGCGTGACAAAATCACCAGCGTGATTGCCGTGACCTCCGGGGCGCACAAAAAGAGGGACAGGTTCGCAATCGCCCATCGTCGCGATCACCCTTGGTGTCGTCCATCTTACACCCCATCACAAAAAATCAATCAGTTGATAGATTGCATTGCGCGATACGATCATTCGGCTCTACCTTGGCCAAGCGTCGACATGCGGTATTCGAACCCGCACTTTCCGCCGACGCGCGATGCTCTTCACAGTCGCAGGACGTTTCCGGCATGAACAGGATAGCGGTGGTAACCGGCGCGAACAGCGGCCTTGGCGAGGCGACCTGCCTAGCACTAGAAGCGGACGGAGACCGCGTTCTGCGCGTCGACCTGTCCGGATGCGATATCAATGCAGATTTGGCGCAGGCGGAAGGGCGGCAGGAAGTCGTCCGCAGAGTCGAGGAACGTGCTCCGCACGGGGTAGATGCGGTGGTGACATGGGCCGGAGGCGGCGGCCCGACACTGGACCTTCTCCGGGTCAATTACTTCGGGACCATCGATATCATCGATGGGCTGCACCCGCTGCTCGCGATGTCGAAAGCACCCCGCGTGGTGGTAACCACGTCCCGCATGTCGCTCGAGCCAAGCGATGCCACGCTGGTGGGATTGCTTTTGTCCGGCGACGAGACCGAGATCGTCGCCCGCTATGGTGACGAAACGACGCCGCAACAATATTATATCGCCGCCAAGACCGCAGTAGCGCGGTGGATGCGCCGCGCCGCCATCCATCCCCGGTGGAACGACGCGGGGATCCGGATCAATGCGATCGCCCCCGGCCTGATCGAGACCCCGCGCACCCAAAAGGGCCTGGCAGCGCCCGCGATAGCAACATGGTTGCAGGCCATGCATCCGCAAGCGGAGCAGACACTCTCCAAGGCGACGGAAATCGGCGTTCTGGCGCGCTTCCTCGCTTCCGAAGAAAACAGCCTGCTGATCGGACAATGCATCTTCGCCGACCGCGGAACCGAAGCGATCCTGCGCGGCGACGCGATCTGGTAGCGCGCAGGATCGTCGGCCGCGTCAGCCTTGTGTGCGCAAGGCGGCCGCTTCGATGCCGGCGAGCGCGCAGGCCTCGTCCCTATCGGACAAGTCCCCCGAAATGCCCACGGCGCCGATCGTGTGTCCCGCCCCGTCGACCAGGAGAACGCCGCCCGCGGCAGGAACGACGCCGCTGGGGGCGATCGGCCCCAGCGAGGCGAGGAACGTCGGCCGCTCCCCCGCCATGTCGCCGATCTTCCGCGACGACATGCCGAGGAACAACGCCCCCGCCGCCTTGCCGAGCGCCAACTGAAAGCGCCCCGTCGAGGCGCCATCCTGCCGCTGATAGGCGATCACATGGCCACCGGCGTCCAGGACAACGACGCCCAGGGGTTTCAGCGCAAGTTCGCGCGCCTTGGCGAAGGCGCCCGCAATGATCGTGGTCGCCTGATCAAGGGATATATGGCTCATCGGTCTTTCCCGTTCTGGTTCATCGCATCGAGCGCGGGCGGCACCGGACCGCCTGTCGCCCAGTCGAGCAGTTCGATTGTATGGACGACCGGGGTTTTGGTCCGGGTTCCGATCTGCATCGCGCAGCCGATGTTCCCGGCGGCGATGACCGGCGCGCCGAGCCGTTCGAGTTGGGCGACCTTCCGCGCGCCCAACTGGCCGGCGATCTCGGCCTGCAGGATATTGTAGGTGCCGGCCGAGCCGCAGCACAGATGCGCTTCGGCCGGTGTCACGACGGTGAAGCCGGCTTGCGTCAGCAGCGCCTTGGGGGCGTCCGTGACTTTCTGGCCGTGCTGCAGCGAGCAGGCGGCGTGATAGGCAACCGCCATGTCGCGTGGCTGTGCCGGCGGCAGGCCGATCTCGGCCAAGAACTCCGTGACGTCGCGCGCCAGTGCGGAGACCCGCTCGGCCTTCGCCGCATAGGCTGCGTCGTTGCGCAGCATGAAGCCATAATCCTTGATCGTCGTGCCGCAGCCCGAGGTGGTCACGATGATCGCGCGCAGCCCGCCTGCCTCGATCTCGCGCGTCCAGGCGTCGACATTCCTGCGTGCCGCGTCGAGGGCTGCCGCCTCCCGTCCCATGTGATGGACAAGCGCGCCGCAGCAGACCTCGCCCGATGCGAAGGTCACGTCATAGCCGCACCGGTTGAGAAGCCGTACCGTTGCCGCGCGAATCTCGGGGCGGAGCGAGGGTTCGGCACAGCCCTGGAGCAGGGCGACACGCCCCCGCGCGCGCGGCACCGGCGAGGACCGCGCCAACGAGGCGGGCGGTGTCGTTCGCGGGGCCAGATCGAGCATCGCTACCATGGGTGCGAAGGCGTTGAAGCGCGCAAGAACGGAGCGAAGCGGCCTTGCCAAGGCCGCGAGCCGCAACGCAGCGCGGAAGCGGCGCGGACTGGGCAGAACGAGTGCCAGCAGGCTTCGATAGAGCCGCTGCGACAAGGGGCGTCGATAGCGCGCCTCGATATAGGCCCGCGCATGATCCACCAGGTGCATATAGTGCACCCCCGAGGGGCAGGTCGTCATGCACGACAGGCAGGACAGGCAGCGATCGATGTGCTTGACGACCTTTTCGGTGGGCTCCCGCTCGTTTTCGAGCATATCCTTCATCAGATAGATGCGCCCGCGCGGCGAATCCAGCTCATCGCCCAGCAGCGTGTAGGTCGGGCAGGTCGCGGTGCAGAAGCCGCAATGCACGCATTTGCGGACGATCGATTCGGATGCGCGCATCGCCGGATCGGCGAGGCTCGCCGGCGAGAAGTTAGTCTGCATGCGCCGGCTCCCCGTCCAGGAAACGGCCCGTCTCGAACACGCCGTCGGGATCGAACGCCCGGCGAACCCGCGCTTCCAGCGCCGCGACGCCCGGTGCGCGCGGATGCTGCGCGGGAATCGTCGCCCGCACGGCATGGGGTGCACGAAGCAACAGCGCCTCTCCATCCGCCGCGCGTGCGATCGAGCGGACCGGCACGACAGGATCGTCCAGGCTCGCCCAGATCCGCCCCCCGCCCCAGTCCAGCGCGAGGCGCCGCGCATGGGGGGCAAGTCTCGCCGCAACCTCCGGTGCGCACCGCGGACCGACATGGATGCACCAAAGCATCGCGCCATCGAGACCGGATCCGGTCCCGGCCTGCCGCCACAACGCATTCGCCATGTCTTCTTCCAATCGCTGCAGGGGACCGAACTCACGCAGCATTTGCGAAAGCAGGGCGCAGCGCGCGACGACCGAAGGCTCGAAGCCGGCGACGCGGAAAAGCGTCGCTCCATCGGGGTGGCGGGCGGCAGCCGAGACTTCCGCATGGCTGCCCAGCGCGCGCATCATCGCAGTGCACGAAGCCGCAGGGCCGAGCCCATCCAATCGCAAGGTGACCGACACCCTTGGACGGGGCAGGACCTTGAGCGTCAGTTCGGTCAGCGCGACGAGGCGCCCCCAGCTTCCCGCGACGAGCTTGGACAGATCGAAGCCGGTGACGTTCTTCACCACCTTGCCGCCCGCGACGAAGACCTCTGATCGTCCGGATACCGCCGTGAACCCCAGAAGATGATCGCGCGCGCTACCGGCAGTCACCCGCCCCGATCCCGCCACCCCGGCAGCGATCACGCCACCGATGGTCGCGGCACCGGCAGGCGCGCCGAACAACGGCCCGTGGTCGAACGGTTCGAACGCCAGCATCTGCCGCTCCGCAGCGACCAGTGCCTCCACCTCGGCCAACGGGGTTCCAGCCCGCACCGTGAGCACCAGTTCGGCGGGATCATAAGCGACCACCCCCGACAATCCGGTGGTGCGAACGATGCGCGCCTCGCGCGGCGCACCGATCCGCGCCTTGCTGCCGCCGCCACGGATCTCGACGCGCACGCCGTCGCGCTTCGCGTCGGCGATCGCGTCGCACAGTTGCTCGGCGCTGTCGGGCTGAACCTGATTCATCAGAACCGCGGAATGTCGGGAAAGGCGTGCCGGCCGCCATGAACATGAACGCGGCCGAGTTCGGCGCAGCGATGGAGGCGCGGAAAGACCTTGCCGGGGTTGAGCAGAAGCTGCGGATCGAAGGCACACTTCAGCCGCTGTTGCTGCTGGAGGTCGATCTCGCTGAACATCGCGGGCATCAGATCGCGCTTTTCCACGCCCACCCCATGCTCGCCCGTCAGGACCCCGCCCATTTCGACGCAGAGGCGCAGAATGTCGTTTCCGAATGCCTCGGCCTTGGCCAGTTCGCCGGGCCGATTGGCATCGTACAAGATCAGCGGGTGGAGATTGCCGTCGCCGGCATGGAACACGTTGGCGACACCCAGGCCATAATGCGCGGAGAGTTCCTCCATGCGACGCAGGACGTCGGGCAAGCGGCGGCGCGGAATCGTGCCGTCCATGCAGTAATAATCCGGCGCCAGTCGCCCCACCGCCGGAAAGGCCGCCTTGCGCCCCGCCCAGAATGCGAGCCGCTCCACCTCGCTGTTGGAGATCCGACGGGTGACGGCGCCGTTCTCGTCGGCAATGCGGTCGATCTCGACGATCAGATGGTCGCATTCCGCTGCGGGACCGTCCACTTCGACGATCAGCAAGGCGCCGACGTCGAGCGGATAGCCGACGTTGACGAACGCTTCCGCCGCATGAATCGCCGGCTTGTCCATCATTTCCATGCCCGCGGGGATGATGCCCTCGGCGATAACCTGCGCCACGCACGCGCCGGCCTGTTCGGCATCGGGAAACCCCAGCAGGATCGCCCGTGCCCGTTCCGGCTTGGGCAGGATGCGGACGGTGACTTCGGTGACGACGCCCAACAGCCCTTCCGATCCGACGACAACCCCCAGAAGATCCAGGCCTGCGGGGTCGAGATGGCGCCCGCCCAGGCGTACGATCTCGCCGTCCATCAGCACCAGCTCGACGCCCAGCACGTTGTTGGTCGTGAGGCCATATTTCAGGCAGTGCACACCTCCCGAATTCTCGGCGACATTACCGCCGATCGAGCAGGCGATCTGACTGGACGGATCGGGTGCGTAATAGAATCCGGCGCCCTCCACCGCTTGTGTTATCGCAAGGTTGGTCACCCCCGGCTGGACGACTGCGATGCGCTCGTCATAGTCGATGTCGAGCACCTTCTTGAACTTGCCCATGCCGAGCAGCACCGCGTCGGCGAGCGGCAAGGCACCTCCCGACAGGGACGTGCCGGCCCCGCGCGGCACCACCTTTACGCCTTGCGCATGGCACCAGCGCAAAATCGCCGAAACCTGCTCGACGGAGTCCGGCAGCACCACCACCAGCGGCGGTTGCCGATAGGCGGTCAGTCCATCGGATTCATAGGGCCGCAGCGCGTCGGGATCGTCGATCACGCCATCCCCGGGGACGATGGCGCGCAGCGCCGCCGCGATCGCGTCCCGATTCTTCAAGGCCGTTGCGTCTGGTACCGGCATCACGATCGACATCAGGCGCCTCCGCTCCCCGGCGGCGACACGCCTGCCGAGCCGAGGCCGGGGAGATGCGTACAGCCTTCTACCCTATCGTCGATCGCCCGCACGTTGATTTTCCCCTCCGGCGCCCAAGCGCCCTGATCCACGATGCGAGATCTAATTGCATTTTCTGCCGTTCGATAGATATAAAGTGCATGTTCGTCGCTTCCGCCGAAGCAACGGGCCCGTTCCTTGGCGGCAACGGCGGCGGAGCGAAGCCGGTGTGACGCATGCATCACATCCGTGTCGCGGGAGCCCATCGCAGTTGGGGGCGCCGTTCTAAAGACGCCGGGACGCGCATCGCGCGCACCCCGGCAGCAGAGCAGGGAGAGACGATGGCTACGGTCCAATATGATGTCGAAGGCTCGGTAGCCGTACTGTCGGTCGACTATCCCCCCGTGAACGCCCTGAGCGCAGCGGTACGGGTCGATCTGGGCCACGCGCTGGAACGCGCGGCTGCGGACCCGGCCGTCGACGCCATCGTCCTCCTCGGGAGCGGCAAGACGTTCGTCGCCGGCGCGGACATCACCGAACTGGGTACCGACAAGTCGCAGGTCCGGCCCAAGCTTACCGACATCCAGGCCAGCCTCGATTCGTTTCGCAAGCCCGTGGTCGCGGCGATCCACGGCACCGCCCTCGGTGGCGGCCTCGAACTGGCGCTGGCCGCCACCGCACGCGTCGCCGTCGCGGGCGCGAAGGTCGGGCTGCCCGAGGTCAATCTCGGGATTCTGCCCGGCGCAGGCGGAACGCAGCGCCTGCCGCGGCTCGCCGGGGTCGAAGCGGCCATCGAGATCATCACCACCGGCAAGCAGTTGACGGCGGAGCAGGCGCGCGAACTCGGCATTCTCGATGCCGTTGTCGATGATCTTCGCGCCGGTGCCGTCGCGTTCGCGCGCGCCATGGTGGCGTCGGGCCGGCCCACCCTTCCCGTCATCGCGCGGGACGGCAAGGTGACGGGCATAGGGGCCGAACTGTTCGCCGAAGCCCGCAACAAGGTGGCAAAAAAGGCCCGCGGCAAGATTGCCCCGCTGGTGGCGATCGATTGCATCGAAGCAGCCTGCACCATGCCCGCCGGTGACGCACTGGCGCTGGAAACGCGCAAGTTCCAGGAACTGTTCGCAAGCGATCAGCGCAAGGCACTGATGTACTATTTCTTCGCAGAGCGCGAAGCGCGCAAGGTTCCCGGCATCGACGCGCAACCGAAACCGGTGCGCACCGCCGCCGTGATCGGCGCCGGCACGATGGGCGCCGGGATCGCCATGGTCTTCGCCAATGCCGGTATAGACGTCTGGCTTGCCGATATCAGCGATGTCGCGATCGCGAAGGGAATGGCGACGATCCGTCGTACCTATGAGACCTCGGTCGGTCGGGGCTCCCTCGCGCCATCGGCGATGGAACGCGCCTTGTCGCGCATCCGCTCGACGACCGATTATGCGACCTTCGCGCATGCCGATCTGGTCGTCGAGGCCGCGTTCGAGCGGATGGACATCAAACGGGAGATCTTCGCGAAGCTCGATGTGGTGATGCGTCCCGGCGCGATCCTCGCCACCAACACCTCGTCGCTGAACATCGACGACATCGCCGCCGCCACCACCCGTCCGCAGGACGTTGTCGGCGTGCATTTCTTCTCTCCGGCCAATGTCATGAAGCTGCAGGAGAATATCCGCGGCGCGGCGACGTCGGACGAAACGATCGCCACGGTCATGGCGCTGGGCAAGACGCTCGGCAAGAACGTCGTGCTCGCCGGGAACTGCGACGGCTTCATCGGCAACCGGATGCTGCAATATTACACCGGCGAAGCCGAATTCCTGATGGAACAAGGCGCGACGCCCGAACAGATCGATCGGGTGGCGGAACGGTTCGGCATGCCGATGGGCCCCATCTCGATGCGGGACATGAGCGGCCTCGACGTTGGCGTTCTCGTACGCAAGGCGCGCTTGGCGTCGCTGCCCGCAGGCGAGCGCTTTTCCCCGATCCTCGAACGGCTGGTGGAACAAGGACGCCTTGGCATGAAGGCAGGCAAGGGCTTCTATCGCTACGAAGGACGCGACAAGCAGCTCGACCCGGAAACCGACGCGATCATCGCGGCCGTTTCGAAGGACTTCGGTATCACGCGGCGCCCCTTCTCCGATGACGAAATCGAATTCCGTCTGTTCGCCCCGCTGGTCAATGAAGGCGCGAAGGAACTGGAGGACGGCACAGCCTTGCGCGCCAGCGATATCGATGTTGCCTGGGTCAATGGCTATGGCTTCCCCGCCCACAAGGGCGGACCGATGTTCTGGGGCGAACAGGTCGGCCTGGAACGCATCTATGCGGCCGCGCTCGAGGCGGCACGGCGCAACGGCCCGCGCTGGGGACCGGGCAAGCTTCTCGAACGGCTGGCACGCGAAGGCCGGAGCTGGAAGGACGCGTAGCATGGCCACCCGGCAAAGCCTCACGCCCTTGCTCCACCCGCGATCGGTGGCGGTCATCGGCGCATCCGGCGACGTGACCCGGATCGGCGGGCGGGCGCTGCGTCATCTCGTGCAGGTGGGATTCGAGGGCGGCATCTTCCCGGTGAACCCGACCAGAATCGAGGTCCAGGGGCTGAAAGCGTGGGCGCGCATCGAGGACATACCCACGACGCCGGATTGTGCGATCATCGCGCTGCCCACCGGTGCGGTGCTTCCCGCCATCCAGGCCTGCGCCCGCAAGGGAGTGCGCGCGGCGGTGATCTTCAGCTCCGGCTTTGCCGAACTGGGTGCCGAAGGCGAACGGCTCCAACAGCAGATCGTCGCCGATGCCCGTGCCCATGGGATGCGCCTGCTCGGCCCCAATTGCCTGGGCGCCTATAATCTTCATGCGCGCAGCTTCCTTTCTTTCTCCGGGATCTGCGACGATGTGGCGGGGACGGCAGGCCGCCTCGGGCTCGTCAGCCAAAGCGGTGGCTATGCTGGGGAAGTCGTCAAATCCGCCGGCGATGTCGGGCTGGCGTTCGGCGTCTGGATCACGACCGGCAACGAGGCCGACATCGGACTGGGCGAAGCACTGGGATATCTCGCGACCAGCAAGGACGTCGACGTCGTGGTCGGCTATATCGAGGGCGTTCGCGATCCGGCCGCCTTTTACGAGGCGCTCGCCGCAGCGCATGCGCGCCGCAAGCCGGTCATCGTCCTCAAGGTCGGCAGAACCGATCAGGGTGCGCGGGCGGCCGCGTCGCACACTGCCTCGCTTGTCGGTTCGGACGCAGTCTACGACGCGGTATTCGCGCGTTTCGGCGTGTACCGCGCCCGCACGACAGAAGAGATGCTCGACGTGGCCTATGCCGCAAGCCGCGGACGGTTCCCCCACGGCAAGCGTCTCGCCATTCTCACCAACTCCGGCGGGATCGGCGTTCAGGCGGCGGACTTCGCTGCGGACGAGCAGTTGGAGGTAGCGGCGGTTTCCCCCGAGGTGCAGCGCGAACTGGTGGCGATTTCGCCCAATGGCGCGCCGTTCAATCCGATCGATCTGACCGGCCAGGTTGCCAACGACCCTCCGATGTTCGCGCGCGCGATCGACGCCGTGCTGGGATCAGGCGAGTTCGACATGGCCTATTGCAATGTCGGCCTGATCGCCGGTCTCCCGTTCATTGAAAAGCCCTTGCTGCACGGGCTGACGGAAGCTGCGCAGCGCTTTGCGGACCTTCCCATGGCTGTTTCGGTGACCGCCCCCGACGCGATCGTGAATGCCTATCAAGAGGCCGGCTATCTTTGCTATCGGGAGCCTGCCCGGGCCATCAAGGCATTGGCGGCACTCGCGCAGTTCCACGCCGCATGGGCCACGCCCCTGCCCCCGCGAAGCGCGCAGGGGCGCAGCCCCCGCATCGAAGCCGGCGCACGTTTCTCCGAAGCCGATGGCAAGGCATTGCTGGCTGCCATCGGCATTGCATCGCCCACCGAATATCTGGTCGCCGATGCAGCCGGCGCGCACGACGCCGCGCGCAGGATCAACGGCCCGGTCGCCATCAAGGTCGTATCGGCCGACATCCTGCACAAAAGCGACGTCGGCGGCGTTGCCCTCAATGTCGCGCCGGGTTCCGCTGCGGACTGCGTTGCCGCCATGCAGGCGACCGTGAGTGCGAAATCGACAGGTCGGATCGGAGGCTATCTCGTCTCGCCGATGATCACCGAGGGGGTCGAATGTTTCGTCGGCACGCACAATGATCCGCTGTTTGGCCCGACGGTGACGTTCGGGCTGGGGGGTGTGGCGGTCGAGCTCCTGAAGGACGTGACGACCCGGCTCGCACCGGTAAGCGCGGCAGAAGCCACGGAAATGATCCGGGGAACCAGGAGCTTCCCGCTTCTCGACGGATTCCGGGGACGGCGGCGCGCCGACATTCCGGCGCTGGCCCGAGCGATCAGCGCCGTCTCGCACCTTGCTGCCGTCAATGCCGATAGCGTGCGGACGATCGAGATAAACCCGCTTCGCGTACTGGACGAGGGTAAGGGGGCAATCGCGCTCGATGCCGTGATCGAGACCCGCCCCCGCCATCCCACGCAACCGCCCCAGGACATATCCTCGCAGGGAGAGCAACGAGCATGACTGATCTAGTGCTACGCGAGACCCGCGAGGATGTCGCCGTCCTCACGATGAACGACCCGACCCGGCTGAATCCGCTGTCGGACGCGATGCGCGCGGCATTGCTGGAGGCGTTCGAAACCGCAGCGTTCGACGACGCCGTCCGCACGATCGTGCTCGCCGGGGCGGGCGGCAATTTCACCGCGGGCGCAGACATTCGACAGCTCCTTGTCCCCGGCGGTCCGGACCCGGCCCGCTCGCGACGACGGTTGACGCCGCTGCATCGCCTCATCGAGCTGATTGCCGGTGGACCGAAGCCCGTCATCGCCGCCGTCGAAGGTGCCGCCTTCGGGGCGGGCTTGTCCATCGCCGCCGCGAGCGACTTCGTCATCGCCGGCGAAGATGTTCGGTTCGGGGCCGCTTTCGGCAAGATAGGGCTCACGGCGGACTGCGGCCTGATCTGGTCGCTCCCGCAGCGCATCGGCCGAACCCTTGCCCGCGACCTCATGTTCACCGGGCGGCCGGTCAAGGGTCCGGAGGCGCTCGCGATCAGCCTGATCGACCAACTTGTTCCCCCCGGCACCACGCTCGACGCAGCGTTGGCGAAGGCCGCCGCCTATCGCGGCGTCGCCCCGCTGGCGATCGCAGCGATGAAGTCGGCCTTTGTGCAGGGCCCGGGACCGCTGAGCGACGCCCTTGCGCTCGAACGGCAGCAACAGCCGATGTTGAGCATGACGCAGGATCATGCCGAAGGCCTGGCCGCCTTCACCGAGAAGCGCGCGGCAGGGTTCACAGGGCGTTGATGCCTTGCCGGCAACCCCAATCCGGTCCGCGCCCGTGATACGGATCTTCGCCGCAACGCCCTTCTATCTGCAGGGAGTGGGCGCATTGGCGCATGTCGGGGCAGTCGCGGCCCGTCATGGTCGCAAACCCGGCCTCATCATCGATGCACGGGTGCGACCGCTTGTCGGGGACGCGATCCGAGCCAGCTTCGCGGTCCCGCCACGCGAAGTGGCGTTCGCGGGGGAAGTTACCGATGGCAACATCGCGTTGCTGTCGCAGGAAATGGCGGGATGCGAAGTCATCATCGGCGTCGGCGGTGGCAAGGCGCTCGATGCAGCAAAGGGCGTTGCCCTGCGGATCGGCTCGCCTTTCCTCTCGGTGCCGACGATCGCCTCCAACGACGGACCCGCCAGTCGCGGCATCGCGATATACGACGACACGCATCAGCTCGTGCGCGTGGACCAGCTGCCGAGCAACCCCGTCGCCGTGATCGTCGACAGCGCGATCATTGCGCGTGCGCCCCCGCATTTTCTCAGGGCAGGCATCGGCGACGCCATCGCCAAGACCTTCGAGGCGCAGGCATGCGCGCGAACAGCGACGCGTACCAAGCAGGGCACGACCGCGACGCACGCCGCTCTTGCCATCGCCGATGCCGCCTACCGCCTGCTTCGAACGCATGCCGAGGCTGCGTTGGCGTCGGTGAATCGAGGGGAGCACAGCGAGGCATTGGAGGCCACGATCGAGGCTTGCATCCTTTTGAGCGCGCTGGGTTTTGAAAATGGCGGCCTGTCCATCGCGCATTCGGTAACCCGGGGGCTCCTGCGCCTGGACGGCGCCAAGGAACGGCTGCACGGCGAACATGTCGCGTACGGCGTTCTGGTGCAGCTTGTTGTGGAACGCCGCCCGAACGCCACGCTTGTCGAGATGGCGGCATTCCTCACCCGTATCGGCTTGCCTATTTCGCTCGCGGACCTCGGCGTGCGTGCCGTGACGCCGGAACTGATCGAAACGACGGCGGCGGTCATTCTGTCCAGCCCCCATGTCCGGGCGACGGACCGCCACCTCACGCAAGGAGACATTGCGGCGGCCATTCGCTTCGTCGAGACCCTGCCGGCACGCGCGCCGCGCGCCCCGGAATCCGGCGTCACATACGTAATTTCGCACGGTGCCGGTTGGACGCCTCCTCGCGTCTGCCCTACGCCTGGTGCCAGGAGTGGATGATGGCAATCAATTATGATGCCCTGATGCGGCAGGCGTTTCCTGACCTTGTCCGCAGCTATAGCTGGCGCGATACGATCCTGTATGCGCTGGGACTGGGCATCGGCACCGACCCGCTCGATCCCGCGGAACTCGCGTTCGTCTTCGAGCAGCGGCTTCAGGCGATGCCGACCATGGCCGTCGTGCTGGGGCACCCCGGCTTCTGGTACGATCGACCCGAAATAGGCATCGATCTGCGCAGCGTCCTGCACGGCGAGCAGTCGTTGACAATTCACACCCCCCTTCCGCCGGAAGGAGTCGTGATTGCGCGCAACTCGGTCGATGAAGTCATCGACAAGGGCGAGGGCCGCGGCGCCATTTTGCGCGTGCGCCGAGATCTCATCGATCAAGCCAGCGGCGCGCTGCAATCGACGCAAGTCATGTCGATCTTCTGTCGTGCCGATGGCGGGTTCGGCGGCCCGTCGATGGGCAAGCCGCAGCCGGAAAGCGTGATCCCAGATCGCCCGCCAGATCTGTCGATCCTCCGGCCGACCCTTCCGCAGTCGGCGCTGATCTATCGCCTGTCGTCGGACCTCAATCCGCTGCATGCCGATCCGGATGTCGCCAGAGCGGCCGGTTTCGAGCGCCCGATTCTGCACGGTCTGGCGACCATGGGCATTGCCGCCTACGCGCTGATTGCCGGGTGCCGCGCAGGTGATGCGGCGGCACTGCGCGATCTGCGCTGTCGCTTCTCCGCGCCGCTTTTTCCCGGCGAAACCGTGCGCACCGATATCTGGAATCTGGACGACGCGTTCGTCTTCCGGTGCACGGCCGTCGAACGCGACAAGCTAGTGCTGGATCGCGGCAGGGCCGTTTTCGCGTGATCGCCGCCCTTCGCAACAATGGAGAGCCAACGTGACCCCGTCACCACCGGCCGCAACCTATTTCCGCTACCTCGCCGAAGGACACTTCAAGATCCAGCGGTCGCCGAGCACCGGCGAATGGGTGTTCTACCCCCGGACGATCGCGCCGCGCACAGGCGCCACCGATCTGGAATGGGTTGTGCCCAGCGGCATGGGCACGGTCTACGCCACGACCGTAAAGCGCATGAAGCCCCCGATCCCGAACATCAACATCGCGATCGTCGAACTAGACGAAGGGCCGCGGATGATGACGCATGTCGAGGGGATTGCCCCAGAGGATGTCGCGATCGGCATGCGCGTGCGCGCCAAAATCGCGAACGGCCCGGACGACGCGCCCATCCTGGTGTTCGAGCCGGAGAGCCGGACATGAACGCGGCGAGGAACCTGCGCGGCAAGACCGCCTTTGTCGGGACCGCGACCTTCGGCTGCGGCGAAGCACCTGGCTATTCCGCGCTCGAAATCGCTGCGGAAGCGGGGCGGCTCGCCGTCGCGGATGCCGGTTTGCAGCTTGCCGATATCGACGGGCTGTTCATCTGCCTGCCGAACGATTTCCTCTCCGGGCTGACCATCGCCGAATATTACGGCATCCGCCCGAAGATGACGAACAACAGCCGGACGGGCGGCTCGGCCTTTCTGGGCCATGCCGAATGGGCGATGCTCGCGCTCGATGCTGGGCTGATCGATTATGCGCTGATCTGTTACGGGTCCAATCAGAGGACCGGCGCTGGGAAGCTGGTCAGCGCCCAGGCCCCCTCGCCCTTCGAGCATCCCTATCGCCCGAACAACCCGGCCGCCTCCTATGCCCTCGCAGCATCGCGCCACATGTTTGAATATGGCACCACCCCGGAGCAACTCGCATCGGTCGCGGTCGCCGCCCGGCAATGGGCCAACCTGAATCCGGAAGCATTTCGACGCGGTCCCCTTTCGATCGAGGACGTGCTGGCGACACGGATGGTCGCCGATCCGCTCCACGTCGCGGAATGCTGCCTCGTCACCGATGGCGGTGCAGCCGTGGTGATGACCCGCGCGGACCGGGCGAAGGACCTCGCAAAGACGCCGATCGCCCTGCTCGGCACGGCATCGGCGACCTGGCACAGCGAAATCGCCCAGCTGGCCGATCTGACCGTCACCGCCGCCAGCGAATCCGGTGCCCGCGCTTTCGCGCAAGCGGGCGTGACGCCTGCGGACATCGACGTCGCCAATCTCTATGACGCCTTCGCGATCAACACGATCCTGTTCCTCGAAGATCTCGGCTTCTGTCCGAAAGGCGAAGGCGGCCGGTTCGTGGAGAGCGGGGCGATCCGTCCCGGCGGATCGTTGCCGGTCAACACCAATGGCGGCGGCCTGTCGTTCTGCCATCCCGGCATGTACGGCCTCTTCACGCTGGTGGAGTCCGTTCGCCAGCTGCGCGGAGAAGCCGGCGAACGCCAGGTCCGAAATGCCCGCCTCGCCCTCGCACACGGCAACGGAGGCACGCTGTCCAGCCAGGCAACGTGCATCCTCGGCCTGCCCGAAACGATCTGAGGAAGCCGCCGATGTCCATCCGCTCGCAGAACGACGGCTCGGTAGTCACGGTGACCATCGATCGCCCGGCGAAGAAGAATGCACTCGATCTCGGCATGCGGATCGACCTGGCCCGCGCGTTCGAACAGATCAAGGCGGACTCCTCCCTCCGCGCCGTCGTTCTCGCCGGCGCCGGCAGCGACTTCTGCGCAGGCGCGGATGTGCGCGAAATGGGCGGCGCCAACATTGCCGAGTCGATGGCGCGGGTCGAGATATTGCACCGCATGGTTCGGAGTGTCGTCCGCACCGACATTCCCGTGATCGCAGCGATACGGGGCGTTTGCGTCGGCGTCGGCTGGTCGCTGGCACTCGCATGCGATTATGTGATCGCCGCGCCGGACGCGCGCTTTCAGTTCGCCTTCCGCCAAATCGGACTCGCTCCCGATGGCGGCGCGGTTCATCTCCTGTCGCAAAATCTTGGACCGATCCGCGCCAAGGCTCTGGTCTATTCGGGCCAGATGGTCACCGGCGAGCAAGCTGCCACGCTGGGCCTGGTCAGCGAACTCGCGCCTGCAGAGGACGTCGTCGCGCGCGCGCAGCAGCTAGCAGCGGAACTGGCAAGCGCGCCCACCCTCTCGCTTCGCATGTCGAAACGCCAGTTCACCGCAGCCGAAAACCAGACGTACGAGGAGGCGCTGGCGGCAGAGGTACTGATGCAGCCGCTCCTCGTGCGATCGGAGGATTTCCGAGAAGGGACTGCCGCTTTCAAGGAGAAGCGCAAGCCCAAGTTCATCGGTGCCTAGGATAGCCGAAACCAAGGCTTCCTTCCGTAAAAGTTCGAGACTGAAAGGCTCAGACCATGGATTTTTCGACCTACCCCGACTTGTTCAAGTTCGAACTCGCAGATGGCGTGCTCACGGTAACGCTCAATAACCCGGCGCAGATGAATGCGATTTCCACCGTGATGGACGACGAACTGCCGCGGATCTTCTTCGAGGCCGATCGCGACAAGCGCGTCGAGATCATCGTCCTGACCGGCGAGGGCCGTGCGTTCTCCGCCGGCGGCGACCTTGAGGGCATGAAGAAGAATCTCGACGGGATCGACAACTTCCTTGCCGGCTATCGCAACGGCAAGCGCTTCATGCAGCTGATGCTCGACACCGAAAAGCCGATCATCGCCAAGGTGAACGGGGACGCCGTCGGCATGGGTTGCACCCTCGCCCTTTGCGCCGACATCGTCGTCGCCAGCGATGGCGCGCGCTTCGGCGATCCGCATGTGCGCGTCGGCCTCGCCGCCGGCGACGGCGGGGCCGTGTTCTGGCCGCATAATTCGGGTTCGGCGAACGCGAAATATTTCCTGATGACGGGCGATCTCATTTCCGCCACCGAGGCGAAGGAAATCGGGCTGATCGCCAAGGTCGTGCCGCAGGACGGGCTGGACGCCGAGGTCGCGCGGATCATCGGCAGGCTGAAAAGCAACTCCTCGGTTGCCGTCCGCTTCTCCAAATCGATCCTCAACATCCCGCTGCGCCAGGCGCTCGCCAGCTCGGTCGACGCGGGCTTCGCGCTGGAAAGCATTTCGAGCCAGCTCCCGGACCATCGGGAAGCGGTCCACGCCTTTGTCGAAAAGCGGAAGCCCGATTTCAGCCGGAAGTGAGGCGTGGCAGACATGTCGGCGAGCGCGGGCAAGATTGCCGTGGTGACCGGCGCGGCGCAGGGGATCGGTCGTGCGATCGCCCTGCGGCTCGCCGCGGACGGCGCCGACATCGCCTTGCTCGATCTCGATGGGCCGGCAGTGCGATCGGTCGCCCAAGAAATCGAGACGCTCGGACGACGCGCGCTTCCACTGGAGACCGACATGCTCGATCGGGCCGCCATCGCTGGCGCGTTCGCGACCATCGCGTCGACGCTCGGACCAGCGGATATCCTGGTCAACAATGTCGGCCAAAGTGCGCGGGAACGCGCCGCCCCCTTCTGGGAGGCGCGTGCAGAGACCGCAGATTTTCTACTGCGCATCTGCCTCCACACGGCGATGGACGCATCGCGCGAGGCCGTTCCGGCGATGCGCAGTAGAAATGCCGGGAGGATCATCAACATCTCCTCCGACTCGGCCTTTGTCGGCAGCAAATCATCGGCCGCATATGCGGCGGCAAAGGCCGGCCTGATCGGATTCACCCGCTCCTTGTCGCGCGAATTGGCGGGGAACCGGATTACCGTGAACGCTATTGCGCCCGGCTATATTCGCACGCGGGCAATGGAGCTGCTTCCCGCAGCGTTCGTGCACAAGGCAATCGAAGAAACGCCGCTCGGGATGCTGGGCGAGCCGAGTGACATCGCCCACGCCGTCGCCTTCTTCGCAAGCGATGCAGCACGCTATGTCACCGGGCAGACGCTGATCGTGAATGGCGGGCGCTGGATGAATTGACCGGCAGGAAAGGGGCTTGGTGCACTGATTGATTTCGCAATCGTCGTGGAAGCAACGCAGGAGATCGTCCGATGACGCGCTATGATCCCTTCACCGATCAATCGCTCTTCCCATGGAAGCTGGTCGAGCAGGATCGTGCGATGTGCCCGGTTCACGCAGCGCAAGGCCCGCAGAATTTCGACTATCACCGAGTCAACACCTACGACCTCGTCCGCGAGGTAAGCCGGCGGTTCGACGCATTCTCGAACAAACTCGGGGTTCAGCCCTTGGGGGCCTATCCGGAAGAAGAGCAGGTGCTGGAGTTCGCCGATCCGCCGGAGCATACGCTGCACCGCCAGTTGATCGGAAAAGCCTTCTCCGTCGCGCGGGTGAACGAGAAGCTGGATCGCATTCAGCAGATCGCGGACGACCTGGTGGACGCAATCGCCCGGCGCGGGAACCGCTTCCGCCTCCGCTATGATTTCGGTCGTCTCCTCCCGGCGCAGGTAATTGCCGAGATCCTGGGTGTTCCGATCCACGACCAGGCGCAATTCATTGCCTGGTCCGAAATCATGGAGGCAGCGTCGAACGAAATCGAGCCGTCCCCGGAATCGATCGCCGCCAATACGGCCTTTCTAGACTATGCTCGAACGCAATTGTCGCAACGGCTGGCGCGGCCGCGCGATGATCTTTTGAGTTCGATCGTACACGCGGACATCGACGGCGCACGCCTTACGCTGACGCAGGGCGCTGCGATGGTCCGGCTGCTGCTGGCGGCGGGCAACGGCACCACGTCGATCGCCATTTCGAACCTGATCTTCCTTCTGGAGACCAATCCCGACGCCAAGAAGCGCCTGCTCGACAACATGGAGATACTGCTCGACTCGGCCGTCGAGGAAGGGCTGCGCTTCGATTGTCCGGTGCAGGGCAATTTGCGGGGCGTCACGCACGAAACCGAGATCGGCGGCCACCGGGTTATTGCGGGGGACCGGGTATACGCCTTCTACGCTTCCGCCAATCACGACCCGGCCCGGTATGATCGTCCCGACGAATTCGTGATCGATCGCGACTGGAGCAAGGAAGCGCGCCATTTCGCGTTCGGCTATGGCATCCATTTCTGCCTGGGCGCGGAACTGGCACGCGCCGAGACGAAACTGGCCGTCCGTACACTCTACGAAAGGCTGCCGAACCTGCGCCTGCGCCCCGGTTTCACGCCCGAGCAAGTGCCAAGCATCACCTTTCGTACCTGGCGTGAAGTGGAGATGGAGTTTGACGGCGTCGCCGCCCCGCGCCTCAGCGCGCCGCATGTCGCGCATGCCGATACGACGTAGACCATCCGGCAGCCGCGGCACCGCTCGCTTTCATGCGGCGGCCCCGGCGTGCGCGGTCGCCGGAAGTGCATTGGCGCCGGCGAGGGGCGCATCGCCATGCCGCGGCGGACCGAGGAACACCGGGGGCGTGGCTGCAACCATCAGGACTGGGACGGATGGTCATCCGCCGGCCGCCGCCGGATCAGTGCTTCCTGGGTCACCGACGCGAGAACGGCGCCCCCCTCGTCGAACAGCGTTCCGCGATTGAACCCCAGCCCTCCACCGGCAAACGGACTTTCAACGGCGTAGAGCAGCCGATCGATTCGCTGCGGCGGACGGTGAAACCAGATCGCGTGGTTGAGCGACACCGAGGCCAAGCTGCCGTCGTGTAGCTGGGGGGCGTGCATGATCCGGCCGGCGAAATTGGCGCAGGCGTCCGTCACATAGGCCAGGGTGGCATAATAGCCGATCGCGTCTCCGTCGCCCGGCGGCGGCACAGGGCGCAGCCAGGCGGTACTTTTCGGGCTGCCGCCGGGCTTGCCAAGTCCCTCCTCGGGGTCGGCAAAATAGATCTCCGCCGCGACCCTGTTGGCCACGCGCCGCACGATCAACGGGTCGAGCTCGTCCGCCCGATCGAGCACACATTGGCGATGCGATCGCAGCGCCGCGAGGGGCGGCATCGACGGCGCGGGGGTTGCGTGCGCCGGCTGGCCCGCTTCCCATTCATGAAAACTGACCTCCGCACGAAAGGCTTCCTGGCCGGCCTGCCATGCGCTCACCCGCCGATGGGCAAAGCCGCGGCCGTCCCGGGTCCGCTCGACACGATACAGAACCGGCGCCGACGCGCGGGCGCCGCGAAGAAAGAAGGCGGAGAGCATATGCGGCATGCGGCCAGGCGCACTCAGCATCGCCGCCTTCACGGCCAAGGCCAGATACTGGCCACCGAAAACCTCACCACCCGCGTTCGAGTCGTTGGAGACGGAGTGCCACGCATCGGCACCGGCCGGGCGGAGCTGGAGCAGTTCGGTCAGGTCGGCCGACGCCTCCCCCGTCTGATGCTTCATCGCCAGATCTCAAGCTGAGACGCGGCGTAGACAGCAACCGCCGCTCGGGTTATCGATCGGTCATTAGATAGTTTATTGATTTGTCGAGGGCAAGGGGAGAGATGCGCATGAGCGGCGCACCGGAGTTTCTGTATGAACAAAGCGGTCCCATCGTGACGCTGACGCTGAACATGCCGGACCTGCGCAATCCGGTGTCGGAGCCGGCAATCGTGGCTGGACTGGTATCGGCGGTCGACCGGATCAACGGCGACGGCAGCGTCCGCGTCGCCATCCTGACGGGCGCGGGATCAGCCTTCTCGTCCGGCGGCAATTTGAAAGCGATGGCAGCGCCCGACGGCAACGCGAACGCGGCCCCGATCGACAACCGCAAATGGTATGTCGATGGCATCCAGCGCGTCCCGCTGGCCCTGGAACGGCTCGAGGTTCCGATCATCGCCGCGGTGAACGGGCCGGCGATTGGCGCCGGCTGCGACCTTGCCTGCATGTGCGACATTCGCATTGCCGGACGCAGTGCAGCCTTTGCCGAAAGCTTCGTCAAGGTAGGCCTGGTCCCGGGAGACGGGGGCGCATGGCTGTTGCCGCGCGCGATCGGCCAATCGCGCGCGCGCGAAATGGCATTTACCGGCGACATGATTTCCGCGGAGAAGGCGCTTGCCTGGGGACTGGTGTCCGAGGTGGTGGAGGATGCCGACCTGCTCGACGCGGCAATGGCATTGGCAAAGCGGATTGCCGTGAACCCGCCCCAGGCGGTCCGCCTGACGAAACGTCTGATGACCTTCGCCCAGGACAGCACGCTCGAACGGGTGCTGGACATTTCCGCGGCGATGCAGCCACTCGCGCACGCGACGGCGGACCATCGCGAGGCGCTGGACGCCTTTATCGACAAGCGGAAGCCACAGTTCACGGGGCGTTGAAGGGCCGCGCTCCACAGGCAGGCCTGGAGATTTCGGGATCGGGGAGACGAGACGGCGGCACCGCCTCCCCCAAGCCACATCCCCGCAAGCGGCGCCCCTGCATCACTGCTCCGGGGGCGAAAACAGCATCTCGCCGACGATGTTGAGGCCATAGCCGCCCAGGCTGCCAATGGATCGGCCCGAAGGATTGCGCAGCAGGATCATGTCGTGAATGCCCAGGTCTGCCAGCACCTGCGCACCGAGGCCGTAACTGCGGCGATCCATCGGGTTGACATCCGGGCCCGCCGAAACGTGGGTCTTGGCCGGCGGCAAGAGCACCAGGATGACGCCGGCGCCATGTTCGGTGATCCGCCTGATCGCCTTCGGGATTAGCCCCTGGCGGGGGCCGGGCACCCCGAGCAGATCGTAGAAGGCGGACGCGACATGGACGCGCACCAGGGTTGCTCCCTCGGACAGCACTGCGCCTTTTTGCATGACATAGGCGCGCGTCCCGTCGATCTTGCTCTCGTACACCGCCATCGTCCAGCGGTCACCGAACTCGGAAACGAACTCGGACTGCGCGACGCGTTCGATGAGGCGATCGAACCGCATTCTGTGCGCAATCAAATCGCGGATCGTGCCGATCTTGAGATTGTGCTCGCGGGCGAAAGCGACGAGGTCCGGCCCGCGCGCCATCGTCCCATCCTCTTTCATGATCTCGCAGATCACGCCGGACGGATTGAGGCCCGCCAGGCGCGCCACGTCGACGGCCGCCTCGGTATGGCCGGCGCGCACCAGCACGCCGCCATCACGCGCGACGAGCGGAAACACGTGCCCGGGCGTGACAAGGGTTTCGGGGCCGCCCGCCGCGTTGATCGCAACGGCGATGGTCCTGGCACGGTCCGCGGCGGAAATGCCGGTCGTCACCCCTTCGCGCGCTTCGATCGAGACGGTGAACGCCGTCTCATGGGGCGACTTGTTCTCCTTGGTCATCATCGGCAGCTGGAGTTGCGATACCCTCTCGCGCGAAAGCGCAAGGCAGATGAGGCCCCGCCCGTGGGTCGCCATGAAATTGATGGCATCCGGCGTCGCCATCTGCGCCGGAATCACCAGATCACCTTCATTCTCGCGATCCTCATCGTCCATGAGGATGAACATGCGGCCGTTGCGCGCTTCGTTGATGATCGCTTCCGCGGACGACTTCGCCGCGTGGACTTCGCTTTCCGACATCCTGCCTCCTGGCCTGCGGGTCGACATGGCAGCGCCTGCAGCCTCCCCTCGAGCCTTGATATTTATCAAACAACTGATAGGTTGAAAACAGGAGAGAGAAATATGCGCGTCAGCCAGCTTTCACGGTCGTTGGGTGAAACGAACGTCATTTCCAGCGACGAGCATGAGAGCGATCCCGTCGTCAAATCGGCGGGACGCGTGCTCAAAATACTGGAACTGTTCGACATCCTTCGGCGCGAGGCGCCCGTTTCGGAAGTCTCCAGCCTGTTGCACATGCCGCAATCGAGCACCTCCATCTTGCTGCGCAGCATGGTGGTCCTCGGCTATCTCCAGTTCAATCCGGAAAGCCGGATGTTCAAGCCGACGACGCGAGTCGCACTGCTGGGGAGCTGGATCAACGGTCCGATGATCAGCGACGGCCGCCTCATGCAACTGATGGAGCGGATCAATGCACGCACCAGCATGTCGGTGGTGCTCGCTGCACGGAACCGGGTGTGGTCGGAATATATCCATGTGGTCCAGTCGCCCAACCCGGTACGCCTGTTCATGGTCAAGGGTTCCAGGCGTCCGCTGGTCCGCTCCGGGACGGGTCTGGCCCTGCTGGCCGGCCTCTCGGACCCCGAGATCAAGCGGATCGTCATCCGCACCAACGACGAGGCGGGTCGCAACGGTCAGCAGGTCGGCATCTCGACGCTGATGGAACAGGTTGTGCAGACGCGACAGAACGGCTGGGCCTTCACCTTCGACACGATCACGAAAGGCGGCGGGATGATCGCGATGCGCCTGCCGATGCTCGAAAATAACGAAGAACTGGTCCTCGGCCTGGCGGGGCGGACCCAGCAGCTCAAGGACAATCTCGAGGAGTATCTCACGGTGATGCGCGAGGAAATCGCACGCAAGCTCGCCTGAACGGCCGTCCTTTTCGCCTCCCCATCCCGTCACGATCGTGACACCGCGTGGTTCGCAGCCGCTAGCCCCGTCCTTGTCTCGTCACCAGTCTCCCACCCCGCAGAAAAAGTCGAACGCAACGGAGACGCCATTTGCAGACGTTTCATCCCCAACCCATCGCCTGGCCGGACAATGCCGCGTCGATCCGTGCGCAGGTTCGATCGATCATCGCCGCCCATCCGCGGCACCCGGATCCCGCCAAACGCGCGAACAGCTGGGCCGTGGCCGATCCGGCGTTCAGCGCAAGGCTGGGCGCCGAAGGTCTGATCGGCATGACGTGGCCGAAGGAATATGGCGGCCATGCGCGGTCCAACCTCGAGCGCTACGTGGTTTTGGAGGAACTGCTGGCCGCAGGCGCACCGGTCGGCGCGCATTGGATTGCCGACCGGCAGACCGGTGGAATGCTGCTGCGCTACGGCCATGAAACGGAAAAGCGGCGCTGGCTCCCCGGCATGGCGCGCGGCGAAATCTTCGCCTGTATCGGCCTTTCGGAGCCGAACGCCGGCTCCGACCTCGCCTCGGTCCGGACCCAGGCGCGCAAGCGCGGCGACCGATGGATCATCGACGGGCAGAAGGTCTGGACGACCGGCGCGCATTTCTCGCACCTGATGATCGCGCTCGTGCGTACCGCGGAAGGCTCGCAGCGCAACGAAGGGCTGAGCCAATTCGTCATCCCGATGGATGCGCCGGGCGTGAGCATCAAGCCGATCATCGATCTCACCGGCGGCCATGATTTCAACGAGGTGTTTTTCGACGGCGTCGAGCTGCCCGAGACGGCATTGGCCGGGATCGAGGGCGAAGGCTGGAAGCAGGCGACGGCGGAACTGTCGCTGGAGCGATCGGGGCCCGAACGCTATCTCTCCTCCACCGCCCTGTTCCTCGAACTGCTGCGGCATGTGGGCGAGAGCCCGGACCCCGCCGTCCGGCAACTTGTCGGGCGCCTCGCCGCAGACATGTGGACGCTGCGCATGATGTCGGCAACGGTGGCCGCGAAGCTCGCCGATGGCGAGGATCCGGCGCTGGAAGCCACCATCGTCAAGGATCTCGGCAACAGCTTCGAGCAGGCCATGCCGGGCCTGGTCCAGGCGACGATCGATATCGATCCGGCGAGCACCACGGCCCTCACCCGGGTGCTGGAGCATCTGCTGCAGGTCGCCCCCTCCTTCTCGCTGCGCGGCGGCACGCGCGAGATTCTGAAAGGCATCATCGCGCGGGGACTGGGATTGAGATGAACGAACAGCAGAACATGTTGAGCGACATGGCCAATGGCGTGTTCGCCGAGCTTCGCGACACGCCCGCAGCCGAAGCATGGGCCAGGATCGAGGCGCTCGGCCTGCCATCGTTGCTGATCCGCGAGGCCGATGGCGGGTTCGGTGGAAGCTGGCAGGATGCGCTCGTCGTCTTTCGTCTCGCCGGCCACCACACGCTGTCTACGCCGCTTGTCGAAGCCATTCTGGCTGCCGGTGCGGGAACGCATCTCGGCTTTGTCGGCCGGGGAACGATCGCGTCGCGCAGCGAAGGACGCTTGGAGAACGGGCGATTTACCGGCACGCTGGCAGGTGTCGTGGCAGGGCCGGGCGCGGACTTCGTCGTCGCCCCGCTGGGAGACCGGTCGGTGGTCGTCGACCTCTCCCAGGCACGATTCGTGGAGGAGACGCACTTCTCGGGTGCCAGCCGCACGGTGATCGGCATCGACGGAGCACGCGCCGCGGCGAGCGAGCTACGCATCTTCGCCCTCGGTGCATTCGCGCGCTCCGCGCAGATTGCCGGTGCGCTCGATGCAGCGCTCGTGATGACGGTGCACTATGTCAACGAACGCTGGCAATTCGGCAAGACGCTGGCGAAGTTTCAGGCCGTCCAGCAAAATCTGGCGACGTTCGCATGCGAGGCGGCGGCCGCAAATTGTGCGGCGATGGGTGCGGCACAGGCGCTCGATCGCGGCGACGGCGCGTTCGAAGTTGCCGCCGCGAAGCTCCGCGCAAACCAGGCGGCGGGCATCGGCACCGCGATTGCGCACCAGGCGCATGGCGCCATCGGCTTCACGCACGAATTTGGCCTGCACCCGCTTACCCGCCGCTTGTGGTCGTGGCGTTCGGAATTCGGCGGCGACGCCTATTGGGCAAATCTGCTGGGGGCAGGCATCCTGGCGCGCGGCGCGGACCATTTCTGGGCCGATCTCGCGGCGCGTACCGACTGAGAACCCGTTTTGGAAATGCGCCGCAGCGCAATGAGCGGCACCGGCGTCCGGCCGGAACGTTCCGCCGGACGCCGAATGGCAGGCCCTGCCCGACTTTATGCCAGGCCGTGTTCCTTGCGGATTTCCACCTTGTTGATCTTGCCGCTTGCCAGCTTGGGAAGGTCAGCAACGAAGACGATCGACTTGGGGCATTTGTAGCCGGCGATCAGGGTCCGGCAATGCGCGATCAGTTCGGCCTCGGTCACGCTTGCCCCTTCGCGCAATTCGATCACCGCACGCACCGCTTCACCCCATTTTTCGTGCGGCACCCCGATGACGGCGGCGTTCGCCACCGCCGAATGCTGGTAGAGCGCCTCTTCCACCTCGCGCGAATAGATGTTCTCTCCGCCGGACGAGATCATGTCTTTCTTGCGGTCGACGAGATAGAGATAGCCGTCTTCGTCGAACTTTCCCACGTCGCCGGTGTGCAGCCATCCGTCGCGTAGCGCTTCGATCGTCGCGCTCGAATTGTTCCAATAGCCGCGCATCATGATCGGCCCCCGCAGCAGGATTTCGCCCGGTGCACCCACGGGGCAATCGACGCCCGCCTCGTCCACCGTGCGGATCTCGACGCCCGGGAACGGAATGCCGATCGACTGGAGCCTGCGCAGGTCGCGCTCGTCGCCGTCGGGGCGATGCGCCTCGATGGGCAACACCGTCCCCGATCCCTCGGTCTGACCATACATCTGGAGGAACACCGGCCCGAGCAAGGCGAGGCCGCGCCGCAACAGCGCAACCGGCATCGCCGCCGCCGAATAGAGGATCATGCGCAGGCTGCTGAGATCGAACGCCTCGATCTTCGGATGATCGAGCAGCATCTGGATCATCGTCGGCGCCATGTGGGTGATGGTGATCTTTTCGTCCTGGATGGTCTGCAGGATCCGCTCCGGGTTGAAGTCGCGGTGCAGGAAGACGGTTCCCGCGCGCCAGCTCTGGCCGAGCGAGACGTCTTTCGCCCCCACATGGAACATCGGCATCATCAACAGCATCCGGTCCTCCGGACCGGCAGCCATGAGCGTGTTGTTGGTGTTGGCGACACTCACTTTGGTACCGTGCGTCAGCATCACGCCCTTGGGGCGACCGGTCGTACCGCTGGTGTAGATGATATAGCAGACATCGCTGGCGCGCGGTTGATAGGAAACCGCGGCATTCCCCGATTCCATCACATCGTCATAGCTTTCCGCCCATTCCGGCGCGGTGCCGATGCACACGAAATGCTCGACACTGGTGAGCGCGGGCCGCAGCCCATCGATCATGGATGTGAATTCTTCTTCGAACACCAGGATCTTCGGCGCGCTGTCGCGGACGATATACTCTACCTCCGGCGCCGCGAAGCGAAAGCTGACCGTAGCGGTGATGTACCCCCCCACCTCGCCCGCCGCATAGACTTCGCAGATCTCCAGCCGGTTGCGGCTCATGACGGCGACTCGCTCGTGCGGCAGCAGACCGCGCGCCGCCCAGGCAGAAGCAAGGCGCCGCGCGCGGGCGTGATATTCCGCATGAGTCAGCGTGTGCCCTTCAAAATTCCAGGCGACCCGATCCCCATAATGCCGGGCGTTTGCCTGCAAGATGCTCGAAAGCGTGAATGTCTCTACGTTATTCAAGTTTGCCTCCATCAGGGCACGGGAAGGTTGCACACCGCTTCGCCGGGACTCCGCGCAGGGAACATCCGCAGGCAGGCGCACGGTTCGAACTGGACGAGGAGCAGCGGCCCGGCCGCCGGGCGCTAGGCAGCGGCGGGCCGAGCCGGATCGATCGATGGTCCGAGCTCCCGCCCGCACAGATCCTCACGTTCAGCCCTCACCCAATGCAGCCAAAGCCGTGGCAATCAGCGCGCCTGAGCCGCTGCTTTCGTGGCGGACACGTCGCGGGTTCCGCGCGATCCGTCCGCCGAAGCTGACAATAATTCTATCGGTCGTCAATTAGATTATTTGGCAGCCATGCAGGCGCGGCGCGCGCCGCCAGCGGCGCCCTTGACTCGAAAATTGCCATTCTTCATATCGGACGATAGATAGATTTTACGGCTAGCGGGAGAGTGTGATGAAGCCGTTCGTATTGAGTTGCGACTCGCATGTGGTCGAGCCGAAGGACCTTTGGGCCGAACGGCTCCCTGCGAGCCTGCGCGACAGGGCGTTCCGTTCGCGCAAGGACGAGAAGAACTTCTTCGTCGAAGCGAACGGCATGACGCTGCTGAAGATGCAGGTTGCCGACGGGGTTTCCGGCAACGAGAAGATCGGCAGGTACGAAATCGACCTCCGCATCAAGGACATGATCCGCGATGGCGTCGATGCCGAAGTCATCTATCCCACCACCGGTTTGCTTACGCCCCGGCTCAACGATCGCGACCTGGAGCTGGCATCCTGCGAGGTGTACAATGATTGGGTGCTGAAGCATTTCGAGGCACATCCCGATATCTTCGTTCCGGCGGCGATCCTGCCGGTTTGCTCGATCGAAGACGCGGTTGCCGAACTCAAGCGCTGCGTCTCCCTAGGCTATCGGACCGCGATGATCCCCGGTCGACTGCCCACAGAGGTGCCGAAATACAATTCGGATGCATGGGACGCGCTGTGGGAGGTGGCGGCTTCGGCGAAACTCCCGCTGATCCTGCATTCGGGAACCGGCGGCGAAACCACGATGGAGCGCGGTTTCGGTGCCGCCCTCATCAACTATATGCTTTCGGGGCGCGGCCCCATCGACTCCGTCGCCTATCTCGTCGCGAGCGGCGCGCTGGATCGCTTCCCGGATCTCACGGTGGCGACCATGGAATGTGGTTCGTCCTATCTCAATTATCTCGCGGAAATACTCGACGAGATCTATCCGGCGCACATTCATTACGTGCGCCCCAAGCTCAGCCGGAAGCCGAGCGAAATCATTGCCCAGCAGGTCAAGGCGGCATTCTCGCACGATCGGTCAGCCGTCGAGAACCGTCACGTGCTGGGCCACCAGACGCTGATGTTCGCCACGGACTATCCGCATCTGGAAGGTTCCTTCCCCTATTCTCGCGAAGTCATTGCGGAAAACTTCCGAGGCATCGCCATCAGCGAGCAGGAAAAGGCCGACATTCTCGGCCTGACGGCGGCCAAACTGTTCGGGATTGCCAACCCGAAGGTTCTGACGGACGCATGAGGCTCGGCGCGACGTGCGCATGGGAGGGGATCTCCCGTGCGGACGCCACGTCCAATAAATTGATACGGTTGCGAGAGGAGCAGCGCTGATGGCAGCGAGATCACTGGCCGGGATTCCGGGCAATACGGATATCATGATCGTGGGGTGCCTGCGCACGCCGCACCTGGTGACGGAATATCCCGTCAGCTACCGCGACGTCGACGCGGACGCGCGCTTCGGCGCGGCCATGTTCGGCAAGATGGGGGTGGTGCCCGGCTCGATGGTGATGTGCACCTCCGGCTCGTCCGAATATGCCCATTTCTGGCCCTACCAGCTTGCCGTCGAATCGCTCGAAGCGTGCGTGGCGATCGGCGAGAACTTCATCTTCGACGCCGGGCGTGCGGAGATGTTCATGCGCCGCTTCCCCATCAAGGTCGCCTTCGGCATCTCCGATGCGATCTTGGACGGCATGGCCGCGCTCAACCTCGACACGCGCAAGGCGTTCGCGCCGGCCGAGGTGATCTGCGCGCGCGACGGCGCCGCGGATCGCTTGGCGGCGCTCGGCTTCGCACCGTGGCGGATGGTCAGCCTGGGGATCGCGTTCGGGTTCGTTTCTCCCGAAGGCGAGACCTTCTACGATCGCGACGAATGGCTGATCGAGGAAGCCAATGGCGAGTTGCTGATCACTGCCTTGAAGAACCGGGCCAGCCCGGTCGTGCGCCTTCGCACGGGGGTGAAGGGATCGGTAAGCGCCAGCCACGATTTCACGCTCCACTAAGGCGTCGGCGCAAATGGCGGCGCGGCGGGAGCCAAGATGGTCCTTCCGGATGCGGCAATCGGGCCGCGTTGTCGGAGGAACCGCACCGCGCCGGCAGACCAATGAGTTTCGCGCACGATCGTCCGTCGGACTCCTCGGAGACACGCATGTCTGATGCAATTCACAGCCTGTCGCTCTACACCGTCCTGGAAGAGCATGTCCGCTCCTATCCCGGAAAGGTCGCCCTGTCCTGCGGCGATCAGCGCTACACCTTTGCCGAGACGCTCGGCCGGGTCGATCGGTATATCGACGCGCTCGCGCGCGCTGGCGTCGGACGCGGCGATCGCGTCCTGTGGCTGGGGCAGAATTCGCACCGCATTCTGGAGACCCTCATCGCCGCCTCGCAGCTCGGGGCGATGCTGTGTCCGGCCAACTGGCGGCAGAGCAAGAGCGAACTGGCCGATCTGATCGACGACCTCGAGCCCTCCATCGTGCTCTGGCAGGAAGAGGAAGTCGGTGACGAGATCCGCGCCGCCCGTGCGCTGGCGCGCTACGCCGGCGGGTTATGGCTGCAGCATGATGGGCAGGGCGAAGACTCCTACGAGCATTTCGTCGCCGCCGGTTCCGAGGGCGGACAGGGCGAGCGCGAAGTCGATACGCGCGACACCGCACTCATCATCTACACGGCGGCGTTCGAAGGGCGCCCGAACGGCGCGATGCTCAGCCAGAACACGATCCTCCTCGAGAATCTCGTCCTGGCACCCACCCAGAAACTGTCGAACGAGACCGTCTTCCTGGCGGTGGGACCGCTGTTCCATCTGGGCACGCTGATGTTCTGCCTCACCGTGTTCCACATGGGCGGCACCAACGTCTTCGTCCGGCGCACGGATGCGCGCTCGATCGCGGAGGCGATCCACGCGGACCGCTGCACCCGCACCTGGCTGGTCAGCAAGACGATGGACGAGATCGTCGCCCTCAATCGCGATCGCACGCTCGATCTCAGCAGCCTGCGCTCCATCCCGTACACCGAAGAGTGGAACCGCATGGTCACCGTCGAACCGGCGGAGACGCATGTGCCGGGCTATGGCCAGACCGAAGTCATGGGGCTGGCGGTGCTGCCGCAATATGGCCGCCATGCGATCGGCATCTTCGGTCGCCCCGCGCCCTTCTGCCAGATGCGCATCGTCGATGCGGACGATAACGACGTCGCCCCCGGCGACGTCGGCGAGATCGTCTTCCGCGGGCCCACGGTGATGAACGGCTATTGGCGGCGCCCGGAGATCAATGCGCGTCGTCATCGCTCCGGCTGGCACCACACCAACGACCTCGGCAAGCGCGAGGCCGATGGCAGCCTGACCTTCATCGGCCCGAAGACGCAGATGATCAAATCGGGTGTGGAGAACATCTATCCCGCCGAAGTCGAGGCGTGCATTCGCCGGCACCCGGCGGTCGCCGACTGCGCGATCATCGGCATCCCGGACGAGCGCTGGATCCAGGCAGTCAAGGCGATCGTCGTGCTGAAGCCCGGTGCCGCGGCAAGCCCGAGCGAGATCATCGAACACTGCCGCCAGAATATCGCCTCCTACAAGAAGCCATCTTCGGTGGAATTCAGCGACTCCATCCCGCGGCTGGCCACCGGCGGCGCCGACTACAAGCAGCTCGACGCGCGGTACGGCGGGGGCAACTACCCCGGCGGCGGTACCCGCACGTCGTAGAATGACAGTTCAAGGCAACAGACAGAAAGCGCGCAAAGCCATGGATGAGGATCGCCTGTACTTCGACCCCGAGATTGAAACGATGCCGCGCGCTGAAATCGAGGCGCGGCAGTTTCCGGCACTCAAGGAAATCATCGAGATCGCCTATGAAAAGGCGGGTCTGGTGCGCCAGAAATGGGATGCGGCAGGTATCACGCCTGCCGACATCCAATCGCTGGCCGATTTCTCGCGCCTCGTGCCCTTCATCACCAAGGACGATATCCGCGCATATCGCGAGGCGACGGGCGATCCTTTCGGCGGCGTGCTGTGCGTCGATCGATCGGCCCTGCGCTCGATCACCGGCAGTTCCGGCACCACCGGCGATCCCACCATCCTGGCCCGGATGGACCTGCACGGCACGCAGATGGACTCGCGCTTCGATCGCGGCTTCTGGGATCTGGGAATCCGCCCGGGCGACTGGGGGGTGACGATGAACCCCACCATCCGCGGTTCCACGGTCGCGCCGTTCCTGCATTTCGGCATCACGCCGATCTGCCTCGACCATAATCCCTCCGAGATCGGCAGGCTGGTCGAGATCAGCCGCAAATACCGGCCGACGCTGCTGTCGGCGCTGTCGACCGTGCTCCTGATGGGCCTGGAGCAGTTCGAAATCGATACCGGTGTCGATCTCGCCGAAGCCTTTTCCTCCTACAAGGCGGTGATCTGGGGCGGCGAGCCGCTCGGGCCACGCGGCCGGATGTTGACCGAGCGCTGGAACCTGAAAATCTACGAAGTGCTGTCGCTCGGCGATGCCACCATCACGCTCCAGTCGGCCAATCAGTCCGGCGCCTATGCCTGGGAAGACGAAGTGTTCGTCGAGCATGTCGACCCCGTCACGGGCGAGCCGGTTCCCGATGGAAGCCTGGGCGAGCTGGTCGCAACGCCGCTGCAGAACCGGGTCGACCCGCTGATCCGCTTCAAGAGCGAAGATCTGGTGACGCTCACCCGCGCGCCTTGCCCTTCGGGCCGAACGCACGCGCGGTTCCAGATCAAGGGCCGTGCCGGCGACCAGATCGTCGTCAGCGGCAACACCCTGCTCCCGATCAGCATCTGGCCGACGATCGAATCGCAGCTCGAAACCAAGGCAGGGCTGTTCCAGATCGTTCGCCCGCCGCAGCCGGAAGATTTCCTACGCCTGCGCGTAGGCTATGCCGGCAAACCCGACCTGGAATCGCTCGAACGGCGGCTGAAGGCGGAAATCCGAAACCAGCTCGGCGTCGATTCCAAGCTCGAACTCGTGCCGAACGACGATCTGCTCAAGCTCGGCCCCCCGCACAAGATCCCGCGCATCATCAAGCTCCAGGTCTAGTCCGGCGGCAACGGGACATCGAAAGAGACGGCCGACGGCACCTGCACACGTCGTCGGCCGTGTTGCAGGCGGCGCCGTCCCCCGCGCCGAACAGCCAGGTCAGGAGATGAGAGGATGGCCGACGCTTTGATCGACGTGCGCATGGACGAGGCCGTTGCGGGCATCTTGATCGTCACGATCGACAATCCGCCGGCAAATCCGCTCACGCTCGACATGTTCCGCGCGCTGCGGGACCTTTTCGCGAGCGTACGCGACGACTTCCCGGCGGCGCGATGCGTGATCCTGACAGGGCGCGGCAGGATCTTCTGTGCGGGTGCGGACACACGCGAACTCGCCGCGCGCACCACCGAGATGCAATTGGCGCGTTCGGAAGTGTCGCGCGCCTGTTTCGATGCCATCCGGCGGTGCGCGCTCCCCGTCATCGGCGCGGTCAATGGCGGCGCCGTCGGTGCCGGCGTGGTGCTGGCCGCGAGCTGCGATATCGTGCTTGCGTCGGAAACCGCCCATTTCTCGCTTACCGAAGTGCTGATTGGGGCGCTGGGCGGAACGCGCCACACCGCGCGCCTGGTTCCCAGCAAACTGGTCCGCTTCATGGCGCTCACCGGGCAGCGGGTTTCCGCACAAACCCTCGAGCGCGTGGGCGGCATTCTGGCCGTCACGTCGCCGGATGCATTGATGCCGCGCGCACAGGAGATCGGAGCCCAGATCGCCACTCTCAGTCCGTACGGGGTTCAGCTGATGAAGGAATCGATCAACCTGACCGAGGAACTGCCGCTGTCCGAGGGCTATCGCATCGAACAGCTCTACACCACGCTGGCGTCGAACCTGCCCGACGCGCAGGAGGCTGCCGCCGCGACGCGCGAGAAGCGCAAGCCCAATTGGTCGGGACAGACGCTGTCGCTCAACCGCAAGAAATCGCCCGACGCCTGAGGGGCGCCGGGCGCAAGCGCGATCAACGTGCGCCTCGTCAGCGCACGATGTTCTTCGAATAGAAATGCCCGAGGTCGAGTTGGCCATAGATGCCGGGCTCGGCCGCGCAAACCGCCCCGATCGCGTTGATCGGGTGCAGGGCCGTGACCGAACAGCCATCATAGAGGTTAAGCGACATCTCGGTATGGAACGTCGGATCGCCGGCGATGGTGATTTGATATCCGCCTTCGCCGCCCGGCAATGGCTGTTCCCAGTCCGGGCCTGCCTTGGGGTTCAACCGCTCCACCTTCTTGTAGATGATCAGCGGCCTGCCCTTGTAGATGCCTTTCATCGTCCAGCGGACGGCCGCGGTGAGCCCGGCCTTGATCGTGCCGAACGCCGCCCGCGCATCCTCCTCCAGCGCGGCAGTCTCCCATTCGGAGGTGATTTCGTCCAGCTCGACACCGAGATAGTCGGCGATCGCCCGCAAGGTGCTTTCGTGCCAGCCACGCCCCGCATCGTCGGTGTACATCGGTGGCAGATAGTCGAGCGGCTGGTTGAAGCCATATTCGCGCAAGGAATCGACACCGCCATACTCGGTGATGTCAGCCAGTTCGACGAAGGTGATGCACTCGATCTTCCCAGCCCCGGACAGCAGCGAGAAAAGATGCCCGATCGACATATAGCCGGGATCGGTGCCGCCGCAGAAGATGGCCGACCGCCCCTTCTCGCAAGCCCGGCGAATGGGGTCGACGAACCGGCTCCGGCCGAACTGGGGGGCGTGGAGATCCATCAGCGAGGGGGTCACCACGTTGGTTCCCGCTTCCAGGAACGGAATCACGTCCGCCATGCATTCCTGTTCCCGTTTCGCCGAATTGCCCTGGTAGACAAGGCAATCCGCTTTGAGGGCGAGGAGCTCGGCGACATCGCCGGTGGCAATCACGCCGGTCTTCTCGCGCCCGGCGATGTCGCCGGCGTCGCGGCCGATCTTTTCCGGATGCCAGGCGTGCAGCCCGACCAGTTCATATTCCGGATGGCCGATGAGGCCGCGAAGCCCCGGCATTCCGATCGGTCCGGTGCCCCAGACGATGACACGCTTCTTACCCACTGTTTCTCTCTCCTAAGCGACTCTGCGGTCGGATGATCCTGATCCCCGAAGCGGGGGCGTTCGGCCGTCGCGCATCAGCGATGCTTGCGGTCTTCCAGAATGAGATCGGCCGCGTGCCACGCAAAGGCCATGGCCGGGCCGTTGGTGTTGCCGGAAACCTGTGTCGGCATGGCAGAACAATCGATCACGCGCAGGCCCTCCACCCGACGGACCCGAAGCCGGTCGTCCAGAACCGCATGGTCGTCCGTGCCCATCCGGCAGGTGCCGGTGGCGTGAATGCCAGGCTCGGACGCGCGGCGGATATACTCCAGCATCTCGCTGTCGCTCGCAAAGTCGATCCCCGGAACCGTTTCGACGGCCTGGTAGCGTTGCAAGGCACGGGTCGATGCAAAGCGCCGCGCGAACTTCATCACGTCGATGGCCGGCTGGTGGTCGCGGGGATCGCCCAGCACATTGGCATCGATCACAGGTGCAGCGTCCGGATCGGGCGAGACGATTTCGATCGTGCCCGCGCTGTGCGGGCGCATGAAATAGCCGCCGATCATCATGCCATGCTCGCGTTCCAGCGCAGTTTCGGTGAACGACTTGCTGCCGTCCACGGAAAAAGCCCCCATGAAGAGCTGCCCGTCCGGCCGATCGAGCTCTGGCCGGGTGCGGAAGAAGGCGCCCGCCTCGAAAGCACCATCCGCCAGCGGGCCGGTGCCGAACAATTGCTGACGCACGACATTGGCGGCCAGACGCCAGCCGGAAAATTGCCGATTGAGGCTGTCACGGTTGACGCGCAGCTGGATTCCCGTCGTCCCGCGATGATCGCGCAGGTTGCGCCCGACCTCGCGGTGTTCGACGGCTACCTCCACCCCGGCCCGTCGCAACACCTCGCCGGGCCCGATGCCCGAACGCTGGAGCAGCAGCGGCGAATTGAGCACGCCGCCGCTCAGGATCACCTCGCGCGCCTGTACTATGGTCTCGCGCCCGTCCCGCCGTACGACCACGCCGGTCACCCGATTTCCCTCGAGGTGCAACCGGTCGACCGGACTGTCGGTGAAGATGCTCAGGTTGCGGCGCGTGCGGACCGGATCGAGAAAAGCGCTGGCCGCGCTGTTCCGCCGCCCCTTGTGGATCGTGCGGAAATAATAGCCGGCGCCTTCGTGATCGTCTCGATTCAGATCCTTGCGCCGACGCAGTCCCAGTTCACCGGCGGCGGCGATGAACGCCTCGGCGAGCGGCGCCTTGCCGCGATAGGCGGAGATGTCGAGCGGGCCGCCCGCGCCCCGCATGTCATCGGCGCCCAGCGCGTGGTTCTCCATCGCCCTGTACGCCGCGAGCATGTCGGCCCAGCTCCACGCCCTCAGGCCCATGGCGTTCCAGCCATCATAGTCCTGCGGCTGCCCGCGCACATAGACCATGCCGTTGACGGAGCTGGAGCCCCCGAGCGTACGCCCCCGAATCCAGGTTTCCACCCGGTTGCTGCCGCCGCCGACGTTCGCCTCGTATCGCCAGAGCAGGTCCGGCTGCGCATAGATCTTGAGGAAGGCGCGGGGCATGTGAATTGCCGGGTGCGAATCCTTCGGACCGGCTTCGAGGAGAGCCACCTGCGCGGCAGGATTTTCAGACAGCCTATGGGCGAGCACGCAGCCCGCAGATCCTGCGCCTACGATGACGTAATCGTATATCAAGCGGCCTCTCCAGCGCATGCTCTTTTTTGCGTGCGGCATGGTGGAGGCAAGCTACGATTTGAGTCAAGTTTTCTAATTGACGACCGGCAGATTTTTACCCATTGAATCGACAACCGACGGAGACCGAGGACGGGGCTGCACGCCCCGTCGGCAAGGCTCCGATCGAACAAAACCGAGGAGAGGGACGTGCGTCTGGAAGGCAAGGCCGCGATCGTGACCGGTGCCGCACGCGGCCTCGGCGCCAGCATCGCGGCGGATCTCGTCCGGGAAGGCGCCCGGGTCATGCTCTGCGACATTCTGGTCGAGCAGGGCCAGGCGGTTGCCCGGGAGATCGGCGAAGGCGCGGTCTTTCGCGCGCTCGACGTGACGAAAGCCGATCAATGGGCGGAGGCGGTGGCGGCAGCCGAGGCGCGCTTCGGCACGGTCGACATCCTCGTCAACAATGCGGCGATGATCGAGCAGGTCCCGTATGACGACGTGACCGAGGAACTGTTTCGCGCGATCTTCGAGGTCAATGCGCTGGGGACGTTCCTGGGCATGAAGGCGGTGGTCCCGGCGATGCGTCGCGCGGGTGCGGGATCGATCGTCAACATCTCGTCCACGGCGGGGATCCATTCCTCGGGCGGGCTTGCCTATACCGGTTCGAAGTTCGCCATCACCGGTCTCACCAAGACGGGTGCGCACATGCTGGGGCCGGAGCGGATCCGGATCAATTCGGTCCATCCCGGCTGGATGCGGACGCCCCAGACGGAGGCAGCCCCGCTCGACTGGGTGGCCAGCCTGCAACCGCTGCGCGCGGTGATGGAGACGCGCGAAGTCGCGAAACTGGTGTCCTTCCTGGCATCGGACGATGCTTCGATGATCACCGGCAGCGCTTATGTGATCGATGCCGGCGCGCTCCTCATGGGCGCGCGCGACATCGTCGATCGCATGCACGAGCATATGGCCTGACCGCGAACGCGGCTGGCCGTCGACCTACCCGATCAAGAGGGACACCAAGATGAACATAGACCTGACCGGCAAGACCGCACTTGTTACCGCATCGACCAGCGGGATCGGCCTCGCCATCGCCCGCGGCCTGGCCGGCGCGGGTGCCGCCGTCATCGTCAACGGCAGGCGTTCCGACGTCACCGACGGGGCGGTGCGCGAGTTGGGCGCACAATTTCCCGGCGCTTCGGTACGCGGCATTTCCGCGGACCTCGGAACGCGGGAAGGGGTCGACCAGTTGATCGCGTCCGTCGACTCGATCGATATCCTGGTCAACAATCTCGGCATCTACGAGATGGCAGATTTCTTCACCGTGCCCGACGAACAGTGGATGCGCTATTTCGAGACGAACGTCATGTCGGGCGTTCGGCTGGCACGCCACTATATGCCCGGCATGCTGCAGCGCGACTGGGGGCGCCTCATCTTCATTTCCAGCGAATCGGGCGTCACCGTCCCGGATAACCGCATCCATTACGGCGTGACCAAGGCGGCGATGTTGGCCGTCGCCCGGGGCCTTGCCGAAATCGCGCGCAATTCCGGCGTGACGTCGAACTCCATTCTGGTCGGCATCACGATGACCGAGCATGTGGAGCGCTCGATCGCCGAAGCAGCGGCAACGCAGGGGGTGACGACCGCGGAAGTTCACCGCCAGATCGCCACCCAATATCGCCCCTCGCAATTGCTCGGGCGGCTGGCGAGCTCGGAAGAAGTCGCCAACATGGTGGTCTACACCGCTTCCCAACAGGCTTCGGCAACCACCGGCGCGGCGCTGCGGGTAGAAGGCGGCGGCATTCCGACGATCTTCTGACGCTGGGGGCGGTTCACGCCGTCATGCGGTGGACCCCGATCGCCAGCGGCAAATCCATGAAGCTGCGAACGCCCGCGGGCGCCTCGCATACGCCGATGATCGAGTTGGCCAGATGGCCGCCGACGGCCCAGCCGGCGTCGGCCATCGGATTCCGGCCGAACGCACCGAGTTCGAGTTCCATCTTCATCGACGGTGCGCCATGGATTTCGACCTGATAACCCTCCCGCTGACCGGATCCGAAGCGGGGCCAATCCGGCGCAACCTGGTCATCGACGCGGGTGATGTGCTCCGCGACGATGCGGGTCCGCCCGTCTCGGATGCCCGAGGCGCGGATCCGCTCGGCCGCGATCGTTCCTGCCTCGATGCGGCCCGTCGCGATGTCGAACCTGGTCGAGGCCATGGCGAATTCGACGTCGATGTCGATCCTGTCGAGGTTCGTCTGGATGGCATCGGCGACCATCGCGACCGATCCGCCCAATGCGCGCGCAAAACTGCCCGACAAGGCGGACGGATCGAACCTCTCCGGCCGCTGTCCGAACCCGAGCAGGCCCATGATCATGTCGCGGTCGCCGTAATTTGCGTAGTTCATGATCTCGCGCACCGAAATCTGGTCGATCCGGGCGGAGATCTGCGTCAGCGCGAGCACCAGCCGATCCGGCATGAAACCGGGCGAGACGCCGGTGTAGAGAAAGCTTGCATTCCCCGCAGCACACGCCCCCTCCAGCCGCGCCATGGTCTCCGGTCCGAGGTACGGAGGGTAGACAAGCGAATTGGGGGCCGACGCCACGACGTTCTTGCCGCTCGCCAGAAGGGCGCACACAAGCGCAAACAGCGCACCGGAATGGCTATCCGCCTCCAGCACATCCCCTGCTGGCGAATCCCAGGGCAGGAATGCCACGCAATCCGCTTCCGTCGAAAGAAGCGAGTCGCGATCGCGTGTCGCCAAGACGCCGGTTTCGGGGAGGCGACAGAATGCACCGGCATCCCGCCCTTCATTTTGGGGGCTGTGGACGCCGAGACCGACAAGGTGGAGGCGAGGATGCGTAAGGATCGCGCGCAGCGCGAATTTTCCGGTCGCACCGGCACCGAACTGTATGACTTTGTAGGTCTTCATCGCCCACTCCCCTCTCCTGCCGCACGCGTCGCGTCGGCCGGACGGTAGCTATTCAAAAAATCAACCGGTCGGTAGACTGAAAATATCTTGTGGAGCTGTTGGGTGCGGATTACGATGCGGCGATGGCGGCCCGCAAAGGACCAGCCAAAGCCCAAAGGGTGCTGTTAGGCCCAAGCCCGAAGGGCGCCGTTAGGAGAGTGTGCATGAAGGCGGTCCGCGTCCATCAGCCAGGCCAATATTCCATCGACGAGGTGCCGATGCCCGTCGCTGGCCCCAAGGACGTTGTCGTCAAAATGCGGGCGTGCGGTATTTGCGGCAGCGACATCCATTTCGTGCAACGGGGCTCTTTGCGCCCCGATGGCAGTCCGATGCCACTGGGCCATGAAGCGACCGGAGTCGTCGAAAGCGTGGGCAGCGCGGTCACGAATATCCCGGTGGGATCCCGGGTGTTCATCAATCCGATGGCGACCAACGGCGCGATTATCGGCACCGGAGCCGACGAAGGCGCCTTCGCCAGCCACATCCTGATCCGCAACGCGGTCATGGGCGAGAGCATCCTCGCGGTTCCTGCCGATCTCAGCATGGAACGCGCAGCCCTTGCAGAGCCGCTCGCAGTCGGTCTTCACACCGTGAACCGCGGCAATCCGACGCCCGACAGCAAGGTTGCCGTGTTCGGCTGTGGGCCGATCGGTCTCGCCGCGATCATCTGGCTGGTGCGTCGGGGCGTGCGCCACATCGTGGCGATCGACGTTGCGGAGGAACGGCTCGAACACGCGCGCCGCATGGGCGTGCATGCCACCGTCAATCCATCGAAAGAGGACTTGGCACAGCGGCTCCGCGAAGAGCATGGCGCAGGCGCACCGGTGATGGGCCAACCCACCGTCGGCACCGATATCTTCTATGATCTCGCTGCCGGCAAGGGACTGATCGATCAGATCACCGCCATGGCGAAGTTCCGTTCGCGGCTGGTGATCGGCGCCATCTACATCCAGCCGGTGGAAGTGAATTTTCGCGGGCTGATCATGCGTGAAATGGAGATCACCACCGCGGGCGTTTACCAGCAGGAGCTGCGCGACGCCCTGAACGAGCTGCCGGCGTTCGATCCCGCCGTTCTCGATGCCTATGTCACCAGCACCTTTCCTTTTGACGATTTCGACACGGCGTTCGCCGTCGCGAAGCAAGTGACGAGCGCCAAGGTAATGCTGACCTTCGCCTGAAGCGTTTTCCCTGCTCGCTGGAGCGCAGATCATGGGTGAGAGCCTCCAGCCGTTGCAGGCGCGGCTGCGCGCGAACCGTGCCGAGATTCCCGCCACGGTGGAGGAGATGCTGCGTGCCTTCTCGGTTGTATCGAGCTCTCGAACGGCGCTTGAGGACATAGAGATTGCCCAATCGGCACCTTGCATTCGGCTACGGCCTGCACCACTGCCTCGGCGCGCCGCTTGCCCGGCGCGAATTGCGGATAGCGATGCACAGCTGGTTCGACCTCGTTCCTTCGTTCCACCAGAGGGGCGATCCGAGCGCCGGTTTGCCGTGCTGGGTGGGGAATATGCTCTCGGTGGAAGCGCTGAACCTCGCCGGGTGATGACGCGAACGTGCGACCACACAGCCTCAAGGAGAAACGCGTGAGCCTGCCAGATCGACACCATGCGGCAGCGGTCCATATACCTGCGCTGCACCATATCGTCGATGGTGCTGCCCTATGGGGTCGATCCCAGGGCGTTCACCGACACATCAATCCATCGACGGGGGAGGTGCAAGCCGATATTCCGCTGGCAGGCGCCGACGAAGTGGATGCCGCCGTTGCCGCCGCGAAGCGGGCATTTGCAGGCTGGCGCGCGAAGCCGCCGCTTGAGCGGCGCCAGATACTGGAACGCCTCGCGACACTCCTCGGCGACCATGCCGACGAGTTGGCCGTGCTTTCCAGCCTCGAGTTCGGCGGTGCGGTTTCCTTCACCCGCCACATCAGTTTGATTTCCCAGAAGTTCACCAGCTATTATGCCGGGTGGGCCGACAAGCTGGAAGGACAGATCGCGTCACTGGACGAGGCCGGCTTCGTCTACAGCATTCCCGAGCCGCTTGGCGTGATCGCAGTCATCGTGACCTGGAACGGCCCTATCATCTCGTTGGGAATGAAGGTGATCCCGGCGCTGGCAGCCGGCAACACGGTCGTTCTCAAACCAGCCGAAATCGCCCCCTTCACCGCGCAGAAGTTCCTGGCGCTGGCGACAAGGGCGGGTGTCCCTGCCGGCGTGATCAATCTTGTCCATGGCGGTGCGGCCGCGGGAACGGCGCTGACCGGCCATCCAGATGTCGCCAAGATCACCTTCACGGGAGGCGCCGCGACGGCGCAACGCATCCTCGAAGGCGCAGCCCGCAACCTTACGCCGTCGGTACTCGAACTCGGCGGCAAGTCCGCGAACCTCATCTTCGCCGATGCCGATCTCGACGCGGCGTGCCGCCATACCAGCCTGGCAGGGCTGGCGAATGCCGGCCAAGGCTGTGCGCTTCCCACCCGCGTGCTGATCGAACGATCGATCTACAAGGACTTTCTCGAGCGGCTGACAGCCACGGTATCGGCCATGCCGGTGGGCGATCCGTTGCTGGAAGACACCGTGGTTGGCCCTGTGATCAGCGAGGCGTCGAGCCAGCGCATCCTGAACATCGTGTCGGAAGCCGCGGCATCCGGCAGCGGCCGCGTGACGACGGGCGGCGAGCGCCTGGGCGGCGAACTGGGCGACGGCTGGTTCGTCGCGCCAACGGTGCTGGCCGATGTCGATCCCAACAGCGCCGTCGCGCAGAAGGAAATCTTCGGCCCGGTCATCTCGGTCATGTGTTTCGACGACGAAAGCGAGGCGGTCGCGCTTGCCAATAGCACCCGCTACGGATTGTCGGCCTATGTCCAGACGACGGACGAGCGGCGGATCCGACGACTGGTTCGCCAGTTGCGGTGCGGCACTGTCGGCGTCAACGGCGGCGATCCGCTGACCTACAACGCACCCTTTGGCGGGATAGGCCTTAGTGGATATGGCAAGGAAGGCGGCCGGGCAGGCATCGACGAGTTCCTTCATCTCAAGACCGTGCTGGTCCGCTGACGGTTGTGCGATGTCCCCGTCCCTCCCTCCGTGGGGAGGCGGGGATGGGCCGTCCGCAAAGGCCATGCTGCGTCAGATCGATCCGCCGCCGAACGGTACGTCGGATATCGCGCCCGCCAAGCCGCCATCGATCAGCACGTCGGTGCCGGTAATGAAGGACGCACGATCGGAAGCGAGGAACGCCACGACCTCGGATATTTCGTCCAATCTCCCCTCCCGCTTCAAGGGCACCATCGCGGCGAGACGGCGCTTCGCCGGATTCGTCTCCCATTCGCGCGCACCCATCGGAGTTGCGATCAGGCCAGGCGAAACGGACAGGATCCGCGCCTGGCGCTCGGCCCAACGCGCTGCCTCGCGGCGGCAGAGCATCAGCACGCCGAACTTGGACAATTGATACGCCCGGTCCGACGTCGCTGCGTCCTCGCCGAGTTCCGCCCGCAACCGCTCGCTGATATCGTCCTGTGTGGCATGTTCGCGAAGCACCGCTGCGACCGGTGGCGGAACCGCGACCAGATGCGCCCCCAAAGAGGCGATCACGATTGCCGCAGCCCCGGGCTGCGCGAACGGCAGCAGTGCCTGCGCCACTCTTGCCGGGCCCAGAAGGTTGACGCGCATGATCGCGTCGAACGCGGCCATGGACGGCGACATACCGGCGACATGGGCGAGAACGCGAAAGCCCCCGCGCTCCCCAACCATGGCAGCCAGGGCATATACCGACTCGGCACTGGTCACATCGCAACAGGCTGCGGTGGCGGTCCGGCCTTCGCTGCGCAGCGCTGCGGCCCGCTGCTCCGCACGCGCCGCGTCGATATCGGCCAGGAGCACGGCATGGTCACGCGACAAGGTCGCCGCGATCGCCGCTCCCATCCCGCCCGCACCGATCACCACGGCCAGCGATTGTTTGGTCAAAGGCCTCTCCCGCTCCTTCCGCGCACGCGCAATTTGCCCATGCCGTGCCCTGCATGGTCCCGCCAACGTGCAGCCCAAATAGGCCTTGCCATATCAATCAAACGGTCGCTAGGTTGAAACATCAGAGGAGAAGCGACCGGCAACCGGCGCAGGGCCCGCCAACGGGTTCCGTTACTCCTCCCGCACCTTCGCGTCGGCCATAGGGCATCGGTCGCGAAGCAGGAGAGCGATGAGGCGACGGCGGATGAGACAAGCCTATATCTACGACACGGTGCGCACGCCGCGTGGTCGGGGCCGCAAAGAAGGGTCCCTGCACGAAATCACATCCGTGTCCCTCGCCGCGCAGGTGCTGGAAGCGATCCGGGACCGCAACGCACTCGACACCAGCGTGGTCGACGACGCGGTCTTTGGCTGCGTCGATGCGGTGGGCGAGCAAGGCGGCGTGATCACGCGAACCGCGCTCCTTCGGGCTCGATATGATCATCGCGTACCGGGGATGCAGCTCAACCGCTTTTGCGCCTCGGGCCTGGAAGCCTGCAATGTAGGTGCAGGCAAGCTGATGTCCGGCGAAGCGGACATGGTGATCGCCGGCGGCGTTGCGAGCATGAGCCGGGTTCCGATGGGCTCCGAAGGCAGCGCGATCGGGACCGACCCTATCTCGCTGCTCGAGAACTATGTGCTGCCCCAAGGAGTCGCAGCCGACCTTCTCGCCACGCTGGACGGATATGGCCGCCACGATGTCGACGCTTATGCTGCAGAGAGCCAGCGGCGCGCGGCCCGTGCCTGGTCAGAAGGACGCTTCGCCAGGTCGATCGTGCCCGTCAAGGACCAGCTGGGGATGCTACGCCTCGATCGCGACGAACATATTCGCGCCGAGACGACGACCGAGTCCCTGTCGGCACTGCAGCCGTCCTTCGCACAAATGGGCGAAATGCTGTTCGATGCAACCGCGCGCCAGCGGTACCCGCAAGTCGAAAAGATTGCGCATGTGCATCATGCCGGCAATTCGGCGGGCATCGTCGATGGCGCAGCGGCGGTATTGATGGGCACGCACGAGGCGGGTGCCCGCGCCGGACTGAAAGCGCGCGGCGTGGTGCGCGCGGCAGCTTCGATAGGATCGGATCCGTCCATCATGTTGAGCGGGCCCGTGCCGGTCGTGGAGAAGCTGCTCAAGGCCCAGGGGATGACGGTGAACGACATCGACATCTTCGAACTGAACGAGGCGTTTGCCGCCGTCGTCCTCCGCATGATGACGGCGCTCGCCGTCCCCCACGACCGGATGAACGTGAACGGCGGTGCGATCGCGATGGGCCACCCCCTCGGCGCGACGGGCGCGATGCTGGTGGGCACCGCGCTCGATGAACTCGAACGCGCCGACAAGGAGCTCGCCGTGGTCGCACTTTGTGTCGGCGGTGGCATGGGCACTGCCGCCCTCATCCAGCGCGTCTGATCGCTATCCAGAACTGGAACACCGCATGAAACACTGGAAGATCGAGATCGATTCCGACGGCATCGCGCTGATCACGTTCGACATGGCGGATCGCCGGATCAATACGCTGGACGCCGAGACGCTCGAAGAGTTTGCGGCCCTTGTCGCGCGCATCAAGGCCGATGCAGCCATCAGAGGCGTGGTGCTGGCGTCCGCAAAAGCCGGGACGTTTTGCGCAGGCGGCGACTTCACGCACCTCGAAACCTTCGCCGGACCGCCCGAGGCCGGTACCGAAGCCGAAACCCTCACCCGCGACGTGGCGCGGCTGACCGAAGCGCAGGCGCTGTTCCGTACCCTCGAGACCTGCGGCAAGCCGGTTGCGTGCGCCATCGAGGGGACGGCGCTGGGCGGTGGGGCGGAACTCGTGACCGCCTGCCATTACCGGGTAGCCAGCGATGGACCCGAGGCGAAGATTGGGCTGATCGAAGCGAGCCTGGGCCTGCTGCCAGCCGGTGGCGGAACCCAGCGGCTGCCGCGCATCGTCGGCATCCGGGCGGCGCTGCCGCTACTTCTCGAAAGCAAGATCATCGGTGCGGCCGAAGCGTTGAAGATCGGCCTTGTCCACGCCCTGGTCCCGCTCGGCGAGACCGTCGCGGCCGCCCGGAACTGGGTGCGCGAGCATGGCGATCCGGTGCAGCCCTGGGACAAGAAGGGCTATGCCGTCCCCGGCGGCGGACCTTATGTGCAGGCCAACAGCGAAGCCATCGCCGTTGCGGCGGCGCTGTCGCGCCAGCGATATCACGGCAACTATCCCGCGCAGGGGCATATCCTGACGGCGGTCTACGAAGGGACGCAACTTCCGTTCGACGCCGGCCTGCGGATCGAGATGCGGGAGTTCATCAAGGCGGCACGGTCGCCCCAGGCGCGCTCCATCCTGCGTACCAAGGTCGTGTCGCCGCGCGAGATCAGGAACGGCGCCAACCGCCCGCTCGGCATCCCGGTTCGCAGGTTCCACAAAGCCGTCGTGATCGGCGCAGGCCTGATGGGAAGCGGTATCGCCCATGCCCAGGCTGCCGCCGGCATCGAGACCGTGTTGATCGACGTCACCCAGGAGGCCGCGGACAAGGGCAAGGCCCATGTTCGCGCCGCACTCGAAAAGGCCATTGCCCGCGGCCGCTCCTCCCCGGACGCGGCTGACGCGATCCTCGCCAGGATCACCGCTACCACCGACTACGACCGCGTCGCCGACGCGGACATCGTCATCGAAGCGGTGTTCGAAGACCGCGCGGTGAAAGCGGAGGTGGCGCGGCGCGCCGAAGCGAAGCTGGCGCCAGGTGCCGTCCTGGCCTCGAACACCTCGACCCTGCCGATCACCGGCCTTGCCGCAGCGTCCGCCCGGCCGGAGAGCTTCATCGGCCTGCACTTCTTTTCCCCCGTGGAGCGGATGGAACTGGTCGAAATCATTCGGGGCGAGCGGACGAACGACGCGACCCTCGCCGCTGCGTTCGACTATGTCGCGGCGATCCGCAAGACGCCGATCGTCGTCAAGGATTCGCGCGGCTTCTACACCTCCAGAACGATCTCCATGTATCTCGAAGAGCCCTGCGAGATGCTCGCCGAAGGCATCGCGCCTGCGATCGTGGAGAATATCGGGCAGATGACGGGAATGCCGGTGGGGCCGCTGTCGCTCCCGGATGCGATCGGCCTGGAACTGCCCTATCATGTACTGCAGCAGACCAGACGCGATCTTGGCGACGCCTATGTGCCGAGCGCGGCGGATGCCATCTTGCACAAGCTGGTCGTCGAGCACGGACGCCACGGTCGCCGTAATGGCAAGGGCTTTTTCGATTATGCGGAGGACGGCAAGACCAAGTCGCTCTGGCCGGGGCTCGCCGACATCGCCAAACCCACGCTGACCGACGCATTCGACGAGCGCGTCAAGACCGACCTCAAGAACCGCATTCTCTACCGAATGGCACTCGAGGCGGCCAAGTGCCTCGAAGAAGGTGTGCTTGCCGATCCGCGCGAAGCGGATGTCGGCGCGACCTTGGGATTCAGCTTTCCGCTTTGGACGGGCGGTCCCCTCTCCCTTATCGATCAGGTCGGCGTTGCCGCCTTCGTCGCACAATGCGACCGGCTGGCGGATCTGTACGGAGAGCGGTTCCGCCCCGGACGGAAGCTCCGCGAGATGGCAGCCAGCGGGGAGCGCTTCTATTGACCGCCCGGCCCACAGGGTCTGGTGCCGCGCCATATTGCGCCGCGGTGGTTTCGGACCGTGCGCAGCGGGCCTGCTGCAGCCGCTGGGCGATGCGAGAAGCTGAATCGTCGTCGGTAGGAACCGCACGGATCGTGCGTACGCTCGCGACGCCCATGGGACGATGCACATGACGACCCCTGTCCTGACCGATCTGGAAGACGGCATTCTGACGATCCGGCTCAACAACCCGGCCATGCGCAACGCCCTGAGCCAGCCGATGGGCGCGGAACTGATGGCGGAACTGCGCGACGCAGCAAACGACCCCGGGGTCCGGGTAGTGATACTCACGGGGGTTGGGGACGCATTTTGCGCCGGCGCCGACGTCAGCAAACTCGGAATCCTCGATCCGCGCGACAAGGTATCGGCCAAATGGGCAGGCGATCCCATCATGCAGGGAACCGAACAGCGGCACCTGCGGATCAAGGCCAACAGCGAGATCGCGACGCTGCTGCACATGATGGGCAAGCCGACCATCGCCATGGTGCGAGGCCCGGCGGCCGGCGCAGGCCTGTCGATGGCGATCGCCTGCGACTTCCGCTTCGCGTCGGAATCCTCCTTCTTCACCAGCGCCTTCAGCAAGATCGGCGCGTCGGGCGACCTTGGCTGCGCCTATTATCTGCATCAGCTCGTCGGCCCGACCAAGGCGCGCGAGATCCTGATGCTGTCGGACAAGGTGTATGCGGACGAAGCGCTGCGCATCGGTCTGGTCAGCAAGGTCTTCGGCGACGACCGCCTGCTGGAGGAGACCATGGCCTTCGCGCGCAGACTCGCCAGCGGACCGCCGATCGCGATGCGCTACATCAAGAAAAACCTGATCGCTGCAGAAGACATCGATATGGATCGCTACTTCGAGCAGGAGGCAGCGAGCATGGTGCGCTGCTTCCAGACCGAGGATTCGAAGGAAGCGATCAAGGCGTTTCAGGAAAAGCGCCCCGCCACGTTCAAAGGAATGTGAGATGATCGTCGAGGAACGCAATTACAGCTTCGCGCCTGCCGATATCGGGCCGTTTCTGGCGATCTACGAGAAGGAAGGCGTGCATATCGCCAAGCGCGTGCTGGGCAATCTGCTGGGCTATTTCCGTACCGAGATTGGGCCGGACCTCAACGAAATCGTCCATCTCTGGGGCTTCGAGGACCTTAACGACCGCGCGGTTCGACGACAGGCGCTGTGGGCCGATCCGGAATGGCGTGCATTCGCCGCACGCTGCCCATCCCCGGTGCGCCAGCGCAACCGCTTGCTGATGCCGACCGCCTGGTCGCCGATCCGCTGAACCCTGAAAGGATGTGCCATGGGCAAATGGCTGAAATCGACCGAGCAGCTGCGTTTCGAGGTTCGCGACCATGTCGCCTGGATCACCCTGAACCGACCGGAGAAGCGGAATGCGCTGAACTGGCAGAGCTTGCAGGAACTGCGAGACGCCCTTCTCGAGGCGGACGATCTCACCAGCGTGCATTGCATTGTCCTCGGGGGTGCCGGCCGTGACTTCTGCGCGGGCTGGGACCTGACCGGTGGGCAACCCAGTCCGGTGAAGGAACAGCAGGACGCCGCCCATGGCGTGACCGGCGAATATCGCAGCCAAACCGCCACGATCGATGACGATATGTGGCAGTTGGGCAGGATGAACGAACTGCGGCTCGTCCTGTTCGACATGCACAAGCCGGTCATCGCCAAGGTACAGGGAAACTGCATCGCGAACGGCACCGACATCGCCCTGCTGGCGGATCTGGTGATCGTGGCGAGCGACGCGAGGATCGGCTATCCGCCGGTGAGGGCGCAGGGCTCGCCGCCTTCGCACATGTGGCTGTACCATATGGGTCCGCAATGGGCGAAGCGCATGCTGCTGACCGGCGACCTGCTCCGCGGAAGGGACGCCGCCCGGCTGGGCCTGGCGCTGGAATCCGTTGCCCCCGCCAAGCTCGACGCGCATGTCGAAGCCCTGGCCGCGCGGATCGCCGCGACCGCACCGGATCTGCTCGCGTGCAACAAGCGTGTGGTCAATCTCGGGCTGGAACTGATGGGCGCCAAGACGCTGCAGCGCCTGGCCAGCGAAATCGACGCACGCGGGCATCTGTCGGAAGGCCGTATGCAGTTCCGTCGCTCCATCGAGGCCCTGGGGCTGAAGGAAGCGGTTCGCCGACGCGACGCCGCATTCGGCGACGGCATGGTCGACTATAGCCAGGAATAGCGCGCTCGGGGCGATGGCGGGCGACGCAAGCAGCCAGAATATCGGGGAGGCATTGATGACCGGACAGACTTTCGACCCATCGCATTTCCGGAACGCCCTCGGCTCCTTCGCGACGGGCGTTACGATCGTGACGACCGTCGGCCTGGAGGGCGAAGACGTCGGCATGACCGCGAACAGCTTCAACTCGGTCTCGCTGGACCCGCCGATGATCCTGTGGAGTGTCGGTAAGAACGCAATGAGCCGCCCTGCCTTCGCTGCGGCCGAGCATTTTGCCGTCCACATCCTCGCCACCCAGCAAAAGGCGCTTTCCGATCGCTTCGCCAAACGCGGTACCGACAAGTTCGCCGGTCTCACCGTGGAGCGCGGGCCGGGCAACATACCGCTCCTGAAAGACTGCGCTGCGCGCTTCAAGTGCCGCACGGCCTATCGATACGAAGGCGGTGATCACGACATCATCGTGGGCGAAGTGATCGAATTCGATCATCTGGATGCCGCGCCCCTCGTCTTCCATAGCGGCAAATACTCGGCACTGGCCCCGCATTGCGCTGCGGATGAGGCGGAATCCGCTGCCTTTTCGCGATCGTTTCTCGGCTTCCTGCTGCCGCGCGTGCAATATGCGCTGTTCGAACCGATCAAGAAGGCGATGCAGCAACGGGCGATCGGACTGGACGAGTATTTCGCACTTTCGGCACTGGCTGCGAAGGACCTCTCGATGCTAGAAATCGCGGAACTCGGCCGGTTCTACGACCGGTCGTTCACCCCCGCGGAAGCGCTGAAGTTGAAGAATCGAGGTCTTGTCGAGCCAGCCGAAGGCGATGGCGCGGCGATGCGCATGCAACTGACGGCGAACGGACATGCGCTGATGCTCGAGCTGCTGTCGATCGGCAAGGACGCGGAGGAAACGTTGCTCGAGCGCATCGAGCCCACCGAAGTACAGGCGCTGAAGAGCCTTTTGCATCGTCTCGTGAAGGACACCCCGTCGGTCGCCTAGCTGCGATCGCCGGGACCATGTGTCGTCCTTGGGAGCGAACGTCTCTTTCCTTGGTTCGGCCCGTCCTGTATGGCAACACGAATGTGCCTGCGCACGGCCAAGACGGAGATGAAAAGCTACTGATATGGCAAAGCCGAAGAAGAGCGAGTTGACACGCGAACGTGTGTTGTCGGTGACGTCAGAGCTGTTCCGCACCAATGGCTACAAGACTACGTCGATGCGCGACATCGCCGCCGCGGTAGGGATGAAATCCGGCAGCCTCTATTATTATTACGAGTCCAAGGAAGCGCTTCTCGCGGCTATTCTCAACGACAATATCGATGCGACCATCAAGTGCCTGCGCGAAGCGGTGGACTCGCTGCCCCCCGGCACCTCCGTCCGGGAAAAATTCCACGCTGCCGTTCGGGCGGCCGTGAAGACCGTGGCCGATGCCGGCGACATGGCCGTCGCCTCGGCGAAAACACTTTCCTACCTTCAGGAACCGGAATATTCCGAGCAGGTTCGCCGACGCCAAGCCTACAACAAGTTTTGGCGCGACCTGATCCAGGAAGGCAAGGCCGCCGGCGAGATCGACTCTGCCATTCCCGAAGCGATGACCTGCATGGCGATCATCGGTGCCATCACGTTCGTCGGTGAATGGTTCGAGCCGGGGCGATCGTCGACCGACGCCATCGGCGAGATCTTTGCCCACCTGTTCTTCGACGGTTTGCACCGGAAACGATAAGGCAAAAGCAAGTCGCTTCCGTCGAGCGGAATCGGTCGCTCGATCGCGCCCTTGCTCAGGCGGGGTGTCCTGCGGGCGATGCGGTAAGGTCCTGGTTCGGCGCGGCCTTCTGCTGCGGCTTGATCCAATGCGCATCAATGTCGCTTTCCAGCTGCTGCCATATCTTCGGGATCGGCAGCACATGCGGGCGATAGGAAGGCGAAAGCACCTGCAGAAGGTTGTACAGGATGTTTTTCATCATCATCTTCGCGACCATCTTCTCCCGCTTCTTGGACTCCTTGCGCTCGGCCGCATCCATTTTTGCGCGATCGACTTCCAGCAGATAGTTCTTCACTTTGCCCGCATATTTACTGAAGAAATATAACTGATAGAAGAAAGCGTATATTCTCAGGAAGTACCCGCCGTGGATGCGTTTAAAAACATCGTAACAGACATGGCGGTGCTCATATTCCTCCAATAGGTGCCAACGCCACATCGTCTCGATATTCGGATCGGAATCCTTGAGATACGCGTCGAGGCTGTCGCCGCACCATGCCATTGCCGAAGCAGGACCAAGGGTCTCGAACCCTTCGCAATAGGCGGTGAGGAACGCAAGCGACTTGGTCTCGAACAGGCGCGCATAATGCGCCTCAATTTCGCGCTCGAGCTCCGGCACCCGATCATAGCCATCACGCACAAGCATTTCGTTCATGCGGTCGTGCATGGCGTAATGGCAGGATTCCTGCCGGATGAAGGTTGTAACGTCGGCACGCAGCGCAACCGATTCGGGATCGTCGCCCTTTATCTCCTTGCGCGCCTTCGCCATTACCCGGTTCAGGAACCGCTCGAGCGGCGGTATCCCGACCGATGCGCCGTTCTGACTCTGCGCGAACTCCAAGTTCGGCGCCCAATGGGCATGGGAATTGGAAAAATCGAATTCCGGTTGCCGCACTCGCATGTTCGACCTCCCTTTACTTTTCTCGTTATGATTCACCGCGCCGTTCATCACCGCAGTTGGCGGAAACAGTCCCGAAGCTCCGCTACGAAGAGATCGGGGCACTCCCAGGCTGCAAAGTGGCCTCCGCTCGGCGCTTCCCGCCAATGGATGATGTTCGGAAAGGCGCGCTCCACCCACGTCCGCGAAGCGTTAAAGATGTCTCCGGGGAACTGGGTGATGCCGGTCGGCAGCTCCACCTTGGGTGAGGAAGGGTCCAGCGCCCGGTTTTCCCAGTAGAACCGCGCCGATGAGGTGGCGGTGCCCGGCAGCCAGTAGAGCATGATGTTGTCCAGCATCTCGTCGACCGTGAGGACGGTCTCGACCGCCCCGTCATGGTCGGTCCATGCTTGCAGTTTCTCATAGATCCAGGCCGCCAGGCCCGCAGGGCTGTCGTTCAGGCCATAGCCAAGGGTTTGCGGGCGGGTGGACTGCTGCTTCGCATAACCGCTTCCGTCTTCCTGATAGCGCTGGGCCTTGCCGAGCATCGCCTGCTCGGCAGGCGTCAGCGACGCCAGATCCTCGGCTGTGGGCGGAACGAACGCAAAATTGAGGTGGATGCCCGCGCACCCGGGCGCGCGGCCTGCGCCCAGCGCCCGCGTGACGATACTACCCCAGTCCCCGCCTTGCGCGACCCAGCGATCATATCCCAGCCGCTGCATCAACACGGCCCACGCACGCGCGGTTCGTGCCGCGTTCCAGCCCGGCTCGGCCGGCTTGTCGGAGAAGCCGTATCCGGGCAGCGAAGGCAGGACGAGGTGGAAGGCGTCCTTGGGATCCCCCCCGTACCGTGCCGGCTCGGTGAGCGGACCGATCGCCTTGACGAACTCCAGTACCGATCCGGGCCAACCATGGGTCATCACCATCGGCAGCGCATTCGGCGCCGGAGAGCGTATATGGAGGAAATGGATACCGAGCCCGTCGATCACCGTTCGGTGCTGGCCGAGACCGTTGAGCATTCGCTCGCACCGCCGCCAGTCATAGCGATCGTGCCAGTAGCCGCACAGGGTGCGCATTCGCTCGAGCGGGACGCCTTGGTCCCATCCCCCGGTCGTCTCCCCTTCGGCCCAGCGTGTTCGCGCAAGCCGCTCGCGAAGATCGTCCAGCGTCGCCTGTGCAACATCGATCTGAAAAGGCTCGACCTTTCCGCTCATGCTGAACGCTCGTTCGGCTGCTTGCTCATCTGGCCGCTCTCCATGTCATCCCGCCGCCCTTGTCCGACCCGGCCAGGATGGTTTCGATTCGATGTCCCTATCTTTGGGATTATTTCTAATGTTAGTTCCATTTTTGTCGAAGGCAAGGGTGATCACGCTCGCAACGACGGGGTAGCTACCGGGAAGGAAACCAGCCGATGGAAGCGATGCAACGCCAGGACACCGACGACGCGATCGAGTTCTCGCACGCGGAGTCGTTAGGATTCTTCGCAGCGGTTCAGGCAGCGATCGACGAGAAGGGCCTGCAGGACGTCACGCAGGACGACATCATTCGGCATTCGGGTGTGCCGCGGACAACCTTGTATCGGCGCTACGGCGGCCGAGACGCCCTGCTCGCGAAGTTCCTGCGATATCGCTTTGCCGACGACATCGCCGCATGCGGACAGTTGGCGACCAGTCCTGCACCGTTCGCCGAGCGGATGGAGAACCTGATCGTCTATTCGATCATGGCCGCGCATCGCCATGGCTGGTTGCAACGCGAGCTGGATCGCGGGCTCTCCACGGCAACCATCGAGCTGCTGGCGAGCGCCATGCAGAACGCTTCCAGCCAGACACTGGTGCCGCTCCTGGCCCGTGCGCGCGCCGAAGGCCTGTGCCGATGCCCGGCCCCATTCGATGAACTCCAGCGGTGGCTGCTGGTGCAGATCTTCGAGCTCAGCCATCGTCGGTACGATACGGACGAGGAAGCGCACAGGATCGTCCGCACCTATGTCCTGCCGGTACTCGCGCTCGCCCCCACCAGCCCCTCCATCGAGGAAAAGATCGACGTCCTCTACCATCACCTGATGGCCGCATTTCCGCCGAGCAAATCCCCCGACTGACCTCCAAGCCCCCACCATCTACCGCCGACCTGGGAGACGGATTGATTGTCGCGCGCGCCGCTGTTATCAACCAATCGACCGTTCGATTTTCAGCGCGGCCTCGGTTGGTGCCGCGAACGCATGAACAGCGGGTGCGATAGCAGCGCTTGGACCATCAGGGGAGGAACGCCGTGACTTGGGCGCATCAGGACAAATGTGCGATCGTCGGGGTAGGCGCGACGGACTATTATGTCCGCGGAAAGAGCTGGCCCCGCACGATCAACGACATGGCCGGCGAGGCGATCCTCAAGGCGTGCGAAGATGCAGGCATCAGCGTCAAGGATATCGACGGCTTCGCGTATTATGGCGGCGCGAGTGCGGGCTATGTCGACAAGTTCGACAGCGGCTCGCTGATGGAAACGCTCGGCATGCCGCACATTTCCTTTACCGCGACGCTGACCTCCGGCGGGGGTGGCGTCGCCGGGGCAGTCGGCCTCGCCACCGCAGGGTTGATGAACGAGGATTGTACCTATGCGGTCACCGTCATGGCGGTCCAGCAGACGCCTTCCGCTCGGCTCGGCGATATCTTCGGCAGGATGAAGCCGGATCCGGAAAACAGCTTTTTGCAGCCTTCAGGCCTGATCGGCCCCGGCCATCTCATGAGCGTCCTCGCAAGACGCCACATGCACCTGTACGGGTCCACCGAAGACGCGCTGGCCGAAATCGTGATGGCCTCGCGCACGCATGCGCTCAATCGACCGAAGGCGATCCGCAGAACACCGCTGTCGAAGGAGGACTATCTCGCCTCCGTCATGCTGGCGGATCCACTCCGCCGCCTCGATTTCTGCCTTGAGACCGACGGTGCGATCGCCGTCATCACCACCACCGCGGACAGAGCGCGCGATTGCCGCCAGAAGCCCGCCTATATCCATGGCTGCGTGCATGGCGCGTCGCGAAAATGGGGTCGCGCATTCGGGTGGATGAACATGCCGGACCCGGAATTCTCCAGCTCGGGCCACCAGTTTCTGGCGGAGCGGGTTTGGGCACAGACCGGGCTTGCCGCCAAGGACATGGATGTCGCCCTGATCTACGATCATTTCAGCTCGATGGTATTGGCGCAGCTCGAAGACTATGGCTTTTGCGAGCGCGGCGAGGGCAACGACTATGTCCTCGCGGGAAAGACCCGCTATGATCCGGCGAGCCGCGGCGGCGTCAACGGCGGCATCCCCGTCAATACCCACGGCGGCAATCTCAGCGAAGCCTATATCATTGGCATGACCCACGTCGTGGAAGCGGTGGAGCAGGTCCGCGGAACCGCCATCAACCAGGTTGCAGATTGCGAATTCGCGCTCGCGACCGGCGGCCCCGCCCCGATTCCCGTATCCAGCCTGGTCCTGAGGAGCGCCTGATGTCCGCCCATTCGATCGCCTATGGTCCCGCGCGGCTGCTGCCCGGAGACCAGATCCACATCACGACCAATCCCGATACCGAGCCCTTCTGGCTGGCAGCAAAGGAACATCGGCTGACGGCCTGCCAATGCGCATCCTGCGGCGCATTTCGTCTGCCGCCGACGCCCTATTGCCCGATTTGCGCGAGCAAGGAACGGACATGGCCGACCCTGCCCGGCACGGGCACGGTGTTTAGCTATGCGATCTGCAGCAAGAATCCCGCCACCGGTGAAGACTATGTGTATGTACCTGTCGTGGTGGAAATCGATGGCGCGCGCGGCGCGCGCCTGGTCGGCAACCTGACGGGCTGCAATGCCGAAGACGTACGGATCGGGACGCGGGTCGTCGTCGAATGGACCGATATCTGTGACGGCTGGGTTCTGCCCAATTTCCGAGCCCTAAGCGACCGCTGATACCTTCGCCTTCCCCGCGAGAAGACCCGCGTTCGTCAGGTACGACGCGGGCGGGCGGCGCCCGTCCCCAATTGGGCGACCAGCGCGATAAGAACGCCGCTGAGCGCAATCCCTGCCAGAATGACCGTGTAGCCGAACTCGGTGGGATAGGCGCGGCCGCCAGCCGGGGCGGGCGTCGCGCTGGCCGCCAGCGAGAGCGTTACCAGCTGCGCGCCAGCGGCGGTGAAGACGCGCAACACCGTCATGGTCAGCCCGGTGGCCTCTCCGGCACGCTCGGGCTGCACATGGGCGAGCACGACGTTGGGCACAGCCGCCAGCAAGGTGGTCATCCCGGCCGCTCCGCCGATCGTGATAGCCATGATCTGCCACGGATTGCTGTGGAAGAACGGAAAGGATCCTAGCGAGAGGGCCGCAAGCAGCCCGCCATATTGGATCACCGGCCGGCCGCCGTGGCGCCCGCAAAGCCAGCCGGCCAGCATCGCCGCCAGGAGCGAACCCACGTTCGAAGGCAGCTTGATCCATCCCGCTGCGGTAGCGGACAGTCCGAGCCCGGCGCCGCTGCTGGCAGGCTGCTGCAGATATTGGATCAGCACCAGCGGGAACTGCATGATGCCCAGCGCCGCGATGGCAAAGCAGAGATTGGCGATCAGCACGGGCCGCTGCGTCAACAAGCGGACCTGTATCAGGGGATCCGTACGGCGCCATTCGTGGCCCCACCACCACAGCAACAGGACAACCCCCGCCACACCCGCGCCCGCGACCCAAGGACCACGGCCGCCCTGGGTGACGGAGGAGGTGACGGCGTACAATATGCCCGCAACCCCCAGCGGCAGCAGCACGCCGCCCAGCCAGTCGACACCCCCGATCGGCGGCGCGTTGCCGAGGCGGGGCACGGTAACCAGCAGCAGGGGGAGCACAATGGCGCCATAGCCCGCAGCAAACCAGAAAATCAGCCGCCAACTCCCCAGATCGGCCAGATAGCCCCCCAGGATATAGCCGAATGCCGCCGCCAGCGTTACGCCGCCCGTCAAGGCGCCAACCCAGAAGGGCAATCGCTTTGTAGGCACCATCTGCCGGGCGATACCATAGCAGAGCGCGAGGTTCGCACCCGACAGCCCCTGGAGGCAGCGCCCGACAATCACGAAGTGAATGCTCCCGCCGAAAGCGCTGATCAGGGATCCTGTGGTGGTCAGCACCAGGATTACGGCGAGCACGCGCTCACGCCCGTACATGTCGCCCAGCCGAGCACCGATCGCCGCCGAACTGGCCTGTACGAGCAGGAAGCTGGTGACGACCCACCCTGCCGATGCGAGGCCGAACGCACGGGAGATGAACGGCAGTGCCGCAATGATCATGACATGTTCGAACGAGCTCAACGCCTCGATCAGGATCAGGGTGATCATGGCCAACCGAAAACCGCCTTGCTGCGTCGCTGCCATGCTCGCCCTCCTCACCATTTGCGGTGCAGGCTAGCCGCCGGCGCCGCACCTGTCCGCGCGTTCGGCAACACGCTTGTGATTTCTAGCGTGGCGGCCGGAAGCCCTTCTGCCCATCCGCCGCGGTGGACGACCCCATTCCCCTCCCTTAAATTTTTTACCTATCGATTGATATTTTCCCCGTGCTAGAGCGGCACTCCTGAAAACTTCGAGGTGAATCCATGACCGATGCGGTCGTTGTCTCGACTGCCCGCACACCGCTCGCCAAAGCGTTTCGGGGCGCCTTCAACAATACGCACAGCGGCACGCTGGGCGGCCATGCCATCCGTCACGCAGTCGCGCGCGCCGGAATCGATCCGGCGGAAGTGGACGACGTCATCTTCGGTTGCGCGGTTCCGGAAGGAGACAGCGGCAACAACATCGCGCGCCATGCCGGTCTCGTCGGCGGAATTCCGCAAACCGCCGGCGCCGTGACGATTGCACGCGCATGCAGTTCCGGCATCCAGGCCGCGAGTTTCGCCGCGCAGCGCATCATCGTCGATCGCGTACCCGTGGTGGTCGCCGGCGGCGTCGAGTCGGTCAGCATGGTCAGCCCCACGCCGCACATACCGCGGGCCGGTCGCGCGCCTTGGATTCGCGCGCATCAGCCCGGCATGCTGTTGAGCATGAACGAAACCGCCGAGGTCGTGGCGGAACGCTACGTCATCAGCCGCGAGGTGCAAGACGCCTATGCCTATTCGAGCCAGATGCGGACCGCGCAGGCGCAGCGTGACGGGCGCTTCGATGACGAGATCGTACCCCTGCCGACGCGCAAGCTGGTGACGGACAGGGCCACCGGCGAGGTTTCGGAGCTAGACGTGCTGCTCGAGCAGGACGAGTGCAACCGCCCGGACACCACGCTGGAGACGCTCGCAAAGCTGAAGCCCGTGGTGCGTGAAGACGGCACGGTCACGGCGGGCAATGCCAGCCAGCTCGCCGACGGCGCCTCCGCGAGCGTCCTCATGAACGGAACGCTCGCGGCACAACGTGGCCTGCCCGTGCTGGGCCTGTATCGCGGCTTCGCCATCGCCGGTCTTGCGCCGGACGAAATGGGCATTGGGCCGGTCTATGCCATTCCGAAGCTCCTGAAACAGCACGGACTGCGGCTGGAGGATATCGGCCTGTGGGAATTGAACGAGGCCTATGCCTGCCAGGTCGTCTATTGCCGCGACCGGCTCGGGATACCGGACGACCGACTCAACGTCGATGGCGGCGCCGTGTCGATCGGCCATCCCTTCGGCATGACGGGCGCGCGCCAGCTGGGCCACGTCCTGATCGAAGGCAGGCGCCGCAAGGTGAAATATGTCGTGGTCACCATGTGTATCGCCGGCGGGATGGGCGCGGCCTCCCTGTACGAGCTGGTCTGATCGCACAGGAGGCAGCCATGTCGCTGGTCGGCACCTATGATCCAGACAATGTCTTCGCGAAAATCCTGCGGGGAGAACTGCCTTGCCATCGCATTTGGGAAGACGAGGACACGCTCGCCTTTCTCGACCTTTTCCCGCAATCGCCCGGGCATAGCCTGATCATTCCGAAGCGGGGACAGGCGCGGAACCTGCTCGACCTCGACGAAGCGAGCATCGCCCCGCTCTTCCGCCGCGCGCAGATGCTCATGCGGGTCCTGGTCGCGGAACTGGATCCCGTTGGCGTTCAGTTGCTGCAGTTCAACGGGGGCGATGGGGGACAATCCGTATTCCATGTGCACGTCCATCTGGTGCCTCGCTTTGCCGGACAAGCGCTGGGCATCCACGCACAGCAACGCGGGGACCCGGGCGAACTCGACGCGATGGCGCAGCGCCTCCGGGCGAGGATCGCACAGGGTGAGGGAGGAGCATCGGAGGCATGATGACACATAGACCGCAGCAATTCCCATTGGCGCGGCAGTCGGCCGGCGTCGCGCCACTGCGTCGTCCGGGCTCGATCCGACGCACCACCTCCATCGACTCCCACTGGCCGGATGGGGCGTCCGCAGCCTGGACCATGGCGGCGCGCGCCCGCGACTTGTGCACCCCCGAAGACGGCGGCGATCCGCATATCCTGAGCGAGGCAGGGTATGAAATGCGCATTTCCCCGGCCAGGGAAATACTGGCGTTGAAGACGAACGCGCACCAGGAGCGCACCGGCGAGTTGGTCGGCGTGCGGGCGGGCGGCGACAGCAGGCGGATGATCGCCTCGGCACTCGGCGATCTGGTCGGCACCCCGCTATATCAGATCCTTGATGATTTCGCCGGTGCCAGCCTGGTTGCCCGCTGGATCTGGTCGCAGTGGATGCCGGACTGGGCGGCGTTTTCCAAGGATAAGACGCAACCGCAGACGCATGGCCGGAAAGGCAACATGCTCAACATCTGTACCGGTTTTGCGGAAGGCTCCTCCGCGCTCCTGCCGGACCGGTTGCAGGACGCCGCGACGGAAGACACTGCACGCGTGGGTCCACTGGCCGATCCTTCGGACAGCTGGAGCTGGCATGCCATGCCGGACCAGCACGGCCCTGCGATGCGTCGCGCCCGCCGACTGGACATCTGGCGCGAGGACCGGTTGATCCTGGTGGACGCGGCGTTTCAGGACAGCGGCACTGCGCCCGATGGCGGGCGCAGGGCGGTGCACGAATATCGCGTCTATGCGGAGATCGATGCCGAGAGCGGCATTCTCGAATCGCTCCAGGCGCTGCCGCTGATCCTTCCTTTCCCGGAGTGCCCGGGCGCTGCCGTCAAGGCTGCGCGAATGGTGGGACACCAGATCGGCGATTTCCGCAACACCGTTCTCGACACGCTTCCCTCGACGCTCGGCTGCACGCATCTCAACGATGTGCTGCGAGGACTGGCCGACGTGCCCGTGCTCGCCGCCAACCTGGCCTAAGGGGTCGCCCGCACCCCGTTGGAGGCGCGATCACGCCCTTGTCATTTTACCTTCCAATCGTTAGATTGTAAATTAGTCTCGGTCTAAAGGACCGCCGCAAGAGCGTGTCCAAACCCAAGGAGATGGCATTTGAACCTGCAACTCAGCGAACAACAGGCCTTGTTGCGGGACAGCCTTGAGCGACTGTTTCAGAACGAATCGACTTCGGCACGCATCCGGGCCGCAGAACCGCTGGGATATGATCCGGCACTCTGGACGGAACTGGTCGGATTCGGCCTTCCCCTGATGCGGGTGCCGGAGGGGCGGGGGGGCGGCGGCCTGGCCCTTATCGATGCGGTGGTCGTTGCCGAAACGCTCGGCAGCTATCTGGCATCGGTGCCACTGATCGAATGCGCCGTGGCGAGCCGAATTCTCGCGGACATCGCACCCGCCGGGCATGCCGTCCTGGAGGACATTGCAGGCGGTTCGATCCTCACCGTCGCGCTCCACCCTGTGGAAGCCGGTATGCCGCAACTGGTTCCCGCCGGCGCCATCGCCGATCGGGTCCTCTGTTCGGACGGGGCAACCGTCTATCTCGCCGCCGTGCCCGCAGATCGGACGGTTCCGGCCAACCTCGGCACGCTGCCGCTGGCTATGATAACGATCGATCTCGAAAATGCGCTGGCACTCGCCTCCGGTCCGGACGCATGCGCCGCCTGGCAGGCCGGCATCGAGGAATGGAAGTTGCTCGCGGCCGCCAATATCGCCGCCATGGGCCGCAAGGCGCTCGAGCATGCCGCAGCCTACGCGTCGGAGCGCGAGGCATTCGGCCGGCCGATCGGCAGCTTCCAGGGCCTCGCACATCCGCTCGCCGACGCCGTTACCGATGTCGAGGGTGCGCAATTGCTCTGCTGGCGGGCGGCCTCGGAAGCCGAACCTTCCGCCCGCGCCGCGCAGATCTCGGCAGCGCTTTGGTGGTCGACCCGCGCTGCCTCCGCGGCGACGATCCGGGCTATGCGGACCTTCGGCGGCTACGGCGTGTCGATGGAGTATGACGCGCAGATCTATTTCCGGCGGGCCCGCGCCTGGTCGATGCTGCTCGGCGATCCCGAGGCCGAGCTCAACCTGCTCGGCGACCGCCTCTGGGGTGGGCGGACGGATCCCGTGCCCGACATCGGCAGCGGCGAGATCAGCTTCGGGCTCGGCGATGCCGCGGAAGCCTATGCGGCCGAGGCCCGCGCCTTCTTCGCCGCGCACATGACTCCCGAAATGCGCCGATTCATCCACGAAACCGACGACGGCGACCACCCCTTCAACACCCAGCTGGCCAAGGCGGGCTTTCTCTACGCGGATTGGCCTGCCGCCCTCGGCGGGGGCGACAGGACTCCCTATGAGATGGCAGCACTGAACGAAGTCTATTGCGAGTTCGAGTGGCCCCGCGTGCCCGGCACGGTGACGCACATGGTCGGCAAGATTCTCATGCACTTCGCCTCGGAAGAGGTGAAAGAAGAAGTCCTTCCCGGACTCGCGTCCGGGGAGCGGAACGTCGCTCTCGGCTATTCCGAGCCTTCGGCCGGGTCGGACATCTTCGCCGCGAAGACGCGCGCCACCCGCGATGGCGACGACTGGATCATCGACGGACAGAAGATGTTCACCAGCCAGGGCCATCTGGCCGACTATGTCCTGCTGATCGCCCGAACGGACCCGGCGCTGCCCAAGCATGCCGGTCTCACGCTTTTCCTCGTGCCCGTTTCCATCCCCGGCTTCGAAGTACACGAGATCAAGACGCTGGGTGGCGAGCGGACCAACATCACCTATTATTCCGACATGCGCGTCCCGGATCGCTATCGGATCGGCGACGTCAATGGAGGAACCAAGGTTCTCGGCCTCGCGCTGGCGCTGGAACAGGGCGGCGGCGACTTCTTCGTAAGTGCCCTGCGTATCATGCTCCGCCATGCGCTCGCCTGGGCGCACGCCGCCAACACCCAGGGCGAGCGGCCGATCGACCGGCAGCGAGTCCGCGCGCGCCTTGCCCAATGTCATGCCCGCCTGCTCGTCGCGGATGTCCTCGACAGGCGATGCCTGTGGGGATTCGTGAGCGGCCAGGGCAAGAAATATTACGGCCCCATGGCGAAGCTGTTCGCCTCCGAGGCGCTGGTCAGCTGCTCGAGCGAACTGGTCGAACTCGCCGCGCCATGGTCGCTGATCCAGGCGCATACCGACCTTGGCACCGTAGAGCTCGAAAGCCGCAAGGCGATTCAGGCGACGATCTATGGCGGCACCAGCGAAGTGCAGCGCAGCATCGTGGCGGAATCCGCGCTCGGGCTTCCGCGGACCCGAAGCTAGGAGTGCAACCAATGTCCGAACCCGATCTGCTCCGGAAAGAGCGCGGCGCGATCCTCGAACTCGTGCTCAACCGGCCGGCGAAGTACAACGCGATCAACATGGCGATCGCCGACGGCATCGCAGATGCCTTGGATGTCTTCCGGGATCGACGCGACCTGCGGGTGCTGCTGATCCGCGCGAACGGGAAGTATTTTTCCGCCGGGGCCGACCTGACCGACATCAAGAAGGGCGACACGGCGGGAAGCTCGTCGAACGAACGGACATGGTATCGCCGCGGGCGTGGTAGCTTCCACAGCATGTTCGACGAAATGGAGGCCATCGAGAAGCCGATCGTCGTCGCGCATCAGGGGCCCTGCTTTGGCGGCGCGTTCGAAATGTCGCTCTCGTGCGACTTCCGCCTCGCCGCTTCCTCGGCGACCTACAGGATGCCGGAAATCGATATCGGCTGCATCCCGGGCTCGGGCGGGACGAGCCGGCTGACGCGCCTGATCGGCCCCCATTGGGCGCGCTGGTTCGTGCTGGCCGGGGCAACGGCGAGCGCGCAGCAAGCACTGAGCATGGGCCTGCTGCATGACGTGTTTTCCGATGAGGATTTCGGCGCCCGCGTCGAGGCGTTCTGCGAAAAACTAGCCTCCCTCCCCCCCGAAGCGGTCGCCATCTCCAAGCTGACGATCGAGCTGACGGCGGATCTCGAGCGGCAACAGGCCCGTAACGTGGAACGCCTCGCCAACAGCATCCTCTTCCTCGGTGACGAGCACCGCAGCCTGATCGCTGCCATGATCGAAAAGCTTTCGAAGAAAAAATGACGTTGTCTTAGGAGCTAGCGCTATGAATGACCTGACCGAATTCTGGCCGAAGAACAGGAAATTGTCGAAGGGCGATTGGACACCGCCAGCCGGCACGCGGTTCATTTCCGCCGACGATCATCTGATGGAGGCCCAAAATCTTTGGGAAGAGCGGCTGACCGGCCCCGACAAGGATCGCGCGCCCAAATTCTGGCAAGACGAACACGGCATCTTCCATCTGGTCGTGGATGGTGAATCCTACAACACGCCGGGCTTCGATCTCTCGTTTCCGGAGGGACGGCCCGGCTTCTGGGACACCCAGAAGCGGCTCGAAGACATGGATGCCGAAGGCATCGATGCGTCGATCACGTTCCACTCGCGCGCTGCCGCACTGATCCGCATGAAGGACAAGGACCTTTGGTTCAAGTGCATCGACGTTTTCAACGAGTGGTTGGCCGAATGGCGAATGATCGCGCCCGACCGACTGTTCCCGGTCGCCTATCTCCCGACCTTCTACAAACCCGAGATGACCCGGGACTATATGCAGAAGATCAAGGCGCTTGGCTTCAAGGCCGTCGAAATCCCGTCGGCACCGCGCGGCGTCCGCTATAACGGATCGGAAATGCTCCCCATGTGGGAAGCCATCGCCGAAGCCGGTCTGCCGCTTTCGATCCATATCGGCGTGGCGCTCGAATATACGGGCACGGGGGCGCTGGCGGCGAACATCAACCGCAATCTCCAACCGTTCAACGCGCTCTTCGGCCAACTCGTTTTCGCGGGTCTCTTCGATCGGTTTCCCAATCTGCGGATCGTCTTCACCGAAGGCGGCGCCAGCTGGGTTCCGCCGACGATCACCGGCGCGGACAAGATCTACCGCGACTATATCTCGGCCATTCGCCCCCGCATCGAACACAAGCCCAGCCACTATTGGTATCAGAATTGCTGGACGACGTTCATGGACGATCCGGTCGCGCTCGATCTGATCGACTGGATCGGCGAGGACAAGCTGATGTGGTCGATCGACTATCCGCACCCCGAAGGCGTCTTCGGCGAATCCATGCAGATCGCCAAGCAGATCTACGAGAAGGCCGGGGAAGCGCGATTCAAGAAGATCGTTGGCGGCAACGCCGCCCAGCTCTGGGGCATTTGAGCCTGCGCGGTTTGCCGTAATCAGGGAGGAGGCGTAGCCGGGCGCCTTCTCAAACCCTTCTGCCCCGCATCGCGCGCAAGGCAACAGGCACCGACCCAACTGCAGGCGATGCCTGCCTTGTGCGCCGCTACCGCTTCCCGTCCGGTTTCCGCAGATATGCCTCGATCGTCGTCCGCACCGCGCGTAGCTCTGCGGCCACGCGCTGGCATGCCTCCACGGAAAGCGCCTCCAGCACCGCCTCGGCCGTCCGCGTCGCACGTTCGGTTGCGGCCTGATAGACGGCCGCTCCCGCCTCGGTGACCTGCAGGAAATGGGCGAGCTTGTGATCGGGATTGGGCTCCGTCCGTAGCAGTGTTGCCGTCACCAAGCGGTTGGCCGTGCGCTGAACGACCTGGCGATGCAGACCGAGGCTTCGGCCGATCTGCGGCACCGTCGGGGGGCGCGTGGCCTCAACGACCGCGGTGAGGATGGTGAGTTCCATTTGCGAGAGGTTCACCGACGGCGCCACATCCGCGAACAGACCGTCCAGCCGGCCCTTCAGCCGGATGACTTCGTCGACAAGGGGAACCAGCGGATGCGAGGCAGTCGAGAGGGGCTTCATGAACTCTTTCCGGCAGAATGACGGGCAAGCGCGAAGCCTCGCACATTGCAACGCCGTTTTCCAGATTGACTCTAAAGTTCCAAAGTGGAACGTTGTGTCAAATAGGAGAGGGTTCATGTCGGTCGTTACACCCGCCCATATCGAACAATATCGCCGTGACGGCGCCGTGCTCATCAAAGGCGCTTTGTCGAGCGCAGACGTCGCCCAGCTCGAGCGCGGCATCGAGCAATGCTATCGAGAGGAGCGGGGTCCCGCGACCGTGGTCGAAGGCGGCGCAACCGGCGGCGCCACGGTCGTTCGCGACTATGCCTCGATGGAGAGCCCGGTTCTAGCGGATCTCCTGGGGTCGGGACGAATCGGAGCGATCGGATCGGCCCTGATGCAAGCCCCATCGGCGCAGCTCATCCTGGACCAGGTTTTCTATAAGGCTGGCGGGCCGGTAGTGGCGACGCCATGGCATCAGGACACACCTTTTCTGCGCGTGCGCGGGGAGTCCATCGTTCGCTTATGGTTTCCCTGCGATTTCTCGCCGCGACACTTGACGGTGCAGGTCCTCCGAGGCTCGCACCGGTGGGACATGATCTTCAGCACCCAGGTTCGATCGGGCGACCCGTCCGCCAAGGAAGGCGCGACGGGAATTGGCGATCCCGGGATGCCGATGGTGCCAGACGTCGCACGTTTCCCGGAAAGCTTCGACATCTTGACCTTCGACGTGGCGCCCGGCGACGTGCTCGCCTTCCAGGGGAACGTCGTGCACGGTGCCGGGGGGCATCCCAATCACCCCACTCCCCGGCGCGCCTATGCGGTGCTGCTCGGCGGGCCGGACCTCCGCTATCACGCTCCCCGGGGCAAGGCCTTCCCCTCACCCGGCCGGATGCGGGGGTTGCGCGCAAAGGACGATATCCCGGATGCCGCGAAGATCGGTGCGTATCCGGATGCATTCCCGGTCTGCTGACCGGCACCGTTGCGCCTGATAGGGCGGACGCACGCAACGCCGCGCGTCCGCCGAAAGCCAGGGAGATGCTGCGGCCCGCACGCCCCCCTCAGCGGCGGATGTTCCTGGAGTAGAAGTGCGGCATGTCCAGCTGGCCGAGGATGCCCGGCTTCGCTGCGCAGACCTCGTTGATGGCGTTGATCGGGTGCAGGGCGGTGATCGCACACCCATCATAGAGGCTGAGCGCCATCTCGGTGTGGATATTGGGCTCACCCTTGATGATCACCTGATAGCCGCACTCGGCGCCGTTCAGCGGCTGCTCGAATTCGGGCCCGGCGTCGACATGGCACCGCTCCACCTTGCGGTAGATGATCAGCGGCTTGCCTTTGTACATGCCGCGCATCGTCCAGCGGACCGCGGCGATCGTGTTGGCAAGCCCTTTGCCCCAGGCTGCATCATAATCATGATCGAGCGCCGCCGTCTCATAGGTTTGAACGATCTCGTCCAGCTCGACGCCCAGATAATCGGCGATCCCCCAGATGGTGCTTTCATGCCAGCCCTTGCCGATATCATCGTAAAACATCGGTGCGCGATAATCGAGCGGCTGGTTGAACCCCCAGTTCATGATGGACAGGAAGCTGCCATAGCCGTTCAGGTTGGATATCTCGCAGACATCGACGGTGTCGACTTCACCGGCACCCGACAACAGGCTGAACAGATGGCCGATCGTCATATAGCCGGGATCCGTGCCGCCACAGAAGATCGAGGCTCCGCCCTTTTCACAGGCTTGCGCGATCGGCTCGACAAACGCGCTGCGGCCGAATTCGGGGGCAATGAGATCCATCAGCGCAGGCCCCACGACATTGATGCCGGCCTCGAGAAACGGAACCACATCCGCCACACATTCCGCTTCGCGATGCGAATAGTTTCCCTGGTAAACCAGACAATCGGGCTTGAGCGCCAACAGCTCGGCCGGATCGGCGGTCGCAATGACGCCTGTCTTCCGACGCCCCGCGATATCGCCGGCATCGCGACCGATCTTGTCGGGTGACCAGGCCAGAAGACCGACCAACTCATATTCTGGATGACCGATCAGGCCGCGCAGGCCGGGCATTCCGATGGGGCCCGTACCCCAGACGGCAACTCGCTTTTTCGCCATTTCTCTCTCCTGCTCGGGTTCTTCTTGCTGGAAATCGCTCGAAACGAGGGTACCTATTTAAATCTAATGTTCAATAGAATATATGAAGATCCTACGAGCGTCGCGTGCGCTCGCGCAGGCGCTTCGTCGCTTCACCATATTCCGCGGCAATGCGGTCAACGAGATCCTGCACGGCGGGAACGTCGTCAATCAGCCCGACGCCTTGGCCGGCAGCCCAGATATCCCGCCAGGGCTTGCGCTCGGAGGAACGGGGATCCTGCGCGACGGTGTCGACGGACAGGTGGTCTGGGTCGAACCCGTTCGCGCGGATGGACGATCGCATGAAATTGCAAGGCACCCCGCGCGTGAAGGCAGGCGTGTAGAGGATGTCGCTGGTATCCGCCGCCACCAACATCGCCTTATAGGCATCCGGCGCCATCGATTCCTTCGTGGCGATGAAGCGGGTGCCCATGTAACAGAGATCCGCACCCAGCGCCTGCGCCGCCAGAATGCCGCCGCCCGTGCCGATCGCGCCGCCAAGGACGATCACGCCGTCGAAAAAGGTGCGAACCTGCGGGACGAGGGCGAAGGCGCTGACAGCGCCGGCATGGCCACCACCACCACTTGCGATCAGATTGATGCCGTCGACTCCTGCCTCCGCCGCCTTTTTGGCATGGCGAACGCTCGTTGCGTCATGGAAAACGACGCCGCCCCATCCGTGCACTTCCTTGACAAGATCAGCCGGTGCACCGCCCACGCTGATGACGATCGGTACCCGCCGCCGCCTGCAGACCTCCAATTGCCTCTCGAACAAGCCGGCACGGTGCGCGTCCCTGCCCGCGCCTGCGCTTAGATTGGCGGCATAAGGCCCCGCCCGCTGGCCGGTGCGCGCTTCAAAGGCGGCGAGTTCCCCGGCAATCCGATCGAGCCATTCGTCATATTCCTCCGCAGAACGCGCCGACGCTGAGGCAACGCCGGCCATGATACCGGCGGAACATGCCGCGATGACGATATCGGGGCCGGTGACGAGGAACATGGGCGCCGCCACCAGCGGCAGACGCATTCCCGAGAATAGCGGCGTGTCCAAGAGTTCCATCATTAGCCTCCCTGTGACTCCCTCGTTCATCCTCGGGGCTGCGGGTGTGCAGCAGCGCCGCAGCACGACCTCCTGCCACTTCCCGCCCGCGCCGCATCCCCTAGAAGCCGCCGCTTTCCAGACGCGACGCCAGATCGGCGTTGCGGCCCGGATTGGTCTCGATCTCCATCGCCAGCCCGTCGGCGAGCGGCATCTCGGCGCCGCCATCGATCATCGTCTTTAGCCAACGGGTCACGCCGCGCGGGTGACTGGCGATCCGCGCAGCGAACGCCTGGACCTCTTCGTGCAAGCGGTCCGTTGGAAACGACCTGTTCGCCAGCCCGATGCGCACCGCCTCTTCGGCCAGGACTTCGCGACCGGAGAACATCATTTCCTTCGCCCTGGCACGGCCGATCCGCCGCGGGAGCCGTTGAGTCAGCCCCCAGCCTGCGTGCAATCCCCATTTCTGATGGGTATCCCCGAACCGTACATCCTCCGCCGCGAAAAGGATGTCGGCGGTCAGCGCCAGTTCCAGGCCGCCTGTTAGGCAATGGCCCTGGACGGCTGCGATCACGGGTTGCGGAAGCGCGGCCAGGGCTGACAGGGTGGCGCGATTGAAGGCGGTGGGGTCGGGATCGGTCGGCTTCCGTTCCTTGAACGCCTTGAGATCGGCTCCGGCGCAGAAGGACCGCCCGGCACCGCGCAGGACGACGCAACCGATGGCCTCCGTCTGGGTAGCGATGGCGTCGATATGAGCGCGCAGTTCCCGGAAGCTGCCCGCTGAGAGCGCATTCAGAACCTCCGGACGATTTAGCGTCAGGGTAGCAACGCCGTCCGCGTCGCTTCGATCTACCAAAGAAGTCACGCTGTCTCACCTCCTTGCTCAGCAGCGATCGCCCCTATGCCCCAGGGTTCGCCCCACGTATAAAGGCGAGGTGCCGGAGAAATTGCCGCGTTCAGCTTTTACCCATCAGCGTGTTGGAAACGATGTTGCGCTGAACTTCGCTTGCGCCGGCATAGATGGTCGACGGTCGCGCGATCATGTATATCTTGCGGAGATCCAACGGGCTTTCCGCGCCGATCGTCGGCGTCTGCAGCCCGGCATCCTCGTCGATGACATTCAGTATCTCCTCCGAGATATTCTGGAACGCCTCCGTCGCGAGGACCTTCATCATGCCCAGCACGGCATTGTCGACCTCGCCGCGAATTGCCGCGTCCGCAACTTGCGAATGCAGCGCGGCAAGATCGTGCACGTCACAGAACAAGGAAGCAGCCCTATCCGTCACCCCGGCATCTTCGGCGAGCCCGCGCGTTTCGATCAGTTGCTCGAGCACTTCGAACGCCTGCCTGGGTAAGGTGGGGGCGCCGTTGGATATGCGCTCATCCCCGAGCAGGGCCTTGGCCACCGTCCAGCCCTGGTCGAGCGCGCCGACCAGATTTTCCGCAGGAATGCGCACATTCTCGAAGAAGATCTCGCAGAGTTCGTCTTCGTCGGCGAGGTTGAGAATGGGGCGCACGGTCAAGCCGGGCGTGTCCATGTCCGCCAACAGGAAGCTGATACCTGCCTGCTTCTTCACCTCCTTGTTGGTCCGCACCAGCACGAAGATGCGGTCCGCACAGCCGGCCAGCGTCGTCCAGATTTTCTGGCCGTTGACGAGGAACGCCTCTCCATCCCGCACCGCCGAGGTCCGCAGGCTGGCCAGATCGGAACCCGCATTGGGCTCGGAATAGCCCTGGCACCACAGATCTTCCCCGCGCAGGATCGCCGGCAGGTAGCGCGATCGCTGCGCATCGGTGCCATATTTCATCAGCACCGGTGCCAGCAGCACCCCGCCGCTGTCGAGCACGCGGGCGCAGCGATGGCGTTCCATCTCCTCGTTCAGGATGAGCTGTTTTTCTAGGCTCAGGCCCAGGCCGCCATATTGCTTTGGCCAGGCAGGCGCGCGCCAGCCGGCTTCATAGGTCATCCGGTGCCACCGCCGTTCCTCATCACCGGCAAGCCGGCGGATGATCGGGATGCGCCATTCCGCCGGATAATTTTGCTCCAGCCAGTCGCGCCACCGGGCGCGAAACGCGTCGTTGGACAGCAGGTTGAGGTCTTGCGTCATCATGCGCCCTTTCCGCCGCGATGCGCCATCAGCGCTGCCCGGCGATGCGCGGAGGCACTGCCGAGCCAGCTGGACCAGCGCAGCGCGCAATGGACGTAGAGGCCTACATCCGCTTCGTCGGTATAGCCGAAGGCTCCGTGATACTGGATCGCCCAGCGCGCCATTTCCTGGGCTGCCTGGCTGCAACGGGCTTTGGCTGCGTGCACGGCCGGCCCCCAAAGCTTGCCCTCTTCGACGCAGTGCGCCGCCTTGCGCCAGCTGGCGGCGGCGAGTTCGATCTGGCTATAGAGGTCCACCATGCGATGCCGCAGCGCCTGGAATTCCGACAGCGCGCTGCCGAACTGCGCACGCTGCTGCATATAGGCCAGCGTTTCTTGCCACAGCGCCTTTGCCAGGCCCTCGAGTTGCGCGCTCACCGCGACGGTGCCGCGTGCGATTGCGTGCTCGAGCGCGACCCGCGCAGCATCGCCCTCCACAATCACGGCATCGGCAGTCACACGAACATCGTCGAACACGATGTCGGCAGTCAGAGTACCATCGGTTGCGCGCGCAACGACGAGGGTGACTCCCGAGGCCGATGGATCGACCGCTACCACGACAGGGCCGTCATCGCCTTGTGCGGCAACCAAGAGTGCCGAGCCAGGGTGCCAGGCGGGCACGTGCACCTTTGCTCCCTGCAGCCGGCCGGCGGCCAGGCGCGTCCCGAACGCCGGAATGCCGACGCCGCCGCGCCGCTCTTGCCAGGCGAGCGTGACCGATCGATGGCCTTGTGCCAACCCCGTGGCGAGCGCCGCTGCCACCGGCCCGGCGCCGCGGGCCAGGAGCGTCCCCGCCAGGATCGCCGACGCAACAAAAGGTTCGGGCGAAAGCGCGCGGCCGAGTTCCTCCGCCAACGGAAGGGCCGCACTCAGTCCGAGTTCGGCGCCGCCCAGTCTTTCCGGCAGGAGCATGCCTGTCCAGCCGAGTTCGGCCATGCGCCGCCACGTGTCGGCGTCGAAACCGGTTTCGGACGCACGCACCCCCCGGAAATGGCCCGGCCCGCCCGCATCGCCGAGGAATGCGGTAGCGCTGTCGCGCAGCATCTGCTGCAGTTCGTCATCGGTGCGCCAGCCCATGGATCACCCGGCCATCTGCATGCCGCCATTGGCGGACAACCGCTGGCCCGTGATGAAAGAAGCCGCATCGGAGAGCAGGAAGCAGACGGGCTTCGCCGCCTCTTCCGCGGAACTCCACCGGCCCAGTGGGATCCGCGACAGATAGGTCTCGGCGAACTTCTCGCTGCGCACCGTCTCCGTCATCGGCGTGACCACCACGCCAAAGGCGACGCAGTTGGCGCGAATATTGTACTTCGCCCATTCGCGCGCCGTAGACATCGTCATGCCGATGATGCCCGCCTTGGCCGTTGCGTAGTTTACCTGGCCTATCGTTCCCTGGACCCCGGCATCCGAGGAGATGTTGACGATCGATCCGGGGTTGGGATCCCCCGCCTTTGCACGTTCGATCATATGGTTGCCGACGGCCTGCGAACACAGAAACGCGCCGGTCAGGTGAACGCTGATCACCTGATCCCATTCTTGAAGCGTCATTTTCGACAACATCGCGGGACGGGTGATGCCGGCATTGTTCACCAGGCCATGCACGGCGCCGAACGTGTCGACGGCGTATTGCACCAGCGCATCCACATCGGCGGCGTCGGCGATATTGGCCTTCACGCCCAGATAGCGTCCTTCGGGGTACTCGGCCTTGGCCGCTTCGAGGGCATCGCCATTCATGTCCGCGATCACGACATTGCCGCCCAGCGCAACCACCAGATCGGCGACTGCCCGGCCAATGCCCTGGGCGGCCCCGGTAACGATGACCGTCCTATCGACAAGGGACATGGGGTTGGCGGTCGGCTGACTATCCATTGCGGGCATCCTTCTTCATCTCAGCGAATTCTCATGGCCTGCTCCGAAACGCTCGCAATTCCATTCCCTCGATCCGGGACCAGGTATCGCGATGCCGTCATCGTCCAGCACACCGCCGGCGCTCAGAGCACGCCGGCGGCCCGAAGCGCAGCGCGCTCGGTTTCCGAATATCCTGCCTCTGCCAGGATCTCGTCATTATGCTCCCCGACGGCAGGCGGCGGGTAACGATAGGCGGGGGGAGTAGCGGAAAGTCGATAGGGCGAGGCAACGGTACGGACATCCCCGAACGCGCCGGAGGAGAGCGTCAGGAACATGTTGCGGGCAATTGCCTGCGCGTCCCGCTCCATATCCTCAATGTCGTTGATCGGGCCGGCGGACACTGTGGCATCGTTCAGGATCGACACCCACTCGGCGCGTGTCTTTGTACGGATGATGTCGGCGATCAGCGCCTTCAGCGCCGGACGATTGCGGACCCGATCGCCATTGCGCATGAAGCGAGTATCGCTAAGCCATTCGGGGTGCCCCAGAACGTTTGCGAGCCGGACGAACTCCCGATCGTTGAACGTCGCGATGATGATATGGCCGTCGGAGGCACGGAAGACGCCGTACGGCGCGGCACTGGGATGATCGTTGCCGGTCCGGCCCAACTTTACCCCGGCATTGAGCCACGAAGACGACGTGTTGAGCAATGCCGCTGCTAGCGATTCGAACAGGGAGATATCGACCTGCTGCCCCTCCCCGGTCTTGCGCCGATGCTCGAGCGCTGCGAGAATCCCGATGACGGCATTCATTCCGGCGAAGGCGTCGACGACGGGTATGCCGACCCGCAACGGCCCCGCCCCTTCCTCCGTATCGGCGTGACCGGTGACGCTCATCACCCCGCCCATTCCCTGAACAAGGAAATCATAGCCCGAACGCTCCGCATACGGGCCCGTTTGGCCGAAGCCCGTGATCGAGCAATAGATCAGCCTGGGATTGATCTCGCGCAGCGCCGCATAGCCGAGACCGTAGCGCTCCAATGTACCGGTGCGGTAATTCTCGATAAGGATATCAGCCGCGCTCGCCAGCCGCCGGATAATCGCCTGCCCTGCCGCGGTCGCGAAATCGACGGCGATCGAGCGTTTATTGCGGTTGACCGATAGAAAGTAGGTCGACTCCCCGGAGCTGGTTTCGGTCGGCTGCCGTAACCAGGGAGGACCGACCCGCCGCGAGTCATCGCCCTCTCCCCGGCGCTCGATCTTGATCACCTCGGCACCGAGATCCCCCAAAATCTGCCCGCCAAGCGGACCGGCGATGACCCGGGTCATATCCAGCACGGTCAAGCCGGAAAGAGCGCCGGGTGGCGATCCTGAGGTCATTCGGTATCTCCATATTTCGACGATAGTGCCACCAGAAGCCATGCACCGGCGCCACAGGACGGCGGCAACGATCACTTCCCGGTCAACATCCACCGAAGGTTCCGCAGCAAGGACCGGGCAAGGCGCACGGCGGCTTGAAAGCGTTGTAGCCAAAGCGACCTGGCAGCTTGCCATGCGGGACGCCCGATGCGCCCCGCATGGGGACACTCAGAAGCGGAACGTCGCCTCCACCCCATAGGTGCGCGGGTCACCATAGGTGAAGGTTTCGTAACCCGCCCCCTGCAATTGGAAATTGCGCGTAAGGCTGTAGAGTTCATTCGTAATATTGCGCGCGTAGATGCCCGCACTAATTCGGCTCCCACCGATATTGTTGTAATCGATGCGCGCATTAAGCAGCGTATAGCCTGCCTGCGCGCTATTGAACCCCTGGAGGTCATTGCCCAGGCGTGAGCTTCGGTAGTATACGTTACCGTTGAACGCCAGCTCTTCGCCATTTCCATTCAGAGGAATGGTATAGATTGCCGTAAGCCCAGCCGTATCCCTGGAAATGTTGCCGAAGTTCTGCCCGGTAAGATTGCGCGAAGCCACTGCCAGCGTGCATCCATTGACATCCGGTATGGCAAACTGGTCGTACTTGCCGAGAGTCAAGTTATAGAAACCATTCAGCTGCAGGCCCTTCAGCGGTCGCGCCTCCAGTTCGAGTTCGATCCCCTTTGGGGTACCCTTGCCCGCATTAACGATCAATGAGTTGGAGTTCTGGCTAGCACCACACGAGCCTGTGACCTGAGTCTGGATATTCGAATACTTGCCCTGGTATAGCGCCAGATTGGCACGAACAGGCACTCGGCCGATATGCGCATCGGCTTTGACGCCGATTTCATAGTCCGTGAGCTTCTCAGGTGCGTAGGTTCGCAGCGCCGGTGGGATCGCCGGAGAAATCAGGTTGAATCCGCCTGCCTTGTAGCTGTGCCGGTTGGCTACATAGATCAACACATGACTGGTGACCTGATAGTCGACACCCAAGGTCGAGCTCAGTTCCTTGTCGCTTATCCGTAGGGGATCAGGAACTCCCCTGTTCGATCCTACGCGGGTATCCCAGGTATGCCGTAGGCCACCGGTGATTTTGACGCCGGTCAGCCCAAGATTACTGAAATCATAGGTGACCTGACCGAACAACGCCTTGGACGTATATCGATCGAATGATGTATCGAATAGCGTAGGGCTCGTACTGAATAGAGTTGTCGTCTGATCCACTCTAGTCTTTTGCCTGGATATGAAACCACCCATCAACCACGTCAGGCTATTTTCAAAGGATTTACCAAATACCTGCAGTTCGTCACTGATTTGGGTCTGATGACGAGCCTGTGCAACATCGACCATCGGAAAATTAAGGCTCGTCGAATTAAGGTCAAAAGCGTTCTTTATATCGTAATATCCAAAGATATTTTTCAATGTAACACCGCCAAACTCATAGGAGGTGGTGTTAGCAATAAGGTAGCTCTTGTTATTATCGTAATCCGGAGAATATGACTGATCGATCGTCCGGTTACCCAACTGCTGCTGGCGTGCAAGTCCGGCCAGCGCGGGAGGGAAAAACAGGCCGAAGCCACCGAGTGTCTTCGTGATCGGGGGGTTCAAGTGCTGCTTGCCATTGAAATAGGTGACAAGCAGATCGTTCTCGAGCCCGTCCACAGGGGTCAGCGTAACCGCTGCTCGAAGTGCGGTATAATCCTTGTCGTTTCCGTCAGGCCCGCTCAAATTCTTGACCATGCCGTCCTGGCGAGCGACCTGCCCGGAAAGGCGTACGCCCAGAATGTCCTTGACGATCGGCAGGTTGATGGCGCCGGTGAACTGCAGAAGGTCATAGTTACCGATGTTCCCGGTTACATAGCCGCTCACGTCGCGCGTATTTGCTCTTTGCGGGGTAAACAGAACCGCGCCGCCCGTGCTGTTCTTACCGAAAAGGGTCCCCTGCGGACCGCGGACGATCTGCACCGAGGCCAGATCGAAGATACCGGCCGCAATCACGCGCGAGTCGACGGGCACGTCTCCAAAATAGTTTACGACGGTGTTATCGGCACCCAGCGGCGAAGTCTGGCCACGCAACTGGAAGACCGGCGCGCCCGACCCTCCCAGGGGGTCCGGCGTGATCACCAGGCTTGGTGCACTGAACTGGAGATCCGTCGCACGACGGATCTGCTGGCGCTCCAGCGAATCCGAGCTCAGCACGGATGCCGCAACGGGAACATTCTGGAGATTCTCCGATGTTCGTCGCGCGGTAACGATAATGTTTTCGAGCTGCTCCTGATTAGTCGGCGACGCTTGCGCCGGCTGGGCCGGCGAGGAGCCCGGCACTGGCGCCGCATCCTGAGCGATCGCGGGAACAGCAAACATCACGAACGAGGCAGCTGTAGCGCCCAGCAATGGGCACCAGGTACGAGTATGGCGCATTCTTTTCCTCTCCCAAAAGCGCCTCCCGCCCCTCTATCATGCTAGTCCCTGTCCAAGCGTCATCGCTTTGCCCGGGGCAATTTTTTATCAAGCGGAAGTTCGAAATTGGTATCGCGGGACGATTGTTCCGTCAATCATGCGCATCCCAAAGTGACATCACGCATACGATATTTGGGACACAAGCTCGCCAAAGGCGCATCGCTCTGGCATCGAACCGACACTTCCTTTGGAGATCCGAGGCAGTGGGATCGCGGCGCGCCTGCCCGGTCGGAATGATCGATCCGAGGCGCCGCCGCGGCAATCAGGCGCATCTCAGTGCGTCCCGTGCGCGCAGCTGATCGAAGCGAGCGCGCGCGGGCCGATCTCCGCGACCGATGGTGGGTAGTCGTGTAGATCGCTGATCCGGCGCAAATGCTATATCCGTCAAAGACTCCGAGCTCGATCCGCAAGAGAAGGCCTGCGCGTTCCTGTTCGGCGTCCGCGGCCGAACCGGTCTTCGACTGTTGCGAGAAGCGCGTCGACCACTGCTCGCCGAGCGACCATGGTGCATCATTTGGCTCGGTCTGCGCCCGCGGGAGTACCGGTCCTGATTCCGGACACTTGGCATCCTGTATCGCAAATGTGATTTTTGAGCGCCAGCCTCCCCACTGCCTGGCTAATATGGAATATATGTGGCTGCGTATACGGCAGTGCCCGCTCCATCACGGCACCATCCGCATGCGTGTGGTGCCAAAGAGATCACACGATCCGTGGCCAGGAGAGGCGATATGCTGAAAAGAGTCGGTGCCGCGCGTTGGATCGATATGGCAGACATCCGTTGCGCCATGATGGGGATCATACCGCTCGCTTGCCTCGCTGCAGCCTTTTGGCTTTGCGGCTTGCTCTTCTAAAATCCGGACCTTCACGAAGCGCGGGTCGAGGACGCCGCCATCGTAGAACATGGCAATTTCAGGAATTTCGTGTGCGGGCGGGCATAGAGGGTAAGAAAGAGACCCGAGATATCCCGACGCAAAGAGCCCGCGATACCAAATGAGTTGCTGGACCAGCTTCTGGCCGGCGGGGATGCGGCAACAGCACCGCAGCAAGCCGACTTGCTGGATGCGCTGAAAAAGGCGCTGGCGGAGCGCGCGTTGAACGCGGAGATGAACCATCGCCTCGCCGGTGAGGACGGCGGCGGCAACACGCGGAACGGCTATGGCCGGAAGACGGCGATGACCGACACCGGGAGCCTGGCGATTGCGGTGCCGCGACCGCCAGGCGAACTTCGATCCGCAGCTGATCGCCAAATATCAGCGGCGGTTTCCCGGCTTCGACGACAAGATTGTGTCGATGTACGCACAGGGGATGAGCACGCCGCCGAAAAAGCCGCCCCAGCTACCTCCTGATCGGCTCCTACGCGATGATCACAGCGATTTCCTCCAACGTCAATCGCCGCCGCTCCGCACACGACTTCGAACCCACAGGCGCTTCCCTTCGTAAATCCCGCCGAGGAGACGAAGGTTTCCGGAGAAATGCCCCGTCGCGTGCCCCGAAAATTTTTGGTGACACCAAGTCGCTGTGATACCAAATTTTTTCCCAGCACCGCTACGCTACCAGCCGCGTTTCTTGCCCCTCGAAGCCATCCTTGACCCGGTCGATCCATTCGACCACCTCACGCTGGCTCCAGCGGGCCGTGAAGGCGATAAATTGTAGGGTGCAGGAAATCGCTGCTGCCGAATGAGGCGATAGATCATCGTCTTACCCAGCCTCACGCGCCGCTTCACCTCGTCGATCCGCAACAACCGGTCGACTTCCTCGGGCGGGGTCATTTCACCCTCTCGCGTGCCAGCGCCTCGCGCGCCGGCTCTTCGCGGCCATAGGTCTCCGCATAAACGCGCGCCTAGTCGCCGAGCGCAAGATGCAGCTGTGGCAGCACCGTGATGGTGAGCTTGACCGGGGTCCGATCAGGAATGCGCGCAAGTTTGAGATCTACCATGGTGTTCTCCTAACCGCGCCACGGCGCGAGAATGAGATCGTGGTGGACGACCAGCCGAACCGGCGCGCCCGGTCGGATCGTGATGGTCGGCTGGATTTGGAGGTTGCGGGAGGTGATCTGGTCACCGGCACGCGAGACGTTTTGCTGGGTCGATTGGCGGATCGCCTGTACGAGATCGCTCTCGCCGGAGAAGGTCATGTTTGCACCGACGCCGAGCAGGGTCGAAATCGCAACGCCCTTGAGCAGCGCCCAGGTGTGGAAATCGACCCGATCCGCAAGCCCGGCATAGCCCGACGGGTCAGTTGCTGGCACATTGTCGAGCCGGACCGAGCTGCCGTCCGGCAGGATGATCCGCTGCCACACCACCAGCGCGCGCTTCTGCCCGAAAGCGACGACACTGTCGTAGCTGCCGATCAGCCGCGCACCCTGGGGGATGAGAAGGATACTGCCCGTCGCGCTGTCGAAGACCCGCTCCGTCACCTGAGCGATGACGAGCCCGGGGAGATCGGACCTGAGTCCGGTGATCAGGCTCGCCGCGATGACGCTGCCGGCGGACAGCATGTTCGGTGACACTGGCGGGCTCAGCCGGTGCGCATTGACATCGCCGCCGCTGTCGCGCGCAGCCACGAAGTCAGCCTTGCGCTGCTGCGCATTGGGATCACGATCGGGATCGATCGCGAGCCGCGACGCATCGGTGGCTTGGACGGATGGCGAGGATGGGGTCGCATCGGCGGTGCGGGCCGGATCGTTGCGATTGCCCGATTGCACCAGCACCCCCGACTCGCGCGCTGCCTTCAGTTCTGCAGCCATTCGCTCCCGTTCGGTTACGGCGGCCTGATCGGCACGCGGCGTCCCGCTCTCCGCTGGCGGCGCGATAGCCATGGCGCGCTGATGCTCGAGGATCGGCCGACCGAGGTCGCCCGGCAAGGGCGGGCCGAGCTTCGGCACGTCGCCATAGCTGCCCGGCAGGCGGTTAAGGGTATCGGCGGGTGCCTTCACCGCTACGGGCGTGTCTTGTGTTGGTGCAGCCAGGTGCAGGTCCGTCGACCGAAGCGCCACCCAGGCCGTCGCCGCCAGACTGACCGAGCCGAGCGCCGCTATGCCGACAATGGCGCCTCGCTTGAAGCGGATCGCACGCGCGGGCTGTGCGCGAAGCGCCAGCGTTTCCGGATCCACCTTGGCCGGGATGGCAGGCGCTTCGGGTGCCGGTGGGGATGCTGCCTCGGCGGTCATGATGCCCTCCGGTCAGGCGAACCTTCCGCCACCCTGCGGATGCGGACAATCTGCTGATGCTTCGTGCCGAGACGAAGCTCGGCGACGTCGAAGATGCGATCGACGACATAGAAGCGCCCCTTCACGCGGTAGTTGACGAGCTGGACCTCGCCCTTCCCGTCCACGAGGAAGAGGGGCGGTGCCTCCCCCACCGCCAGCGTTGCCGGAAACTCGACGAAGGTCTGGCGCCCGTCGTCGAACGCGCGAAGGGGCCGCCAGGCGGGTCGATCGCCCGACACGGCATAATTGAAGTGCAACTGCTCGACCTCGATCCCGGTGGCCACCGGTGCAACCGCCTCGGCTGCTGCGGTGGCGCGCTTCAACGCGATCAGCGCGTCCTGCGGATAGGTCCAGGCGAGCGCGACCATTGCCGCCTTGGCCCTGCTGGTCAGGTTGAGGTGATAGGTGCGCCGGTCGGTGGTGATGACGAGGTTGGTCGAGAGGCCGGCGCTGAACGGCTTGACAAGCACATGCGTCCGCCGCTCCGCGGCCGAACCGCTGGTGGTATCGCCGATCACCCAGCGGGCCGTGTCGCCGCTCGCGACCGCGACCAGCGTTTCGCCCGGCTGCAAGGCAATGTCGGTTACCCGCTCGGGCGCCGTGGCGACGGAGTAGATGGCACCATCGGCGAACGGATATGTCTGCACGGCGTTGACGGAGCCCTGCACGACGGGAACGTTCGTAGCCCCCTCCTCGGCGCCGACAATCGGCGAGGGAACGCGCCCGGCATTATCGCGCGGCGAAATTGCCCCTGCGCTGGCGTCTGCAACGATCAGGCAAGGCACCAGCAGCGCGGCGATTGCGAAGGGTCTCGTCATGGCTGTGTCTCCGTATTGACGGTGGGTTGCGCATCAAGGTTCGGGTCGAGCGGCGAGCCGAGCGGCACATTGCTGGACGGGTGCGCAGTATGCGTCGAAGCAGGCGACGCTGCGGGCTCGAGTTCACGGCTCCAGTAGATCGCGTCGATGTAGATACCGAGCGGGTTCTTCCGGAGTGTGTCGGCGGATACCGGCGGTTTGCTCAGGATCGTCAGGATGCCGGTCCAATGGGAAGTGCCTGCACCGCTCCCGCGCTCATAGGCGGTCTCGGTCCACTTCACTTGAGACATGCGCCGACGCCTTTAGCCGCAAGCGGCTTGGACATGCGCGTCGGCCACCCGGCAGTCTCGATGGCGGGTCAAACTTTCCCAAGCGAGGTTCTCAAGCCTCGGCGCCGCCCTCGCGGCGCGGCCCCAGACTAATGCGACGAACCGCAGACGCAATACCCTATTACAGAATTCTCGCCCTTCTCCAATGAAATGAAACACCGGACGCGCAGGCACTCAAACGACGATGCCGCACCTAGACTTTCGTATTTCAGCGTGCAGCACCGCTGCCTAAACTTGTTATCACACGATTGCGATAAAGTTGTACAGCAACCATCTTCTTTTCCGAATCATTAAAAACTACGACCTCTCACATATTCTATTTCAAAGCCAACTGAATAAATTGACTCCAAAAGGCGAACGTGCCCGCTTAGGTCGTAAACTCATAAACGGCTGACATGCAGGACGCCCTCAGCGCGGTTGCGACAACGCTAAGTGCATTAAGCTGAGTTCCACTGCTACGAAGGCACCGGCGAACCAAAGCCAAACGACCTCCATCCCGATCCAATTTTGAAGCAATCCCAAGGGCAAAAGCCCCAGGACAAGCACGGCTCGGAGCCAAAGCAGCGCCGATGACCCGGCCCGGCTACCAAAGAGCCCCCAATCTGAATCACGAAACTTCTTCGGCCGGCCGGGCCAAGGGTCATTGCCCTGCATCTCTCGATTTGCGGCATCGACACCCCGCCGGTAAGTCCGGCTGAACAGCATCCTTAAGAAAAGGAGGACAGCTGTCGCGCCGACGAAGATCGTGCTCGGCAGCAGAATGAAGCGCATGGGAGCGAACAGAATGCTGGCCACCGACGCGAGCCCCGCGAAGGCCGCGATCCAGAAGCAAACCGCTCTGAGTTGTCCATCTATCATCGGCACATTGTTAGCGAGCTTCCATCCTGCCCCAAATGCTGATTCAGCGTCGGCATGACGCCGATACGACCTGACTGACTTCGAGTGGCGCGTGATCGAGCCGCTGCTGCCGAACAAGCCGCTAGGCCTGCCGCGGATTGATGATCGCCGCGTGCTAAACGGCATCTTCCGGGTGCTGCGATCTGGCGCGCCTTGGTGTGACCTACCCGAGCGCTATGGGCCACGCACCACCTGCTACAACCGCTTCGTGCGATGGCGAAAAGCGGCCGGCGCCGATGCGACCGACGACCAGAATGTCGACCAGTTCATCCGCCGCCTCACCTTCAGCGTGCTGGTCGGCAATGGCGACATGCACTTCAAAAGCTGGTCGCTCATCCTCACCATCGCCATCAGCTTTCAGGGTGACCGCGAATCCTCAACGTCGTCAGCCACAGCGTAGCGCATCGCTGAAATAGGCCTTTGACATGATCCCGCTCGGCGGCTGACAAAATTTGCACCGTTACATACGGTATTCCGCATAAGACTATTTTATTCGTTTTTTCGTATCACCTTGTTAAATTCGAAAAACCGTATATACGCGTCGCACACGAAACATCGTATGAGAGCATATGCGCACTGTCATTCGATCGGCCAAAACCCTTGGTTCCGCGCTCCGAGAAGCGCGTCGCGCGGCAGGCCTGACGCAACTGGAGCTCGGCCAGAAAACCAGCCTTCGACAAGCCACGATTTCGAGCCTTGAGAATGGCGAAGGCGGCACGCTCGACTCTCTCTTCAAGGTCGTGACCGAGCTCAAGCTCGAAATGCGCTTGGAAACGCGATCCACGTCCCCAGCTGATTTGGACGAGATCTTCTGATGGCCAAGCGCCGATCCTCGACGCTATCCATCCTGCTCAATGGCCGTCTGCTCGGCTGGCTCAACCGGGCCGCCAATGGCGCAATCGACTTCCGCTATGCGCCAGACTGGCTCGCCTGGGAATTTGCAATACCCGTCTCGCTCTCGCTGCCGCTCAGTGACAAGCGCTATACGGGCGCGGCGGTATCGGCTGTGTTCGACAATCTGCTGCCGGACAATGACAGCATCCGCCGGCGGATCGCCGAGCGGATCGGCGCCGACGGGACCGACGCCTACAGCCTGCTGTCAATCGTCGGACGAGACTGTGTCGGTGCGCTTCAGTTCCTGGAAACCGGCAAAGAAGAAGCCCTGCCCAAGGCCGTCCAGGCCGAACCGGTAAGCGATGACGACATCGCACATATTCTGGCCAATCTGGCCGCCGCTCCGCTGGGACTGGAGCCCGACGATCCCTTTCGAATCTCGATCGCCGGCGCGCAGGAGAAGACCGCACTGCTTTGGTGGGAGGAGCGATGGCAAAAGCCGATCAGCACGACGCCGACCACCCACATCTTCAAGCCGCAGATCGGTCAACTGCCCAACGGCATCGACCTTTCAAACAGTGTCGACAACGAGCATTTCTGCCTTACCCTGCTGGGCGAGCTCGGTCTTCCGGTCGCATCGACCCGGATGGCCGCATTTGGCGACCGCAAGGTTCTGATCGTCGAGCGCTTCGACCGGCAACACGGGCGGGGCGGGCGCTTGCTACGCCGTCCTCAGGAAGATGTCTGTCAGGCCCTCTCCGTTCCGCCTACCCGGAAATATGAGGATCATGGCGGGCCGGGCGTCCTACAGATCATGAAACTGCTCGCGGCAAGTGACACGCCCGACCGTGATCGCCGTAATTTCATGAAGGCGATGATCGCATTCTGGCTGATCGGCGCGACCGATGGGCACGCCAAAAATTTCAGCATCTTCCTGATGCCGGGCGGTCGCTTCACCACAACGCCGCTTTACGACGTGCTCTCGGTGGATCCTAGCTTGGCCGCGCAACAGATCAATCAGAAGCAGATGCGGCTCGCAATGGCGATCGGAGACAAGCGGCGCTACCGGATCACGGAGATCGCCCCCCGGCATTTCGTGCAAAGCGCGATCCGCGCCGAGTATGATGTACGCGAGATGATGGCGATCTTCGATGAACTCCGCGGCGGAGGGGAAGCCGCATTGGAGCGTGCAGTGGCGGCGATGCCGACCGGCACTTCCGACGCCGTCACTGGCCCGATCGGCGATGCCTTCCGCTCGCGCCTACGAAAGATCGATCTTTTGTAAGCGGGCGTCATCCTGTGGATTACTTCGCCAGACGAGACCGGCGACGTCGATAGGTGTGACTGGGCCGACTGCGAGGGGTGAGCCGATAGCGTGCCCCTTTCTGCTCACCGGTCCACATGAAACCGCCACGCCGGACCAGAGCAGCGAGATCACGCGTCGCCGTTGCCGTCGAAGCGCCGGTGACGGCCTAGGACACGTTCAAAAAGTCGCCGTCCGAGCTCAAACGCGTTTGCGAACGAAGCTGTGTATGCTAGTGTGACTTCTGGCGAGGGTTCGTTGGAATTCCCGCTTTGAAACCAAGCCTTTGCGGAGCGATCAAGCCTCCTCTTCTGGGCACCACTTCCCCCCTCACGGGCGGAAACCCTGGATTTCCTGAGTTTTTGGCGGCCGGTGGCACATAATCCTGTCACATACGAGGTCGCACAAGAAGTGGCTCGGAAGTCCTATCTCATTCCCCGAAACGGGCGCTGGTACTATAACCGGGCCTTTCCGAAAGACTTGTGGCCTGTGGTCGGCCGCAAGCCGTTCCGCATCGCACTGGGCACGTCGTCGCTCGATGAAGCGCAGCGGCAGCGCGGATTAGCGGAGCAGCGGTATTGGGCTGCAGTGGACCAAGCGCGGCAGAAGCTGGAAGCGGTGCAACCCCGCCAGCTATCGGAAAACGAGGCCGTAGCAATCGTGTCGCGTTGGTTCGCCCAGCGGAACCGCGAGCTTGATCACGACCACTTGCATTCCCCGACGCCAGCCGAAGCGTGGGAGGAGGCGGTCACGGGCAACGTGTTCACCGTGTCCAACACCACGGAGCGGCTCGGCAGAAACCAGATAGACGACTTCGCGCCATTGGCAGCGCGCGTGTTGGAGGCGGAAGGGATCGTGGTCAACACGACATCCCGCGCCTACCGGACATTGTTGCAGCTGCTGGTGCGGGCGAACAAGGAACTGGCAGCAATCGACCTCGCTCGCCTCAAGGGCGACTTTGGCTACAAGCCAAGCGATCCGATGATGCTCGCGGTATTGGACGCTCCAGCGACCCGCAAGCACACCATCGCCGACCTTATCCGCGAGTATCAGGCCTCCAAGGAGCAAAAGCGCCGGTGGAGCCAATCCACCATCACGGCGCACAAGCCCGTGTACAGGCTCCTGCGAGAGACCTTCGGGGACACCCGCGAGTTGCGGACCATCGGCCGCGAGGATGTGTCCGTCGTCAGGACATTTGGCGAGATGGGGGCGTAAATTAGCGGAGAGCGGGCCTCGTCTTGGGGTTAATGTTAGGCGGCGAGCTTGCGATCGCTGTAGCTCGCCTCGAATGGCGTGCGTGGTCTTGGCGCTGCCTTGAAGAATCTGGCCCATAGCTCCCTCAGCTGCGATGGCGATAAATCTACACCATCACATGCTGGGACCAAACGCCTAATTCGGGTGTGAGCCGCGGTTCACACCCAGCTCCATCGCTGCCAGACAACCGAGCGGCGACGACCCGTGACGGGCAGCCCCACGCCCTTCACCTGCGCGGGACCGCGTCAGGCGGCGGGCGCGCGCGCCCTCGCGACATCTCCCGGTGCTCCCCTATCATGTTCGTGATGAACCGCGGCAACGTGCCGGCGGATGCCGCCGCGACCGCAAACGGCGTGTAAGGAAGCGAGGATGTCTATGCCCATGCCCCCCGCCCCCTTCTCACTTGACGGCAAACTGGCGCTGGTTACCGGCAGCGGCCTTGTGCCGCAGGCGATCGCCACATTGTTCCGGGATGCCGGCGCTGCGGTCGTGCACGCTGCCGAGCCGGTGCTGGACGAGCCCTCGGTCGCTGCCCTGTTCGAACCGCTCGACGCCCTCGACGTTCTGGTGAACGGCTCGGTCCGCGCCGGTCCGTGGCCGATAGAGCGCCTCGATCTTTCCGAATGGGATCGCGTCCATGCGGTCAATGTGCGCGGCGCCTTCCTGCTGATGCGTGCGGCGGTTCGCGTCATGCGCACGCATGGTCGCGGCGGGCGGCTGATCAACCTCTCCACCATCGGCGCGGTACATCCGGTCCTGCACGGCAACTTCGCCTATGGTTCGTCGCGCGCGGGAACCAATGCTCTCACGCGCCAGTTCGCGCTTGATTTTGCCGCAGACAATATCCTCTCTAACGCGATCCTGGTGGGCGCCATCCGCTCCGATCCGTTCCCGCAAGGCTGCCCGATGCCGCCGACCGGCCCGGGCATGCATCCGGAACGATTGCCGCTCGGTCAGGGCAAGCCCGAAGATGTCGCGCCGCTGGCGCTGCTGCTGGCATCCGATGCCGGTCGATACATCAACGGCCAGGCGATCGCCGTCGATGGCGGCTTTTCGATCGCGTGATGCCCCGGCCCACTTCAGAAAGGAACGATTCCATGGGACCAGAAAGCGCCTTCCGCCTGGATGGCAGGACCGCCATCGTGACCGGCGCGGGATCCGGGATCGGACGCGCGACGGCAACGCTGTTCAGCGAGGTGGGCGCCCGCGTGCTGTTCGCCGATATCGACGAGGATGCCGTGCGTGCGGCCGCGCAGGCTGTCGGCGGGGACTGGGCGGTGTGCGACATCGCCGACGAAGCGCAGGTCACAGCACTCTACGAACGCGCCGCCAGGCTGTTAGGGCCGCGGCTCGACGTGCTCGCCAATGTGGCGGCATATCGCCGCAAGGCGGACACGATGACGATGCCCGCGTCCGAATGGGACGCGATGCATGCCGTCACGGCCCGGGGCACCTTCCTGATGATGCGCGCGGCGATTCGCGTCATGCGCGAACAGCCGGACGGCGGCGCGATCGTCAACGTGTCGTCGGTCAGCGCCGTGCGACCGACGATCTTCAGCAACATGCACTATGATTCGGCCAAGGCGGGCGTCGATGCGATGACGCGGGCGGCCGCGATCGAGTTTGCGCCGCACCGCATCCGCGTCAATTCAGTCCAGCCCGGCGGCACCGCGAGCGACGGTTCCGCCCGCATGAAGACGGAACTGCCGCCAGCCGGGCCGATGGTGCAGCCCGGCCGCATGCCGCTGCGTCGCCTTTCCGAGCCGGTGGAGCAGGCCCGCGCCATCCTGTTCCTGGCGAGCCCGGCCGCCGCCTACATCACCGGCCAGCATCTGGCAGTCGATGGTGGCTATCTCGTCTCCTGACGACACACGACGGGTGGCCGTTCGCGGCAATATCGCCAAAACCGCGTGCAGCCCCTTTCCATCATGCACGTGATCAAGCGCAGCGAACGCAGGACGGATGTTGTCCGCGCGGCAGCCCGCCGTTACCCGACAACATGCACAATTCAGCGCTGTGGATGCAGCGACAACGCGGTGCGGCTGACAATCGAGACAGGACAGCGCGAGCGGGTTTGGCACTCGTTCGTCATCGGATGATCCGACGGCCAGAAAGGCCGCGGACGTTGGGAGAGGCAGAAAATGAAGAAATCTTTGATCGTTGCAACTTTGGCTACCGGCGTTTGCCTGTCGAGCGTGGCCCAGGCGCAGAATGCCTCGCAATCGGGCACGGTCGCGACGCAGCCCGCTTCTGGTCAGACCGGAGCGGTGCCGGCCCCGGAGCCTCAGGCCGCAGAAGAGCCGACCGATATCGTCGTCACCGCCCAGCGTCGGGAAGAGCGCCTTCAGAACGTTCCGATCTCGATCTCGGCGCTGGGTTCCGGGCAGCTCGAGACGCGCGGCGTACGATCCGTCGCGGATCTGGCGCGCGTGCCGATCAACAGCGTTTCCGTGCAGCCCTTTGCCGGCAATCCGCAGATCCTGGTGCTCGATCTGCGCGGCGTGACGACCTCGGACCCCGGCCAGGGGACGATTGAACCCGGCGTGGCGATCTATGAGGATGACGTCTATGTCAGCCGCGCGCAGGCGGCGGGCAACACGCTTTCCGATCCCGAACGCGTCGAGGTGCTCCGCGGGCCGCAGGGCACGCTGTTCGGCCGCAATGCCGAGGGAGGCGCCATTCGCATCGTCACCAAGCGTCCAACCGGTGTGTTTGGCGGCGATCTCCGCGTGTCGGCGGGCGAGTATGGCAATCGCCATTATATCGGCCATTTGAACCTGCCGGAATTCGCCGGCTTCTCGATCAAGATCGACGCGCTTCACGACGACGTCGACGGCTATGTGAAGAACGGCACCGCGCCCAATCCGCTTGTCGCGCACCAATATAATTTCGGTTATCAGAACAACACGGGCCTGCGCGGCGCGGTTCGCTTCAAGCCGAGCAGCAAGCTCACCTTCGACTATTCCTTCACTCACCTCATCACGCACGTCTCGAACGATTATTTTTCGTTGACGAACCCGGGCGCGCGCGCGCCGGCTTCCTATCCGCAGTTTCTGGCGCCCGTGCGTGGCACAACGGAACCCGACCTGCACAGCTTCAACGGCACATCCTGGACCGGGCTCTATCAGGACGTCTATCGCACCACGACGGACGCGCATGCCTTCACCGCGCAATATGACGTCACCAACAGCTTGAAGCTGAAGGCGATCACCGGATATCGCCAGCTGAACTTCGGCGGCTCCAACAATCTGGACGGTGCCTTTGCGTTTGTGAACAGCCCGTTCCTCATCCCTGCAGGATCGACGGTCGCCTCGCTGAACATTCAGCCGGTCTATGCCAACCAGTCGCTCGGCGTTCCGGGAACGACGCCGGTATATGCGATCAGCGGATCCAATCCCGTCGTCAACAGCGTCCGTTCGCGCGCGTTCAGCCAGGAACTTCAGCTGATCGGGTCAACTGAGACGCTGCAATATCAGTTCGGTGCCTATTATTATCATGAAAACGTGTTCGACGCCCGTCAGAACGCGTTCACCATCCTCTACACCAATCCCAGCTACACCAGCTTCGTCTCGCTCAACCCGTTCCAACTACGCGGTCCGGCAGCCGCCGCCGCGCTGGGAACGGGCGGCATCACGCAGATCACGGCAGAGGCACGGACGCTGGCAGGCTATGGCCAGCTGACTTGGTCGCCGAGATTCGCCAACGGGCGACTGCACCTGACCGGCGGCCTGCGCTACACGGACGACAAGAAGGATTTCCTGCGCTCGCTAAACAACGGTGCGCCGGTGAACAACATCGGCACGCCGTTCCGCGCGACGCGCTTCGATCCCATGGGCACCATCGCCTTCGACCTGACGACGGACATCAACGTCTATGGGCGGTACGCGACCGGGTACAAGGCGGGGGGCGTCAGCGTTCGCTCGCCCAATTTCCTTCCCTTCGGTCTGGAATCGGTGCGCGCCTACGAGCTCGGCTTCAAGAGTCAGTTCCTCGATCGGAAGCTGACGTTCAACACGGCGCTGTTCCAGAACGACATCCTCAACCGTCAGCTTAACTTCCAACCCAATCCGCTGGCGGCGCCGTCGGTAGTCGATACGGTGAACACCCCGGGCACTACCCGCGTCCGCGGCGTCGAGGTCGAGTTCGGCATCCGGCCGAACCGCGACCTCTCGGTCAGCCTCAACGGCGCCTACACGACGTTCAAATTGCCCGCCGAACTGCTGGCCGCGAACGCCGCGCTCCCGGCATCGGCGCGCGGCATCTACACCGTGCAGAACACCCCTGAGCTCCAGGCCAGCACGTCCATCGACTGGACGATGCTGCGCACGGACGACAACATCACGCTGAACGCGCATGTCGACTATGCGTTCGCCGACAGCGTCCGCGGCACCGGGCGGATCGCCCTCACCCAATATGTCTGGCCGCTGGAGCGCCACCAGGGCAATGCCCGTCTCACGCTGGACGGGATCAAGCTGGGCCAGACCGACGTGCGCATCTCGGCCTATGTGAACAACTTCGCCAACGAGATCTATCCGATCTACTCGGCTCCCAGCGGCAACTACATCCAGAACCAGCCGCGCCAGTTCGGTGCGGAACTGGGGGTTCGCTTCTGAGCGGCTGACGCTACCTACCCGATGGGGCGGCGGGAATGCCGCCCCCTGCGATCGCTAACGCCGTTCGGCGCACGGACGCGGCTTGGGCCGCCCCCCGATCGGGGGGCGGCCAATGCGTTAGAGGACGCCCTGCCGCCGCGCTGCCGCGCTCGCCGCTGTGAACTCCTCGTACACCGTGTGCGGCTCGTGCGTGATGGTCGCGTCGCAGATCTGCGCCCAATGGGCAGCGATGTCTTCCAGGCTCGGCGGTGCATCGGCCATCGGGGCCACCCAGCCGTCGCAGGCGGCTATCCGGACCTGGGCATACCGCCCGCTGTTCTGCGTGAAGATGCCGTGGGTATGCCCGCACTGTTCGCTGACGAGATACAGCGCCAGCGGGCTGTTATAGGCCGGCTCGGTGCGGCCTCCGGCTGCGGCGGCGCGGTCCATGTCGGCAACGGCCTTGGCGAAGGACGGAATCTCCAGGAAGCCCTTGTCCATCTCGGCCGCAAGCCGCGAGGCTGCGGTAGGCAGCAGCAGGTTCGAGGTGATGCCATGCGCCGCCCCCTCGATCGCTACGACATGGCTGAGCCCCATCAAGCCGCCCTTCGCCGAGGCGTAATTGGCCTGCCAGGCATGTCCGAACATCGCGGAGGCGGAGCCGGTGAACAGAAACCGGCCATAGCCGCGTTGCCGCATTGCGCGATACGCCGGCTGCGCGACGTAGAAGGCTCCCTTGAGATGCACGTCGAGGATCGCGTCGATCTGATCGTCGGTCAGATCCTCGAAGCGCGCGTTGCGCAGGAACCCGGCATTGTTGATGCAGATATCGACCGCGCCGAACGCGTCGAGCGCCGCCTCGACGATCGCTGCACCACCGGTGCGGGTGGCGACACTGTCATAGCTGGCGACGGCCTCGCCACCGGCCGCACGGATTTCCGCAACCACCTGATCGGCAGGTGCGCCCGACGCCCCCTGCCCACTTCCCGTACCGCCGAGATCGTTGACCACCAGCTTGGCGCCCCGCCGGGCGAGCTCCAGCGCATATTCGCGCCCAAGGCCGTTGCCGGCCCCCGTGACGATCGCCACGCGCCCTTCGAAACCAATGCGTTCGCTCACCTTTTCCTCCACCGCTGACGTTCCGGGCGGAACCGCCGGGCGCGCGATCTCGCCACGCCCGGGGAATTGCGCCATGCCGAACCGGGCGATCGGTGTAGCGGCGCGGTCCGCCAAACCAAGCGAGGGGCGGCGCCCGATCACACACGTGATCATCGGCGCGCAGCTGCCACGCCCGGCTCGCGCGGCGGCAGGGGCAGGCGCATATCTGATGCTGGCCGGAGGGTTGGCGTTCCGGATACAAGTCACTGCGAAACAAAAGAAAATCGTGGATGACATCACTTCGTGGAGAGGAGCCTGCCCGCCATGCCCAACGACTATCCTTCGCCATTCCGCGCCTGGTGGACGCTCGCCACGCTCGTCGTGCTGTACATCGCCTCGATGCTTGATCGGCAGATCATCGCGCTGCTGATCGGCCCGATCAAGACATCGCTGAAGGTCAGCGATTTCGAGGTGAGCCTGGTCTATGGCCTCGCCTTCGCAGTGTTTTTCTGCCTTGCGGCATTGCCGATCGGCTGGGCGATCGACCGGTTCCCGCGCCGCCCGCTGGTATTCGCCGGCGTCGTCTTCTGGTCGATCGCGACCGCATGCTGCGGGCTGGCGACGCAATATTGGCATCTGGCCGTCTCGCGCTTCGCGGTCGGCGCGGGTGAGGCGGTGCTCTCCCCGGCAGCCTATTCGCTGTTGGCGGATTCGATGCCTAAGAAGCGGCTGGGCCTCGCGCTCGGTATCTTCGGCCTGGGCGGCGCGCTCGGTACGGGCCTGGCGCTGGGACTGGGCGGCTACCTCCTCTCCAAGGTACCCCTGCACGGAATCGAGACGCAATTGGGCCATTTCGAGCCTTGGCAGATCACCTTCGTGGTGGTGGCGATCCCCGCCCTGCTGCTCGCGCCGCTGATCTTCACCTTTCCCGAACCGCGGCGGCGCGACCGGCTGGCAACCGCGAAGCCGACGATCGGCGCCACGCTGCGCTTCCTGCGGGCGCGGGGAAGCTTTTTCGGCCGGTTCTTCGTCGGCAATGGTGCGCTGGTGCTGTGCAGCTATGCCTTCGCCGCCTGGGCACCGACGTTCCTGGTACGCCGCCATGGTCTTGACATGCCGACGGCGAGCCATTGGGTCGCCGGCTGTTCGATCGTCGCGGTGCCGTGCGGGCTGCTGCTGCTCGGGCATATCGCCGATCGAATGTTCGCACGCGGCCAGCGCGACGCGCACATGAAGCTTTTCAGCGTCATCGGCCTCCTCCTCGCGGGCCTGGGCGTACTGATGGCGGCAACCAGCAGCTTCGCGACCGCGATGGTCGCAATGTTCCTGATCTTCATGGCAAGCGGCGTGGCGGCGATCGCGGCGGCACTGCCGCTCACGACGCCGAACCAGTTTCGCGGGCAGGTCTCGTCGGTCTACCTGCTCGTGACGAACCTGCTCGGTGCCGGACTGGGGCCCTCGATGACCGCCCTGTTCACCGACTTCTATTTCAAGGAGGACGCGATGGTCGGGTGGAGCATCGCAGCGGTGCTGACGGTCTTCGGCCCGCTCTCGTCGCTGTTGCTGTTCAGCGCCCGGCGGCCGATGCTGCGCGCGATCGATGCCGCCGACGCATGGGCCGAGCATCCTGCAGTTCCTCCAACGAGCGACTAGGGCGGAGGATGGGGCGGAGAGGTGTCAGGCGAGCAGCACCGCGCGCAGCGTCTCGCGACGTCCGCAATCCCACCCCGCTGCGGCGAAATAGGAGTCGATCGCGCCGTAGCGATCGCGGATCACCGCGAAGCTGGCATCGAGATACTGCGCGTCGACGCCGGTGAGCGCCGCCACCGCGCGGTCGGAGGGTAATGCGCCGAGCCTCGCCGCGAGCAGATCGCGCGTAAAGCAGACCACCCTCAGGTTTCGCCGCCGGCCGCTCTCCAGATAATCCGCGACGATTTCCCCGTGCTCAATCCCGATCGCGGCGAGCAGCAGCGCGATGACGACACCGGTGCGATCCTTGCCGGCACTGCAATGCACAAGCGTCGCCCCCCGCCCCGCGGCGATCGTCGTGAACAGCCGATCGAGATGCGGCAGCACCGCGAGGGGAAGTGCCGCATAGGTCGCCAGCATCATGGCACGCCCGCCCTCGTCCGGATTCTCGACGAGTGCGCGCCAGTGATCGCCGGCATGACGGACATCGGCGACGAGATCGATCGCCTCGATCGAGGCGCCCTGCGCGCGCCACCAGTCGTTGGGCGCAGCGTCCCGCTCCCCCGGGCCGCGCAGATCGAATACCGCGCCGATGCCGAGTGCTGCCAGGATCGCGGCATCCTCGCCACGGGGCGCAGGGAGCGCTTCGGAGCGATAGACCAGGCCTTCGCGGACCAGGCGGCCGTCCGGGGCGCGAATGCCGCCGATCGAGCGCAGATTGGGGAAGGTCTCACAGATCATCGTAGGCACCGTGATCGATCGCCGCGAGCGCGAAGCGCGGCGCCACCGCGGCGTTGTTGGCCTCGGCCTGGAACGCCACCGGATTGGTGAGCCACACAAACAGGCCATAGGCGAGATGCACGCGGAAAGCCTCCATGGCCGCCGCATGATCGGGCACGCCGCGCACGCCCTGCGCCGCCAACCGCTCCAGATAGAAGGCCATCAACGCGTCGATCCATGCTCGACGATCCAGCATGTCGAGCGCCGAGACGAGGAAATAGGTCACGTCATGCGCCCAATGGCCGCGCGACCATGTCTGCCAGTCGAGCACGCCCGGCCGGCCCTGGCCATCGTGGTACAGATTGCCGAGGTGGAAATCGCCATGGACCATGCACCAGGGCGCTTCGCGGCCCAGCCGATTGGCGCGCTCCAGCGCGGCACGCATGCGCCCGCTATCGTGGAAGATGCGCGGCAGCGCGCGTCCGCGCGGCAGGTCCAGATACTGGGCGAACACCGCCTCTTCGAGTTGCCCCTGCGCATAGGCGCCGCGCGGCAGCGCCGGCAGCGCTTCCCAATGGTTGATCCCGTCGAATTGCCCGCCCGGTTTCAACGCGGCCGAGTCCCAGAACCGGGCGTGGAGCCGGGCGAGCACGTCGAGATAGCCCTTCGCCGCGTCAAAGCCGATCGGCCGCTCCACGCGCTGGAAGCGCGTACCGCTGCAGTCGAGATCCTCGAGCACGCAGAGATATTGCCGCTGCCCGGGATCCTCGCCCGTCGCGAGGCAGCGGGGAACCCGGACATCGAGCAAGGGCGCAACCTCGCGGAAGAAACGCGCCTCGTGCGCGTAGATATAGTTCATCTTCAGCCGGTGGGCGGAGAAGCCGCCCTTGACAATCACGCTCGTCGGCCTGCCCGCAGGATCCTCCCATTCGAGCCGCACTCGCGCCTTGGTGGCGGTGCCGTTCATCGACTCGCACGGCGTCGCACGGCGCAGGCCCGCAAGGCCGCGCTGCGCGAGCAGGTCTGCGAGCCAGCCCGCAGTCAGTGCGTCGATCGTCGTGGGAACAGGCTGCGGCCCGATCGCCTCCAGGCCTTCGCCGGGCAAGGTGAAATAGGACGGTTCTTCCACTATTTCGGTCATGTCGAACCAGCCTTCCTGTTCGCGCGGGGGCAGGTCCGACGCGCATCGACGGACCTCCGCAGCAATGTGCCGCGCAACGGCAGGCCCGGCCATCGGGTCGGCGGGTTTCATCACGGTTGTGCGCAATGCCGCGCCCCGGCGCTTCGCCTTGTCGGCCCCCTCCGGCAGTGGCAGCCCTAGTGCATGCCCGCTGATCCACCCCCCATTTCCCTGCGCGGAGATCCCACCGCAGCCTTGCCGCTTCCGCTGACGCCGGCGGCGATCGATGCCGCCTGGCTGAGCCGGGCGCTTGCGACCAACATTCCCGGACTGGTCGTGCGCCGCGCCGAGGTGCGCGACGTGATGCTCGGCACCTCGACCAAGATCCGCGTGGAAGTCGAATATCGCGACCCGGCGCATGCGCGCACGCTGCCATCGCGCCTGATCGTGAAGGGCGGCTTCGAGGCGCACAGCCCGATCCTGGCCGCCATGTACCTGAACGAGGTCCGTTCCTATCGCGATGTAGCGCCGCTCGTCGAACTGCGCACGCCCCGCGCCTTCTTCGCCGCGAGCGATCCGTCGAGCCACCAGTCGATCGTGATCATGGAGGATCTCGTCCAGCGGGGCGTCACCTTCTGTTCGCCGCTGCGTCCCCAATCGTTCGAGACGACGGCGGCGCGCCTGCGCGCGCTGGCGCGCTACCACGCGCGCAGCTGGAACGCCGCCGACTTTGCTGCCGGCGGCTGCTGGGACTGGGTGCGCGATCGCTTCTCGAGCCATAGCGCGGCCTATCAGGCGCGCTATCTCGAACCGGACATATGGACAGAATATGTAGGCCTGCCGCGCGGCGCGGCCGCGTCGGCATCGCTGCACGACCGCGAATGGATGCAGCTGGCGCTGGCACGGCTGGGCGAACTCGATCGGGCCGCCGACCGCTGCATCCTCCACGGCGACACGCATCTGGGGAACCTCTATGTCGATACCGACGGCACGCCGGGCTTTCTCGACATGCAGGTCGCCAAAGGGAATTGGTCGCTCGAAATCGCCTATCACATCGCGGTTTCGCTCGATCTGGCCGATCGCAGGCGCTGGGAAGGCGCGCTGCTCGCAACCTATCTCGCGGCGCTGCGCAATGCGGGCGTCGCGGCCCCGGATTTCGACGCGGCATGGCAGGCCTATGTGCGGGCGCTGGCCTATGGCTATTTCATCTTCCTGATCAACGAAGTTCGCTTCCAGACCGAAGCCGTGAACACGGCGAGCGTCGCCCGCTTCTCGGCTGCCATGATCGACCATGGCACCAAGCAGGCCCTGTGCTGAGCCCCCACCAACAGTATCGAATATGTGCTGATGCTGGGCACGCTCTGGCACGCGGCGCGGCAGCAACTACCGTAGGGGTCCTGCACCACACGGCATCCGTCGCAACCGAAAGGGGCTTCAGGTTGGAACGCGTTCGATCGACACCGCGATGTTCTAGCAAAGGGATGCGCGGCGTCCGCCGTGCGTGGGGCGCGGGGCGATGAGCGAAGCTGTGCGCGCGCACTATTTCACCTCGCAGCGGCTTCGCCTTCACTATGCGGAATGGGGCTCACCGGACAAGCCGCCGCTGCTCCTCGTCCACGGATCGCGCGACCATTGCCGGGCCTGGGACTGGACGGCCGAACGCCTCGCCGCCGACTGGCACATCCTCGCGCCGGATGCGCGCGGCCATGGCGACAGCGACTGGGCATTGGACGGCGTCTACACCAGCGCAGCCTATATCTACGATCTCGCCGAGCTGGTTCGGCTTCGCTGCACGGCGCCGGTCACGATCGTCGCGCATTCGGCCGGCGGCAGCATATCAGCGGGCTTTGCGGCGCTCTATCCGGAGCGCATGCGCAAGCTGGTGCTGATCGACGGACTCGGCATCTCGCCCGAGTCCGGCCTGACCACGAGCCATACCAACCTCGTCCGGCGCCAGCTACCCGCCGACGAGGAACTCCGCAGTTGGATCGACGCGCGGCGCAGCTTCGCGGAGAAGGCGCCACGCCGCTATCCGTCCGTCGATGCCGCTGCCGAGCGCTTGCTGCGCGAAAACGCCTTTCTGCGCATCGAGCAGGCGCTGCACCTCACCACGCATGGCCTGCGCCGCACCGAGGACGGCGGCTTCGTGTGGAAGTTCGACAATCTGGTGCGGCTCGCGCATCCCCAGGACCGCCGCGACGACGCTTTTCTGCTGATGCTCAGCAAGATCGCCTGTCCCACGCTGCTGCTATGGGGTTCGGCGAGCTACACGCCCGATCCCCGGCACGACATCCGGGCACATGCCGTCCGCGATGCCCGCATCGAGGTTCTGGAAGGCGCAAGCCATTGGCTCCACCATGACGGCTTCGACTGGTTCATGGCGCAGTTGAAGGCGTTTCTCTGAAAGTCCGTTCAGCGCTTCCCGCCGCACACTTCGAGATTGACGCCCGTCACCATCGCCGCGCGGTCGGAACACAGGAACACCACCGCCTCGGCGATTTCCCGCGGCTGCACCGCGCGGCGGATGAGCTGGCCCTGCGCCGCGATGTCGGCCTGCTGCTCGATTGTGAACATGGTGGCGACGATCGCCGTGGCGGTAAGGCCGGGCGAGACGCTGTTGACGCGGACCCCGTCGGCGGCATGGGCATGTGCCGCATAGTGGGTGAGATGCACGACACCGGCCTTGGCCGCCGAATAGGCCGGCGAGGCGCCCGCCGAATAGCGCACGCCCGCCATCGACGCGGTGTTGACGATGGCGCCCCCGCCGGCCGCGATCATCGCGGGGATCTGGTGCTTCATCCCGAGCCAGGTCGAGGTCAACGACAGCGCGATCGTGCGGTCCCAGTCTTCCCGGGACTGGTCGACCACAGAAACCCCGGTGCTGCCGACGCCGACATTGTTGTGTGCGCAATCGAGCCGCCCGAAGCTTTCCAGCGTGTGCCGCACCAGCGCGGCGACCTGGGCTTCGTCGGTTGCATCCGCCGGGAAGAACGCTGCCCGCCCGCCCGCCGCGACGATCTCGCGCGCGACGTCGCTGCCGGCTGCGGCGATATCGCTCAGCATCACCGCCGCGCCGTCCTCGGCGAGCGCGATCGCCGACGCCCGGCCGATCCCCGATGCAGCGCCAGTCACCAGCGCGACGCGCCCGTCGAGCCGCTTCATCGGCGCCCACCCGCGGGCGGCGATGCCGGGTGTCCGGCGAAGCGGTCGGCGCGCGTGGCGCTTTGCATGGGAAGGAAAAGCGATTGTACCATCGCACAACCGCTACCGCCGGCCCTCCCGCGACGCGAGCGACACGGCCATCGCTTTGTCGCTCATCACATATGCGACGGCTAAGAGCTTGATCGGTATCGACGTTGCCGCGTGCCAGCCGTGCTGCCATCCTTCCCGCCATGCATTCGACCCAGGAAAAGTCGGCACTGCTGCTGACATCGGGCTGCGCGATCGCCTGGCTGGAAAGCGCCTTGCAGGCGGCCGGTTGGCGCGTCCACAGCCCCGCGTCCGATTTCGGCGACCGGGCGCAGCTCGAACGCGACGCCCGCCGGCTACTGGGCGAGAACGCCCCCGATCTCGTCCTGCACTGCCATTTGCCGGAGGACGCCGCCGCGATACCGCTGCGCGACACCGGCACGACGCAATGGCGGCATGGCTGCGAGGCGCCGCTGCGTCGAACCCTGATCTCGCTGCAGGTTGCGCATGCGCTGCTGGGGAACCGGGGGGCGATCATCGGCCTGGGACCGGCGTTCCCGCTCAACGGCGTAGCCGGCCTCGCCGCGCTGGGCGCCGCGGTGGAAGGTCAGCGCACGCTGGTCAAGGCGGCCGCGCGGCAATGGATCGGAAGCGAGATTGCGATCAACTGGATCGCGCTGAAAGCGGAGCGCTTGCTCCCGCGGCTCGCCGACGTCCCGCAACTCGGCCGCCTGGATATCGGTGGCCATGGCCGCCGCCCGCCCGATGCGGCGAGGCTCGCCGCGCTGATCACGGCGCTGGCGGGCGCCCCCGGCCTGGCGCTGGCCGGGCAAACGCTGATCGCCGATGGCGGAGACTGGATGACACCATGACGGAACGGCTACTCGAAGGGCGCACCGCGCTGTTGACCGGCGTGGGATCCGGCCTGGGGCGCGGCCTCGCCACGAGCTTCGCGGCCGCCGGCGCCAAGGTCGCCCTCGTCGCGCGCAGCAGCGCCGTGCCGGAGGCACTCGTCCAGGAGATTCGCGCGGCCGGCGGCACCGCGGCGTTCCTGAAAGGGGACATCACCGATCCAGCGTCGATCGCCCAGGCGGTGGACGAGACGGTCGCGACCTTTGGCGGGATCGACATCGTCGTCCAGATCGCCGCGCATGGCCAATCGCATCTGTCCCGCCCGCTCGACGACATCACGCTCGACGAATGGGACCAGCATGTCGCGATCACGCTGTCCGGCTGCTACCAGGTCGCGCATGCCGCCTATCCCGCACTCAAGGCCAGCGGGCGCGGGCGCTTGATCGCGATCACCTCGGCCCATGGTCTCGCCGGCGATGCCAGCAACCCGATCTACGCATCGCTCAAGGGCGCGATCCGCGGCTTCGCCAAGGCGCTGGCCAAGGAGTGGGGCGACGACGGGATCGCCGTGAACCTCTTCTCCCCCTCGAGCGAGAGCGAGTCGAGCAAGGCCTATTTCGCGTTGCATCCCGAAGCCTGGGAGGCGCTCCGCGCCGCCTTTCCGATGCGCCGGATGGGCGATCCGGCAATCGACATCGCACCGGCAATCGTCGCGCTGGCCGGCGAGCAGTTCCGCTTCGTCTCCGGCCAGACGATCCCGATCGACGGCGGCTTCTACACCACGCTGTAGCGCGGCAGAACGCGCTCATACCAACCTGCACGGATAAGAACCTATCTTCGTCCTCCACATCGTCACCCCGGCGAAAGCCGGGGTCCATTGCGGTCTCGCTATCGGCGTTTGCTGAGACCGAGAGGCGAATGGATCCCGGCTTTCGCCGGGATGACGGGGAGAGGCTGGAGGAGTCGGTATCAACGCAGCCTGGTATCAGGCGTTGGTATCGGCCAGGATCAGGTCGGCCGCACGCCAGGCGCTCGCCATGATCGGGCCGTTGGTATTGGCGGAAACCATGGTCGGCATGATCGAACCGTCGACCACCCGCAGGCGCGTCACGCCGCGGACGCGCAGCTTCTCGTCCAGCACGGCATCGGCGAAGTCGCCCATGCGGCACGTGCTGCAGGCGTGATAGCCGGCCATGCCCCGCGCGCGATACGCCGCCAGAATGTCTTCATCGCGCACCAGATCGCGCGTCGTCTCGCGCTCGGCGACGACCATCTTGGCGATCGCCGGGCGCGCCATCCATGCGCGCAGGAACCGGTGCATCGCCACGGTCACCCGCTGGTCATAGGGATCGCTGAGATAGCCCGCACGGATCGTCGCCGGCGCCGCGGGATCAGCCGAACTGATATGGATCGCGCCTTCGCTGCGCGACCGCAGCGGATAGCCGAACAACTGCACGCTGTGCACCTTGTCGGGGCGATAGACGCCCTTCGCATCGGGCTTGGCGACGGCAGGACTGTATAGCACCTCGATATCCGGCGTCGCCGATTCCTGGAGGACGGTGGCGAACGCGCCGACCGCGCCATAGCCCGATGCCATCGGCCCGGACCGCAGCAGATAATAGCGCAGCACGTTCAGCGGCAGCCGCCATCCCTGCAGCTTCGCATTGTGGCTGAAGGGCACATTGACCTCGAACTGCATCATCATCAGGCGATGCTCGAGCATGTGTTCGCCGACCCCGGGGCTGTTCGCGTGCACGGCGATCCCCAGATCGCGCAGCCGATCGGCCGCGCCGATACCGGAGCGCTCGAGGATCTGCGGCGACATCAGCGTGCCGGCGCTCAGGATCACCTCGCCCTGGGTGTGGAAATCGGTGGGTGACCCGTTGACGATCGCGCGCACGCCGCTCGCGCGGATGCCGTCGAACAGCACCCGATCGACCATCGCGCCCGTGACGATCCGCAGGTTGGGCCGATTCCGCGCGCGCTTCAGGAAGGTCTGCGCGGTACTTTGCCGCCGCCCCTTCCAGATCGTCCGTGTCGCATAGCCAACCACCCCGCCCTGGTCGGGCCGGTTGAGATCGTCGACGCGCTTCAGGCCCAACTGCTCGCCGGCCCTGATGAACGCCTCGCTCAGCGGCGTACGCTCGCGCTCCACCGAGATGCCGAGGGGGCCATCCCCGCCGCGAACGTCGTCGCCGCCCAGGGCATGCCGTTCCATCGCGCGAAACGCGGGCGCCATCGCGTTCCAGCCCCACCCCTTCGCGCCGAGCGCTTCCCAGCAGTCATAATCCTGGGGCTGCCCCCGGAAATACATCATGCCGTTCACCGAAGACGACCCGCCCAGCATCTTGCCGCGGATCCACATCTCCGGCGGCACGTCGTCATGGCCCTGGGTTTGGAAATGCCAGACATAGCGCGGATCGCCGAACAGCTTGGCGGAGGCTTTCGGCATGTGCACGAAGGGGTGATTGTCGGACGGCCCCGCTTCGAGAAGCAGGACGCGGTTGCGCCCGTTTTCCGACAGGCGATCGGCCAATACGCACCCCGCCGAGCCGGCACCGGCGATGATATAGTCCCAGCTTTCCATGGCGTCGCTCACAACGCCGCCCGGATCGCGTCGCCGATCAGGGTGCGGCTGTCCTGGTCAATCTCGCGGGTATCGAACATGCGGTTGTGACAGAAGGCGACGGCGAGCTTCAGATCGGGATCGGCCCAGCCGATCGATCCGCCCATGCCCGGATGACACAGCGCCCGCATGTTGCGCGGCGCGGATACCGGCGGCGCCGCCGCCCCGCCCAGCCAATAGCCCGACCAGGCGATCGGCACGACCATCCCGAAGAACACCGGATCGGCGTCCTCGAAATGCGGGCGCGGCGCGGCGAAACTTGCCACCCGATCGGCCGACAGCAGGCGCACCCCGTTCAGTTCCCCGCCATTGGCGAGCATCGCCCAGAAGCGCGCCTCGCTGCGGGCATTGAAAATGCCGCCGACCGCCGGAATGCACGCCCGGCGTACATAGGGGCGCTCGAACGGGTCGGGCATCAGATCGACGATCTTGGGCTGCGCCTCGCGCATCAGGTTGCCCTCCGGCGCGACATAGACCGAGACGGCATCGAGCGTCGCGATGCGCGGCTCGACGCCGTCCGGTATTCCCAGCCAGAGATCGGTCGCGCCCAGCGGCTCGGCGATCTCCTCGCGCACGAACTGTCCGAAGGGCCGTCGCTTCGGATCGGTCCGCCGTACGATCTCGCCCACCAGCCAGCCGAAGGTCATCGACTGATAGGAGGAACGGCTGCCGGCCGGATAGACGCCCGGCATCTCGGCGATCCGCCGGCACATCCAGTCCCAATTGGTCATCAGCTCCGGCGTGACGTCCGGCGGCATGCGCAGCACGCCGGAGACGTGGCTCAGCACATGGCGAACGGTGACGTCGCCCTTGCCCGCCTGCGCGAAATCGGGCCAATAGTCCGCGACCGGCGCATCATAGTCGATCAGCCCGCGCTCCGCCTGGAGATGCACCGCCGTCGCGCTGACCGCCTTCGACACCGAAAAGACGTTGAACAGCGTGTCCGCATCCACCTTGCTGCCGCTCGCCGCATCGGCCAGCCCCGCCCAGCAGTCGACGATCTGATCCTCGCCCTGCCAGGCGCAAATCTGGATGCCGATCTCGCGTCCTTCGGCAACCAGCCGGTCCAGAATGGGCTGGACGACGGCGTTCAGGCGATTGGAATGTGCCATGCTATGTCCTTGGGTCGTCAGGCGACCAGATCGGGGTCGGCGAGCCGCTCGGCAATGAAACGCACGAAGCGCGCGGCATCGGCGCCGTTGATGACGCGGTGGTCGTAGCTGAGCGACAGCGGCAGCATCTCCCGCCACACGACGGCGCCGTCCGCACCCGGCGTGGCGACGGGCCGCGCGCGCGTGACGCCCAGGATCGCCACCTCCGGCGCGTTCACGATGGGGGTGAAGGCGGTTCCGCCGATATGGCCGAGCGACGTCAGGGTGATGCACCCGCCGGCCATGTCGCTCATCGGCAATCCCTTCGTCCGCGCCTTTTCGGACAGCGCGGTGATCTCGCCGGCGATCTCGCTCACGGTCTTGGTGTCGCAGTCGCGGAGCACCGGAACGAGCAGCCCGCCGGGCGTATCTACCGCCACGCCGACATGCACATATTTCTTCAGGACCAGCGTCCCGGCCTTGGGGTCCAGCGACGCATTGAACTGCGGAAACGCGGCCAGCGCTTCGGCCAGCGCCTTCACGAGCAGCGGCACGATCGTCAGCTTGGTCCCGCCGCCGGCATTGTGCGTGCGGCGGCGCGCCTCCAGATCGGTGATGTCCGCCTCGTCATGGTGCGTGACGTGCGGAATCGCGACCCAGTTGCGGCCGAGGAACGATCCCACCAGCGTCTGGATGCGGCCGAGCTTCTTGACTTCGATCGCGCCGAACTCGGCGAAATCGGCGGCGGGCCATGGCGCCAGTCCGGACAGCAGGTCGCTCATGCGCGCGTCACCTTTTCGGTCAGGCTGCGGAACACCTCGGTCCGCACCGACGAGACATCCAGGGCGTCGGAAATCTGCAGCCCGCCGGGGCGCAACTGGCCCAGCACGGCGCCCAGATCGTCGGTTTCGATCTCGTACACCGCGAGATAGGTATCCGGCGGCGGTGCGTCGGGCGCGAGCGGAACGGGGGCGAAACGCTCGCCGGTGAGGAAGCCGCGCAGGCCGACCACGTCGGCGAGGTGCGTCTCGTCGTACCAGCGATGATACTCCTCCTCGCGTCCCGGCACCGGGCGCGTATGCAGATGCAACTGATAGCGCATTACTCGATGACCGCGAGCAGGGTGCCCACTTCATAGGTCTCGCCGACCGGCTTCAGGATGCGCAGGGTGCCGGAGGCGGGCGATTCGACTTCCTGCGTCGACTTGTCGCTCTCCAGCGCATAGAGCGGCTCGCCTTCGACGGCCTGGCCGCCATCGGGCACCAGCCATTCGGCGAGCAGACCTTCGTTCATCGAGAAGCCGATCTTGGGCAGCAGCACTTCGGTGCTCATTTCGTTCTCCTGGTCAATACGGTCAGAGATGGGCGGCGAGCGTCTGGGCGGCCGCAACGATGTCGGCCGTTCGCGGCGCGAAGGCGCTTTCGAGGGGCTTCGAGAAGGGCACCGGGCAGAAGGCACCGCCAAGGCGCTTCACCGGCGCGGCGAGCTGGCCGAACAATGCCTCGCCGACGGTCGCCGCGATTTCCGCCCCAACGCCGAAGGGAGTCACCGCCTCGTGCACGATCAGCAGGCGACGCGTCTTGGCGACCGACGCCAGCACCGTCTCGCGATCCCAGGGCGCGATGGTGCGCAGATCGATCAGTTCGGCCGAGATGCCGGCCTCCGCCAGTTGCGCCAGCGCCGGCGTCGCTTCCTGAATCATGCGCGCATAGGCCAGGATGGTGACGTCGCGGCCTTCCGCCAGAACCTTGGCGCGGCCGATCGGCACGCGATAGCCGCTCGGCGCGGCCTCCGCCTGGTTCCAGTAGGTCGGCAGGTTTTCGATGAACAGCACGGGATCGGGGTCGTCGATCGCCGAGCGCATGAGGCCATAGGCGTCGGCCGGGCTGGAGGGCGCGACCACCTTGATGCCCGCCGTATGCGCGAACCAGGCTTCGAGATAATCGCAATGCTGCCCGCCCGAACCGAAGCCGGTGCCCGTCATCGTGCGGATGACGATCGGCACGTTGGTCTGGCCGCCCGACATGAACCGCAGCTTGGCGGCATGATTGACGATCATGTCCATCGCAACGGTGGTGAAGTTCATCAGCATGATCTCGGCCACCGGCTTGAACCCGGCGAGGCTCGCGCCGATTGCGGCACCGATGATCGCCTGCTCGGAAATCGGCGTCGTGCGGACGCGATGTTCGCCGAACCGGGTCGACAGGCCACGGGTCACCCCGACAACGCCGCCCTCCTCCGCGTCGCCGATGTCCTCACCTAGCACCAGCACCGCTTCGTCCTCGGCCAGCGCATCAGCCAGCGCGGCATTCACGGACTGCAGGATATTCGACTTGCCCTCGGCAAGGGCCGCACCACGGCTCATGCTGCCACCTCCTCGCCAAAGACATCGCGCGTCAATTCCACCGGTTCGGGGAAATCGCTCGCCAGCGCGAAGTCGACGGCGTCGTCGAGCGCGGCCTCGATCTCGGCCTCCATCGCTGCGAGCTGCGCCTCGTCGGCGATGCCGCTGTCGATCAGGTGCGTGCGGAAACGCGGCACCGGATCGGCGGCGACCGCCGCGGCCTTGCGATCCTTGTCCATATAGCCGTCCGCATCGCCGAAGACGTGGCCGAAGAAGCGATAGGTCATCGCCTCGATCAGCGTCGGCCCTTCCCCGGCGCGCGCGCGCTCGATCGCGGTACGGGCGGCGTGATACATTTCGAAGACGTCGTTGCCGTCGACCCGTACGCCCGGCATGCCATAGGCGCCGCCGCGCGCCGCGACCGGCACGTTGCTGGTCTTGTCATAGGCGGTGTGCTCGCCCCATTCGTTGTTCTGGCACACGAACACTACCGGCAGCTTCCAGACGGCCGCAAGATTGAGCGATTCGTGAAACGCGCCGATGTTGGCGGCGCCGTCGCCGAAATTCGCAATCGTCACCCGGCCGTCGCCCTTGAGCTGCGCCGCCCAGGCGAGGCCGTTGGCGATCGGCATCGACGATCCGACGATTCCGGTCGTCACCATCACGCCCGATGCGGGATGGGTGATGTGCATCGGCCCGCCCTTGCCCTTGCACGTGCCGGTAACGCGCCCTGCGAGTTCCGCCCACAGGTCGCGCAGCGGAACGCCTTTCGCGAGCATGTCGTGGGTGCCGCGATAGATGGTGCAGATATAGTCGTCGTCGGTCAGGCAGGCGGAGATGCAGCTCGGAATCACCTCCTGCCCGCGCGGGCTGTAATAGGGCATCACCAGCCGGCCGGAGCGGATCACCTTGCGGCTGCGCTCGTCGTTCGCCTTGATGAGCGCCATGCGGCGATAGATGCCGAGCTGGGTGGCCGCGTCGAGCGAGAATCTGTTGTCCATAGGGCGAGGAGTGCCATGCTTGGGGACCCGTCGCCACCGGGGGCGGCTTGGATATCCCGGTTGTGAAAAGTGCGGGGCCCCGGCCGACGACCCGGCCCCGATCGATCAGGCCGGCAAGTCCAGCACGTCCCGCGCCAAGATGCCGCGCTGGATCTCGCTGGTGCCGCCATAGATCGTCGTCGGGCGCGACTGGATGAAGAAACCCGCCGGGTTGATCGCCCGGTCGCCTTCCACCGGATCGAACAGGCCGGCATCGGTACCGGCAATCTCGATCATCAGGTCCGTGATGCGCTGGTACAGGTCGGTCTGGTGCAGCTTCAGCATCGAGACATCGGATCCCAGCGGCTCGCCGCGCCGGACCTGGTCGGCAAAGCGCTCGAACAGGTCCGAATGGTCGGCAATATCCATGTGCAGCCGCACGAACTTGTCGTGGAACAGCGGATCCTCGGCGACGCCATAGTGCGCCGCGAGGTGGCGCAGCCGCTCCAGCGCGAACGCGGATTGTTTCGGGCTGCCGAAAAAGATCCGCTCGAACCCGAGCAGCGCCTTCGCCATCGACCAGCCGCGATTGACCTCCCCGACCAGATAGCTCGCCGGAACCCGCACGTTGTCGAAAAACACCTCGAAATATTCGTCGTGCATCTCGAGGTTGATGATCGGCCGCACGGTGACCCCGGGGGCATCCATCGGCACCAGCAGGAAGCTGATCCCCGCCTGCTTCTTGGCGGTCTTGTCCGTCCGCGCGAGCAGGAACATCCACTGCGCGTCGGAGGCGAGCGTGGTCCAGGTCTTCTGGCCGTTGATGACCCATTCGTCGCCGTCGCGCACCGCCTCGGTCCGCAGCGCGGCCAGGTCGGATCCCGCGCCGGGCTCCGAATAGCCCTGGCACCAGATGTGCTCGCCGGACAAGATCTTGGGCAGGAACCGTTCGCGCTGCGCGTCGCTGCCGTAGCGGATCAGCAACGGCCCCAGCATGATGATGCCATGGTCGGGCACGCGCGGGGCGCCGTGACGCTCGAATTCGTCGATCAGGATCAGTTGGCGCGCGGGCGACAATCCCATCCCGCCATGCTCGCGCGGCCAGCCGGGCGCGAGCCAGCCCTTTTCCGACAGGATCATGTACCATTCGCGGACATCGGCGAAGTGCAGCCGCTTCGCCGGAAATCGCAGATGGTCGGGGCAAGCGCGTGTCACCCAGTCGCGGACGACCTCCCGGAAGGCGTCATCTTCCAGCCGGTCGAGCGCTTCGTGCGCGGCGCGATGCTCGGAATGCATCACGATCTCTCCTTCTCGCGCCTGCGAAGCGCAACCTTGTCGATCTTGCCGTTGGCGATCCTCGGCAGCGCCTCGACGAATTCGATATGCTTCGGGCATTTGTAGCGGGCGATGCGGGTGCGGGTATGCTCGATGACCAGTTCCGCCGAGAGCACCGCACCTGCCGCCAGCACGACATAGGCCTTGACCGCCTCGCCCCATTTCTCGTCCTGGACACCGATCACCGCCGCCTCGATGACGTCGGGATGGGCGTGCAGCGCGTCCTCGACCTCGCGGCTGTAGATATTCTCGCCGCCGGAGATGATCATGTCCTTCTTGCGGTCGACCAGATAGAGGAAGTTGTCCTCGTCGACATAGCCGACATCGCCCGAATGCATCCAGCCGTCGCGCAGTGCCTCGGCGGTCGCGACCGAATTGTTCCAATAGCCCGCGAAAACGTTCGGCGACCGGAAGACGACTTCGCCCGGCACGTTCGGGGGACAGACCCTTCCCGCCTCGTCGCGAATCTCGACCTCGACCTGCGGCGCCGGCCGGCCGACCGAGCGGAGATGCTTCACCGCGTCCGGCCCGGCATCGGGATCGACTTCGTACCGGTAGAGGCCCGATACGCGGCCTTCGGTCATCCCGTATTGGATGATGAAGATCTTGCCGAGCTTGGCGATTGCGCGTCGCATCAGTTCGGGTGAAGCCGGTGCGCCCGCCACCATCCAGGACTGCATCGACGACAGGTCGTAATCGTCCGCCACGTCGAGCACGGCCTGCAGCATCGTCCCGACCGTCATCGTTCCGGTCACACGCTCCTGCTCGATGTCGCGCAGAGCGCGGGCCGGATCAAAGCTGCGGTGCAGGACGACGCGGCCCGATCGCACCTGCTGGCTCAATCGTGTCCCGTTGCCGCCGATGTGAAACTGCGGCGAGTGAACGAGCCAGGTGCCCCCCTTCACCATTTCCGATTCCGAAGCACCGATTTCCGCGCCTGCCAGTACCGCATGCTGGACGAGCATCGCGCCCTTGGGGCGGCCGGTGGTGCCGCTGGTATACATCAGATAGCACAGGTCGTCCGGCAGGGCGCGGATCGGCGGCCCTTCGCTGGCCCCGCTGTTGAGGAAATCCTCAAAGTGCTGCGTGGTGTCGCCGCGGGCACTCTCGCGCAGCCGCAGCCAGACAAGGTCCGGCCGCTGGGCGCGAAACGTCGCCGCGAGCGGCATCAGGTCCGCCTCGCACACCACGGCGGCCGGCTGGATATCGGAGAGGAGATAGTCGATCTCCGCCTGGACGAGACGGAAATTGAGCGGGACTGCGGCGAACCCGGCGAGTTCGGCGGCCCCCATGATCTCGTAGATTTCGAGGCAATTGAGCGCGAGCACCGCAATCCGGTCACCGCGGCGGAGGCCCGCCGCGTAAAAGGCGTCGGCAAGACGGCGGATGCGGTCCAGAAAGGATGCGTGGGTAAGGCGCCGCTCTTCGAAAACGAACGCCTCGCTCCTCCCGAAGTAACGGGCGTTATATTCGTGGAGATCCCCTACCGTCTTCATCGCGGCAGACCCAGCACGCGTTCGGCCAGCACATTCTTCAGGACCTCGTTGGTCCCGCCCGAAATGGTCCAGCTATAGGCGGACAGATAGTCGTCCATATGATTCTCGGTCAGCTTTCCTGCGCCCAGGGCCTTGGGCCGCGCCACCTGCGCAGCAAGACCGTCTCGCTTCAGAGTGAAGGTGGTGTACCGCCGCAGCAGCTCGGAATAGCTCAGCTTGACGAGCGTCGGCGTCGGGGACGTGCCCATGTGCGGATTGTGCACGATCTCGTCGATCATGCGGTCCACCAGCGCGCGCACAGCGACCGCCTGCGCGTAGAGCCGCAGGAACTGCCGCCGCAGGTCGAGGTCGCGCCACCAGGGAAGCTTCCCGCCGCGTGCATCGGCCAGCACACCCTCCAGCACGAACTGCATCCGCTGGGCCTGGTCGACGATGATGAGCCCGCGCTCGGCGGACAGCGTCGACTGGGCGATCGCCCAGCCTTCGTTCTCGCGCCCGATCAGATTCTCGGCGGGGATCTCGACATCGTCGAGAAACACCTCGCAGAATTCCGCATCGCCGTTGATCTGCCGGATGGGGCGCCGGATCAGCCCGGGCGTATCCATCGGCAGCAGGAAGAAGCTGATGCCGGCCTGCTTCTTAGGCGCATCCGGATCGGTGCGCGCGAGCAGCATGTAATAATCGGCATGCATGCCGAACGAAGACCAGACCTTCTGGCCGTTGACGACATAAACCACGCTGCCATCGGGCTTCACCTTGCGCTCCGCACGGGTGCGCAGCGACGCGAGGTCGGACCCGGCGCCGGGCTCCGAAAAGCCCTGGCACCACAATTCGCCGCGCTCGCGCACCCCCGTCAGAAACCGGTCGCGCTGTTCGGGCGTGCCATGCGCGAACAGGGTGGCAGGGAGATGATAAAGCGAGACGGTGTACAGCAGCGGCCGCGGCGCGCGGACCTTGCCGAACTCCTCGTTCATCACGACCTGGTATTGGAGCGGCAGTTCCTCGCCGCCCCACGCCTTCGGCCAATGGGCGGTCGCGAGGCCGACCTTCATCAGTTCGCGGAACCACCAGCGCTGAAAATCGACATAGGCCTGTTCGCCGCCACCGGTGATGGTGGCGAGCCAGTCCGCGGGAAGCGTGGCCGCCAGCCACGCGCGCACCTCGGCGCGAAAGGCTTCGGTGTCGCCCAGCTTGGCCAAAGGCTCGAAACGCCGCTCCGTCGTTGCGACCGTCACGCCGTCTGCTCCATCAGATGATCGGCGGCGCGATCGAGATGACGCTCGGCATCGCCGTAGAGCATCTCGTTCAGCCGCGCGCGTTTCAGATACAGGTGGCAATCATGCTCCCAGGTGAAGCCGATGCCGCCGTGCAGCTGCACCGCATCGTCGGCGATCGCGGCATAGACTTCGGCCGCCTGCACCCGCGCCAGTGCCGCCAATACCTCGTGTTCGACACCGCCATCCTGCGCCGCGATCGCCGTATCCAGCAGCGACCGCGCCAGTTCCAGCGTCAGATGATGGTCGGCCACGCGGTGCTTCAACGCCTGAAACGCGCCGATCGGCTTGCCGAACTGCACCCGCACCTTCAGATAGTCGATCGTCTTCTCGAGGATTGCCTCGGCCCCGCCGATACAGTCGGATGCCACGCCCAGCGCGGCATGGACGGCCAGGGCCTCCGCGTCGACGGCGATGCGCTCGCACGCCGCAGCCTCCAGGGTAACGCTCGCCAGGCTGCGGGTACGGTCGACCGCCGGAAGCAGCGCGACAGTAACCCCCGGCTGCTCCGTCGGGACCAGCACATAGGATTCGCCCGCCCGCACCAGGAGAACGCCGGCATCGCCGCCGTCGACGACGATGTCGAGCCGGCCGGTCACGCGGTCGCCGGCAAGCGTGGCGGTGCCGTCGAGCCCCAGCGCGGCAAAGCAGGTGGCGGCCGCGAACGCCGGCAACCACCGTGCCTGCTGCTCGGGCGTGCCGCCGCGCGCCACGATGTCGGCGACGATCATGGTCGACAGGAACGGCAGCGGCACCGGCCCGCGCCCGAGTTCGCGGTACAGCACCGCCAGCTCGCGCAGACCGAGGCCCAGGCCGCCATGGTCTTCCGGGATGCCGAGCGCACTCCAGCCGAGCTCGCCGGTAATCCGCTTCAGTTCCGCGAGGATGCTCGTATCGCCGTCGTAATGGCGATGGATACGCTCGCTCGTCGCCTCGACGTCCAGGACGGACCGGATGCCGCTGCGCAACTCCTCCAGATCGATGGCTTCGCTCACCTCGACTCCCGTCTCCGCCGGAATGGACATGCGGTGGTTATGGCAGGTGGCCGGCGACCGGCAACGGCGCCCTGCCCCCCATCACGCTTGTGAAGATCGCCCCGTCAGAGGCCGCCAAAATCGGGCTTGCGCCGTTCCAGCAATGCGCGGACCGCCTCGCCATGATCGGCGCTCAGCATGGTCAGCGCCTCATAGGCGATCGACACGTCGAACACCGTATTCAGCTGCGCCTTGATGCCCTTGTTGATACTGGCCTTGGTCCAGCGGACGGAGAGCGGCGGCAGGCGCGCGATCTCCTCCGCAATTTCCTTTGCCCGGGCGAGCACCTGATCGGCGGGGGCGACATAGTTGCAGATGCCCTGCCGCTCGGCTTCGATGCCGTCGATCACGCGCCCGCGCATCAGGAAATCCTTCGCCCGATTGGCGCCGATCAGCAGCGGCCAGATCACCGCGCCGCCATCGCCCGCCACCAGGCCGACCCGGACATGGGTGTCGCCGAACTTCGCGGTCTCGGCGATGACGCTCACGTCACAGGCAAGCGCGATCGTGGCGCCAAGGCCCATTGCATCGCCGTTGACCGCGGCGATGATCGGCGTTTCCACCTCGAACATCGCCTGGAGCAACGTTCTGGCCAGCCCGGGCACGCCCATCGCATGGTCCCTGCCCGCATCGGTGCCGAAGCGGGCTGCCATCGCCTTGAGATCGCCGCCCGCCGAAAAGGCGCGGCCCGCGCCGGTCAGGACGATCGCGCGCACGTCGCGGTCCTCCGACAGCGCCAGCAGCACCTGCGGGATCGCGTGGTGGAGATCGCGGTCGATCGCGTTCAAGGCCTCGGGCCGGTTGAGCGTGACGATGGCGACGTGCCCCTCGCGGGTCACGGTCAGCGTGTCGGTGCCGGTGACTGCGTTGCTCATGTTCAGGCCATTCCCATCTGGATGTAACGACGTCGGTGCGCGGCGGCATTGCCCAGCCAGGCGGAAAGCGTCAGCGCCCGTTTGAGGTACAGGCCGATGTCATGCTCATCGGTGAAGCCGATGGCGCCGTGAAGATGCAGCGCCTCGCGACCGATCCGGTTCGCGACCGCGCTTGTTCGTCCCTTGGCACGCAGCGCTCCGGCGGCGCGTTCGCCCCGTGCCGCGAGCTGCAGGCCATACGCGGCGGTGGCGACCGCGATTTCCTTCTGGATGTAGAGATCGACGGTCTTGTGCTGCAGCGCCTGGAAGGATCCAAGCGGCGCGTCGAACTGGTGGCGAACCTTCAGATATTCGATCGTCATTTCGAGCATCTGTTCGCACAGGCCGACCAGCCCGGCGGCCGCCACCAGCCGCGTCTCGTCGATCGCTGCCTCGATGGCCGCCTGCCCCCGGTCGGCCTCGGCCACCCGCGTCGCATCGGCAACCCCGTCCAGCGTGACGCGGGCGACCGGCGTCTCGTCGGCGCGCCAGCGCTGCGCCTGCGTTATGCCGTCGGCGTCCACCGGCACCGCATACAGGGCAACCCCCTCCGCCGCCCGCGCGGGGACAAGCAGATGCGTGGCTGCCGCGCCGCCGGCAACGGCGTCGCATCGCCCGTGCAGGCGCCCGTCGACGCGCTGCACGTCCGGGATCGCTTCGTCGAAATCGAGCGCCAGGGCAGGACGGACCGTCCCCTCCATCACCCCCGCCAGCAGCGCGTCGGCCGCGGCGTTCTCCGCATGGACCAGCGTGCGCGTGCCCAGGACCGCGATCGGCAACAGCGGATCGGAGATCAGGCCCTTTTCGAGAACCCGGACCAGCACCGCCATATCGGCAAGGCCCAAGCCCAGCCCGCCCTTCTCCTCGGGCACGAGCACGCCGAACCAGCCGAGCTCGACAAAGGTGTCGACCAGTCCGGTGTCGAACCCCGGCGCGGTGCGGCGCAGGCGGCGTGTGCGGGCGTGATCGGTCGAATCGGCTACCACGCGCTCCGCCGTGTTGCGCAGCTCGGCGATCATGCCCTGATCGGTATCGTCTTGCGTCATCTCGCTCATCGGTTCAGCCCGGCAGGCCAAGCACTTGCTTGGCCAGGATGTTGCGGTGGATCTGCACGGTGCCGCCATAGATCATCGGCGCGCGCGCAAAGAGGAAGGTCTTCAGCAGGTTCGACGATCCCTCGCCGAAATCCACGTCCCCGAACATCGCGCCACGCTCGCTCGCCATTTCGAGCATCAGTTCGGTCACGCGCGCGAACGTTTCGGTATTGGCGACCTTCAGGGTCGAGACCTCGAAACCGAAGCTGTGGCCCTTGCGCACTTCCTGCGCCAGCGCCTCGAAGGCGACGGCGATGTCCTCCACCTCCAGCTTCAGCTCGGCAAGCCGGTCGACCATCACCGGATCGCGGTCGAGGCCCGTCAGGACCAGCATCTCGGCAGCCTGGGCCACGGCGTTCCGGCTGAAATGCGGGGCGCCCGCGAAGATGCGCTCGAAGCCGAGCAGCGACTTGGCGACGGTCCACCCGCGGTTCAGCCCGCCGACCACGTTCTTCAGCGGCGCGCGCACCTCGTCGAAAAACACTTCGGCGAAATCGGTATCGTGATTGACCGTGACGATCGGCTTCACCGTGATGCCCGGCTGGTCCATGTCGACCAGGATGAAGCTGATGCCCTTCTGCTTCTGCACGCTCTTGTCGGTGCGCGCGAGCACGTAGATGTGGTTGGCGTCGAGCGCTCCGGACGTCCAGATCTTCTGGCCGTTGATGACGAACTCATCGCCTTCGATCCGCGCCTCGGTGCGCAGGCCAGCGAGGTCCGAACCCGCGCCCGGCTCGGAAAAGCCCTGGCACCAGCGATGCTCGCCCGAGAGGATCTTGGGCAGATATTCCTCGATCTGCTCCGCCGTGCCGTTGGCCAGCAGCGCCGGGCCGACGTTGAGCGGCCCTTGCGGAAGGATCGTGGGCACGCCAAGCCGCGTCCATTCCTCCAGATAGATGAGGTATTTGGCAGGCTTCAGCGCCATGCCGCCATGTTCCACCGGCCAGCTCGGCGCGAGCCAGCCATGTTCCGACATGCGGTGATACCATATCGCCGCCTCGTCCCAGCGCGGATGCTCCTTGCGATGGCGCAGCTCCGGCGGGCAGTAGGTTTCGATGAAATCGATCGTCGCGCGGCGAAATTCGCCATCCGACATCGCGTTCCAGTCCGGCATGCAATCCTCCTTGGCCGCCAAGGGTATTCCTCCCGCACGCGGGACGCCACGTCGCGCCCCACCTCATCAGGGATATGAACGGTACGCGCCTTCCGCCGCGCTCAGCGCCCGGTGAAGACCGGCTTTCGCTTCTCCACGAACGCCTTGCGCTTCTCCGCCGTGTCCTCGGTCGAGGTGCTGGTGAAGATCCCTCGATTTTCCAGCTCGATCGCGTGCGCCAGGCTCGCGGCATCGGCATTCATGTGCATGCTCTGCTTGGTGATGGCGATGCCGATCGGGCTATTGACCATGATCGCCTCCGCCAGCTTCAGCGTCTCCGCCTCCAGCTCCGCGTCCTCGACCATGCGGAGGGCGAGGCCGATCTGCGCGGCCTCCTCCGCCAGCACGGGGCGGCCGGTGAGCAGGATTTCCGCCGCACGCTGGGTCCCGATCGCCCGCGGCAGCAGATAGCTGAACCCCATCTCATGCCCGGTGCCGGCATTGTGGAAGGCGTTGACGAACTTGGCGGAGCGCGCGGCGAGAACGAGATCGCCGGCCAGGGCGAAGGCATAGCCCGCGCCGGCGGCGACACCGTTCACCGCGACGATGATCGGCTGGGGCAGCGCCCGCATCAGCAGCGGGATCTGGCCCAGGCGGGCCAGTGTGGCCCGATTGCGCTGCGCGCGGCCGAGATCCTCGTCCACCCAGCCGGGCTTGCCGCCGGCGCGCAGGTCGTGCCCCGCGCAGAACCCGCGACCCGCGCCGGTCAGGACGACGACCTGGATTTTGTGGTCGAAGCGGATGCGTTCCAGCTGCTCGATCAGCGCTTCGTACATGGCGAAGGTGAGCGCGTTGAGCGCATCCGGCCGGTTGAAGGTCAACCGGCACACGCCCTCGATAGGGCTGTCGATTGCTATGTCGCTCATGCGCGCCTCCCGATGTGGTCCTGTCCGCAGCCCTTACGCGATTGCCGCCCGTTCACCAGAATGCCGCGCCAGCCATCACAAGACTGAAATGATGCACCGCCGCGGCCGCCAACCTTGCCGCCGCGGGCCAGCGCGATAGGCGCTGTCGCTGACGGGCCGAGACCCACTCCTCTTCACAGCAAGCGAGGCAGCGACATGAGCAGCATCAACGATAAGGTATCGGTGCGACGGGACGGCGAGATCGGCGTCATCCTCGTCGATAATCCGCCGGTCAATGCCCTGGGCCACGCGGTGCGGGACGGCCTGGTCAAGGCCTGTGCGGAACTGGCCGCTGATCCCGCCATTCACGCCATCGTGGTGGCCTGCGCGGGCCGGACCTTCTTCGCCGGTGCCGACATCACCGAATTCGGCAAGCCGCGGCAGGAGCCCTGGCTTCAGGAAGCGATCGAGCGGATCGAACAGTGCGGCAAGCCCACGGTCGCCGCGATTCACGGCACGGCGCTGGGGGGCGGATTCGAGGTCGCGCTTGGCTGCACCTATCGGGTGATGGTGGAGCGCGCCCAGGTCGGCCTGCCGGAAATCCATCTGGGCCTGCTGGCGGCCGGCGGTGGCACGAAGCGCCTGCCGCGCCTGATCGGCCCGGAAGCGACGCTGAAGCTCTGCCTGTCCGGTGAACGCCTGTCCGCAGCCAAGGCGCTCGAACTGGGCGTCGCCGATCATGTCGGCGGCGAGGACCCGATCGCCGCCGGCATCGCCTTCGCGCGCACCATCGTCGACAAGCCGTTCGTTCCCGTCAGCGAGCGGGAAGACAAGCTCGCGGCCGCACGTGCCGACTCCGCGGCGTTCGACGCGCTGGCTGCCAAGCTGACCGCCCGCGCCGCCGGCCAGGCAGCCCCGCACGCCAATGTCGAATCGGTCCGCGATTCGTTCACCCTTCCCTTTGCCGAAGGCATGGCGAAGGACGCGCGGACCATCGATGCGCTGATCGCCGGCAGCCAGTCGCGCGCCTTGCGTCACCTGTTCTTCGCCGAGCGCGAAGCCGCGCGGATCCCGGGCCAGCCCGCGGCCGTGCAGCCGCGCCGCGTGCGCACCGCCGCGGTGATCGGCGCCGGCACGATGGGCGGCGGCATCGCCATGTCCTTCGCCGGCGCGGGCATTCCCGTCACCGTGGTCGACACGACCCAGGAAGCGCTCGACCGCGGTCTGGACCGGGTGCGCGCGAACTACGCCACCTCGGTCAAGCGCGGCTCCATGACCCAGGCGGCGATGGACGAACGGCTGGCGCGGATCTCCGGCACCACCGATCGCGCCGCCGCCGCCGCGGCAGACCTCGTCGTCGAGGCGGTGTTCGAAGACATGGACGTGAAGCGGGAGATCTTCGCCGATCTCGGCGCGTCGGCGGCGGCCGGTATCATCCTGTCGTCCAACACCTCCGCGCTCGATGTCGACGCGATCGCCGAGGTGCTCGAACGCCCCGAGGATTTCGTCGGCATGCATTTCTTCGCCCCGGCGAACGTCATGAAGCTGGTCGAGGTGATCCGCGGCGCCAGGACCTCGTCGGAGACGATCGCCACGGCGATGGCCGCCGGCCGCGCGATCGGCAAGATCCCCGTGGTGGCGGGCAATTGCGACGGGTTCATCGGCAACCGCATGCTCGCCCGGCGCTCGCAGGAAGTGGAGCGCCTCCTCCAGCGCGGCGCCACCCCGCGCCAGATAGACGAGGCGGCCAAGGCCTTTGGCTTCCCGATGGGGCCGCTGGCGATCGCCGACATGTCCGGCCTCGATGTCGGCTGGTTCATCCGCAAGCGCCGCGGCACGCCCTTCCCGATCGCCGATGCGATCTGCGAGAAGGGCTGGTTCGGCCAGAAGACGGGAGCGGGCTATTATCGCTACGAGGCCGGCGCCCGCGAAGGCACCGACAATCCCGACGTCGCCGCGCTGGTGGCGGAGGTTGCGGGCCGGCTCGGCATCGCGCAGCAACGCTTCGACAACGAAGCGATGATCGAGCGGATTCTGTTTCCGCTCGTCAACGAAGGCGCCCGCATTCTTGAAGAAGGCATCGCCTATCGCGCCTCCGACATCGATGTGGTCTGGGTGAACGGCTATGGCTGGCCGCGGCATGGCGGTGGCCCGATGTTCTGGGCCGACGAGGTCGGGCTGGCGGCGATCGTCGCGCGGCTGGACGCCTTTGCTGCGGACACGCCGGAAGACCCGTCGCTGCGGCCGGCCGAGCTGCTCAGAACGCTGGCGGCCAGCGGGTCGAGCTTTGCCGAATGGCAGCAAGACCGGGCGAAGCACGGCTGACGAAAAAGGGGCGGCCCCGGCATGGGACCGCCCCTCTCGTCTGGCGGCTTCACCATGGGGCGAAGCCGCGCACGCCGCAAAGGATCAGGAAAGTTCGGGCAGCCTGCCTGCGGCGGCGATGCGCCCCAGATGATGGTCGGCATCGCCGAACAGCGCGTCGATCGCGGTCAGTCGCTTGAACAGGTGGCCGACCTTGTATTCCCCCGTGAAGCCGATCGCGCCGTGCAGTTGCACGGCGTTCTGGCCGACCATGCGCCCGGCACGCCCGATCTGGGCCTTCGCGGCGGACAGGTTCAGCGCACGCTCGGCGGCCGGAGCACCATCGACCGACAGCGCCGCATGCACCGCCATCGAGCGGGACAGCTCGACCTGGATCAGCATGTCGACCAGCCGATGCTGCAGCGCCTGGAACGCGGCGAGCGGCGTGCCGAACTGCTGCCGCGTCTTGAGATACGCGCTGGTCAGATCGATGATCTCGGCCATGGCGCCGACCGCCTCGGCGCACAGCGCCGCAACCGCCTCGTCGATCACTGCGGCCAGCACGTCGCCGCTCGCCGCCGCGCCTGCGAGCGGCTCCGCCGCCGCCGCGTCGAACCGCACGGTGGCGACCGGGATACCGTCATATCCGGTGACGCTGTCGCGCGCCACGCCCGCCGCCGCACCGTCGACCAGGAACAGGCGCGTCCCCGCATCGGTCCGGGCGCTGACGACCAGTTCGTCGGCATCGCCGCCGTGCAGCACGGCGATCTTCGTGCCGGTCAAGGTCCAGCCGGCAGCCCCATCCTGCGCCACCGTACCGATGGCATCGAGGGTGTGGCGCGGCGCACCGGGTTCGGCATGGGCGAGCGCCATGGTCCGTTCCCCTGCGATGATCGCCGGAATGCGTGCAGCGCGCTGCTCCGCATCCGCCCCGCGCCGGAGCGCCCCGCCTGCAAGTACAGTAGTCGCCAGCCAGGGTTCGAGCGACAGGGCACGGCCGAGCGCCTCGGCCACGATCATCGTCTCGACGCCGCCGCCGTCCAGCCCGCCGTCCTCCGCCGAAAAGCCGAGGCCCAGCAGGCCCAGTTCCGCCATGTCGCGCCACAATGCGCGGTTCCAGCCGCGACCGTCGCGCAGAAGGGCGGAGCGCGTCTCGAAATTGGCGCGTTCGGCCAGCAGCCGCCCGACGCTATCCGCCAGCAGCCGCTGGTCGTCGTTCAGATCGAAGTCCATGCTCTCAGAGTCCCAGTACGCTCTTGGCGATAATGTTCTTCTGGATCTCGTTCGCGCCGCCGTAGATCGAAACCGCGCGCTTGGAGAAATAGAAGGGTGCGGCCGTGCCGATCCAGCTGTCGAGCGTGCCCGCGCGGTGATCGCCTTCGCCATAGCCGGGCGGCACCGCCAGCCCGGCGGGACCTGCCAGTTCCAGCAGCAATTCGGTCATGCGTTGCTGAAGCTCGCTGCCCCGGATCTTGAGGATCGACGCCGCCGCGGCGGCCCCGCCCCCCTGCGCATCGGCCGCGACCACGCGAAGCTGGGTCAGCTCCAGCGCGCGAAGCTCCACCTCCACCTCGGCCAGTTTCCACGCCAGCCGCTGCTGTTCCGCCGCATCCAGCATGCCGCGGGCGGTCAAGTCGGCCTGGAGGTGCCGCAGTTGGAGCAAGCGCTCCTTCGACAGGCCGATCCGGGCGATGCCGCTGCGTTCGTTGCCGAGGAGGAACTTGGCATAGTCCCAGCCCTTGCCCTCCTCGCCGATCAGGTTCTCGACCGGTAGCCGTACATCGTCGAAGAACACCTCATTGAGATCCTCGACGCCGTCGATCGAGCCGATCGGACGCACCGTTATCCCCGGCGTCTTCATGTCGAGCAGCAGGAACGAGATGCCCTGCTGCTTCTTCACGTCGGGATTGGTGCGAGCGAGGAGAAACATCCAGTCGGCATATTGCGCCTGGGTGGTCCAGATCTTCTGCCCGTTCAGCACATAGTGGTCGCCCTCGCGCACCGCGCGGGTCTTCAGGCTGGCAAGATCGGATCCGGAGCCCGGTTCCGAAAAGCCCTGGCACCACCAGATGTCGAGATTCGCCGTCGGCTTCAGGAACTTCGCCTTCTGCGACTCGCTGCCGAAGCGGCACAAGATCGGCCCGATCATGTTGATGTTGAACGGCAGCCACTCGGGCGCATGAGCCAGCGCCATCTCTTCCTGGAAGATGTAGCGCTGGGCCGGCGACCAGCCCATGCCGCCATATTCGACCGGCCAGTTGATCGTCGCCCAGCCCTGGGCATAAAGAATGCGCTGCCAGGCGACATAGTCGTCGCGGGTCAGATGGCCGCGATCGATCATCTTGGCGCGCAGTTCCGGCGTGAGTGCCGATGCGAAAAACGCCCGGACTTCGGCGCGGAAGGCGCGCTCTTCCTCGGTGAAGCTAAGATCCATGGCGAACGCTCTGCCCCTGCCTGGCAGCGAAATCCATGCCGCCGCCCACTTCATCGTATTCGTGAAAAGCGGGGGGCAGCAATTGCGGCGGCCGCCGCAAAGGCCGACGATACTGTCCGATTGATGGGAGAGTTTCGTTGCGCGACCTGACGCTACCGCACGACCTCGCTGCCTTCGTGCGCGCGCAGAAGGACCGGTTCGAGATCGAACAATGCCTGCTCCGCTACACCCGCGGCGTCGATCGGTTCGATGTCGCGCTGATGCGTTCTGCCTATCACGACGATGCCTGGGACGAGCACGGCGTCGCGGCGGGCGACCCTGACAGCTTCTGCCGCTGGGCGATAGGCTGGCATGGCAATACGCAGCACAGCCACCATCATTGCATCTCGAACACCACGATCGACCTCGACGGCGACACCGCGCACGTCGAGACCTATTATCTGTTCCTGGGCGACAATCGCGAAGGCCCGCCGACCTTGTCCTATGGCCGCTATGTCGACCGGTTCGAGAAGCGCGGCGACGATTGGCGCATCGCGCACCGCGTGTGCATTATCGAATATTCGGGCTATTTCGGCGAGACGCGCGTGTCCGAAGAAGTCCGCGCCCGCATCGCGCTGGGGCCGCCGAGCCGCGATCGCCAGGACCCTTCCTATCACCGCCCGCTTCGCCATGTCGCCGAACCGGCCGCCTGACGCTTGCTACGCTCCACCGATCGGCAGCAGAACCACCAACGGCCAACCGGCAGGGACAGGAAATAGGCGATGACCATCGAATACTCGGTTGAAGGCGGCGTTGCGCGGCTCGTCATGAACCGGCCGGAACGGCGCAATGCGCTCGATGCGACGATGCGCGTGGAGATGGCGGACCGCGTCGACCAGGCCGCCGCAGATCCGGCCGTCCGCGTGCTGATGATCGAAGCCGTAGGCGCGCATTTCTGCTCGGGTGCCGATCTCGGGCAGTTCAAGGGCGAATCCATTCCGTCCTCGCGCCGCCGCATGCAGCATGGCGGCCTGCGGCTGGTACGCGGACTTTGGGAGATGGAAAAGCCGGTGGTAGCGGTCGTCCGCGGTGCGGCGATCGGGCTGGGTGCCGCCATCGCGCTCGCCTGCGATCAGGTGCTTGCCGATTCCACCGCACGCTATGCCTTCACCTATGCGCGGGTCGGGCTCGTGCCCGATACCGGCGCGGCCTATCTGCTGACGCGGCAGATGGGGTTGCTGCGCGCGAAATCGTTGCTCTTCTCCAGCCGCTTCGTCGGCGCGGCCGAAGCCCTGTCGCTGGGCCTCGTCAGCGAGGTGATCGAGGACGAGCAACTCGCCGCGCGGGCGGAGGCGGTCGCGCAGGAACTCGCCGCGGGCCCCACCTTCGGCCTGGGCATGATGAAGCGGCTGCTCCATCGCGCGTCCGAACCCTCGCTCGCAGACTTCATGGATTATGAGGCGCTGATTGCGCCGCAGATGCGCTTCACCGAGGACTATGCCGAGGGAACCAGCGCCTTTCGCGAAAAGCGGACACCACAGTTCAAAGGATATTGAAGATGGGCGTGCGGATCGAACGCAACGGGCATGCCGTGGTGGCAACCCTGGACTGGCCGGAGCAGCGCAACGCGATGGGCCCCGACGAGTGCCGGGAGCTGACCGCGGCACTGACGAACATCGCGGACGATCCCGATATCCACGGGGTCGTGATCACCGGCAACGGCGCCTTCTGCGCCGGCGGCAACATCCGGGGCGCGGTGGCGCGTCGGGAAATGTCGCCCGAGGAGCGCAAGTCGATCGTCTATGCCGCCTATCAGGGGATGATCCGCTCGGTCATCGCCATTCCCGTGCCGACGGTCGCGGCCGTGGACGGTGCGTGCGTGGGGATGGGGCTGGACATCGCACTCGCCTGCGACAGCCGTTTCTTCGGTCCGAAGGGCTGGTGCATCCAGGGCTGGGGCCGGGTCGGGCTGATCCCCGGCACCGGCGGCGAATGGCTGCTGCGGCTGAAGGCGCCCGGCCTGCTGTGGAAGATGCTCGAGGAGCAGGAACGGATCTACGCCGATGCGGCGGCGGCACTCGGCCTCGCCGAGGTTGCCGGCGAAGACGGTGCCTTGGCCCGCGCGCTGGTCCGGGTCGAGAAGCTGGCGGCGATGGGGCGCCGTCCGCTCGAAGGCTATGTCGACCTCCATCGCGCCGACCTGCGCGCGGGCTTGGAAGCCCATCTCGAAGCCGCTGTCGATCGCCAGATCGCGCTGCTGCAGAGCCCCGGCATCACCAACCGCGTCGAGGCCATTCTCGGCAAGGCGGAATAAGGTAGGCGCGGGCGCGCTACAACGTCGCCCGCGTCCCCAGCACTACCGTCGCCTGGCTCGACAGGACACCGCCATTGCCGTGCGCGACCGCGATGTTCGCACCGATCTGCCGATCCCCCGCTTCGCCCCGCAGCTGCCGCGTCGCCTCCACCAGCAGGAACAGGCCGTACATGCCCGGGTGGACGCAGGACAGGCCGCCGCCATTGGTGTTGACCGCCAGCCGCCCGCCGGGCGCGATGGCGCCGTTCGCGACGAACGGGCCGCCCTCGCCCTTGGCGCAGAAGCCCAGATCTTCCAGGAACAGGATCGGCGTGATCGTGAAGGCATCGTAGAGCATCACCACATCGATGTCGCTGATGCCGATGCCCGCCTGCGCAAAAGCCTGCGGGCCGGTGATCGCCGCCCCGGTGACCGTCAGGTCCGGCATCGCACTGATCTCGCGATGGGTGACGACGCTGGCGGCGCCGAGCACGAAGACCGGCGGCTTCGCACAGTCCTTCGCGCGATCGGCGCGGGTCATCACGATCGCGGCGGCCCCGTCGTTGAACAGGCACGCATCCCGCACGCTGAGCGGATCGGAGAGCATCCGCGCGCCGAGCACGTCCTCGATCGTCAGCGGATCGCGCACGGCCGCCTCGGGGTTCAACTGCGCCCAGCGCCGCGCCGCCACCGCGACCTCCGCGAGATCGCGCCGCGTCGTGCCATAGAGGTGCATGTGGCGGCTGGCGGCAAGCGCATAGGAGGAAGCGGGCGCGATCGGACGATAGGGCGCCTCCCACACGCTCTGCCGCGACATGCCCACGGCGCCGGGCGGGTTGCTCGCGGGGTTCGATCCATAGGTGATCAGCGCGCAGTCGATCAGCCCGGCGTCGAGCGCGAGTGCCGCCTGCTGCGCATAGATCTCGAAGGCGGAGCCGCCGGTGCGGTTGCAGTCCGTCACCCGCGGCTGGATGCCGAGATATTCGGCCAGTTCCAGCCCGCCAAGCGCCTCATAGGGGGCGGAGGTGTAGATCGCATCGACGTCGGCCAGCGTGAGGCCGGCATCGTCGAGCGCCATCAGCGACGCCCGCGCCGCCATGTCGACAGCGGAAACGCCCGGGCAGCGGCCGATCCCATAGGTGGCGGCGCCGACGATCGCGGCACGCCCGCGCGGAAAACCATTCGTCATCGTCTCACTCCACCACGAAAACCAGCCGCGACCCGGCCTCGCCATGATCGATCCTTGCGCGCACCGGCATGCCGATCGTCACCGTCTCGGGTGCGATATCGACCACCTCGCTCATCAGGCGCACGCCTTCGGCCAGGTCGATCAGCGCCACGCTGTAGCTGGGCTCCGGCGGCTTGCGGCGCACCACCGTCGTCGCGTGGACGGTGCCGCGGCCCGATGCTTCCACCCAGTCGAGGTCCTGCGCACCGGTGCAGGGTGCCGCCACGCGCGGATAGAAGACGAATTGCCCGGTCGACCGGCTGCGCTGCAACATCAGCCTGCCCGCCGCCAGATGTGCCTGCCATTCCTGTACCGGTCGCAGATCCTCGCTCATTCGCAGCGCTTTCCTTCGACATGGGTGATCCGATCGCGGACGTTCCTTCACCGCGGCGCGAGCGACGTCAAAGGCGGGGCCGGCATCATCATGAGTGCGATCTCCGGGCCCGAGGCCGGGTTCGGGCGCCGCCGGGGCTGGCACCCGGCGCACGCCGACCCTAGTCGCATGGTGTACGCATTCACCAGGATGATCTGACCATGAAAGAAGCCGCGATCGTCGCTACCGCCCGCACGCCCATCGGCAAGGCATTCCGGGGCGCATTGAACAACGTCCATGGCGCCACCCTCGCCGCGCATGTCATCAAGGCGGCAGTCGAACGCGCGCGGCTCGATCCTGCCGAGGTCAGCGACGTGCTGCTGGGTGCGGCCCGGATCGAAGGCGCGGTGGGAAACAATGTCGCGCGGCAGGCCGCCATCCGCGCCGGCCTGCCGGACAGCGTGCCGGGCGTATCGCTCGATCGGAAATGCTCCTCGGGCCTGCAGACGATCGCCATGGCGGCGCAGCGCATCCGCGCCGGCGAAGGCGGCATCATGATCGCCGGCGGCCTCGACTCGGTATCGCTGGTCGAGCCCCACCGGAACGTCTTCCGCTTCGAGGACGAATGGCTCGCCGCCGAACGCCCCGACGTCTATCTTCCGATGATCGACACGGCCGACATCGTCGCGCGTCGCTATGGCATCACCCGCGAAGCGCAGGACGCCTATGCCGTCGAAAGCCAGCGGCGCACCGCCGCCGCGCAGGAAGCCGGCCGGCTCAGCGAGGAAATCGTCCCTATCACCGCGGTAAAGAACGTGGTCGACAAGAGCGGGCAGATCGTCGGCCAGGAAGAAGTCACGCTCACCCGCGACGAGGGCAACCGTCCCGGCACGACGATCGAGGATCTTGCGCGCCTCAAGCCGATCCGCGAGAACGGCTTCGTCACCGCCGGCAACGCCAGCCAGCTCTCCGACGGCGCCAGCGTCTGCGTCGTCATGGACGCGGACGAGGCGAGCCGGCGCGGCCTGCCGATCCTGGGGCTCTATCGCGGCTTCGAGGCGGTAGGCTGCGCGCCCGACGAGATGGGGATCGGCCCGGTGCTGGCGGTGCCCAGGCTGCTCGATCGCCTGGGCCTCACCATCGCGGACATCGACCTGTGGGAACTGAACGAGGCGTTCGCCAGCCAGGTGCTCTACTGCCGCGACACGCTGGGCCTGCCGCAGGACCGATTCAACGTCGACGGCGGTGCCATTTCGATCGGCCACCCCTATGGCATGTCGGGCTCCCGCCTTGCCGGCCATGCGCTCATCGAGGGCAAGCGGCGCGGCGCCAGGCGCGTGGTGACGACGATGTGCGTCGGTGGGGGCATGGGCGCCGCCGCCGTGTTCGAGATCGCCTGACCGCCTTCCCCGGCGCCTCATCACAGACGGGATATCGCCCGCCCGCGTTTGAGCCGCCCTGCGCCGGGGAGTAGGTTGCCCGGCAACGCACTGCGTTGCGAGGAAATCATGGCAACACTACCGAAAATCCGCGACTTCGATGATCCGGCCTATAACCCGATGGAGCTCGATGCCCTGTCGTTCGGACGGCATGAAGATCCCTATCCGCTCTACCACCGCATGCGTGCCGAAGGCCCGGTCCATCCGGTCAGCTTCCGCGAGGCGGTGGGCCTGCCGGACAAGGTCTTTGGCGGCCGGCGGTCGTTCTGCGTCGTTGGGTTCGAGGAAGCCAGCAAAATCCTGGTCGATCCGGTCAACTTCTCGAACAAGGCCTATGGCGAGAATCTCGGCCGCGCCTTCGGCCAGTCGATCACGATCATGGACCCGCCCGACCATACGCCGTGGCGGCGGATCTTCCAGAAGATCTTCCTGCCGCAATATGTGACCCAATGGGGCGACACCATCGTCGATCCGGTGGTGGACCAGCTGATGTCCGCCTTCCAGCCGACCGGCCGTGCCGACCTCGTCGCGCAGTTCACCCACCTCTACCCGTTCCACGTGATCTACGAGCAGCTCGCCCTGCCCAAGGACGATATCGACCTGTTCCACAAGCTGGCGATCGCGCAGACCGACTATGTCAACATGGACAAGGCGGTGGAGGCCGGCGAAAAGCTGGGCGAATATTTCAAGGCGATCGTCGATCAGCGCCGCGCGGAACCGGGCGACGATCTGATCACCCGCCTGGCGCTGACCGAGGTTGAGGGCCAGTTTCTCCCCGAAGAGGTGCTGATCTCGTTCCTGCGCCAGCTGATGAACGCCGCCGGCGACACCACCTATCGCGGCACCAGCGTGCTGCTGACCGCTCTGCTTCAGAATCCCGAGCAGCTGGAAGCCATCCGCCAGGACCGCGCACTGATCCCGGCCGCGATCGAGGAAGCGCTGCGCTGGGACGGCCCGGTAGGCATGCTGATGCGGACCGCGGTCAACGACCTGGAACTCGGCGGCACGTTCGTACCTGCCGGTTCCATGGTCTTCGTGCTCGCCGCCGCCGTCAACCGCGATCCCGCGATCTGGCCCGAACCGGACCGGTTCGACATCTTCCGCGCGAAGAAGCCGCATTTCTCGTTCGCCCGCGGGCCGCACATGTGCGTCGGCCAGCATCTGGCCCGCGTGGAGATGACACGGGCGCTGCATGCCGTGCTCGACCGCCTGGCCGGTCTCCGGCTCGATCCGGACATGCCGCCGCCCCAGCTTCGCGGCGCGATGATGCGCGTGCCCGAACATATCCATGTGCGCTTCGAGCCGAACTGATCGCCGCCGCCTCGCTGCAGCGCGCAGCGAAAACTACCGAACGAACCTGTTAGGAGAGATCCGTGACCCGCACCCCCGTAATGGATCGCATCACCGTCCCCAGGCCGGAAAACGTGCCGGCCGATCGTGTCGTGGACATTGACTATTACAACCTGGTCCACGGCGACGAGGACGTGCACCTCGCCTGGAAACACCTGCAGGACGGGCCCGACATCGTGTGGACCCCCCACAATGGCGGCCACTGGATCTTCACGCGCTTCGAAGACATCAAGGCCGCGCAGACCGACCATGCCCATTTCTCGATGCGGAGCGTCGGCGCGCCTTATTCCCCCACCAATTTCAAGCCGCTCAATCTCGATCCGCCCGAGCATGCGCCCTATCGCCGGCTGATCATGCCGCACTTCCTGCCCAAGCAGGTCGATCGCCTGGAAGGGGTCGCCCGCCAGACCGCGATCGAGCTGATCGAAGGCTTTGCCGACGCCGGGCATTGCGAGTTCATCACCGATTTTGCCAAGATCCTGCCCGTCACCGTCTTTCTCGGGCTGATCGACCTGCCGATGTCGGATCGCGACCAGATCCAGCCTTATGCGGACCAGGCCACGCGCGGCACCCAGGAAGAGCGGGCGAACGCCCACCGCCAGATGGCCGCCTATCTCAGCGCAAGGCTCGACGAACGCATCGCCGCTCCGGGCGACGACCTGTTCGGACAGATCATCAAGGCGGAGGTCGATGGTGCTCCCATCACCCGCGCCGATCTGATGAGCATCTGCCTGCTGCTGCTGTTCGGCGGCCTGGACACCGTCGCCTCGATGCTGGGCTTCATCGCACGCTTCCTCGCGATGAATCCCGATCATCGGCGCCAGCTCGCCGAACGGATCGATGATGTACCGTTCATCCGGCATGCGGTGGAAGAGCTGATCCGCCGCCACGGCGTCGCCAACACCAGTCGCGTCGTGACGATGGACTATGCGTACAAGGACGTGCTGCTGCGAGAGGGCGACATCGTGCAGGCGCCCAACCTGTTCGCCGGGCTGGACGACCGGGTGGTCCCCAACCCGCTGACGGTCGACTTCTCCCGCAAGTTTCCGATTCCCCATGCCGCGTTCGGGAATGGTCCACACACCTGCCCCGGTGCCGTGCTCGCCCGGCGCGAGATCGAAGTGTTTCTGCGCGAATGGCTGCGCCGCATTCCGGACTTCGAGCTGGCGGGACCCGCACGCATGGCATCGGGTGCCGTCAACGGCGTGGAAGCGCTGCCGCTGCGCTGGCCTTCCCAGGGCGGATAAAGACGTTAGATCGTGCTGGGCGGAATGCGAAATCGCGTTTCGCCATAGCCGGCCTCCTCGGGGATCGTGATCTCGATCCCGTCCTCGGTCGGCACCAGCACCGGCTCCACCGTGAACGGCTTGCGCATCCGCGCACGGTCCACGGCATCCGCTACCGAATCGCTCTCGGCCAGGCGTTTCAGGTTCATCAGCGTCGGAAACAGCAGCTGGCTCTCGCCCCGCGCGACCTGATCGAGCAGCGCCGCCGGCGATACCCATTCGAGCGCGACCGTCTCGCTCCCATCGGCACGTGCCTGCTGTCCGGCAGGCATGCGCGTGAGGAAGAAATGCGTATCGAACCGCTTGGCGCGATGCGCGGGCGTGATCCAGTGGCCGAAGGATACCAGCCGATCGAGCGCCAGCGGGCCACCGGCCTGTGCCGCCAGCGCGCGAAAGTCCGCCGATGCCGGCACCGCCTTGGGCAGCGGCCCCAGAAACACGCCGCACTCCTCATGCACCTCGCGCAGCGCGGCGATCCGCAGGGCCCGCTCCTCGGCGGCGAGATCGTCCGGCGCAACCAGCGTGCGCCACGCCTCCGATGCATCGGTGGGTTCCACCGCGCCGCCGGGAAAGACGAGTGCCGAGGCGAAGGACTGGCGTGCGTTGCGCCGCACCATCAGCACCTCGAACGGATCGTCGCGGAGCACCAGCACCGATGCGGCGCGGCGCGGCGCCGCGGCAGGCGCGGTGCTCACCGAACAGCCGCCGGTACGGGCTGCCCGATGAACCGGCCCAGCCGAGCGGCGATGATCGCCTCCGCCTCGGCGACCATGCGCGAAACCAGTTCGCTGCAGGTCGGCACATCGTGGATCAGGCCCTGCACCATGCTCGCCCAGAAGACGCCGGCTTCGAGATCGCCGGTCTTGAGCACCACCCGGCCCGCCGCCCCGGCGACGAGCGGCGCGACGTCCTGGAACGTCGATTCCGGGGCGGCCAGCCGCCGCACGACTTCGTCCGACACCGCGCTCTTGGCCACGCGCGCGGTGTTGTGAAACTTGCGCAGGATCAGGTTGGTGCCGCGTTCGTCGTTCGCCAGGATCGCCTGCTTCACCTTGTCATGGATCGGCGCTTCCACCGTCGCACAGAACCGGGTGCCCATATTGACCCCGTCGGCGCCCAGCGCGAGCGCCGCCACCAGCCCGCGGCCATCGCCGATCCCGCCGCTCGCCAGCATCGGGATCTTCACCTGATCCGCCGCCGCCGGGATCAGCACAAGGCCCGGAACATCGTCTTCGCCCGGGTGCCCGGCGCATTCGAATCCGTCGATCGAAATGACGTCCACCCCCTTGCGCTCCGCCGACACGGCGTGGCGAACCGAGGTGCACTTGTGGAGGATGCGGATGTCGGCCGCCTTGAACATTTCCCACAGCTCGGCAACGGCGGACGTACCGGCCGTCTCGACCACGCGAATACCGGCATCGATGATCGCCTGGGCATAGCCGCGATAGTCGGGCGAGTTCATCGTCGGAAACACGGTGAGGTTCACGCCGAAGGGACGGGCGGTCATGCTGCGGCAGCGCTCGATCTCGTCGCGCAGTGCGTCAGGGCTGGGTTGCGTCAGCGCGGTCAGCATGCCGAGCGCACCCGCGTTCGATACCGCGCTTGCCATCTCGGCCAGCCCCACCGATTGCATGCCGCCCTGCACGATCGGATGCTCGATGCCGAGCAACTCCGTGATCCGCGTCCTCAATGCCATACCGGTATCGCCTCATCGCTAAACTCTAGATCGCGCGATTGATGGCAGAAGAGCGTTGCTGCGTTAACGCGCGACGGCGGCGTTCCGCGCCTTAGCACATATTTGATGAGCATGCGGCCGGCCACGCACGGCTTGCATTGGCGAACCATCTCGGTTGCAAGCAGCGGAAGAAGTGGAGCAGCGTGACGGCATGGTGAGCATAGCATTCGTCGAGCCCGACGGTACCGTCCGCACCATCGACGGACGCGAGGGGCTTACCGTCATGGAGACGGCGAAGCGGGTCGGCATCGCCGGGATCGAGGCAGAATGCGGGGGGGCGTGCAGCTGCGCGACCTGCCATGTCATCGTCGATCCCGCGTGGTTCGCGCGCGTCGGCCCGCCGGGCGACGAGGAACGCGAACTGCTCGATTTCGCGCGCCAGGTCACGCCCACGTCGCGGCTCTCCTGCCAGATCCACCTGACGCGCGCACTCGATGGACTGCGGGTGGCCGTGCCGCCCGCCCACCCCTGATCCAGCGGAGACATGGTATGACGACGGGCTATCTCGAACGCTATGACAACATCGCCTTCCGCCGCGAGGACGGGGTACTGGAAGTGCGTCTGCACACTCGCGGCGGGCCCGCCCGATGGGCGGCATGGGGCGGGCTGCACCGCCAGCTGGGCCCCGCCTTCCACGACATCGCACAGGATCGCGAGGTCCGAGCGATCATCCTCACCGGGACCGGCGACAGCTTCTGCCAGGGCTATGACGATCAGGGCGAGGCAATGCCCAAGATGGGGCCGGCGGTGTGGGACGCGCTCTTCAACGAAGGGCGCCGGATGCTGCACAATCTGCTGGCGATCGAGGTCCCTGTGATCGCCGCCGTCAACGGTCCGGCGCTGATCCATGCCGAACTGGCGGTCCTCTCGGATATCGTCCTCGCCTCCCAGACCGCCCGCTTCGCGGACAAGGCCCATGCGATCGCCGGCGTCGTGCCCGGCGACGGCGTCCACAGCGTCTGGCCGATGCTGCTGGGCCCCAATCGCGGCCGCTACTTCCTGCTCACCGGCGAGGAGATCGATGCGCAGGAAGCGCTGCGCCTCGGCATCGTCGGCGAGGTCCTGTCGCCGGATGCGCTGCTGCCGCGGGCGTGGGAGCATGCCCGCCGGCTCGCGGCGCTGCCCCCACAGGCGATGCGCTACACGCGCATCGCGCTGACCGAGCGACTCCGCGCCGAGATGGGGCGGAGCCTGGGCTATGGGCTGATGCTGGAGGGGATGGCGATCCTCGGCGGTCGCGAGGCCCGCGGGGCTTCCTAGGCCAGGCCCCGCCCCTCACCCCCGGGCGTTGAGGGTCACGATGCTATTGCCGAACGGCTCGTCGCGATTCTTCAGCGCCTGCTTCAGCCCGACTTCGCCGACATCCTTGCGAAACTGCACCCGCCGCGGCCCCTGCGCGAGATGCGCGCGGGCATCGAGTTCCGCCGTCAGCCGCATCGCCGTCTTGGCACCCATCAGCTCCATCTGGAGATTGACGGCGCGCTTGTGCGTCGAAAGGATCTCGGCGTCGACGTTCGAGATACGGCGTGCCATTTCGGCTACCGCCGCGTCGAGTTCGTCGGCCGGCCAGGAATCGAGCACCAGGCCGATGCGGGCAGCGTCGCGCCCCAGCAGCGTGTCGCCGGTGAACAGCATGCGCTTCGTCCATTGCGGGCCGAGATGGTACAACCACATGTTGGTCGGCGGGGTGCCGTTGGCCCGTGCGGCGGGAAAGCCGATCTTCGCGTCGTCGGCCGCCATCACCAGGTCGCAGCTGAGCGCGAGATCGGTGCCGCCGGCAAGGCAATAGCCCTGCACCTTGCAGAGAACCGGCTTGTGCAGGTCGAGCAGGATCGCGGTGAGCGCCTGCTGACGCTCGAGGTGCCAGCAGTCATTGTCGATCGTCGTCGAGCGGCCGCGATAGCGGTCGGCATCGAATTCGGGCTCGGCGTCCTTGCCGCCGCCATAGCTGCCGGTCAGGTCATAGCCGGCGCAAAAATCGCGGCCCTCGCCGCCGAGGACAATAACGTTCACCTCTGCGAGATCGTCCGCCTCCAGCAGCGCCTGGTGGAGCTCGCCGAGCATCTGGGCATTCAGCGTGTTGCGCTTGTCGGGGCGATTCAGCGTGATCCATGCCACGCGGTCGCGCACGTCGAAGCGCAGCGTTTCGCTGCTCTTGAGCCACTTGGCCGTCGACGTCATGCTTCTCTCCTGTGATCGATATTCGAAACCAATGTAACGGCCGGATGCCGCTCAGCGAGCCCCTGTCAGGAACCGGTTGATGATATCGCCGACCAGATATTCGGCGACGCCAGGCGCATCGAGCGCATCGAGCGTGAAGCCGTCCGCGGCGAAGACCGCGCGATGCAGCTCCGGCTCCGGGAACACGCCGATCTCGTCTCCCTGGACGAAGAAGTCGCGCCCGGACACATGCGCCGCAGCATCGCTGCACAGCCACACGGCAAGCGCGGCGACGCTCTCGGGCATGGGCATGGTGCGGCGCAGGGCGAGGGGGCGGTTCCAGTTGAACGTCTGCCCCAGCGCGCGCGAGCGCTCGATCGTCCGCATCACGCCTTCGGTCCGGGTCGTCGTCTGCGCCGAGATCGGCCGGATCATGTTGCAGCGGACGCCGAACTCGCCCAGGTCGCGCGCCACGGTGCGCGTCAGCCCCGCCACCCCTTCCTTGGCGGCGGAATAGTTGCTCATCCCGTAATGGCCATAGCCGGAGGTCGAGCCGGTATTGACGATCACCCCGCCCTTCTGGGCGATGAACACGGGCGCCGCGGCCCGGATCGTCGCGAAGCTGCCCTTCAGGCTGACGTCGAGCACCAGGTCCCAGTCCTGCTCGGTCAGCTGGTCGATGCGGCCGGCGCGGACGATGCCGGCATTGTTCACCAGAATGTCGATCCGCCCCCAGGTATCCACCGCCTTGGCGACGATAGCCGCGCCTCCGTCCATGCTGGCGACGCTCGAGCCTTCCGCCACCGCCTCGCCGCCGGCCGCAACGATCTCGTCGACGACCTGCTGCGCGACATCGGCATTACCCGACTCGTCCCCGTTCGGGCCACCCCCCAGGTCGTTGACGACCACGCGCGCGCCTTCCCGGGCGAACAGCAGCGCCTGTGCGCGGCCGATATTGCGGCCTGCACCCGTGACCACGGCCACCTTGCCTGCGAAACGACCGGACATTGCGATGCTCCTGCTTGAATACTAGATCGCGCATGGGATGCCCCGGCACAGGAGCGAAGAAAACCGCGACACCGCTTCCGCCCCACCCTCATCATGAATGTGGACGACCGCGGTCGGATCGTCCGGCAGCGGAGCACCCGATCGCCGGCGACCGTCAGACGCCCTTTCCGAACGGCCCGATCTCCGCCTTGCCGATGAAGGTCCGCAGGTTTTCGTCCGAACCTTCCAGGATGCGGGCGACGCGCAGGTCGCGCAGCCACGCCTCGAGCGGCAGTTCCTTCGACAACCCCATCGCGCCCATGATCTGGATCATGCGGTCGACCGTCGCGCCGGCCGCCTCGACGGCCTTCAGCTTGGCGATGTTGGCGGCGGTGCGGGCATCCTCTCCTCGATCGTGCTTCCAGGCCGCTTCCCAGGTAAGCCAGCGCGCCGCGTTGATGGCGGCGCGGCTGTCCGCGATCGCGAACTGGGTCGCCTGCTGGGCGGCGAGTGGCTTGCCGAACACCTCACGCTCGCGCGCCCATTCGGTGCCGAGCCGCAGCGCCTCTTCGGCCACACCGATCGCACGGGCGGCATAGAGCAGCCGCGCCCGCAGCACCCAGGCGCCGGCGAGCGCAAGCCCGCCGCCATCGGTCCCGATCAGATTCTCCCCGGGAACGCGCACTTGCTCCAGCCGTAGCTCGCACGGCCAGTGGTCGCGCAGCACGGGAAGTTCGCGCACGACCTCCAGTCCCGGCATGCCCGCTTCTACCAGGAACGCGCTGATGCCCGCTTCCGTGCGGGCATAGACCACGCCATAGCGGGCATATTGGGCATGGGTGATCCACATCTTGGTACCGGTCAGCACCCAGCTATCGCCATCGCGCACCGCTCTCGTCCGAATGGCGCGGACCGGATCGCTTCCGCCGGTCGCCTCGGCGATGCCGGTGAAGCCGTACCAGCCCTGCTCGATCGAGGGCACGACCCAACGCGCGATCTGATCCGCATTGGCCTGATACATCACGATAGGCGGCGGATGCCCGAAGACGCCGCCGCCCGGCTGCGGAAAGCAGAATTTGTGCTTGCTCGCCTGTTCCACCACCACGACGAAGGCGAACGACGACAGCCCCGCGCCGCCGAAGCGCTCCGGCGCGTCGAAGCACCAATAGCCCGCCTCTCGCGCGCGGCGCTGCAACGCGAAGAGCTGGTCGTGCGGGATCTGCCGCGCTTCCGTCGGCAATGCCGCCTCGACCGGCCGGATCTCCTCGCGAACGAAGCGCTCGACGGCACCCGCAAGCATCGCCAGATCCTCCGGCAAGGCAAAGCCGTTGAAGCTCATCGGCGCGCTGACCGGCCGCCCACCTTCAGATGACGCCGGCCGCCCGCAGGGCTTCGCGCCGCTCTGCGTTGATGCCGAGCTTCGCTTCCAGCACCTCGTCGGTGTGCTGACCGAACATCGGTGGCGGCGCATAGTCGGTGATCGGCGTTTCGGAGAAGCGCATCGGGCTGCGGATAAGGCCCAGCGCCGGGCTGAGTGGATGGTCGACATCGACCCGGAGGCCGCGATGGCGAACCTGTTCGTCCTGGAACACCTCGCCGAGATCGTTGACCGGACCGCTCGGCACGCCGGCCGCGTCGAGCCGCCGCAGCCATTCCGCGCGCGGCCGCGCCATGAAGATCGCGTTGAACACCTCGGTCAGCGCGTTGCGGTTGCGGACCCGGTCTGCATTGGTGCGGAACCGCTCGTCCTCGATCAGTTCGGGGTGCTCGACGGCGTGGCACAGGCGGACATATTGCGTCTCGTTGCCGGCGGTCAGCATGATCGGCCGATCCGCTGTCGGGAACATCGCCGCCGGCATGCCGCCATTGCCCTGCGTCCCCCGCCGCACCGGAATCTCGCCGGAGACGAGGTGGATCTGTGCATAATGCGACATCGCGGCGACAACGGAATCGAGCAGCGCGATATCGATATATTGGCCGCTGCCCCCCTGCCCGTCGCGATGGTACAGCGCGCCGAGCACCGCGGATAGCGCGTTCATCGACGCCAGCACATCGGCGATCGACGGCCCCATCTTCATCGGGCCGCCGCCCTCCTCCCCATCGGGCAGCCCGGTGACGCTCATCAGCCCCCCCATGCCCTGGAAGATCGCATCATAGCCCGGGCGCTTGGCATAGGGACCATCCTGGCCATAGCCGGTGATCGAGCAATAGATCAGGCGCGGGTTGATCGCCTTCAGGCTTTCATAGTCGAGCCCGTAGCGTTTCAGATCGCCGACCTTGTAGTTCTCGAGCAGGACATCGGAATCGGCCGCCAGCCGACGAATCAGCTCCTGCCCCTCGTGCTTGGCGATATTGATCGTGACCGACTTCTTGTTGCGATTGGCCGAGAGATAAAAGGCGTTCTCCCGCGTCTGCGCGCCGTCCGCGTCGGTCAGATAGGGGCCGCCATAGATGCGCGAGTCGTCGCCGCTGCCGGGACGTTCGACCTTGGTCACCTCGGCACCCAGATCGCCGAGCATCTGCGCCGTAAGGGGGCCGGCGAGCACACGGGTGAGGTCCAGCACGCGGATGCCAGAAAGCGGGCGTTGAGCCATGATATATCCTTGTCACCTTGGGCCTATCCGTGGCGGATCGACCAATCACGCCCCCTGGCGTTTCGCCGGAAGGAGCAACAATTCTATTGTAGATTCAAACGCATCGCCCGCCGCGCCGCGCGCAGTCCGAAGATGAACGACGCCGCGATCGACGCGCCTGCGCCGGGATATACCCCACCCGTCACCGAGGCGGTGCAATTGCCCGTCGCATACAGGCCCGGAATGGCGGTGCCGTCGGGCCTGAGCACGCGGCCGTCCTCGTCGGTCACGAGACCACCATAGGTCCCGACGTCGCCTGGAAACATCTGCACCGCGTAAAAGGGAGGACGATCGATCGCGCCGAGGCAGGGGTTGGGCTTCACTGAGGCATCGCCGCCGAACCGATCATAATGGCGTGCACCCTTGGCGAAATCCTCGTCTACGCCGCGCTCGGCGAAGCGGGTCATCCGCTCAGCACTTCGAACCAGGCCGGCGGCATCGACGCCGATCTTACCGGCGAGTGCCTCCAGGCTGTCCGCTTTGACCATATAGCCTTTTTCGAACCAGCTCGGGGGGGTCAACAGCGGCGGGAACTTGCCCCACACATAATTATTGCGATGGCGGCTATCCAGAATGGCCCAGACTGGCTTGCCGGTGCGTTCGACGACATCGTGCATGCGCTCGCCGGTTTCCATGTAGCTGCCGGCCTCGTTGCAGAAGCGCTCGCCCTTGGCGTCCACCAGCATCATGTACGGCTTGGCCAAGTCCTGAGGATGCATCAGCGGCACGCTGGCACCGGGCGGCAGGGATCCGGGAATCCACACCGCCTTGTCGAGATTGTCGGTGTCGGCGCCCAGCGCGATCGCCTGTTCCAGCATTTCTCCGGTGTCGCCGGGATTGGCATTGGTCCAGCCGGTCGAGGTAGGCGTGCGGTGGTAGCGGTCGCGCATCGCCTGGTTGCGCGCAAAGCCGCCGATGTTCAGCAACACGCCGTCGCGTGCACAGATCCGCCGCCTCTGGCCATCGATTGCCGCGACGACGCCGATTACGCCGCCGTCCTCGGACAGGATGAATTCCTCCACACCGGCTTCGGTGCGGATGTCGACGTCGTTCTGTAGCGCGGCATAGAGCATCTGCGCCTGGATCGCAGTCCCGGCACTGACCAGATGCTTGCCGGTGATCCGCATCCGCATCATGCGGAACGCCAGCGCCAGCGCGGCAAGGCGCCCTTCCCAGGTCCGTTTCGCGAGCGACACGCGGTGCATTTCGCGCCGCTTGAAGGGGACCGGGAACGGCCCCTTGCGCAGCCGCGCCTCCCATTCGCCGAGCTTTCGCGTATCGAACAGCGTCATGCCGATCGATCTGCCGCGCGGCGCGCCGCCGGGACGGTCGTCATAATAGTCGGACCAGCCGTCGAAGCGGCGGAAACGAACGCCCTTTCGTTCGAGATATTCGACCATCTCGGGGCCGGTTCGCAGATAGGCCTCGGTACGGGCCGGGGTTACGCCCTTGCCGCCGTTGCCGACGGTGTGCGCCAGATATTCCAGTCCGCGCTCGTAGCTGTCCTGAATCCCCTCACGCCGCAGCAATGGATTGTTCGGGATCCACAGCACGCCGCCCGACATGGCGGTCGAGCCGCCGACCTTGTCGGTCTTCTCCAGTATCAGCGGCGTCTTCCCGGCATCCTTGACCGCCAGCGCTGCGGCGAACGAGCCGCCGCCGGAGCCCACGATCAGGAAGTCGACCTCCTCGTCGAACATCTGCTTCACGCCATGAACTCGTGCAGGGCGCGGTGAAAGTTGGAAACCGCCAGTTCCTGCTTCGGGTTGGTCCGCGATCCCTTGAATCCCCGGCTCTTCATGCCCTGCTGGAGATCGGCCATGTTCTGGAAGTCCTGGGTCAGGATCAGGCCCCAGTCGGCGATGCTGGTGATATCGGGCCGGACCGAAAGCGTCGGGCGGGGCTCCTTGCCCTCCGGATAGCGCTCCAGCGCATAGACATCGAAGATGCAGCTGTCGGGATCGTCCCCGTTCGGACGTGCGCGATAGCCGAGCAGATGGCAGGGACCATGGAGGAAGACCATGTTGGGGAAGATGTGCCACGACGTGCCGGCCTTGCCCATCGCCTCCGGGGTCAGGTCGGCGGGCCAGCCCGCGCCCCCCGCCTCATGCTCCTCGCGGTTGAAACGCATGAAGGCGCGGACAACCTCCATCGGCTCGGCGTCCGCAGGCATTTCCGCGCGCAGGCGCTTGGCGGCACGCAGCGTGTGCTCCGTCATCGTCGTGTCGAGCGTCTCGAGCAGCTCCTCGAACACGCGGACCACGGCGTCGCGGACGTCCAGATCCGCCGGCGGATCGCCCAGCCGCGGCGACGGCAGGCCAAGCGGCCGGCCAGGGCCATAGCCGAACATGCCGTGCAGACCGTGCTTGCGGCTGATCGTGTAATCCGAGGTGAATGCGAGCAACTGGCGATGCGTCGTCTGAACGTGATAGCCTTCCGAAAAGGCTTCCAGCGCCACTTTCCAGTTGGCCGGAAGCACCGCCTGGCGCCGCCATTTATAGCGCATCTTGCCGATCTCGAACATGTCGAGATATTCGGGCGCGGGGTCGAGCCACTCCAGCAGCGGCGGCGTCTCCGCGTCGGGACACACGAACACCCAGCCGTTCCACGTATCGACGCGGACCGGCTCCAGCGCGATCTCCGCATCGTCGAGCGTGCCGTCCCAGTCCGCCCGATCGATCACATCGACCGAACGACCGTCCAGGTCCCATTTCCAGCCATGATATTTGCAATGGAACCGTCCCATCCGGCCACAGCCGCTGGTCAGCTTGCGCCCCCGGTGCGGGCAGACATTGAAGAACGCCTTCAACTCTCCCGCGGCGGTCCGCACGATCGTGATCGACTCGTTCGCGATCTCATAGGTGATGAAGTCGCCTGGCGCTTCGAGCTCCTCCTCGCGCCCGGCCATCTGCCAGGCGCGAGTCCAGAGCCGCTCGCGCTCGAGGCGCGCGAAATCCGGCGAGATATAGTCGCTCGCCGGCACGAAATCGTCGCGAACGGGAGAGGTGGCGGATACGGCGGTAAGCATGGTCAATAGGTCCTTCGCCTGGGGCGTCCCTTTGGGCACAAGCTATGGCGCTCGCAGGGGCCGGGCAACCGATCCCGCACGCACTGCACATATGTGATCGCGCGCGCGCACCGGTGGCGCCGGCACGCGATGCCGATAACAGGGAAGCGAGCGCGGGAGAGTAGCAGCGATGGACCAGGAACGTACCGACCGTATCGAGATGATTCGCGACAGCGCCTCGGCGGTGGTTTCCGCCGACGGCGACGTGTCGCGCGTACGCGGCCTCCGCTTCGGTGATCGCGATTTCGATGCGGCGACCTGGCAGGAAATGCTCGCGCTCGGCTGGATCCCGCTGCTGGTGCCCGAAAACGCCGGCGGTGCCGGGCTCGGCATGGGCGAATATTGCGCGCTCGCCGAAATCATGGGGCGCGGCCTGGTTCCCGAGCCCTTCGTCGCCGCGGTTCCCGCCGTCGCCGCCCTGCCGGACGCGGCGCGCGACGCGGTGCTGGGCGGCCAGAGCCTCTACCTGCCGGCGCTGGGCGGGAACATCGCAGTGCGTGACGGAAGGCTGTCCGGTCGCTGCACGGGCGTCCTGTCGGCGCGCCATGCCGATGGGTTCCTGATTTTGGCGGATACCGGCTTCTGGGTCCTCGAGGCCGGCGACGTCACACTGACCAGCGTCGGCGCACAGGACGGGCGGACGATCGCCACCATTACCATGTCCGACTCGCCGGCGCGCCCGGCGACGGGCGACGGATTGGCCGCCGAACGTCTGCGCCTGGGTGTCGCAGCCGAATTGCTGGGCCTCGGCCAGCGCGCGTTCGACATCACGCTCGACCATCTGCGAACGCGCCAGCAGTTCGGCCGCGCGATCGGCAGCTTCCAGGCGCTGCAGCATCGCTGTGCGGATCTGCTCGTGCAGATCGAACTGGCGCGCGCCGCAGTGGATGCCGCCGCCCGTGCTTTCGACTCGGGACGCGAACGCGATGCGATACGGCAGGCAGTCTCCCGAGCGAAGGCCCGCGCCGGAGACATGGCGATGCTGGTGACACGGCAGGGCATCCAGCTCCACGGCGGCATCGGCTTCGCCGACGAAAGCGACATCGGCCTGTATCTCCGCCGCGCCATGGTGCTGGTGAACCAGGGGGGAAGCCCCGGCTGGCACCGCAAGCGCTATGGCACGCTGTTGGCCGCGTGAGCGCCCTCGCGCCACAAGCAGCATCCGGGCCGGCAGCTGCGCAGCGGGACCATACGCTGCGCGGCGCGATGTGGATGCTGGCCGCGGCGATCACCTTCACCCTCGCCATGTCGCTGGTGAAGTTCCTGGGGAACAGCTATCCCCCCGCCGTCCAGACCTTTTGTCGCCAGGTCGTGAGCCTGGTGGTGCTGCTCCCCTTCATCCTCGCGGCGCCCGGACGCGTGCTGCGCACCGCGCGCCCAGCCTATATGCTCAGCCGCTCTGCAGCGAGCAGCCTAGCACTGATCCTCGCCTATACATCGTACCAGCGGCTTGGGCTGGCGCAGGCGAACGCGTTGTCGTTCACCCGCATCCTGTTCATGGTACCGCTGGCGATGCTCATCCTGCGCGAGCATGTCGCGCCGGGCCGCATGCTCAGTACCCTCGTCGGCTTTGGCGGCGTCGTCGTCGTGCTGCAGCCCTGGAGCGCACACTCCATCCTCGACTGGGGGGCCGCAGCGGGGATCGGCGCGGCGCTGCTCGCGGCCTGGGCGCTGATCGGCGTCAAGTCGATGACGCGCGACCACAGCCAGCTTACCCTGCTCGCCTGGTCGGCGATTCTGGGCGTGCTCTTCACCGCGCCCGCGGCCGCGCTGGAATGGAAGACGCCGCACGGCGTGGAACTGATGCTGCTCGGCCTGATGGGGGCGCTGTCGACGGTGACGCAGGCCTGCTACATCAAGGCCATGTCGATGGGCGAGGCCACCGCCATGGCGCCGATCGACTATACCCGGATCGTCTTCGCGTCGCTGTTCGGCTTCGCCTTTTTCGGCGAGGTCCCCGGTGGCGCCACGTTGATCGGGGCGGCGATCATCATCGGCGCCGCGCTGGCGATCACGCTGCAGGCCCGCAGGCGCATCGTACCCCTCGAAGCGGTTCTCACGGAAACGCCTTGAGTCGCACTCCCGCTGCGGCCGTCGACCGCGGCATCGACACTTTCGGGCATCCGATATGCGATGCTTCGCCCCCGAGCGTTCCAATCGGCGCGCCTCGCCTCGCCATGCGGAGCGCCCGCCCATAGGGTGACATCATGCTGAAATCCTTGCTGACCCCCTTGCAGCTTCGCGGCGTGACGCTCGCCAACCGCGTCGTGATGTCGCCCATGTCGCGCTACTTCTGCGCCGGGGGTGTGCCGACGCGCGACGTCGCCGACTATTATCGCCGCCGCGCCGATGGCGGCTTGGGCCTGATCATCACCGAGGGCGTTTCCGTCGACCATCCCCGCGCCGTCGACAATCCGGGCATCCCGCGGTTGCACGGTGAGGACGCGCTCGCCGGCTGGCGCGACGTGGTCGATTCCGTCCACGCCGCCGGCTGCCCGATCTGGCCCCAGCTCTGGCATCAAGGGCCGATGTGGAACGTCGAATTCGCCGGCGCACACGCAGCGGACACGGCGGCCCTGCGCCCGTCAGGCATCTGGGGTCCGCCCGACGGCGTGATCTCCGTCCATCCCGAGCGACGCGTGCAATCGCTGCCCGAAACCGCGCCGATGCGCGAGGAGGAGATCGCCGACGCCATCGCCGCCTATGCGGCGTCGGCGCGCAATGCGGTGGCGGCGGGCTTTGACGGTATCGCCGTCCACGGCGCCCATGGCTATCTGATCGACAGCTTCCTGTGGCAATATACCAACCGGCGTGCCGATCGTTGGGGAGGCGCCCCGGAGGCGCGGGCCCGGTTCGGCGCGGAAGTGATCCGGGCGATCCGTGCGGCGGTGGGCGAATCGGTGCCGATCGCGCTGCGGATCTCGCAGTTCAAGATGCAGGATTACCGGGCGCGCCTGGCCGATACGCCGGAGGAGCTGGCCGAACTGCTCGGCCCGCTGGCCGATGCCGGCGTGGACCTGTTCGATTGCAGCCAGCGCTTCTTCGATACGCCGCTGTTCGAGGGATCGCCGCTGAACCTCGCCGGCTGGGTGAAGGCGTTGACCGGCACGCGGACGATGACCGTCGGCGGCATCGGCCTGGGCAAGAGCGGCAAGCCCGCCGCGCATATCGATCGCGGCCAGCCGTCGGACAACAACCTGCCCAGCCTTGTCGAGCGGTTCGATCGGGGCGAATTCGACCTGGTGGCAGTCGGACGGTCGCTGCTGAACGATCCGGAATGGCTGCGCCGCGCGATCGAGCAGCGGGACTTCCTGCCGTTCGATCCCGCCAATCTGGAGCGCTTGGCGTGAGCGGCGCCGACCTCGCCGCCCGCATCGACCGGATCGAATCGCAACTCGCCATCCAGCAACTGCCGATCCGCTACGCACTGGCGATCGACGCGCGCGACATCGATGCATGGCTGGCGCTGTTCATTGCCGATGTCGACTGCGGCGCTGCAGGAAAGGGCCGAGAGGCACTACGTACCACGATCGAGCCGGGCGTCCGAACCTTCTACCGCTCGATTCATCAGATTTGCGGGCATGCCATCGACTTTGTCGATGCCGATCACGCGACAGGCCGCGTCTATTGCCGCGCGGAGCATGAGGATCGCGGCCGCTGGTACGTGATGGCGATCTGCTATTTCGACGAGTATGTGCGCCGCGACGGCGAGTGGTTCTTCACCCGTCGCCGCGAACGCCATTGGTATGCGGCGGACCTGCTCGAACGTCCCACCGCACCGTTCCGCGGCTGGCCCGGGCACGACCGCAACGCCCCTCGCCTGCCGGCCGCCTTTCCGAGCTGGAGCCGCTTCTGGGCAAAGGTTCCCGACGCCGAGATCGCGACGCTGACGGCGATGCCGGTGGAGAGCGAAACGCGGTGAGACGAAGGGCTTCCTAGCGCGCGAAACGCAGCATCCCGGCAGTCTTTTCCGCGACCTCCGTCAGAACGCGGGAGACCTCCTCGATCCGCTTGTCGAGACGGCCTGTCGGTCCCGCCACGAGCAGCGCAATGCGGCGCCGGTCGAAATCATCATTGCCGGGCAGCGCAGCGGCAATGCCGACCGCGCCGAAAATACCCTCCTGGATGCTGACAGCATAGCCGTCGCTGCGGATGCGTGCCAGCTTCGCTCGCAACCTGTCCGGATCGGTGAGGGTATTGGGGGTAAGCTGCAGGAACTCGGTCTGCGCGATATAGCGTTCCTGCGTGGCGGGCTCCTCATAGGCGAGGATCGCCTGGCCCGCGGCGGTGCAATAGAGCGGCCGGCTCGACCCCAGCGACACGCTGTACCGCACCGTCTGGCGACTATCGACCCCTTCAATATAGGTCACGGTCATCGTTTCCGGATCGAGGCGGGTCAGCACCGCCGTTTCGCCGGTGCGCTCCAGCAATTCCTCGATCGCCTCGTGCAGCACCGGCGACATGCTGGGCCGCGATGCGAGCATTGCGTGCGCCATGCGATAGGCTGCCCCGCCCAAGCGATAGCGCTGGTTGAGGACGGTCAGGTGCTGCGACGCGACCAACCCCTTCAGCATGTTGAGCAGGCTGCTCTTGGGCGTATCGACCAGGAGCGCCAGTTCCGACAGCGATATGCCGTCGCGGCGATCCGCTACGGTCTCCAGTACGCTGAGCACCCTGCCTACGCTGCGGGGTGGATCCTGTATCGGCCGACGATGGTCCTGCACTGGAAGCTCGGCCAGGGGCACCTATTCCTCCGGATTTTCTTTTGCCAAACTCTACGATGTCGCATCCGATGCGCAAGCCGCGCTTCTCATGCCATCGCGGATATGAAGACGTCGGAAAGCACATACGCGATGACGGACAGATGGTTCTTGCCCTTGTGCCCATCTCCTAGGCACATCGCTGGAAACGGCAAGAAGGTGCGGTAGCGAACATGTCGGAACTGATCGAGACGCGAGACGGCCGGGTCGTGACCCTGATGCTGAATCGGCCCGACTCGATGAACGCGCTGACGGACGGCCTGATCGATCAACTGATCGAGGCCTATCATCGTCTTGGACGCGACCAGGACGTCGGCGTCATTGTCCTCACCGGCGCCGGCAAGGCATTTTGCGCCGGCGGCGACGTGAAGGACCTTTCGGGTCGCGCCGAGCGCACGCTGGAGAAGCGCATCGAGGATCTTCGGCACAAGCAGAATGTTGCGCTCGCGATGCATCGTTGCCCGAAGTTGATCGTGGCAGCCGTCAATGGTGCTGCGATGGGCGCCGGCATGAGCATGGCGCTGGCGGCCGATTTCCGCATCGTCGCAGCCTCGGCGACGTTCGGCACCGCCTTCGCCGCCGTGGGCTTCTCGGGCGATTTCGGGATCAGCTGGACGCTGGCGCGGCTGGTCGGGCCTGCCAAGGCGCGCGAGCTCCTGATCCTCAATCCCCGCCTGAAAGCCGAGGAGGCAGACCGGCTCGGACTGGTCACACGCTTGGTCGAGCCCGAGCGCCTGGCTGAGGAAGCAGCGGCCTTCGCGTCCACGCTGGCAGCGGGTCCGCTGATCGCCTGGAGCATGATGAAGCGAAACCTGAACTTTGCCGAGAGCAACGACCTGACAGCGACCCTCGACCTGGAAGCAGCCAATCAGAGCCGATGCGCAATGACGGAGGACCATCTCGAAGCACGCAGTGCATGGATCGAGCGGCGCCCGCCGAACTTCGGCGGGCGTTGAGGATGCCGGTCGAGTCCGTCACGGGGCCGTTCAGCCGGCGACGGCCTGCAGCTGGTGCAGCACTGGCAGCACCGCGCGGTGTCGGTTTGCCTGATTGCGAAACGCCAGCGTGCCGGGGGGCGGGTATGCGCCGTTCAGACGCGCGATACAGTCACGTGCGATGCTGATCGTTTCGGCCAGATGCTCGGCAAGCAGGCCGGACCGGTCGACGATGGCGATCGACACGCTTTCGACACCGTCGCTGGACGGCGTGGTCATCGCCAGCATGGCGGTCCCGCTCTCATCCGAGAACACGTGGCGATCACGACGGATGTCGGCGATCCGGGCGATCAGTTCGGCGGGCGGCACCACGTCGGCGAGATCGGCCACTTCCGCATTCAGTCGGTGGATCAAGGCGCGGACCTGCCGGTCGTCGAGCGAGGCCATCAGGCTCAGCCCCACTGCGGAATGCAGGAGCGACGTCGCGCTGGCGAACACGTCGTCCACCGACATGTCGGTGGTCGTGCATGCAGTCATCCATTGCAGTTTGTTCGCATTGCGTCGTGCGATCCCGACCGCGAAATTGGTCCGGTCCGCGATCTCGCGCGCGACCGTCAATACCGGCCCCTCCTGGAAGAAGGGTTCGCCCAGCCAGCAGCCTAGCAGCGGCAGACGGTGCGTCGGGAGGAATGCCCGCTCGTGCGCATCATAGCTGAGATAGCCGACGGCTACTAGGCTGCGCATCAGTGCCGAGGTGCTCGACTGCGGATAGCCGAGATCGTTCGCCACGTCTCCGACGGTTGCCGCCCCGCGGCGACGATCAAAATATTCCAGAATCTCGAGCACGCGGACGGCCGATTTCACGACCTCCGGCATACGATGCTTGCGAGCGGCGGCCCTTGGGGTGGCAACGTCCATGTCGTTTCCTCCATCTCCTAACGCTGGTTCCAGTGGTTCCGCTGCGCGGCCACAATTCTGTTTACAGAACAGCGTTCATGTATATGAACACTGCCGAGGGACGGTGTCAACGTCCGATTTGGAGAGCAAAATATATGCGCGGTTTGGACGGGAAGGCGATCATCCTGACGGGCGGAGCGAGCGGCATCGGTCGCGACGCGGCCATCCGTCTCGCGGAAGAGGGCGCGACGGTCGGCATTTTCGACCTTAACGAAGCAGGCGCGCAGGAAGTCGTCGACAGCATCGGCGCCGATCGTGCCGCCGCCTATCGCGTCGACATCAGCGATCGCGAGCAAGTCGCAGCCGCCATGGCGGCATTCGAATCGCGCTTCGGGCCGACTCAGGGCTTGGCCAATGTCGCGGGCTGGGACTCGGCGCGCCTGTTCATGGACACCGATCCTGCCGTCTGGGACAAGGTGATCCGCATCAACCTCTATGGTCCGCTGGTGATGCATCACATCATCGTGCGCGGCATGGCCGAGCGTGGTTTCGGGCGGGTCGTCAACATCTCGTCGGATGCGGGCCGCGTCGGCTCCTCCGGCGAATCGGTCTATGCCGCGTGCAAGGGCGGCATCATCGCCTTCACCAAGACGCTCGCGCGCGAGCTGGCGCGCAACGGCGTGACCCTGAACATTCTGTGCCCGGGGCCGACCGATACGCCGCTGTTCAGCGACTTCACCAAGGACATGCCGGGGGGCGATCGACTGGCCGAAGGTCTCGCCAAGGCCATTCCGCTGCGTCGCCTGGGCCGCCCGGATGATTACGCCGGAATGATCGCATTTCTGTTATCCGACGACGCGGCCTTCATCACGGGGCAAACCATCAGTATTTCCGGTGGTCTCACAATGGCCTGATGGGCGGTTCCATGACACAGATGAATGCCCTGTTCGCGTTGGGCGAGCAGCAGATCGCGGTACGTGATCTCGTTCGCCGCGTTGCGCGCGAAAAGGTGGCCCCCCGGGCTGCCGAAATCGACGCGACCGCGGAATACCCGCAGGACATGTTCGACCTGCTGAACGAACTCGGCCTGTTCCTGCTGCCCTTCCCCGAAAGCTATGGCGGGGCGGACGACCTGCTGTCCGGTTGCGTCGCCGTCGAGGAACTGGGGCGGGTCTGCTACAACACCGCCTATATCCTCTTCATGCAATGGCTGCCGATCGGTGCGATCATCGGCGGCGGCACGGCGGAGCAGAAGGATCGCTACCTGCCCGATCTGGCGGCGGGTCGGACGCGCGGCGCCTTCTCGCTGACCGAATCGCAGTCCGGATCGGACGTGTCCGGCATCAAGACCCGCGCCGTTCGCGACGGCGCGGGGTACCGGATCAGCGGCAACAAGATCTGGTGCACCAACGCCGCCAAGTCGGACTTCGTGCTGGTCGCGGCGAAGGTCGACGGTGCGGACAAGGCGGGGATCAACTTCTTCATCGTGCCCACCGACACCCCGGGGTTCGAGATCGGCCGCAAGGAAGACAAGAGCGGTGCACGCGGCGTGCCGTCGAACCCGCTGTTTCTCGACAACGTCGTCGTCGGCGAGGAGCAGCGGATCGGGCCCGAGGGGGATGGCTTCCGCTGCGTCGTCGAAGCGCTGAACAGTTCGCGCCCGATCGTCGCCGCACGCGGCGTCGGGCTGGCCCAGGGCGCCATCGACCACGCGACCGACTTCATCAGCACGCGTCGGGCGTTCGGGCGCACGGTCTCCGATTTCCAGGGCATTCGCTGGATGATCGCCGACATGGAGATCCAGACGGAAGCCGCGCGCCAGCTCACCTATCGCGCCGCGACGATGGTCGACGCCGGGATCACCGGCCAGGCCATGGCCAAGGCCGCGGCGATCGCCAAGACCTTCTCCAGCGACACCGCGATGAAGGTCGCGACGGACGCCGTCCAGCTGTTCGGGGCCGCCGGCATCTCGGCGGAATATCCGATCGGGCGGTATTTCCGCGACGCCAAGGTCTTGCAGATCATCGAAGGCACCAACCAGATCCAGCGCAACCTGATTGCGCGCACGATTCTGGGACGCGAACAGGAAGCGCGATCATGAAAAATACGAACGACGACTATCCGGTGATCGGCCTCGGCTGCGCCTATGAAGATCTACCGCTGGGACGAAAATTCCGCACGATCGGCCGGACCTTGTTCGAAGCCGATCTGGTAGCCTTCACAACCTGCACCGGCATGACCGAAGTGCTGTTCACCAACCTCGAATTCCTGAAGGCCGAAAGCGACATCAAGCGCCAGGTAATCCCCGGCGCGATGGTGTTCACTTTCATCGAAGGGCTGCTGGTCCAGTCGACGATGCAGCACACGGGGTTCGCGTTCCTCGGCATGGACTTCAAGATCGAGGGGCCCACCTTTGTCGGGGACACGATCCACGCCGAATGCGAGGTGATCGAGAGCCGGCGCAGCAGCAGCCGCCCGAACCGTGGCCTGGTCCGCACCCTGAATCGCGTCTTCAAGCAGGACGGCAGCCATGTGCTGACCTACACCCCGCTCCGCATGGTGAAGGCGCGCACCACGGGCTGACGCGGACTGCCAAGGCCGGTAAACAGAAAGAGGGCGGGATCAGACGATCCCGCCCTCTTTCCCTATCCGGTCACCAGACCAACGGCAGATGCTCGAAACTGCCGTTGACGCCGGTCTTGAGCCGCGGCGCATCCGCGGGATCGAGCGCGAAGTCAGGAATGCGCGTCAGCCATTCCTCGAGCAGGATCTTGAGCTCGAGACGCGCCAGCATCGAGCCGGGGCAGACATGCGGCCCTGCGCCGAACGTGGTCTTGCTGCCCGACTTGCGGGTAAAATCGACCGTCAGCGGATCCACATACTCCGCCGGATCGACCGCACCAAGGGGTGTGGACAGCAACACCCGATCCCCGGCGCGCATCTCCACGCCGTGAAAGTCGATGTCTTCGACCACGCCCCGCGCCGGGTTGGTGAGCGCGAAGCGGCGGAGAAATTCCTCGACAGCCGGCTGGATCAACGCAGGCTGCTCGATCAGCTGGCGGCGATGCGCCGGCGAGCAGGCGAGGAACTGCATGATGTGCCCCATCATCGATGCGACCGTATCGAGCCCGCCGATCAGCAACAGCGTCGACAGACCGATCGCCTCGTGCGGCGTGATCGGCCGGCCATCGATCTCGGCCGTCGCGATCCTGCTGATCAGATCCTGGCCCGGGCGGGCCGCACGTTCCATCACGTGGCGTCCGGTATATTCGAACAGCAGCTTGATCGTCTCTTCCTTGGGGCCATCGGCGACGACCTGCGCATTGGCGAGCGGCAGCAACGTCAGGCGATCCTCTTCGGGGAGATCGACCATGCGCATGAAGATCTTGATCGGCAGATGCTGTGCGAAATCCTTGATGAATTCGCAGCCGCCGCGCGGCTTCATGCCGTCGATCAGTTCGATCGCCAGCGCCCTCGCCTCCTTCTCGCGCTCCTTCAATGCCGAGACGATGAAGGCGGAGGCGAACAGCTTGCGAAAGCTTTGCTGGACCGGCGGGTCGAGTTCGATCGGCGCGAGCTTCGGCGCCTCGGGAGGGCGGTTCGGGTTGAGGCTGGCCCCCTTGGTCGACGTGAACCGCTGATAGTCGCCAAAGGCTTCGGAAAGATGATCCCGGCGCGTCAGGATCCAATGACCGCCATTATACGGCGACCAGAAGATGTCGGGCGCCTTGGCGCGCACGGCGAGAAACGCCTCGTGATATTGCTCGTCACCCGTGATCGGACGGTAGGCGTCGAAATCGACGACCAGTTCGGGCGGAACGTGCGCGGGCACGGGATATTTCTGGGCAGGGGCTTTGGAGGTCATGGGCTTGTTCCTGCTAAGGGAGGTCAGACAGCGCTGGTTTCGGGCCAGGCCGGGCTGCGCTTCTCCCGGTGGGAACGCACCCCCTCCTGCGGCTCGAGGCCGGCAAATCCGAGGAATTCGAGCGCCAGGCTGGCGTCGAAGGTCGGCCCCATCTGGCGCAGCCAGTTGTTGAGCGAATGCTTGGTCCAGCGGATGGCGGATTGCGCGCCGGTGGCGAGCCGCGTCGCCAGTTCTACCGCCTTGTCGTCCAGCTCGCTGTCCTCGACCGCCAGCGAGATCAGACCGATGTCCGCGGCCTGCTCGCCGAGCAGCGTATCGCACAGCAGCAGCCAGTATTTGGCCCGCGCCATCCCGCAGAGGAGCGGCCAGATGATCGCCGCATGATCGCCGGCCGCGACGCCCAGGCGGGTATGGCCGTCGATGATCCGGCAATCCTTCGTCGCCACCGAGATGTCGGCGAGGATGCCGGTGACGAGCCCCGCCCCCACCGCCACGCCGCGCATGGCGCTGACGACCGGCTTGTTGCAGTTGATGAGGTTGTAGACGATCGCCCGCGCTTCCTTCCAGCCGCGCGCGCGCGCCTCGGGATCGTTCATCAGATCTTCCACCATCGCGAAATCGCCGCCGGCGGAGAAAAACCGGTCGTTGCCCGTGATGATCGCGGCGTTAACGTCGGGATCGGCGTCGAGATCGTTCCAGATCTCCGCCAGTTCCCAGTGCATCCGGTGATCGGCGGTATTCATCTTGCCATTGTCGAGGCGGATGCGCAGCACCTTGGGGTGCGGGCGGTCGAAACTAAGTCGTTCGTATTTGGCGTAACGATCGGTCATCACATGCTCCGGAAACGGGTCAGGCGCCGGTGATACCATGCGCCGCCCGCACCGCACCGGCGCGGCACCGCATTTCATATTCTTGATGCGTGCGCCGATCAGGGTATCAGCACGACCTTCCCGCCACCGGATCCGGCATCCACCAGCCGCTGGGCATCGGCAGCCTGCGCCAGGGGGAAGCGCGCCGCGATCGCCACGTCCAACGCGCCGGCACCCGCTGCCTGGGCCAGCCGGGCGAGCCGATCGGCATCCGCGTGCACGCCGAAAAAGCTGGGCGTGCACGGCAGCCCCTCCGCCGGGATGGGCGTGGTGGAGACGGTGCGGATCCGCCCGCCGGCCCGCACGTGCCGGCAGAGATCGGCAACCAGCGCGCCGCCCACGGTATCGGCGACATGATCGAACGGCGCGCCGGTCCATGCCTGCTCGCCCAGCACGATCGCCTGCGCTGCGCCCAGTGCGACCGCAGTATCGACATGCTTCGCGCGGACCGCCGCCACCACCCGGGCACCCCGCGCCCGCGCCGCGTGGACCGCGAAGCGGCCAACGGCGCCGGTTGCGCCCGTCAGCAACACCGTCTCGCCCGGCTGGACATCGAGCTGCTCCTCGATCAGCTGCACCCCGGTGAGCCCGGGAGTCGGCAATGCGGCCGCCACCTCGAACGACAGCGTGTCGGGGATCGGCGCGGCGGACGTAGGTGCGACGGCGGCATATTCGGCATAGGCACCCTGCACCAGCGCATCGAGCATCAAGGCCACCCGCGTACCCGGCGGCATCGCGGCGTCTTCTGAGTGCACGACCTCGCCGGCGACATCGTAGCCCGGAACCTGCGGGAATTGCAGCGGACGGGAGCGGGCGAACATCCCGGAGCGCCATTTGCCGTCGGCCGGGTTAACTCCGATCGCGCGCACCCGGACGAGCATCTGCCCAGGTTGCGGCACCGGGCGAGGCAGCCGCGCCTCACGCAGCACAGAGGCATCGCCGTAACGGTCGAACACGATCGCCCGCATGGTTTCCGCTGACATACGCTGCCTCCTTGGATGCTGTTCGCGACACCGTGACCGCCGCGACTACGCCATCACATAGAAGCGGCCGCACCTGTATCGATTCCGGCATCACAAACCTGATGAGTGCCGCGTGCATTGCGCATGCGTGTCGTCCTTCGCCACATAGGGCCGGCACGGTCACCGGTGCACCCAGGAGAGAGAAGCAGAATGACGGACTATCGCGCCAGCGGACTGGCAACCTTCACCGCGATGATGGGCGAAGAGGTCGCGCAGCGGCTGGCCAGCCAGGCCGATGCCGGAGGATTTCTCTCCGGGACCTCGGCGCTGGCACTGGATTTCGCGTTCGGCGGCGTCTGGTCGCGGCCCGGGCTGGAGATGAAACAGCGCAGCCTGATCGTCATCGCGATCCTGATAGCCACGCGCCAATATTCCGAGCTGAAGAACCATGTGCGCATCGGCATCCGCAATGGCCTGACCGCGCGCGAGATCGAGGAAGCGCTGATCCAGTGCGTGCCCTATATCGGCTTTCCGGCGGTCGCCTCCGCCCAGGGCCCGGTGATCGAAGTTCTGCGCGAACTCGGCCTCGATCCGTCGGTTCAAACTCCGGAAGAGCGAGGCGTGCTGTGATCGGCGCGGCAGTGCATTCGCCGATCGACTTCCGCGATCGTGTCGTCGTCGTCACCGGCGGCGGCGGTGCGCTCGGTGCGGCCTTTTCGAAAGAGCTCGCGCGGCGCGGCGCAGCCGTGGTCGTGAACGATCTGGGCGGCGACACAACCGGCCAGGGCGCCGCCGCCGATTATGCCGATGTCGTGGTACGCGAGATCGAAGCGGCCGGCGGCCGCGCCCTAGCCAACTATGATACGGTCGCGACCGAGGCCGGCGGCGAGGCCATCATCGATGCCGCGCTTTCGCAGTTCGGGCGCGTCGATGCGGTCATCAGCAACGCCGGCAACCAACGCAATGCGGGCTTCGGCGCGCTTTCGGCCGAGGACATCGACGCCGTGCTGGCCGTGCATGTGAAGGGCGCGTTCTTCGTGTGCCAGCCCGCCTACCGCGCGATGCTGCGGCAAGGATATGGCCGCTTGCTGCTGATCGGATCGCAGTCCGGCGTATTCGGCAATCCCTTCCGGGCCAATTATGGTGCGGCGAAGACGGCGATGATCGGCCTGATGAACGTCATCGCGCAGGAAGCCCCGGCCGAAATCTCGGTCAATTGCCTCTTCCCCAATGCGCGCGGCGGCCGACTGGGGGGAACGCCGCTTGCCGAACGGCCGGACGGCGCGTTCCTGAAGGCGGCGGGCGAGCGGAGCCGGCACTATGCCGACGCGATGACGCCCGAGTCGGTCGCGGCGATGGCCTGCTACCTCGTCAGCAACGCCTGCACGACGTCGCAGAACATGTACTCGGTGCTCGGCGGCAAGTTCGCCCGGATCTTCATCGGCCTCACCCAAGGCTGGTGCCAGCCGGGAAGCGAAGCCCCCACCAGCGAGGACATTCTCGATCATCTCGCCGCCATCGACGATTGCACGCGCTTCGACATGCCGCGCAGCGGCCTGGAGGAAATGGACACGGTGGTCGCCGCGCGCCTGGCGCAGAACGACACCCGGGAGCCGGGAGAATAATTTCTTTAACGATCGTTTGAATAATGCTATGTCGCTCGGAAACGGCGCTGTGGAACGCATTCGCGAGAAGCGCATGAGGAGCGGATACGCATGGGTTTCGAGACGATCCTGTATGAGGTGAACGACAACATCGCGACGATCACGCTGAACCGTCCCGAGGTGATGAACGCCATGGGCGGCGGGATGCGCGAAGAGCTGATCGCGGCGTTCGACCTGACCGACGGTGACGACGATGTGCGCGCCGTCGTCGTTACCGGAGCGGGCAAGGCGTTTTGTGGGGGTGCCGACTTTTCGAAGGGCGCTGCCGTGTTCGACAAGAACCGGGATCCCGCCCATAGCCCGGTCCGCCCGGACGGCAGCATCGACTATAGCAATCCCTTGTCGCGTGACGGGGGCGGCCTGCTGGCGCTCCGCATCTTCCGCAGCCTGAAACCGGTGATCGCCGCCATCAACGGCGCGGCCGCCGGCGTCGGCGCGTCGATGACGCTGCCGATGGACATCCGCATCGGCAGCGAGAAGGCGCGGATGGGCTTCGTCTATGCACGGCGCGGCATCGTCCATGAATGCTGCTCCTCCTGGTTCCTCCCCCGCGCCGTCGGCATCAACAAGGCGCTCGAGTGGAGCTTCAGCGGGCGGATCATTCCGGCCGACGAGCTCAAGGCGGCGGGGCTGCTCAGCCAGGTCGTGCCGCCGGAAGAATTGCTGCCAGCGGCCTATGCCATCGGCCGCGAGATCGCCGAGAACACCGCGCCGGTGTCGATCGCGCTGATGCGGCAGATGCTGTGGCGGGGGCTGGGCATGCCCGATCCGATGGACGCGCACCGGATCGAAAGCCGCGGCATTTCGACCCGCGGGCGGACGCCGGACGCGAAGGAAGGCGTGAAATCCTTCATCGAGCGCCGCCTGCCGGCATTCGAGTGCAAAGTCTCGAGCGACATGCCCGATTTTTATCCCTGGTGGGAGGAGCCGGTGTACGGCTGACTCCGTCCGTCATCTAGCATCGCCGGTACGGTCGGCGAGAGAGGTGGATCATGAAGACCGCGATTACCGAACTATTCGATATCCAGCACCCGATCCTGAACGCCGGCATGGGCCGCATCGCCTATCCTGAAATGGTGATCGCCGTGTGCAACGCCGGCGGGCTGGGCGTGTACGGCGCCGGCTCGAACCCGCCCGAGCGGGTGCGCGAGGATATTCGCCGCATCCGCGCCGCGACCGACCGCCCGTTCGGCATCAACGCGCCGCTTGCACTGCCGAACGCGCTGGAGAATGTGAAGGTCGCGCTGGAAGAAGAGGTGCCGGTCATCAACTATTCGATGGGCCGCGGCGACTGGATCGTGAAGCGGGCGCGCACCTATGGCGGCAAGGTCATAGCGTCGGTCAACAGCGTGAAGCTGGCGGTCAGCGCGCAGAAGCACGGCGCCGATGCCGTGATCGCCGCCGGACACGAGGCCGCCGGCCATGCCGGTGACATCACAACGTTCGTGCTGGTCCCGCGGCTCGCCGAACTGCTCGACATTCCGATCATCGCGGCGGGCGGCGTCGCCAACGGCGCGGGCCTGGTGGGGGCGCTCGCACTCGGTGCGGAGGGCGTGTCGATGGGAACGCGGATGCTGCTGACCAACGAAGGCGTCGTCCACGACAATTTCAAGCAGCGGGCCGTCGAATCCGACGTCGACCGGACGCTCTATTCGAACAAGTTCGACGGGCATATGTGCCGCGTGCTCAACACGCCGGGGCCGGAGCGGATCTATAACGGCAAGCAGTCGCTGAACCCGATTTCGATCTTTCTGCAGTCCTTCGCGATCGCCCGCGAGCTCGAGCAGCCGTATCTCAAGATGTTCTCCGACGTCTTGCGAAAGGGGCCCAAGGAGACCTTCGCGATGATGCGGATGGCGCGGATGCTCAAGATGGGCACGCTCGCGCGCGACACCGGCGACCTGGAACACGGCCAGTGCGGCGCGGGCATGTCGGTCGGGCTGGTCCACGACATTCCCTCGATCGCCGAGGTGATCGAACGGGTGGTCGCTGAGGCAGAGGAAAGCTTCGGCAGGCTGGCGGGCCTGATGGAGCGCGACGTCGTGGCACGGGAGGCAGCTGCGGCAGCCGGGCGGAGCACCTCCTCCGTCGCGGCTTGATCGGCGGCGCGCCTTGTGCGAGCGCGCAGGCATGGAGCTGACGGGACATGAACGCCATGGCGCCCCCCGGCGCTGAACTGGCGCCGGTGCGGGGGCGGGGACGCCCCCCGTCCGCCACGCGCCGTACCGAGCTGCTGGACGTCGCCGCCGCCATGTTCGCGCGCGAAGGCTATCACGGCACGAGCATGCGGGCGCTGGCGGAGCGCGCCGGGGTCAACCCGGCGAGCCTCTATCATTACTTCCGGTCGAAGGAAGACGCACTGCTGGAAGTATGCCTGACCGGCATTCGCGATTCAGCGGAGCGGCTGGACGGGATCCTCGCCTCCCGGGCCGCGATGGCCGCGCGCATTCGCCTTTTCGTCGAGGCGAACATCACCGACCTCGAACGGCGTGCCGATTACCGCCACGCCTATTACGAACAGCGCGAACATCTGAGCGCCGAACAGCGCGAGACGATCGATCATGAAAGCCGCCGGATACGACGCCTGCTGGATCGCATGTTCGAGGAAGCACGCGCAGCGGGCGAACTCCACGCCACGCTCGACGCGCGCCAAGCCAGCCTTGCCACCGCGTCTATCATGCAAGCGATCACGCGCTATTATATCGACGGGCCGATCCGCGACTTTCGTCTGGTCGCCAAGGGCATGACCGAAACGCTGATCCGCGGGCTGCAGGCCGATAGCGCGCGATAGCGCGCTATCGGCCTGCAGCCCGCTGCGCATCAGTCTTCGGCGGCGACGCGCACCGTCAGGCCGTCCAGCGCAGCCGTAATCGGGATCTGACAGGAAAGCCGGGAGTGCTCGTCGCGGTCTCCCGAGCTGTCCAGCAGGTCGCTCTCGTCGTCGCCGAGCGGCGGGAGCGCCGCTTCGAACCCCGGCTCGACATGGACATGGCAGGTCGCGCACGAGCAGCAACCGCCACACAGCGCGAGCAACTCGTCGATGCCCGCATTGCGGATTGCCTCCATCAGCGACCCATCCTCGTTCGCTTGGACCGGCACAGTCGTTCCATCGCGCCGGACGACGTTGATCGTGATCATGCTCTCGGATCCTTCAAAGCTTTTCGGTGAGTTCGGGAACGACCTTGAACAGGTCGCCCACCAGGCCGATGTCCGCCACCTGGAAGATCGGTGCGTCCTCGTCCTTGTTGATCGCGACGATCGTCTTGGAATCCTTCATGCCGGCAAGGTGCTGGATCGCCCCGGAGATGCCGACCGCGACATAGACTTCGGGTGCGACGATCTTGCCGGTCTGGCCGACCTGATAATCGTTGGGCGCATAGCCGGCGTCCACCGCCGCGCGGCTCGCGCCGACGCCTGCGCCGAGCTTGTCGGCCAGCGGATCGATCACCGCATGGAACTGTTCGGACGAACCGAGCGCCCGGCCGCCCGATACGATCACCTTCGCGCTGGTGAGTTCGGGCCGTGCGCTCTTGGCGATCTCGGCGCCCTCGAACACCGACAGCCCCTGATCGCCGGTCGACTCGACGGGCGCGATCACGGCGGTACCGCCCTCGCCCGCCGCCTTTTCGAACGCGGTACCGCGCACGGTGATGACCTTCTTGGCGTCGCGGGTCCGCACCTTGGCAATCGCGTTGCCGGCGTAGATCGGGCGGGTAAACGTGTCTTCGCCTTCCACCGAAAGGATGTCGCTGATCTGCATGACGTCGAGCAGCGCGGCGACGCGAGGGGCGAGGTTCTTGCCGGTGGTGGTCGCCGGCGCGACAAAGGCGTCGTGGTCGGCCATGAGCTTGACGACGAGCGGCGCTACGTTCTCGGCGAGCGCATGCGCATAGGCGGCATCGTCGGCGACATGCACCGTGCCGACACCAACGATTCCGGCCGCGCGCTGCGCGACGCCCTGAACGTTGCTCCCGGCCACGAGGAGGTCCACCGCCCCCAATTGCGCTGCTGCGGCAACCGCCGCGAGCGTGACGTCCTTGACGGCGTTGCCGTCATGTTCGACCCAAACCAGTGTCTTCATCTGTTTCGTTCTCCAAGTCGGCCGGGATTAGTTAGCGACGCCCATCGCCTTCAGCTTGCCGACCAGCTCGTCTACGTCCGCGACACGGATCCCCGCCTGGCGCTTGGCGGGTTCGCGCACCTCCAGGGTGGTGAGCCGCGGCGACACGTCGACGCCATAGTCCGCCGCCGTCTTCTGAACGAGCGGCTTGGACTTTGCCTTCATGATGTTGGGCAGCGAGGCATAGCGCGGTTCGTTGAGCCGCAGGTCGGTGGTGATGATCGCCGGGAGCACCAGCTTTTCCGTTTCGAGCCCGCCATCGACCTCGCGGGTCACGGTGACACTGCCATCCGCCAGTTCGACCTTGGAGGCGAAGGTCCCCTGGCCAACGCCGAGCAGCCCCGCCAGCATCTGCCCGGTCTGGTTGTTGTCGCCGTCGATCGCCTGCTTGCCCAGGATGATCAGACCGGGCTTCTCTTCATCGGCAATAGCCCTGAGGATCTTGGCGACGCCAAGCGGCTCGACTGCCTCCTCGCTCGTCACCAGAATGGCGCGGTCGGCCCCCATCGCCAGCGCCGTGCGCAGCGTTTCCTGCGCCTTGGCGTCCCCCACCGACACCACTAAGATCTCAGCGACGCCCTTGTCCTTCAGCCGGATCGCCTCTTCGACGGCGATCTCGTCGAACGGGTTCATGCTCATCTTGACATTGGCGAGATCGACGCCGCTGCCATCGGTCTTCACCCGGGGCTTCACATTATAATCCAGCACCCGCTTGACCGCTACCAGCACCTTCATCGGGATTCCTTCTCGCTTCGCAACGGCGCACACGCAGCGCCGCATTCCTGCATGCGTCCGTCATTGCCGCGTGTCGCGACCGGAGCAATCCTCCTACCGGACGTCGCGTGGGTTATCGCGTTTGTGAAATGCGCGACGGCACCGATCCGTCGTGGGCCGCCTGGTACCCGTTGGGTCGTCGCTCCCGACGATAGCGCGCGGGCGTGGTCTTATAGACCTCGCGAAAGGCATGGGTGAACTTGGCCTGATCGTAGAAGCAGTAGAGCGTCGCGATGTCCGCGATCGACATGTCCGACGCCTCCAGAACGGCACGCGCGCGCGCAAGTCGCCTAGAGCGCAGATACCGGCTGGGCGAGGTGCCGAATACGCTTTCGAAATATAGAAACAGCGCGCGGATCGGCACATCGAGCGCGGCGGCCATTGCGATCGTCGAAACCGGTTCGGTCAACTTCGATTCGATGAACGCCTCGACCCTGGCACGGTCGAGCTGGTAGCGCCCTTGCTCCTCGCGCGGCGCGCCATACAGCGCGGCGAGGCGCCGGCAAATCGCGAAAGCAACATGATCCGCATAGATTGGGTCGCGCACCATGGCAGACGCCGGTGCGAGCGCATCGAGGCACGCGAGCAGCCTTTCGTCGGCCAGTTCGGCAATACGGATGTCGGCCATCAGGCCCGCCGAATGGATGTCGATCGCCTGCGAGAGAAAGTGTTTGTCGATCGCGAGAAACTGCGCCGTCCAACGCCCGCTGACGCGCGAACCGCCCCATTCCACGTCATAGCCCGAGGCGTGGATCTCGCGGGGTCGTATCCGGGTGGAGCGAGCGGCGCCTTCGCCGTGGATCGCATGCCCCACGACCAAGAAGGAGGGCGCCGGCGCGACGAAGGTCGGCCCGTCCCAAAAATCCGCCTGCAGCGCGACTACCGACTCGCTCCAGCGAAACACATCATGCACGCGGCCGGCTCGCGTCGCGGCGGCGAGCCAGGAATCGAGGGGCGACGGTGCGGTCATTGTCCTTTCCTCTCCCCCCTGTCGTGGATCGCGTGCCGTTATCCAGCGCCCAGCATCTGCGCGCAGGCCGGTCCCGTTCGCGCAGGCGCACGCGCGATCATGCTCCAAATCGCCGCCGATACAAGGCTCCCCCTGCATCGGCGATGGTCTTGCATTTTCGGACAATCGCCATCGCAAATGGGCAAGATACCATCGACATCCTGCCGCAAGGTCGATCGGTGGCGGCCGCAAAGAGCCGCATCGTTGGGAAGGATAGCATGAAAAACTGGATCATCGGCATTTCGCTGAACGCCCTAGGCGTAGCGCTGTTGCCCGCCCCGGTTGCGGCGCAAACTGCGGAGAAGCCCGACAGCCCGGCCGCGGATGCCGGCATCACCGACATCGTCGTCACGGCGCGCAAGAGCGACGAGCGGCTCCAGACGGTGCCCATCACCATCAATGCCATTTCCGGGGACGATCTGGAGAAGAAGCGAATCCAGACGGTCACCGACATCCAGTTCTACGCCCCCGGCGTGGTGATCAATCCCGAAGCGCAGGGCGGCGCCCCCGATTTTTCCATTCGCGGCGCGCGGCAGAACGGCGTCGTCAGTTCCCAGGGCGGGGTGGCCACCTATCTCGGCTATGTTCCGATCCCGTCGACCTATTCCGTCGCCTATGCCGCCTATGATCTTCAGAACGTGCAGGTCCTGAAGGGGCCGCAAGGCACGTTGTTCGGAAAGAACACCACTGGCGGCGCGGTCATCTTCCTACCCAATGACCCCACGGACGTTTTCGCGGGCGGCCTCAAGGCCGGCTATGGCAACTATCATCGCAGCGAAATGGAAGGCTTTCTGAACGTACCGGTGTCGGACCGGCTCGCGCTACGGATTTCCGGCAACTGGGTAGATCGTGACGGCTTCACCAAGAATCTGGTAGGGCCGGACCTCGATGCCGAGCGCCATTGGTCAGCACGCGGGATTGTCCGCTGGTCGCCCGTCGATGCGATCACCAACACGACGATGGTCGACTATGTCAAAGTCTACCAGACGCCGAATACCGGCAAGCTGGTCGCCTTTGGCGGCAGCTGCTATCTCTATTCGAATTGCACGACGCTGGGCACGCGCGAATTGGCACTCGGTTCGCGCGAGACCTACATGCCCGAAAATCTCTACCAGAACGCCAAGAATCTGGGCATCACCAACACGACGACGATCGATCTTGGCGGCCCCACGCTCCGCAACGTCTTCGGCTATCGCCACGACCAGTTCGATGACAATGCGAACTATGCCGGGCTGCCTCTTCCCCTGCTCAACATCGCGAACTTCAATCGTACCCACCAGTACACGAACGAACTGACGCTGCAGGGAAAGCGCCTGTTTGACAGGATTGATTACACCATCGGCCTCTACTATTCGCAGAACAACTTCTTCCAGGGCAGCCATATCGATGTTCTCGCGCTGACGCCGACGGGCGGTCTGCCGCCCTTCCTGCGCATCAGCCCGAGCAACATCCGGAATACCTTCCGCACCCGCGAGGAAGCGGTGTTCGGACAAGCCAATTACCACTTCACCGATCGTCTGACCCTCACGGCGGGCGCCCGCTATTCCTCCTCCAAGCTGCGCGTGACCGGGCAGACCTATAGTGGCACGGTTTCGCCCACGGACAACAGCCCCGCCTGCGCGAATGCGCTGTTCTACAACCCCGCAACCCAGACGTTCGACCCGGCGACGTGCACGTTGCGCGGCGCCACCCAGTCGAACCTGTTCACCTACAATGCCGCGCTCAGTTTCCAAATCACGTCCACCGCGCTGATCTTCGTCAACGCGGGGCGGGGCGCGCAGGCGGGGGGCATCAACCTGCGCGTGATCGAGCCCGCCTATCAGGTCTACAAACCGGAGCGGGTGAACAACTACGAGGCGGGCGCGAAGGTGGACTGGAAGCTTTTCGGACGCCCGATTCGGACCAATCTCACGCTGTTCTACGCCCAATATGAAAATCAGCAGCGCGTGGAGAACGGAACCTATATCGTCCCGCAGGGGCAGACTTTCATCGCCACGTTCAACGCGGCCTCTTCGACCAATTATGGCGCCGAGGCGGAGATCAACTATCGCCCCGCGACGCGCGTCGAACTGTCCGGATTCTATTCCTTTATCCACGCGCGGTACGATCGCTTCCGGTCGCCCCAGCTCAACGCGATCGGCTTCCAGACGGGCGAAGACCTTTCCGGTCTGGCGATCGCAGCGACGCCGACACATACCGCGAACATCACCGCGAGCTACACCGCACCGGTCAACCGCGGATCGGCAAAATTCTCGGCCACAGGCTATTATCGGTCCGGGGCGTATACTCAGGACATCCTCCAGAACAGCAATACCTACATCCCGCAATATGCGCTGCTCAATGCGCGAATTGATCTGATCGGCGCACTTCCGGTCAACATAGGCTTCTGGATGAACAATGCTTTGAACAAGCAGTACAAACTGCTTGGCCAGGACAACCTGACATCGACGGGATATGTCACCTATGTCTATGGCGCACCGCGAACCTTCGGCGCCGACGTCTCCTTCAAATTTTAAGCATGGCCGGACAATTTCCGAAATATCGGGGGAGTTAGGGATAATATGACGGCGCAACCTGGCAATATCGTGCTCGTGCACGGTGCCTATCATGGCGGCTGGTGCTGGCGACGCGTGGCGGACCGGCTGCAACGGCGCGGCCATCGCGTCTTCACGCCGACGCTCACTGGCCTGGCCGATCGCGCGCACCTGTTGCGCCCGGACGTCACGCTTTCCACGCACGTTAAGGACGTGGTGAACCTCCTTCTTTGGGAGGATCTGGAGGACGTGGTGCTGTGCGGGCACTCCTATGGCGGCATGGTGATCACCGGCGTTGCCGAGCAATTGGCGCAGCGCATCCGCACCATCGTCTATCTGGATGCGCTGAAACCCGAAGCTGGGCAGTGTCTGCTCGACTATGCCGACCCGGCGGCGCGGCCCCATATGGAGGCGGCGGTGCGAGCCGGGCCGCTGCGCCCGTTGGCAGCCACCGCCTTCAACGTCAACGAAGCGGACCTGGCCTGGGTCGATGCGAAGATGACGCCGCATCCGCCGTTGACCTTCACCGAGAGTCTGCCGTCCGTCCACGGACGGGAGTCCATCGCCCGGAAGATCTATGTCTATGCCACAGGCTATGACTCGCGCCTGTTCCGGAAATTCGCCGAAGAAGCGGCCCGCGATCCCTCGTGGCAGTGCCTCGGCATGCAGGGCGGGCATGATCTGATGATTGACTCGCCCGACGACGTCGCCGCAATACTGGACGGCGCAGCATCGGATTAAGGGCAACCGTGAAAAATAACGCCGTCCTTCCCTCGGAGGGGAAGGACGGCGCTTCGGTATGGGATCGTGCGCCGTCAGAACTTGAACGTGACGTCCGCGCCGAAGGTACGGGGAGCGCCATATTGGGCGGTGGCGTAGCCGAGCGAATTGGTCAGCGTGTCGAAGCCGAACACCTTGTACAGCTTATTGGTGACGTTGTTCATCCACAGCCCGATATCGACAGGGGCGAGCTTCAGCACATCGATCCGGGCGTTGAGCAGCGTATAGCCCGGCAGGCGGGTGTAGGAGGTCTGGACGAGATCGTTGGCGTAGGTGCTCGAACGATAATAGCCGCTTAGCGATCCGCGGATCTTGCCGTGCGACCCGACCGCAACCGTATACGCGATCGTGCCACTGAGCGTCTGCTTGGGCGTGGAGGAAATGGCCGAATCGGAAAGGTTCTGCCCTCCGTTCACGCCAATGGGGGGGCTGAGAAAATTGTCGTACTTGGCGTGGATATAGGAGTAGAACCCCGACAGCTCGAGCGCTGGCGTCGGCAGATAGTTTACCTCTAGCTCGGCGCCATAAATGGTCGATTTCGCCGCATTGAACGTTGCGATGAACGTCCTGCCCCCGGGCAGCGTATCGTTGATGACGCGCTGCTGGTTGTCATATTTGGACAGGAACACCGAGAGGTTGGTACGGATCGGCCGCCCGCCGAGATGCCAGTCGGACTTCACGCCCGTCTCGTAGCTCGTCACCGTCTCAGCCGCGTAGGACTGGTACTGCGCCATCGGGATCTGGGTGTTGAAGCCGCCCGCCTGGAATCCGCGGCCGACGCTGGCATAGAGCAGCGTCGTGGGCTGCACCTGGTAGTTGAGGCTGACGTTCCAGGTGACGGGATCGAAATCCTGCTCACGCCGGACGACACAGGCGGCGCTGTCGAGCCCCGGATTGCCGGCGAAGAATTCCGAGGTCTGGCAGCGCAGCGCGTTGTTGGTCGGCGAAATCGTGCCCATGAACTGCTGCGTGATCGCGCGCTGATGCTCGTGCGTGTAGCGCGTGCCCGCGGTGATCGTGAAACGGTCAGTCACATGGTAGTTGAGCTGGCCGAACACCGCCTTTTGCTGGGTGTAGAAGGTGTTGTTCGCTATCGACGGCGAAGCGCCGAAATAGGAGGGCAGCCCGCCCGTCACCGCACCGGCGGCATTGAATTGCAGGTCGAAGACGCCGACGTTGAAGTGCTGGTCGAACCGGCTGTCCGAATAATAGAAGCCAAGCGTATAATCGAGCTTGTCGTCGAACAACTTGCCGATGAAATCCAGCTCGTTGATGACGGATCGACCACGAGTATGGTTCTCACCGCTCAGCACCGGTACCGTTGACAACCCGTCATTGTCTTCCAGATCGTCGTTCTTGTTGCGCTGATAGCTGAAGATGTTGCGGATCGTCAGCGGGCCAAGATCATAGGTTGCGGTGTCGGCGAGGCCCCAGTTCTGCGACCGTTCGAACTGCGCGTTGACGAAATCGACCTTACGCGCGCCGAGGCTCTGCTGCTCGGCAAGGGCCGACGCGCAATTGGCATAGAGCAGCGTGCAAGGCGCGGCGACCGCGACGGTGATGCCCTTGATCGGATTGTTGTGGATATGGGTATATTCGGCGACCAGATCATTGGTGAACTGGTCGGTTGGCGACCAGCGCAGGATCGCGCGCCCGGATTCGTGGCGCTCATTGTCGAGGCTGGAGGGACCGCTTCCGGTGGTCGCCACATTTTCGGTATAGCCATCGCGGCGGACAAAGCTGCCGGAGACGCGCGCGACCAGCGTCTCCGTGAGCGGCACGTTCAGCATGCCAGTCAGTTCGGTGCGGTTGTAGTTGCCGTAGCTGCCGGTAACGAAGCCTTCGAATTGCTGCGTCGGCTTGTTCGGCGCGAAGATGATCGCACCGCCGGTAGTATTCTTGCCGAACAGCGTTCCTTGCGGCCCCTTCAGCACCTGGATCGACTGCATGTCGTAGGTCGAATAGGCGATGGCGTTGGTCGACAGCAGCGGGGTATAGTCCATGTATACCGCAACACCGCCCTGGCTGCCGATGGCGCCCTGCTGGCGCGTGCCGCGGATCGCAAAGTCCGGCTGTCCACCCTGCGGCTCCGGCGATTGCACCAGGCCGGCAACGTGGAACTGGACATCGTTGGTGGTCTGGATGGTCTGTTGCCGGATCCCTTCCGAGCTGAGCGCGGTTACCGTGATCGGCACCCGTTGCAGCTTCTCCTCGGTCTTGCGTGCGGTCACGACGATGTCGGCGATGCCATCGGCCTGCGACGCGGGAGGCGCCTTACCGGCATCCTGGGCTTTGACGGCGCCACTCGCCGGCGGACTGTCCTGCCCGAAGGCCGGGCTCGCGATACCGATGGCCGCAACGCCGGCCATCCATAGCCATTTCTGCATCCCACTCTCCAAATATGATTGTTTGTTGTTGATTGCTTGTCGTCGTTGATCCGACGCTGGCGCGTTCCGCTCAGTCCATCAGGATCACCGATCGTGCGCTCGCGCCGCCCCGCAGTTCGTCGAAGGCGGTCTCGATCTCGTCGAGGCGGATGTGATGCGAGACGAGCTCGTCGAGCTTGAGCCGTCCCTGAAGGTAGAACTCCACATAGCGCGGGATATCGACCGGGAAGTGATTGGATCCCATGTTCGAACCCTGCAGGCGGCGTTCCTGCAACAGCGCCAGCCCGTCGATCTCAACCTTGGCGCCGATCGGCATCATCCCGCACACGGTGGCCGTGCCGCCGGCGCGGAGCATGTAGAAGGCGGCCGCGACCGTCTGCGGCAAGCCGATCGCCTCGATCGCATGGTCGACACCGCCGGCGGTCATCTCCAGCACTTCGCCGACCATATTGTCCGATGCGACGACGATATCGGTGGCGCCGAACCGGCGCGCGAGTTCGCACTTGGCCGGCTGCCGATCGATCGCGATGATCCGGCCCGCACCCGCCAGCGCGGCACCGTTGACCGCCGACAGGCCGACGCCGCCGCAGCCGATAACCGCCACCGTCTGCCCGGGCCGGATGCCCGCGGTGTTGATCGCGGCCCCCGCCCCCGTCGTCACCGCGCAGCCGAGCACCGCGGCGCGATCGAAGGGCATGTCACGCGAGATGGCGACGCACGCATTCTCGTGCACCAGCGACTCCTCGGCGAAGGAGGACAGGTTGACGAACTGGTGGATCACTTCCCCGCCCTGCGAGAGCCGCGGCGGCGCCTCGGGCGGTCGCAGCGTTTCGCCCGTATTGCAGTTCACCAGCCGCCCGGTGACACAGTTCGGGCAATGCCCGCAAAAGGCGGACAGGCAGGTGACGACATGGTCGCCCGGCTTCACCGAGCGAACCTCCGAGCCGACAGCCAGCACGATGCCGGCCGCCTCATGGCCCAGGACGGCGGGCAGCGGATAGGGAACCGCCCCCTCGGCGAAGTGCAGATCGGAGTGGCAGACGCCGACGGCACGATTGGCGATGCGGACTTCACGCGGTCTGACATCGGCGAGGGTGACATCCTCGATCGACAGCGGCTTGCCGATTTCGCGCAGGACAGCGGCCTTCATCGGGCGGTCTCCGCGGTCGGCGTGGGAGAAAGGGTCATGGCAACAGCTTCCTGATGGGTGGGATCGATTGTCATTTCGCGATGTTCACGACATGCGCCTGGGTGAATTCGCGCAGCCCCTCGACGCCGAATTCGACGCCTATTCCCGAGGCCTTGGCGCCGCCGAACTGGACGGTGGGGCCATAGTCTAGATGCTTGTTGACCCAGGCAGTGCCGCTATCCAGCCGCGCCGCGATGGCGGCCGCCCGCTTGGGATCGGAGGACCAGACAGATCCGCCCAGGCCGTAGGGAGAGGCGTTGGCGCGGCGCAGCGCGTCTTCCGCATCCTGTACCCGGATGACCGGCAGCACCGGGCCGAACTGCTCCTCGTCGACGAGGCGCGCGCCATCCTCGATGTCGCGAACCACCGTCAGGGGGATGAAATAGCCAGGCCCTTCGGGAACGTCACCGCCGGCGACCACGGTACCCTGCTCGCGCGCGTCGTCGAGCAGCGCGCGTACGCGGCGATACTGGTCCCGATTCTGCACCGGCCCGAACTGGACGCCCTGTTCGAGCCCGTTGCCGACCACCGCGTCGCGGGCAAGCGCCGCCAGGCCATCGACGATCGCGTCGTACGCTTCACTTTCCACGTACACGCGCTTGATCGCGCTGCACACCTGGCCGCTGTTGATGAACGCGCTCTGGAACAGCGCCGGCACGACCTTGTCGGGCTCGACATCGTTCAACACGATCGCGGCGTCGTTGCCGCCCAGTTCCAGGGTGATCCGCTTCAGGTCGTCGGCGGCGGTCGCCATGACCTTGCGGCCGGTTGCCGAAGAGCCGGTGAAGGAGATTTTGCGCACGTCCGGATGGCCGGTCAGGACATTGCCCAGATCATTGGCATCGGCCACAATGTTGAGCACGCCGGCGGGCACCAGATCCCACACCAGCGCCCCCAGCCTCAGGGTGGTCAGGGGCGTCGTCGCAGCGGGCTTGGCGACCACGGTGTTGCCGGTGATCAGCGCCGCGCCGATCTTGGTGGCGACCATCACCAACGGGAAGTTCCACGGGACGATCGCCGCGACCACACCGAGCGGGCGCCGGTGAATCTCGACACGGCGCTGCGGCCCGTCCTCGATTTCCTCCACGGGCAATTCCACGCTGGCATAATAGCGCAGCATGCCGACCGCACCTGCGACTTCCCATTGCGCCTGCGGGATCGGCTTGCCCTGCTCGAGCGTGAGCAGCCTCGCCAGTTCGTCGCGGCCGGCCTCGATCGCATCCGCAATCGCGGTGATCACGGCTGCACGTTCGGCAAAGGAACGGGCGGCCCATGCCGGGAACGCCCGCTTCGCGGCGGCGACCGCGGCACCGATCTGTGCGGTATCCGCCCGCGCCGCCGCCGCCACCACTTGTTCGGTCGCCGGGTTCAACACGGGAAGGTCGGCGGCCCCGGCAACCAGGGCGCCGTCGATCAGCATCGGAAAATCAGACATGCAAACTCCCATCTGCCCAGCCACGCGCTGACCAGGCGGTTCAGGTTCGAAAAATTGGTTGGATGGCCGACACTCGGCTCCAGTCATGTCGCGCGACGTCGCTGAAAGGAGGCGCTTCCGCCCTCTTCCTCTCCCGTCCTGCGGTCAGCGTGGGCGTCGCATCGGCCCTAGTCGCGGCTGCACGGTACAGACGAAACGCGGTTCGCCGGCAATTGCATCATGCAATCAAGAATATGCGGTTCGCTCGCCGGGGAGTGTCGAAGGCATTGGAAAAGAAGCACCGATGCGTGGGCGCACAAAGATCTTGCGCACTACGCTTTCATTCGCTGGCACGACGGCCGGCACATGCACCCGGTCCTGGACCACGCCCATCACACCCTCGCCTCACGTTTCGATTTCTTGTTACGATACTTGTTAGTATCAATTAGCGAACGAGGCAAGGGTCGGGCATCGTGCAGAGGCGCATCAGCTTGCGGGCACGCTCGCGATTCCAGCGCCCGCGAGGAATAATTTGGCCGCATCATCGGCCCATTCGAACGTATCCGCCTCGGGCGACCCCAGCAATTTCAGAAATCCGCCGGTAGTCATCGTCATTAATAGCTTCGCATGCCGCATCGCATGCTCGAACGAAATCGGCACGGGGGTAACATGCTGCAAGTAAAGTGCGATTGGCTGCATGACCGACTCTACCCGCTCCAGCATTTTTTTCGGTAAACCCGGAAACCGGCGAGCCTCAGCGATTCCGAGCCGCAGCATCTCCATTACCTCACCAGAGGAGGTCTCGCGGCCAATTTGTGCGATTTTCCGAATGGTTTCTTGCGGAGAATCACCCTCATCGATTATTTTCTGGTAGATGGAAGTGATCTGAACAACAGATTCGGATAAGGCAAGGTTGAATAGCGATTCCTTGTCCCCGATCTGCCGATAGATCGTCATCTTGCTAATTCCGCACTCGGAAGCAATCCGGTCAAGATTGGCACCGGCAAATCCATGCTGAAGAAATTCGGCGTAGGATATTTTCAACAAAAGGGATCGGCGGCGCTTTGCCTCTTCCGCACCTATCCGCCCCGATCGCAATTTCGATCTGGCTTCCATCCATTACACCCCTTTTGCTGCAAGCAATGCACGTTCCCCATGCGCCCCCGGGGACAGCAGCATCACCGCCTCCACATATGTGATGCCCGCTGCGCGTGCCAAGCCCCGCCGGCATAACCGCCCGATCGTGGCCTGATCCGCCGCTTCCATGAGTCGCCCCGGGCGATCCGGAAAGCCGGGATTACCCGTACGGACCCGGCTCGCGGCAGATCCTTCACAAGCGTGATGGCGCAGGTGCTTCCATTGCCGGAACCTCCCTTGGAAGGAATAGCCGGCCATGACAGCCCGGCGCTGCGCATCGACCTCGCTCTCCCTGCGTGCGGACCTCGTGCCGAGCAGGACCAGGCCGACGGGCGCAGTTCGGCGCGATCGGCAGATGCGGGAGTTCGTGACGATGAGCGATGTTTTCTTGATTTCTGGTGCGCGGACTGCGGTAGGAAGCTTCGGCGGATCGCTGAAGGACGTCTCGGCCGCCACGCTCGGCGAAATCGTCATCCGCGAGGCGCTGGCGCGCGCCAGTCTCGCGCCGGAAACGGTCGGGCACGTCGTGCTGGGCAACGTCATTCCCTCCACGCCCGCCGACGCCTATATCGCGCGGGTCGCCGCGGTAAACGCCGGCGTGCCGGTAACCACCCCCGCGCTGACGGTAAATCGCCTGTGCGGCTCGGGCCTGCAGGCGATCGTCTCCGCGGCCCAGGGAATCCTGCTGGGCGAATATGAAGTCGCCGTCGGCGGCGGCGCGGAGAATATGAGCCAGGCGCCCTTTTATGTGACGGACCTGCGGTTCGGCCGCAAAATGGGCGACGCGGCGATGCTCGACGCACTGACGCGCTCGCTCTCGGACCCGTTCGAGGGATCGCACATGGGCGTGACCGCGGAAAACGTCGCCGTGCAATGCGGCATCGCGCGCGAGGCGCAGGACGCGCTGGCGATCGAGAGCCACCGGCGCGCCGCACACGCCATCGCCGAGGGGCGCTTCGCCACGCAGATCGTGCCGGTACCGGTCCGCCGGCGCGGCGAGACGACGCTGTTCGACACGGACGAGCATGTCCGCGGCGACACCTCGCTGGAGGATCTCGCCCGGCTGCGCCCGGTGTTCCGCAAGGACGGCAGCGTGACTGCCGGCAACGCCTCCGGCATCAACGATGGCGCAGCGGCCGTCGTGCTCGCCTCGCGCGCTGCCGCCGATCGGCTGGGCCTCCAGCCCTGGGCGCGCATTCTCGGCTGGGGCCATGCCGGCGTCGAACCCAGCGTCATGGGGCTGGGGCCGGTGCAGGCGGTGCCGATCGCCCTGGCGCGGGCGGGCGTGGCGCTCGACGCCATCGACGTGATCGAATCCAACGAAGCCTTCGCAGCCCAGGCGTGCGCGGTCGCGTCCCAGCTCGGCTTCGATCCGGCCCGCACGAACATCAACGGCTCGGGCATCGCGCTCGGCCATCCCGTGGGGGCAACCGGCGCCATCCTGACGGTCAAGACGCTCTATGAACTGGAACGCAGCGGCGGCAGGCTCGGCCTGATCACGATGTGCATCGGCGGCGGACAGGGAATCGCCATGGTGATCCAGCGACTCTGATTCCGCTGCTCGAGAGGCGGCACGCTGACCGGGCGTGCCGCCGGGAGACGGGCCACCGATCGTGCCTGGTGCGCCCCGCTGGCGATGGCAGGCTGGCAGTCTTGACTACGCCTTGCGTATCGAGGCGGCGAAACGAGGGATGGCCCGCATGCTCAAGGTGGCGATTAGCACGACGGCGCCGATCATCGCATAGGTCCGCCAGATCCACTCATACGCACCGGTGCGATCGAAGATCCAGCCCGCCAGGAGCGGCAAGGTGAAGGTCAAGGGCGTCATCGCCATGCGCGACAGGCCGAGCGCACGCCCATACACGCGCTGCTCGAACAGACGCGCGGTTATCGCCCCCCATAATGGCAGTTGCCCGCCCATGCTCAGGCCGATCAGTGTGGCGCATATCGCCCATAATCCGAACCCGCCGCGCACAAGGCCGAGCAGCCCCAGTGCGAGCGAACACAACAGGATCGCCCCGCGCAACGCCCAGCGCAAATCGACACGGTCGGCGATCATGCTGGCCAGCAACTTGCCGACCACCGCGCCTGCGCCGAAAATGGACATCAGCGTCGCCGCATCGACCGTGGAGGTGCCGCGCGAGATCGCAAAGGGCACCAGCGAGATGATGACGCCCGTGTTGACGGCGGCGAGCAGGCCTACCGCCACCGCCAGGATCCAGAATTCCCGTACCGCCAGGATTGCCATCGCCCCAGTCCGCGAGTCTGCCCGCGGTGCGGACGGCATTCGTTCGATCGCCGGCATGCCGTTCCGGGGCGTCGTCGCGAAGAACCACACCGGGACGGCAAGCGCCAGCACGCTCGACGCAAGGCCAAGATAACTTGCGCGCCAGCCATAGTGTTCGATGAGAAAGCCGGTAAGCGGCGGATAGAGGATGGACCCACTCGAAGCACCGAGCGCCGCCAATCCGATGACGAGTCCGCGACGACGGTCAAACCATTTCGACAGCAGCAGGTTCGCGAACATCACGCCCAGCAAGGTATCGGCGGCGGCGATCAACGTGCCGTAGAGCAGCACGACCTGCCACATCGAGGTGGTCAGCGACACCAGCGCCAATCCGGTTGCTGTGCCGACCGCGCCGCAGAGCAACAAGGGGCGCAAGGGATAGCGATCCGCCAGCCAGCCTATCGGGCCAGAACCAAGGCTGCTCATCAGCATGGTCAGGGTCAGCCCCAGGCTGATCAGCGTTCGGGGTGCGCCGAAGCTATGTGCGAACGGCATCGCGAACAGGCCAAAGGAATAATATACCGGCCCCGTGCTCACGCACAGCATCAGTACGCAGAATGCCAGGACCGCCCAGCCGCGATATACACCCGCAAAGCGCGGATAGGGCGCTTCACTTTCCATGGACGGCGCTCACGTCGAACATCCTTGCAGGATCGGTCGCGCCGGCATGCGCGCTGCGGCACGTTCGGATGACCCATCGCGCAATAGCCAACATGCGATCCTCCCTCGGCGGCATGGTTGCGTCGCTGCCTCGTCGCCGAAGCGCGCGCCCTGTTTCGGCCGCGGATCGACGGGTAACAGCCGGACCCCGCCCGCCACCAGAGGCAACGATATGGCACCACATCCGTGATTTCGTGGCCCCGCAACCCCGCCCGCTCCGAGCATCAGCGGTCGGCCGATCGGCGATCGATGAACAGCGTCTGCCCGGACCGCCCGTACAGACCGGCGTCGTCATACAGGGCAAGGGCCGTCATCGCGGCGCCCCGCCCCGCGCTGCAGGATTCCGCCTCCAGCAGGTGCCAGCCCGGCAGCGGTGGACGCAACAGCATGAGGTTCAGACTGACATTGGCGTACGACCATTCGCGTTTGTTCACGCCCGCCGCCAATCCGCTGGCGAAGTCGGAAAGGACAGCCGCCTGGCTCAAGGCCGATGCCCGTACCCCCGCCACGATGTCGCCGGTCATGCGCGCCCAGCCGGCGCCGCGCCCGGGCGCCGACGGGATCTCCTCGAGCAAATACGCCTCGGCGCAGGTAGCCATCGGACCTGCCGCGATCGGTTGCCATGGCGTTGTCGAGCGCGGCGACCGAGGCGTGGCCGGAACGCCATAGTCCGGCGTTTCCGCCAGTCTTGTAGAAACGACCGTCGCAGTCGCGAAGGGGCGCCCATGCTGCACCAGCGCGACTTCGTTGATCGCAAGTCGAGAACCGGTGCGGATCTGGCGATAGGAGGCCGTCATCGCCTCCATCCGGCCCGGACTCAGGATGGCGATCGACAATTGCGCGATCATCATGCCGTTCCCGCATTGCTTCTCGGCCAGGTGCGCAAGCAACCCTGCGAAGGCGGCCCCGTTCTGGTGATCCGGATGCCAAGGCCCCTGCGCTGGCGGATTGGGCAGGAAGGCCTCCCGCTCGCAACGGTACAGCGCCTGACGCAGCACCGTCACGCCCGGCAGGCCGCGCCGTGCCGTGGTCGCGGCTTGTCCCCTTCAGCCCGAACTTCCAACCTCCCGCCAGGCAGCGCCAGTGCGCAACCACCACGAACAGGCAGTGCGAAGGGATCGTGTTGCGTGGACATGCGCCTGCCCTTGAATGGTTACCCCCGCACGATGCATCGACATCGCATCGACGATGCAGCGCCGACACCGAAACAGATGCGGCGTGCGCGGGCAACGTAGGAAGAACGGACATCATGGATGTGCGGCGCGCGCGACCCTCGCCTGCGCCGCGCAAATAGCGCATCGGGTAGGTCCCGCCGTCTGCGCGCACATCTCGATCACAAGCGTGATCACACCGCGCCCACTATTGTTACGCCGAATGCGTCGTTGCACCCCGTAGCTGAGGCGGACGGAGATCCGCCCTCAAACCAATCATGGAGGGGGTGCGAGATGGCATCACGATTCGCGTTGCTTCTTTCGGCAGCCGGAAGCGGCCTTGTTCCGTTCGCGGCACAGGCACAGGCTACGAGTGTCCGTACAGCGCCGGCTTCGCCAACGCAGGAGTCTTCCGCTGCAGGGGCCGCCGATGGCGCGCAGCAAGCCCAGACCGCAACCGATGAAATTGTCGTGACAGCGCAGAAGCGGACCGAGCGGCTGGAAGATGTCCCGCTATCGGTGGCGGTCCTGACCTCCGATCGGCTCGCGGCAGCCGGCGTTTCCAACTTGCGGGATCTGGCGAACGTGACGTCCGGCTATCAGCTCGGCAACGCGGGCGTGAGCACCCAGCCGGCGATCCGCGGCATCACGACGACGCTGACCGGCAGTTTCGAGAACAACGTGGCGGTGTACATCGACGGGCTGTACCAGCCACTGCCGATCTCGCTCAACATCGACATTCCCAACATCAGCGAGGTGGAGGTACTGAAGGGCCCCCAGGGCACGCTGTACGGCCGCAACGCGACGGGCGGCGCCATGCTGCTGAACACGATCAACCCAGGGCGCGACTGGAAGGGGCGCGGCGAGCTGACCTATGCCAGCTTCAATGATCGGCGCGCCAGCGGATATGTCGCGGGGCCCGTCACCAATAGCATCGGCATCAGCCTGGCCGGCTATAGCCGCCGCAGCGACGGGTATGTGAAGCTGGCCAGCCGTACCACCCCGGGCGCGACCGATGGCAACGCGGCGCCCCTCGAGCAGGACCTGGCGCGGGTCAAGCTGCGGTACGATGCAGGCGGCGCGTTTTCTGCGAACTTGTTCTATTCCTATGCCCGCGTGCGCGACGAGCGGATGAATATCTACAGTCCGATCGAGAACACGGCACTCCTCTTCGCCAACTATCCCGCAGCCGCTACCCGGCCCACGCAGCTCGGCGTCGGGGCATATGACCCGCAGGCGGTGCTGCGCTCGCGCCAGAACGAGATCGGACTGAGCTGGCAGTTGGACACCGGCATCGGCCTGCTGCGATCGGTGACCGGATATTCGAGCATCAACGCGCACAACCTGCTGGACTTTGACGGCACCTACGCGCCGCTGACGCTGACGATCAAGGATCAACAAGAGAAGACGTTCCAGCAATCATTGGATTACGCAATCAAGGTTCGCCACGGGTTCGATCTGCTGGTCGGCGGAACCTATTTCAACGACCGCCTGGACCAAACGCTGGAGAATTTGCGCGGTCGCGACACCTCCGTATCGGCGCAGACGCCGCTGGGCCTGAGCGAGTATGTACAGACGTCGCTGGCACCGTTCCTGGGCAAGAAGCGCGCATGGGGTGCATTCGCGGAAGCAACGATACAGCCGCTGGACAAATGGACGCTGGCGTTCGGCGGGCGATATAATTCGGAGACGCAGGACGTTTCGTTACGCACCGTGTCTGCAACGCCGGCACTGGCCCGTCCGCAACGGGACGCATCCGTCACGTTCCACCGGTTCACACCGCGGGCGACGATCCGCTATGCCTTCGCGCCGCGCTCCAACGTCTATGCTAGCTATTCGCAAGGCTTCAAAAGCGGCGGCTTCGACAGTGCGCAGCCCGCATGCGTGCTGACGACACCGCAATGTTTTTTCCCGGTGAAGGAGGAAACAATCTCGGCCTTCGAGGCCGGCCTGAAGACGGTTCGATCGCATGCCCGCTTCGAACTCGCCGGCTTCCATTACAATTATCGCAACTTGCAGGTCGGACAGACGCAGGTGTTCAACGGCGCACCGGTCGTGGTGCTCGCCAACGCCCCCAAGGCACGGATTTACGGCATCGAAGGCAATGCAGAAGTCGAGCCGATCGACCATCTCACGCTTCGCGCCAGCGCAACCTGGCTGCATGCGCGCTACGGTGATAACTTCATCCTGAGCGGCCTCGGCGTCGCCAATGCGGGGCCGGGCGGCGGCATCAGCCTCACGCGTAACGCCGACCCGCTCAAGACCTATCTCAACATAACCCAGGACCAAAATCTTTCGGGTCTGCCAATGGCACGTGCGCCCGATTTCACCGGAACCGTGGGCGCAGACTACGATATCCCGGTCCGGGACGGTGGACTGCGCTTGGCGGCCAATCTCCGCTACACAAGCCGCTACGTGCTGACCAACCCGTCGGTCTGGGGTGCCAATCCGGGCGTGCCTGTCGATCGCCAGCGCGAGCAACGCTTCACCCAGGCGGGCTTCGCACTGTTGAATGCATCGGTGACATGGACCGATCCCAGCGGCCATTTCTATGGTCGCGTGTGGTCGAACAACCTCACCGATCACCGCTATCGCCTGCATTACACCGGGTCTTCGGCCTATGGCACCTACTCGCCCATGGCCGAGCCGCGCACCGTCGGCCTCACCTTGGGGGCGAAGATCTGAAAGCCATGCCGGGTTTGGCGGGGCAGGCCCGAACGGCCCGCCAAGCCCGGCCATTGCCAGAGGTTGCTGGCCCCATCGACGGAATTCTGCGGACGGATCCCGAAGCATCCGTGGCGCACACGACTTCGAACTCACAAGCGCTTCCCCTTGTAAATCCGGCGGAGAAGACGAAGGTTTCCGGAGAATTGCCCCGTCGCGTGCCCCGGAAATTTTTGGCGCGCCAAATCACTGTGATAGCATATTCCTTCCTAAGGCTGGGACTCACAAAAACCACATGACGCGGGCGGCGAGATGGATGTTGCCGAGGAAGACGGCGGCGGTGCGGTCATAGTGCGTAGCGAGGCGTCGGCAGTCCTTGAGGCGGCAGAACATGTGCTCGATGGCATTGCGCCCCTTGTAGAGGCTGCGGCTGAAACAGCTTTTCCAGCGTCGATTGGCCTGGCAGGATGTTGGGAACGGCACCCTGTTGCTCAATCAGGTCGCGGATGCGGTTGGTGTCATAGGCGCGGTCCGCATGGACGATGCAGCGCGTTGGCAGGCTGCCCAGCAATGCTTCGGCCGCTCGACAGTCCGCAACCTGACCCGGCGTCAGGTGGAAGGCGAGCAGCTCGCCTTGGGCGTTGGCAATGGCGTGGATCTTGGTGTTGCGCCCGCCGCAGCTGATGCCGATCACCTGGGCACGCCCCCCCCTTTTCCGCCTGCTGCCGACCGATGGGCTTTCACATGCGTGCTGTCGATCAGCACTTCGGCCGGTGGTCCGCCGGCAGCGGCGAGCGCTTCGAACACTGCCTGCCACACGCCCTTTTCCGACCAGCGTTTATGTCGATTGTACAGCGTCTTGTAGGGACCGTACGCGCTTGACGCATCCTTCCAGCGGCAGCCCGCCTGCAGCACGTGGACGATGCCTCTGATTACGCGACGGTCGTCCACCCGCGGCACACTTCTCGGCTTGTTGGGCAGCAGCGGCTGTAGCCGTTCCCACTGCTCGTCACTCAGCCAGAACTATCCCGGCAACTCAACCTCCACATAAACGGGGAGGGCGAATCACATTTCTCACGCCGACGGAATCCCGTTAATGGGTCCCAGCCCTAGGGTCAGGACTCCTTGATCACAGCCAGAAAATGAAGGTGGCAGCAAGAGCGACGGCGGAGAAGAAGGTCTGCTCCGCCATCCCCATCCGGCGGATCACCTCGGCAACCGGCGTGCCCGTCTCCGCCTGCTTCAGCGCAAACGCAATCTGCTCTTCCGTGTACCGCGATTTCTTCATGTCCCAGCTCCTTGCCAAAAGGCTTCAAAGGCCGGAAAACTCTCGCTCAAAACGGGCCAATAAACAGGCGGACGTCAAGCATCAAGCTGGCGGCGGGGACCGCCTCGCAATGGGTACGCCGGGCGGTGGTAGTTTTGGTACCGCCAAGGCCCCGTGGCGCCACGACTTGCGGGGAAGGCCCAGGCGCTGCACGATGGCTTCTCGATAGCCCGTCCCGCACGAACCGATGCCGGCGAAAGGGAGAACGCATTGAATCTTCCCGACCAGAACCCGGCCCCGCATCAGGTGGGCCCCCGGCTGCGCCGCCTGAACATCAACCTGCTCTATGCGCTCGATGCGGTGCTGCGGTCGCATACGCTTACCGCCGCCGCCCATTCGATCGCGCTCAGTCAGCCGGCCATGAGCGCGAAGCTGCGTCAGTTGCGCCAGCATTTCGGCGATGAACTGGTAGTCTATGGCGAGCGCCGGCGTCTGACCGCGCTGGGCGAGGCGCTGCTGCCGCGCACGGGACGGCTGCTGCGCGAAGTGGACGACACGTTCAACCTGACGCTCGATTTCGATCCGGCCACGGCCACCCAAACCGTGACGATCACCGCCCCCGAAGCCATCGAGCTAATGTTTCTGGGCCGAGTGATTCCCGACATTCGCGCTAGGGCGCCGGGTATCAAGATCAGGATGCTGCCCTTCGTGCACGGTTCTGCGCGGCGCCTGTTCGATTCGGGCGCCGATGTTGCAATCTTACCCGAGGCCATGGTCGATGATGGGCTATGCGCAGAGCCCCTGTTTCGCCAGCGGCTGACCGGACTGGTTTGCAGCCGCCACCCCTTTGCGGGTCAGGTCGTGTCGGAGGATGCGTATCTTGCTGCGCAGCACGTGGCCGTCTCCGAAGAAATCGAGAAGGCTATGTTTGGCGAATATGGCCCAGAGCACGTCTTGGCCCGGCGGACCGTTGCTGTGCGCACCAGCCTCTATTCGATGCTGCCGCTCCTCGCACTCGGCTCCGATCTGGTGGTGACCACCAGCGACTGGTTTGCGCAGCACAATGCAGCCAACCTGTCGATGAGCCTCGCGGAACTACCGTTCCTGAAGCTGTCGTCGCAGGCCGTAGCACAGTGGCAACCGTATCGCGCGCGCGAGCCGATGATCAAGTGGCTGGTCGAGGAATTGAAGCGGGGCTGGCAGGCAATCGCCCGTCCGGTGGCATCCAGGAATCAGATGGCTACATAAGATTTTACAATTTGATGACTTCCCGGCTTCCGCGCAGTCTCAACCCACGGTCGAGCCGAGCCAGCGCAACGGGGAAATCCCGCAAAAGACGATGGCCATCGACCCCGCAGAAGAACCTTCGGCGGGCCAGTGCGCGCTGCCGATGAACGGTCGCCCTGCATTACCAGGGCGCGTCACTGCATCAACGTGCCACGGACAACCCGTCGGGCAACTGCGACCGCTGCCGGTCGCAGCCCGGGTCTGTGCGTCGCACGCAATGGGAGGGATAAAAATGAACGCGAGTCGCGGAATCTTCCTGTCGGGTGTCGCCATGGTTGCGACGGCGTCGGCAGCAATTGCCCTGATAACCCCGATCGCTGCGATGGCGCAGGATCAGCAGCATGCGATTTCGCTGCCGTCGATGCCGCTGAAGGACGCCCTGGCGCGCATCCGGGAGCAGACCGGCACCACGATCGATGTCGATCCGGATGCTGTCGCCGGCGTTTCCTCCAATCCGGTCAAGCACGCAAAGGATGCGCTGGACGCAGTGCGCCAGGCAACGCACGGCAAGCCCGTCGGTGTAGAGACCGACCATGGCCGGATCGTCGTCGTCAACGAGGTGCTGGTCGTTGCCCAGCGTGACGAGGCGGAAGACAATGTGCTGGTTCGCGGCGAAACCAGCTCCAGCCGCACCGGCGAATCGCTCCGCGACCAGCCGCGCAACACGCAGGTGATCTCGGCCAAGCTGCTGGCCGAGCAGCAGGCGCAGAGCCTGCCGGACGCGCTGCGCAATGCCGGCGGGGTGACGGTCAACACTGCGACGGTGCAGGGGGGCGCCTCGTACAGCGTGCGCGGCTTTTCCACCGGCGGCGCCGTAAACGGGCTGCCGACGCCGTCGAGCAGCACCTTCGCGGCCGGCAGCACCCAGCCCCTGGCAAATGTCGAGCGGCTCGAGGTGCTGAAGGGCCCCGACGCGATCCTGCTGGGCGGCGACAGCCTGGGCGGTACGGTGAACATCGTCACCAAGAAACCGAGCGCCGAGGAACGGCTCTACGTTTCAATCGAGGGCGGTTCGTTCACCTCGGGACGGATCACCGTCGACGCCAACGATGCGATCACTGCCGACAAGCATCTGAGCGCGCGCATCGTCGCCACGGCGGCGGACGCCGACCACAATGCCGGTGGCTATCGCGGCAACGGCGATTATCTGTTCGCGCCTTCCCTCCGCTTCAAGAACGCGCATACCGATATCATCGCCAGCGTGACGCTGGGCAACCAGATCATGGGCATGACGCCCTATACGATCTTCAACCCGAAGACGCTCCAGCCCTATCCGCTCGATCCCTCCCAGCCGGTTATCGGGGGCAGAGACCAGTATGTGCAGATCCAGGGCACGACCTATGATCTGCAGGCCAAGCAGGAAATCGGTTCATGGCTGACGGCTTCGGCCCATTACCAGCACCAGAAGACGACGTTGTTCCTGAACCAGTATTCGCCGCTCGGAGTGATCGATCCGGCAGGAGTCGCGATGGTGTTGACCAGCGGGGTCAGCCAGATCAGCAGGAACGACGCGGTCGACGGCTATCTGCGTGCCAAGGTCACGACCGGGCCGATCCAGCACAAGCTGGTCGTGGGCGCGATGTACTACAAGTACGACATCACGGCCGAGCAGCCGCCTGCGGGAACCATGATCCCGTACAACTTCCTCACGCGGACGCCGACGCTGCCGGCGCTTCCCACCAATTATGTTTTCGCCAATCGCGCGACGGGTAACCAGACCAGCTTCTATGCCCAGTATCTGGCGAAATTCTGGAAGCTGGCGCTCATGGCAAGCGTCCGCAAGACCGATGCCGATGCAGTCAGCATCATTCCGGGGCGGCCCGCGCCGACCATCCATTCGAACGGGGCGACCACGCCCAGCTTCGGCGCGGTGCTGGAGATCACGAAGAACCTGTCGGCCTATGGCCTGCTCGCTTATGGTTTCTCGCCAAGCCTGACGTTCGACTATACGCGGGTCAACCTGCTGCCCGACATCCGTACGCGCAATGCGGAAGGCGGCTTCAAGCTCGACCTGTTCCACAAGCGGGTGCTGATCAATGCTTCCTATTTCAAGCTCCGTCAGAGCAATGTGCGCGCGCCGGATCCGCAGCATCGCGGCTTTTCGATCGCACTGCCAGGGCAGGTGGGCGAAGGCGTCGACCTGAACGTCTCGGGCGAAGTACTGAAGGGCTGGCTGGTGAGCAGCAGCTTCACGCGCACCGAATATAGCTATCTCGTCCCCCAGCCGAGCTTCAACACGGTCACGCTGGCGCCCCGCGATCAGTACAGCCTCTACACTTCCTACCACCACCGCGTCGGCAACGGCGTGACGGCGGGCGTGGGGGCCGGCGTCTATGGGCGGTCGAGCGCAGCAGTCGACAAGCTCGGCAAGGTGTGGATCGGGCCCACCAACCAGGTCGATCTCAACACCTTTCTCACGATCGGCAAGCTGGACGTCAATTTCGGCGTGCGCAATGTCCTCGATCGCGTGAACTACGGCGTCACCGCCGGCACCAACTATGTCCCGCTCGGCGAGCCGCGTACCTGGCGGCTGACGCTTGGGTATCGCTTCCGTTGAAGAAGGTTCGTTGACGATGCAGCCCCAGCCCGCTTCTTCCGATTCCTCCCGTCGCAAGACGGGGGGAACCCCTTCGCAATCGGCCTCTGGCGGCTGGCGGCATGCATGGCATTTCTACACCAGCTACTGGACGTCGCGGCACTGGAAGACCGCCTGGGCACTGCTGCTCGTTATGATCGCCTTCCAGTTCAGCGGCGTCTATGTGTTCGTGCTGATGAACCGCTGGCAGCAGCGTTTCTTCAACAGCGTCGAGCAGCATCAGGTGTCGGCATTCGGCGGGTTCATCCTAACCTTTGTCGGTATCCTCGCGCTGCAGATGACCTACGTCGTCATCTCACCGATGGTGAAGCGGCTTCTGTGCCTGCACTGGCGCGTCTATCTCACCGAAAAATATGTCGACCGCTGGCTCGACCGGAACCGCTACGCGGAAATCGAGCGGCTGCGAATGATCGACAATCCCGATCAGCGCATCGCCGACGATCTGCGCTTCATCACCGATCCCGAACTCGGATCGATGCCGGTTTTTCTCGAAGCCATCCACTCGGCCGTTTCGATCTGGGCGATCGTCCACATCCTGCTCGAAACTGCGCCGCCGCTCGTCCTCGCCGCCTTCGGCCACTCGGTTTCGATCCCCGGCAGCACCATCTGGTACGCGCTCGCCTATGTGCTCGTCAGCAGCGTCGTCATTGTGCTGCTAGGCAAGCCCTATGTCCGCGCGATGATGTGGTGGCAGCATCGCGAAGCCGATTTCCGCTCGAATCTGGTGCATGTCCGGCGCAACGCGGCACAGATCGGGCTGGCCGATGCGGTGCCGATCGAACGCGCATCGCTGCGCACCCACATTCGCGAGATCCGGCGTAGCTGGCGATCGGTCATCATGGCGCAGATCGGGCTCAACACTGCTAACGGCCTCTACGAACGGCTGGCCTCGATCATCCCGCTGTTCATCCTGGTACCGCGCTATTTCGCCGGGGCTATCACCTTCGGCCAGGTGATGGGCGGGCGCGACGCATTCGCGAACCTGATCCCGGCGCTGGGCTTCTTCGTACAGCTCTATCCGCGCATCGCGACTCAGGTCTCGTACGTCAATCGTATCCGCGCGCTAGATCAGGCCATCGACCATGAGCGCGTTGCCGGCATCGCCACCGGTGCAGGTGCGCCCGCCGATATCGCGCTCGCCACGTCGAACCTGCTGATCCGCCGGCCGCATGGCGAGCCGCTGGTTGCAGTCGGTGACTGGCAGATCCGCGCAGGCGAGCGCTGGGTGATCCGCGGCGCATCGGGGGCGGGCAAGAGCACGCTGCTGCGCTCGCTCGCCGGGCTGTGGCCCGATGGCGAGGGGCAGGTCGCGCTTGCTGATCGCACCACCGCGATGTTCGTGCCGCAGCGGCTGTATCTGCCTATGGGCACGCTGAAGGCGGCGATCTGCTTCCCAGACGCAGCGGATATGCACGAGGATGGCGAGATACTGGCGCTGCTAGATGCCGTGCACCTCGCCCACCTCGCCGACGATCTCCACGCCGAGCGGATGTGGCAGGAGGAATTGTCGCCCGGCGAGCAGCAGCGGGTGGCGCTGGCGCGAATACTGCTTCAACGGCCAGCGCTGTTGATCCTGGACGAGGCGACCAGCGCGCTCGATCCCGCCAATACCCTGCATTTCCACCAGCAGATCGACAAATATCTGCCGGACGTAACACTGGTCAGCGTGGTCCATGACGAGCGGCTCCATCGCTATCATGACCATGCGCTGGTGATCGAAGCGGGGCGCGCCACCGCAGGCCCCCTCGCGGAGGCGGCGCGGTGAGCTTGCTCGCCACCGATCCAGCGGAAATGGAAGCCGTCGCGCGCGAGGCAATCGCGTCGGCGCAGACGCTCGGTGCCGATCATGCGGTGGCATCGGTCCGCGCCACGGCCAGCATTCGGGTTACTGCGCGCGGTGGCGCGGTCGAAACGGCACTGCGTGACGCGCAGCAATCGCTGACGCTCAAACTGTATCGCGGCGGCCGGATGGGCGTCGCGACCACCGCCGCACTGGATCGGGGGGCCATGCGGCGGGCAGCCGAAGAGGCATTCGCGCTCGCCGCGCTGATGCAGGAGGATGCCGATGGTCTGCCAGCCGCGCTGGCGGACATGGCGGTCGATACGGTGCTGCCGCCCCTTTATGCCCCGGCGGGTCGCGATCCGGGCGCCTTGCGTGCAATGGCGCTGGCAGGCGATGCCGCAATCCGTGGCGCCGTGACACCTCCCGGCGTGACGGCAGAGACAGTCGCGATGGGCGTGTCTTCGAGCGAAGGCGTGCTCGCACTTGCGACCAGCGCCGGATTCTGCCGGACACAGACTTATTCAAACCAGGGCGCGTGGGCGGTCGCGCTTACCCGCGACGCCGGGGGCGCAGTGAACGACCATGCCGACAGCTATGACCGCCGGTTCGACGTGCTCGATCCGGTCGAGGTGCTTGCTGCAAGGGCCGTCGATCGGGCAGCGCGGCAGCTCGGCGCCCGTGCGGTGCCCAGCCACCGCGGCCCGGTGCTGTTCGAGGCGCGGGTGGCGACGGCGCTCATGGGCGAGCTGGTGGGCGCGCTGTCCGGTACCCCCCAGCATCAGGGGCGCACATTCCTTCCCGCCGCATTGGGAAAGAAGGTCGCCGCCGATCATCTCGACCTTGCGGAAGATCCTTTCGAGCCGTTCGGTCTGAACAGCGGCGCGTTCGACAGCGAAGGCGTGCCCGGGCAGCGCCGGGCAATTCTGCACGGCGGGATGGCGCTCGGCTATTTCCTCGGCACGCGCTCGGCTCGCCGGCTGGGCATGGTTTCGACCGGCAATGCCGATGGCCCCTGGAATCTGCGGCTCACCAGCCGCGCGCCGGGCGGTGACTTCGCCGCCTTGTGCCGACGGCTGGGGCGCGGGCTGGTGGTCACGCGGCTGAACGGCGGCGCCGCCGACCCGGTCAGTGGCAACTGGACCTATGCCGTCGCGGGGCTGTGGGTGGAAGATGGCGTGCCAGTCCATGCCGTCAGCGACGTTACGGTGGGGGGCAATCTGCGCGACATGCTGATGGCGATCGACGCCGTGGGCGAGGATGTGCACCGCAGCGGCGCGTTCCGCACCGGCTCTATCCTGATCGACGGGATGCAGATCGGAGGCGCGGCATGAGCGGCGACAAGCGCTTCGACGCGGTGGCGGCGCGCATCCTGACGCCGGCCGGGCTGGAACCGGCGGATCTGGCGCGGACGCTGGGCGCGCTGGGAATGGCGGGCACCGATCTTGCCGATCTCTATTTCGAATCGAAGCGGTCGCGCACCTTCCGGCTGGAGGAGGGGCGTGTTGCCGGCGGTTCCTTCAAGATCGATCAGGGCGTCGGCGCGCGGGCGGCGCGCGGCGGGCAGGTGGCGTTCGCCCATTCGGCCGACATGCGCCGCAGTGCGCTGGCGACGCTGGCCGAGGCCGTGCGTGCGCTGGACGGCGGTACTGGCGGTGAGGCGGAGGTGCCGCTCGCGTCGCCCGCCAAGGACCACGCCCTGTATCCGGCAATCGATCTGGACAGCGCGGGGGATGCCGCCGAATGGATCGCGCTGCTGGCATCGATCGATGCCCGGGCGCGGGCGCGCGATGCCCGCATCGTGCGCGTGAACGGCTTTCTGCGCGTGGTCGATCAGGCCGTGCTCGTCGCCGATCTCGACGGTCGCTTCGCCACCGATCTGCGCCCGACGGTGCAGTTGTTCGTCGACGTGATCGCCGAAGCCGGCGGTCGCCGCGCGCGCGGCCAAGCCGGGCTGGGCGGCCGCCACGGCGCGGGCGAACTGGCGGAGACGAGCGTCGATGCCATGATCGCCCGGGCCGTCGGCATGGCGATCACCAATCTCGAGGCGCGCCCCGCGCCCACCGGCACCATGCCGGTGGTGCTGGGGCCGGGCTATCCCGGCGTGCTTTTCCATGAAGCCGTGGGGCACGGGCTGGAAGGCGACCATCATCGCAAGAAGCTGTCGGCATTTGACGGCAAGATGGGCGAGCGGATCGCCGCGCCCGGAGTCACCGTGGTGGACGACGGCAGCCTGCCAGGTCGCATCGGTTCGCTGGGCGTCGACGATGAAGGCACGGCGGGCGCCCCCACCACCCTCATCGAAGACGGCATGTTAACGGGGCTGTTGCAGGACCGGCTGAACGCCGGGCTGATGAATGCGCGGCCGACCGGCAATGGCCGTCGACAGTCCTATGCGCATCTGCCGTTGCCGCGGATGACGAACACGTTTCTCAAGGGCGGCAAGGACGATCCGGCAGACATCGTCGCGTCGGTGAAGGACGGAATCTATGCCACGGCCTTTGGCGGCGGCAGGGTCGACATCGTCAGCGGGCGGTTCAACTTCACCACCACGGAGGCCTGGCTGATCGAGAACGGCCGCATCACGGCTCCCGTCGAAGGCGCGACGCTGATCGGTGTCGGGCACGAAGCGCTGCAGCACATCTCGATGATCGGCAACGATCTGGCGCTGGACGAAGGTGTCGCCAGTTGCAGCAAGCAGGGCCAGCATCTCGACGTGGGTGTCGGCCAACCTACCATCCGCATCGACCGCATCATGGTCGGCGGCGCCACCGCATGATTTCCTCCCTTCCACAACGAAAGAACCGGCCGTGACTTCTGTTATTACCCAGATCAACGACGACAGCCTGGCACCGATCGATGCCGTTGCGGGCGACAGGCTGCAGATGCTGGTGTTCAGTGCAACCTGGTGCGGGCCGTGCAAGGCGATGGCGCCCGTAGTCGAGGAAATCGCCAGTGCCTATGCGCAGGAAGTCGCGGTCGCAAAGATCGATATCGAACAGTCGCCCGGTATCGCCAAGGCGTTCGAGGTGCGCGGTGTGCCCACGCTGGTGGTGCGCCGGGGGGACGAGCTGGACCGCCATGTCGGCGCGCTCACCCGCACGCGGCTGGCGATGATGCTCGATGCCGCGTTGGAAAAGGGGGATGCGGCGGCATGATCGGCGTACAGGTGTCGCCGGCCATGGCAGCGCTGCGCCAGGCACTCGCGCTGACGGAAGCCGGGACACATTACGTCCCCGAAGACACCGACGTTCGGCTGGCCTGCTGGATGATCACGCAGACGCAGCCCTGGCCGGAAGCTGCGCGGGATACCCTGGAGGCGCTCGTCGATGCGCATCGCAGCGGTATGGCCGACGCTGCGGGGTGGCGAAAGCTGCGGCGCGATGCCGTGGCGCTGGGCGATCACGCCGACCGCGAGATCAGGGCGCTGGGAGCGGTGGCAGAGGCGGCCGCATGGCCGCTGGGCACCTCGATCGCCGGATTGACCGAGCTGATGCGTGCGGTCTGCCACTTGCGGGCACAACGCGCCTCGGTCGGGACCGGCTGGACTGCGGAAGCAGAGGCGGAGGCAACCGAGACACTGAACGGCATTGCGAAGGGCGACGGCACGAAGGCACCCGAACGTCACGAGATTCCCGCACTGTTCGAGGCCGTCCATCCGGCACTTGCCCGGCGTTTTGTCGCGCAGCTCAATGCCTCGAACGCGGCATTCGGATCGTTTCGCGCCGAAGTGGCGGCCTGGATTGCGGGAGCGACGCGATGACGCTTGCAACGCTGACCGATCCGACCGGTTTGCCGCCCTTCGCGGCGCTGACGCCCGAGACCATCCTGCCAGCGCTCGGACAGGCGATCGCCGATCAGGATGCGGTGATCGACGCACTGGTCCGCACCCGGCCGACCAGCTTTGCTGCGGTGTGGATGCCGCTCGAGCGCGCGGCCAACGCAATCGACGCGCTGTGGTCGGCGGTGTCGCACCTGAAGAGCGCGGCCGACAGTCCCACACTGCGGACGGTGCATGCGGAAGGAAACCGGTTGCTGGTGGCGGCTGGGACGCGGCTGCGCCAGAACCGTGATCTCTATGACGTGCTCGTCGCTCTGGCCGCCACCCCCGGTTTTGCCGATCTGCCGCTGGCCGATCGCGCGGCCGTGGAACACGCGATTCGCGACTTCACGCTTGCCGGCGTTGCGCTGGAGCCCGAGCAGCGCGCGCGCTATGCCGACATTTCGCTGGAGCTGTCGCAGCTCGCGACCGATTTCGGGAGCGCGGTGCTCGACGCAACCGACGCCTGGTTCGAGCAGATCACCGATCCCGCCCAGCTGGCCGGCGTCCCGGAAGCGGATCTTGCCATGTTCGCCGACGCGGCGCGAGCCAAGGGGATTGAGGGCTGGGTGGTCACGCTCCATCATCCGAGTGTCCGCGCGATCCTGACCTTCGCCGATGATCGCGATTTGCGCGCGCGCGTCTATGCGGCGTTCGGCACCCGTGCCTCGGATCGCGGGCCGCAGGCCGGCCAGTTCGACAATGGCCCGCGCATCGCACGCACCTTGGCGCTGCGACACGAGCTGTCGCATCTGCTCGGCTTCGTCGACCCGGTCGCATGGTCGCTCGCCACCAAGATGGCGCCGGACGCGACGACGGTGCTCGAATTCCTGCGTGACCTTGCCGACCGCGCGCGCCCGATCGCGGCAGCGGAGCTGGCGCGGTTGCGCGACTTTGCCGCCAGCGAGCTGGGCATAGACGATCTCCAGCCCTGGGACATCGACTATGCGAGCGAGCATCGACGGGCATCCTGTTATGCGCTCGACGAACAGGCGGTGCGCGCGCACTTCCCGGTAGAGGCGGTGCTGCGCGGGTGGCGCGCGCTGATCGAACGGCTGTTCGGCATCCGTCTGCGGCGGCGCGAGGATGTCGCGCTTTGGCATCCGGATGCCGCCTATTACGATCTCATCGATGAGGCCGGCACGGTGTTTGCCGGCATCTATCTCGACCTGCATGCGCGCGCCGGCAAGCGCGGCGGCGCGTGGATGTCGGAGGCGCGCCCGCGGCTGCGCGACGGCAACGAAATCGGCCTGCCCGTAGCCTATATGGTATGCAATTTCGCGCCACGCGGGGAAGATGTGCCGGCGCTCCTCTCCCACAGCGACGTGCTGACGCTGCTGCACGAGACGGGGCATTGCCTGCACCATTTGTGCACCCGCGTCGATCGTCCCAGCATCGGCGGTGTCACCGGCTTCGAATGGGACGCGGTGGAACTGCCAAGCCAGTTGATGGAGGATTTCGCCTGGGATCAGGCGGTCCTCACCAGCATGTCGGAGCATTATCGCACGGGCACTCCCCTGCCGGCGGCGATGTTCGAGAAGCTGCTCGCCGCCCGGCGTTTCCAGTCGGGCATGGCGGTGGTGCGCCAGATCGAGTTCGCCCTGTTCGACCTGCTGCTCCATCTCGGCACGCTGGGCGGCGACCCGATGGAGGTTCTGGAAATCGTTCGCGAGGAAGTCGCGGTGGTGCGCCCGCCCGAATGGCACCGCTTCCCGCATGCGTTCACCCACATCTTCGCGGGCGGCTACGCTGCGGGCTATTACAGCTATCTGTGGGCAGAGGTGCTGGCGGCCGATGCGTTCCAGCGCTTTGTCGAGGCCGGGGTGGTCGACCGCGCGACCGGCGATGCGCTTCGCGACCAGATTCTCGCGCGGGGTGCCAGTCGACCGGCTGCAGAGAGCTTCCGGGCGTTTCGCGGTCGCGATCCGGACGTGGGGGCACTGCTGATCCGGCGGGGGCTCGCATGAGCAACACTCCTTTCGATCCGGTCACCGACGGCGCGGAAACCGCCTTTGGAGCGCGCATGTCCTATGGCGACTATCTGTCGCTTGATGGCATTCTGAATGCACAGCATCCGCTTTCGACGGCGCACGACGAACTGCTGTTCATCGTGCAGCACCAGACAAGCGAGCTGTGGTTGAAGCTGGCGTTGCACGAATTGCGCGCGGCAGCCGCGGCGATTGCCGGAGACCGGCCGCGCGTGGCGTTCAAGAATCTGAGCCGGGTCACGCGGATATTCGAACAGTTGAACGGCGCCTGGGACGTTTTGCGGACCATGACGCCCAGCGAATACTCGGATTTCCGGCGGTCGCTGGGCCAGTCGTCCGGCTTCCAGTCGTTCCAGTATCGTGCGGTTGAGTTCACCGTCGGCAACCGCAATCCGGCGATGCTGAAGCCGCACAGCCACCGCCCCGACCTGGAAGAACAGCTTCGAGCGATCCTTGCGGCGCCCAGCCTGTATGACGAGGCGCTGCGGCTGCTCGCGCGGCGCGGCTTTGCGGTGGGGGAAGAACGCACCGACCTGACCAGCCAGCGCACCGCCAACGATGCCGTGGTCGATACCTGGGCGCGCATCTATGCCGATCCCGAGGCGCATTGGGATCTCTATGAGCTTGCCGAGAAGCTGGTCGACTTCGAGGATTATTTCCGCCGCTGGCGGTTCAACCACCTAACCACGGTGGAACGGGTGATCGGCTTCAAGCGCGGTACCGGCGGCACGTCCGGCGTCGCCTATCTCCAGCGGATGCTCGAAGTCGTGCTCTTCCCCGAACTGTGGCGGGTACGCACGATCCTTTGAAGAACGCGGCGTGCAGGGGTGCGGGAACCGGCCCGCACCCCCTGCACCGTCACTTGTCCTGCACGCGGATGACTGTCGGCACCCCGAGGCCGAGCCCCTGGAACTGGTCGCGGATCTTCTGCCAGTCGCCTACCACAATCCAGTGCAACACCGACGGGTCGGCCAGCGTCTGCGCAGCAGCGCGCACCTGATCGAGCGTCAAGGCCCGGTACCGTGCGGGATCGCGAACGACCGAATCATAGGGGCGGCCATAGCTTTGCGCGTTGGCCATCGCCTGCAGCAGGTCCGCACCATCCTCCAGCCGTGCCGCAGTCTGGTTGATGCTGGCTGCCGCGATCCGGTCGAGCTCCGCCTGCGCGGGCGGGTGGTCCTTGCCGAGCGCGCGGAGTTCCGCGATCAGTTCGGCGATGGCGGCGGCGCTGTGATCGGGTGACACACTGCCCGCGATCTGCCACAGCCGCTGCCCACGCGCATCCTGGGTTCCCGAGCCGATGCCGTAGGTCCAGCCCTTGCTCTGCCGCAGATTGGCGCTGATCCGTGACGTGTTGTTGCCGCCATAGACTTCGTTCGCGGCGTCGAGCGCGATGTCGCCCGCAGGCGTGCTGGGCGGCAACAGACGCGCCGCTGCGATGAAGGTCTGCGACGCACCGGGCTTGTCGAGCACGGTCAGTGTCGGCGCGGGCTGTGCCGGGGCCGTGGGGATGGCGGCTATCGGCGCGGCCGGTCCGTCCGCCTTCCATCGGCCCAGCGCCGCTTCGAGCAGCGGGCGCAGCGTCGCCATGTCGGTATCCGCTGCGACATAGAGCGTGGCGCGGTCGGGGCGGACATGTCCGCGATCCCAGGCGCGGAGTGCGGCCACGTCCAGCGCCTGTATGGCGCGCACGTCGTCACCAGGGGTTGCGGGCTCGCCATAGGGATGGTTCGCACCATAGACGCTGTTGCGGAGCACGCGCTGTGCGCTGGTCCATGGCCGCATTTCCTCGCCGTGCAGCGCTACCAGGCGGCGCTGCTGCTGGATCTTGAGAGCCGCCGGGTCCGGATCGGTTTGCGCCAGGACATCGCCGAGCAGGGCGATGCCTTTTGCCAGTTCGGCGGTGTCCACCGAAAGCATGAAGTCGGTATAATCGGCTGCGACCCGGCGGCTGAACTGGCCGCCCAGCGCTTCGGCCCGGCCCGGCAGCGTCTTGTCCTCGGCCATCAGCGTCACTGCAGTATCGGCAATCGGCCAGGCCGCGCTCGCCGATCCGGCATCGATCCGCAGCAACAGGTTGGCTGCACCCGATCCGGCGCGCGGCACAAACACCACCGCCAGCCCGTTCGACAGGCGTGCCTGCGTGACCGCCGGAAAGGCGATCGGCTGGACAGGCGCCATGGCCGGCGGCCCCTTGGCGAGATCATACCCCCCCGTTTCGGCCTTGAACGGCGGTATCGGGCTGGCAATCAGCAGATGGCCCGGCTTGCCATAGACCGCTGCGGCCGTGGCCCGCACCCGTTCCGGCGTCGCGCTGCGCAACTGGCGCAGATAGGTAGCGTCATAGTCCGCATCGTCGGTGAGGGACACGCCGCGCATCAGCGCGAAGGCCTCGCCGAACGTGCTTTCCTGCAACTGCTTGATGTGGCGGATGCGGGCCTCACGCGCGCGGTCGAGCTCGGCGGCCGTCGGGCCTTCCGCCACGAAGGTCGCCAGTGCACGATCAAGCTCCGCCTCCACGCGCGCCGTCTGGTCCGGGCGCACGCCGTCGACGACGAACCCCATCTCGCTCGACAGCAGCCTCTCATCAAAGGTCACCATCACCGATCCTGCGATGCCGAGTTCGTCGACCAGCCGCTTCTTCAGCCGTGATGCTGGCGCGTTCGCCATGATCTGCGCGATCAGGTCGAGATCGGCGATGGCGGGCGTGCCGGCGGGCGGCGCGCGGAAGGTGGCATAGAGGCGCGCGGCGGGCACGGCATAGAAGGTTTGCCGCCGGATCGGCCCGGGCAGCGGCGCAGTGTCGGTCAGCAGTCGGTCGACCGGCTGGCGCGGCGCGAGGCCGCCGAAATAGCGCTCGGCAAGCACGCGCGCCGCCTCGACGGTAAGGTCGCCGGTCAGGATCAGCGTGGCGTTGGCCGGGCCGTAAAAGTCGTGGAACCATTGTCGCGCCTGATCGACCGTAACCGCCCGAAGATCGCGCTCGGTGCCGATCACACTGTGGTGATAGGGGTGGTCGGCCGGGTAGAGATCGGCATGGATCGCCGCCCAGTCCTCGCCATGGGGGGCATCACCTCGCAGGCGCTTCTCGTTGAGCACGACCTCGACCTCGCGCGCCACGCGCTCGGGCGTCAGCGCCTCTGCCAGGAAGCCCATCCGGTCCGCTTCGAGGAACAGGGCACGGTCCAGCGCAACGCTGGGTACCGTCGCGTAGAAGATCGTCCTGTCCTCGGTCGTTGTCGCATTGGCCCCGGGCGCGCCCATGTCGTGGTAAGAGCGGGTGGCATCCTGATTCCAGTGCAGGCTGCCCTGCAGCATGAGATGCTCGAACAGATGCGCGTAGCCGAACTGCCCCGGCTTTTCGTCCTTCGACCCGACATTGTACACCAATGCGACGGTGACGATCGGGACGCGCCCATCGGGCTGGACGACAACGCGCAGTCCGTTGGACAAGGTGAATGCCGTTACGCGCGGCGTCGCTTCCGCCTGCAGGCCCCCGGCAGGCGAGCTGCTGGCCTGCGCTGGCGCGGTTATCAGGGAGGCGCCAAATGCTGCCATCAGGAAGACGCGTGAAACAGTTGTCATGGTCATATGTTGACGCGACGACCGGCGTCGCGCTAGCAGCTGACCTATCGATAGATTTTATGGCCACATAACAACATCAGATAGTTGTGACGAGCTCTGTTCCGCCCCCTCTGGCCGGGACGGTTGATCCGACGTGTATTGTCCGGGGTAACCCGGCCAATGAAGCAAGTCCGGCCACCGTCAGGAATCCCCGGGATATGTCGGGGCATGACACGGGCTTCCGCTGGCACGTCGACGCCGGGCTCGGCTATGCGCTGACCGGCAAGACCACCGTCGAACTCGCACGCCATGCGGAAAGTTGGGGCCGGACTTCACCGGGCGCATCCCGCTCGCCGCCAGCGGAACCGGCGCCGGCTCCGACCTTTCCGGCAGCGCGTACGCTGCCGGTCGTCGCGCGTGGTCGTGACTTCAGGGTTCGATTACGATCGAATCCCCGTCCGGCCGTATCTCCAGCCCGTAGGCGGAGTGGAGAAGGTCGAGGAAGCCGGCGCTGTTGCTGATCTGGAAGGTTCCGCCGATTCGGATGTTCGCCACGGCGGGGTCGTCGATGCGGATCGGACGGTTGGTATAGCGGTTGAAATCCGCAATGGCATCGGCGAGCCGTTCGTTCTGGAACACCAGAACACCCTCGCGCCAGCCGGCCATTGCATCGACGCGGGATGGCGCCGCAAGCGCGACGAGCGTGCCGGGCGACTGCGCATAGGCGATGTCCCCCTGGCCGATAACCGCCGCGCGCGTGCTCGCGCCTTCGGTCGCATCTTCGATCCGGACACGTCCGGAGAGCACTGCGACCGTCACCTTTTCGCCCTCGCGGCGGACGATGAAGCGGGTGCCGAGCACAGTGACGGTGCGGGGCCCGGCATGCACCACGAAAGGATCGTCAGGCCGATGCGCGATGTCGAAATAGGCCTCGCCCTTGTCGAGCCAGACTTCGCGTTCATGCTCTCCTGTTGCCGTGCGTACAACCGTAGCGGTGTTGAGTTCGATCCGGCTGCCGTCACGCAGGGCGATCGTCCGCTGGGTGCCGACCGGTGTCCGGACCACCGCTGGCGCCGGTGACGGCGGAGCCTGTGGCGAGGACAGCAAGGCGAAGCTGCCGATACCGATGGTGAGCGCGAGGCCCGCAGCGATGGCGCTTGCGGCGGCACGGGGACGCCCCTGTACCCAGGTGCGCCAGGATCGAATGCGACGGATCCGGGGCGCGGCGGCCTGGAAACCGAGCGCGCCGATGCGGTCCGCAGCCGCCCAGCCGTGCCGCAGCCGCCAGAACGCGGCCTTGTGCGCCATGTGCTCGTCCAGCCATGCCGCCAGCGCAGAGTCATCCTCTGTGGACCACTCTCCGCTCTCCTGTCTGACGATCCAGAGCGCGGCGGCATCCTCGATCTCCACCGCCCGGTTCATTGGCGACGCGCCTTGCGCAGGCGGGAGGGAGCTTCGCGCCGGATCTTACCAGCGCCGCCGAGCATCGCATCGGCCATCGCCCGGACACCCAGCACCAGTTGCCGCTCAATGGTATCGATCCCGACACCCATCTGCGCTGCGGCTTCGCGGGTCGACAACCCCTCGATCTTGCGCAGGCGCACGACCTCGCGGCAGCGCGGGGGAAGCCGTTCGATTCCTTCCTGCGCGCGCCGCAATGCGTCGCGCGCCTCGAGGTGGCGGTCGGTCGCCGACATATCGACCGCCTGTTCCACCCCCTCCATGTCCGCAAACTGTTCGAACTGAACGATCCGTTCGCGCTTAGATCGGTTCACGAGGATATTGCGCGCAATGGTGAAGACATAGCCGGCCGTATTGGTCGGCAGCGCCTGCCGCCCCCCGGTCAGTGCCGCTTCATATATGTCCTGACGGATGTCCATGATCTGCTCGGCGGTACGCCAGTTGCGGCGCAGATAGCGGGTCAGCGACGCTTCCAGCGGAAGCACCTCGTCACAAAACCAACGCTCCAACTGCGCATCGCTTACCATCGTCCGTCCAAAGCACTCCTTTGCCAGAGGTGTTTCATCCTCAAGGACAATCCGCAATGGCAAAGCCGTAACGGGAAAAATGCCCAGAGCCACCCGACAGACCGAATTTAGCCAAAAGTTCCAACATCTCCAAATTTTTTGAAATCTGATGTTACGGATTTGTGGCCGAGGAATGACAATCTTCTCGAGCGGTGTGACACGCACGTCGCTCGGGGGAAGGGCAAGCAGATGAAAAAGAATTTTGTCGCAATCGCCTTGGGGGCGACCGTTTTGAGTCCGTTGATGCCGAGCTATGCGGCGGCACAAGCCGCGCAGAAGGCTCGCGAAACGCAGCATTTCGAAATTCCGGCGGGTGGGCTGGCCGAGGCCTTGCAGGCCTGGAGCAAGATAGCGAAGCGCGAGATCGTGTACCGGATGGACGATGTCGGTAACAAGCGTACGCATGGCGCGCAGGGTGATTTGCCGCCGCTGTTCGCGTTGCACGTCCTGCTCATCGACACTGGCCTGAAGGTCGTGACGACGGAGGATGGCGCGATCGCTCTCCGCCCTTTGGCGGAAGAAGACACCAGCGTCACTCCTGACATTCTCGTCACCCGCAAGCTGAACTGGTCGCTCAACGCCGGTATCGAACGGACGCAGGACGACAGCCAGCCGTTCATCGTGATGAGCCGCAAGGAGATCGAGCAGAGCGGCGCGCCGAACCTGGAAGCATTCCTGCGCAACCAGCTCAACGTCAACACCTCGCCGATCATGGGCGACCAGGCGATGGGCGGCGCCAACGATTCCAACCGGGCGGTCGGCGTCAGCTCGATCAACCTGCGCGGCATCGGCGTGCGCGACACGCTGATCCTGATCGACGGCCGTCGCCAGCCGGGCATCAACATCGGCAGCGGCGACATCAGTCAGCCGTCGATCACCGGCATCCCGATCTCGGCGGTGGAGCGCATCGAGGTGCTCGCATCCTCGGCCTCCGGCATCTATGGCAGCGGCGCCTCGGGCGGCGTGATCAACATCGTGCTGCGCCGCGACTTCAAGGGCGCCGACCTCTCGGTCAATTACGACAACACCACCGATTTCGCGGCAGGCCGCAAGACGGTGGACCTCGTCGGCGGCCTGCCGATCGAGGGCGGGCGGACCCGCATCTCGTTCACCGGCAACTGGACCCAGGGCGACGCACTTAGCTATGGCGACCGCGAAAACATCCGCCAGCGCGGGATCAAGGCACAGCTGGCGAACGATCCCTACGCCTTTTACGGCAGCTACGTTCAGGCCCCGCAGGGAACGGCCGTCAACTACAAGACCGACGACGGTTCGATGCTGCAGCTCAAGCCGCAATATGGGGGGCAGACGCTGACGACGAGCCTGGGAACGATCCCGATCGGCTATGCCGGTCTGCAGACCGCGGGCGTGGCGCCGCTGCTGGCGTCGGTCGGCAAGTACAATCTCGACCAGCCCAACACCGCATCGGGCTATGGCGCGCGGGCACCGCTGATCTATCCGGTGGATCAATATAGCGGATCGCTGGCGATCCGCCGCGAGTTCAGCCGCTGGCTGACGATGTATGCCGAAGTCGGCGTCACGTCGTCGACGGCGTACAACACCTATTCGAACACCATCAATTCCTATACGCTGGATGCGAGCGCGCCCAACAACCCCTTCACCCAGTCGATCGCGGTGACCTTCCCGGCGAATGCGCAGTTCGACACGCGGGTAAAGAGAAAGGCATCGACCTTCCGCAGCCTTGCCGGTGCCATCATCAAGCTGCCCGAGGATTGGCAGGCCATCGCCGAACTGGCCTATTCCACCTCATCCTATCAATCGCAGGACAGCCCGCCGAATGCCAGCGTGAATGCGACCTACAATCTCCAGGACGGAACGATCAACGGCTTTCTCGACACGACATCGTTCCCGCTGAAGCTGCCCTATAACACCACGCCCTATTCCAACCGCAATGCAGACGGCAAGGCATCGAACCTCGCCCCCTCCCTGCGGCTCGCCGGCCCGCTGCCGCTGACGCTGCCGGGCGGCAAGGTGCGCATTACCGCCAATACCGAAATCAATACCGCTCGGATCGAAGCAACAGCCAACACGATGCTGAACGACGATACCGCGCTCACCAACTATATTCCCAGGGCGATGCAGACCACCAAATCGGTTTATGCCGAGATCCTGTTCCCGCTGCTGGGCGAAAAGCATCAGCTTCCGCTGGTCAAGTTGCTGGAACTGCGCCTTTCCGCCCGCCATGAATCCTACCGGGGCGACGGGGCCGACCCCTATCCATGCCAAGTGCCGACCGTGCCCAACCAGAGCGATTATTTTTCGAGCTGCCCGCCGGCGGGAACGATCATCCCGCGCTCAATCACCAGCAATGCCCATACCGATCCCAGCGTCAGCCTGCTCTGGACGCCGATCGACGGCATCACGCTGCGCGGCTCCTACACCACGGGCTATCTGCCGCCACAGCTCAACCAGCTCGTCCGCACCCCGCAGCCGTTCATGATCGTGAACATGCGGGATTCCGCCCGCGGTGGCGAACTGATCGGCATGGACCTCGGATTCGGCCTGAGCGCCATCCCCGGCTTTTCGGGCGGCAATCCGAACCTGAAGCCGGAATCGTCGAAGACCTGGACGGGCGGCGTGATCCTGAAGCCCCATTTCCTCGATGGCTTCCGCTTCTCGGTCGACTGGACGCATTTGAAGAAGCGCGATCTCTACTTCGATCCGTCCATCCTGCTCGGCACCATTTTCGGCAGCTCGCAGCTGCAGTTCGATGAATTCCTCAAATATAACCCGGGTCGCGTCGTCCGCGGGCCCGCGTCCGGCGGCTATGCCGTGGGGCCGATCACGTCGCTCGACGTTTCGATGATCAACCTCAAGTCGATGGAAACCCAGGCCTTCGACTTCACGATGAACTACGATACGACGCTGTTCGGCGGCACGCTGTCCGCCGTGGGCCGCGCGACCTATGTCGATATGCTCACCATCGCCCCCTTCGCCGACTCCCCGGCCACCAATTACGCCGGCGTTGCGACGACCGCGTTCTCGGCCGGCAGCGGCGGGCAGGGATCGCTGCGCTTCCGCGGCAGCGCTTCGGTGCAATGGAGCAAGAACCGGCTCAGCCTGGGCTGGCAGACGCGTTACATGAGCGGCTATTATCTGCTTGCGGACCATTCCGTCGTCACCGCACAAGGCTCGGCCAAGGTCGACAGCCAGATGTATCACGACATGAACATCAGCTACCGGCTGCCGATCAAGATGACGGTATATTTCGGCATCAACAACGTCTTCAACAAGATGCCGCCGCTCGACGTCTCGCAAAGGCCGCTCTTCTACAGCGCCTATGGCGATCCGCGACTGCGTAACTTCTATCTGCGATTGACCAAGTCGTTCTGATTTACCTTCGCCGTACCGCTCTCATCCCTTGCGGCGGGGCGGCGGGGCACTCCGCGCCCAGCGATTCCGTACCCGGAATCGCTGGGCGCGTCATTTCGATGGCAGCGATCCCGTGCCGGCGCGCCGGCGGCGGTGAAAACTTTCCCGGTCGTTACGGGTTTGCGCCGGCCGATTGTCTTCAACCAAGACGAACCACAGTTTTTCCCATCCGGGCGAACCGGCATTCCAGCGGCGCCAGCCGCATCTCGATCAAGGATATGTTATGACATTGCGTACGATGTTGATGGCCGGTACCGCGCTGCTGCTGGCGCCCGCCGCCGCGAACGCGGCGCCGCACTCGGCCGCCGGCGCACCTTCGGCGGAGGCGGTGACGGCCACGGCAACAGCGCCGGCTGAGCTCGTCAGGCTGGTCAAGGACTTCACCATCCCGTACCAGACCTTCACGCTGCCTAACGGCCTGAAGGTCATCGTCCTTACCGACCACAGCGTTCCCATCGTTTTTACCAGCATCAACTATGCCGTCGGCTCGACCTTCGAACCCGCCGGGCGCAGTGGCTTCGCGCATCTGTTCGAACATCTGATGTTCAACGGCAGCGAGAATGCCCCAGGCGACTATTTCCAATATCTGCGGGACGCCGGTTCGATCAGCATGAACGGCAGCACCGGCTATGACTTCACCAACTATTATGAGGCGGTGCCCACCGGCAGCCTCGATCGCGTCCTGTTCCTGGAAAGCGACCGGATGGGGCATCTGCTCGGCGCCGTAACGCAAGCCGTGCTCGACGAGCAGCGCGGCGTGGTGCAGAACGAGAAGCGCAATGGCGACAATAACCCGGCCAGCATCCTGAGCTACAGCCGCCGCAGCGCCATCTATCCGGCCTCGCATCCCTATGGCCACAGCGTCATCGGATCGATGAAGGATCTGAACGCCGCATCGCTGGCCGATGTGCACCAGTGGTTCAAAGACTATTACGGCCCCAACAACGCGACGCTGCTGCTGGCCGGCGACATCGATCTCGCCACCGCCAAGGCCAAGGTGATGCAGTATTTCGGCGACATTCCGCGCGGGCGCGCGATCACGGAGCCGGTGGCATCGGTGCCGGTGCTGAAGGCGCCGATCAACCAGACGCTGACCGGTCCCGTCTCCACCGTCCAGATCGCGCGGACCTGGCCGGTACCGGGGGGACGCGACAAGGCCAATTTCGCGCTCGATGCGATTTCCGGCCTGATGACCGGCATCGATGGCGCGCCACTGACCGACAAGCTGGTGCGCGAGCAGAAGCTGTTCAACTATCTGAGCGCCGACAACTCCACCTATCGTGGCGTCGGCGAGTTCACTGTCTATGGCTCGGTGCGTCAGGGGGTCGATCCCGCGCTCGCGGCGAAGGCACTGGACGAGGCGATCGCCGCCTTCCTGAAGAGCACCCCCTCGATTGACGCACTGAACCGCTACAAGAGCACGCGGATCATCCCGCTGATCCGCAACAACGAGACGATCGAGGCGCGCGGGGGCCTGTTGATGCAGGCCAATTCGGTGCTCGGTTCGCCCGACAGGTACAAGGACGACCTCGAGGCCTATCTGGCGCTGACGCCCCAGTCGGTAATGGCGGCCGCCCGCGAATGGCTGGGCCGCCCCGGCTATCGCGCGACGCTGAAGCCAGGCGAGCGCATGACTCCGCCGGGTGACGAAAGCGTCGCCGGCGTCGAGGTGCCGGATGCGCCGAAGGCCGCAGTGGTGCCTGCGCAGCACGGCACTCGCGGGCCGGTGCCCGGCATCGGCGCGCCCGACGCCGCCCGCTTCCCGGCGGTGCAGCACGCCAAGCTCGCCAACGGCATTCCCGTCCTGTATGTCCAGCACGCCACCGTGCCCTTCACAACCGCAGAACTGACGTTCGACGTGGGCCGCGTCGACGATCCGGCGGACAAGCGCGGCGTGATCGGCTGGATGTTCCAGATGCTGGCCGAAGGTGCCGGCGGCCATGACGATCACTGGTTCAGCCAGATGCGCGAGCGGACCGGCGCATCGATCTATGGCAGCGCCCAGAACACCGACTCCGGCATCAGCCTTGCGGCGCCCAGCGCCAGCCTGGAATCGGCGCTGGACACGATGATGCTGATGCTGACCAAGCCCGATTTTCCCCAGGATCGGCTGGAGGATCTGCGGCGGGAAGAAATGGCGCGCGTGAACGCTGCACCGAAGAGCCCCGCAGCGCTGCTCAACGAGGCGTTCACCCAGGCGCTCGCGCCCGGCACGCTGCTCGCCAAGGCGGCCGAGGTGCCGACTGCGGCCGAGGTACAGGCGATCACCCGCGCCGATCTCGAGACCGCTTTCCACCGCTGGATGCGTCCGGACGAGGCCAGCCTGGTCATCGTCTCCGACGAGCCGCTCGCAACCCTGCTACCCAAGCTCAATGCGACGCTGGGCGCCTGGAGCGCGGCGGGGCGTGGTCCTGCGCCCGAGGCGCTGAAGGTTAAGCCTGCGCTCGCCACCGGCCCGGCCAAGATCGTGCTGGTCGACATGCCCGGCCAGGTCCAGGCGATCGTCACGGGCGGGCAACTCATCGATCTGCCGCGCACCGACGAAGGTCTCGCCCCGCGCGTCGCGAACCTCGCGCTTGGCGGCGAGTTCATGTCACGCATCAACATGAACCTGCGCGAGGACAAGCACTGGACCTATGGCGCGTCCGCCAGCTTCGATACCGACGATCTCGGCTCGAGCTACCAGTTCGAGGGGCAGATCCAGCCGGACAAGGTGGGGCCCGCCATTGCCGAGGTGCAGCGCGAACTGAACGCGATCCTTACCGACAAGCCGATCACGCGCGAGGAGTTCGAAAGCGGCGTCGTCAACATCCTGCGCAAGAACGTCGCTTCTTTCCGCTTCGGCGCGCAGGTCATGGGCGCCGCGTCGATACTCCGCCGCAACGGTTGGCCCGACGATTTCTTCAACACCTTCAACGCACGGCTGCGTGCGCTGACTCTCGACGAGGCCAATGCGTCGCTGCGTCACTATCTGCAACCGTCGAAATGGGTGTGGGGCGTCGTCGGGGACGCCAAGACGATCCGCCCGCAGCTCGAAAAACTGGGCCTGCCGATCGAGGTCGTAACGCCGGCGCAAATCCTCGCCAAGAACTGAGCGATAGCGGGGCGGGGGTATTACCCCCGCCCCTTTCCGTCTGGACACCCCGAAAGTGTCGACCGTTTCCCAAACTGATTAGGCCGTTGCTGTGGACATTCCGGCGCACCCCGCTTCCCGCAAAAGGATGAAGGCTCGCGGCGCGCTGCTCGCCCCGCTGCTCCTCACGAGCACGCAAGCCGCGGCACAGGCGGCGTCCGAGTCCATCGGCAACGGCGTCGTTGCGCCGGCGCCCGCCCTTGCGCGGCCGGCCAGCAAGCGCTGCGTCGTCGAATTGTTCGGGCGTCGCGCATTCCAGGGCGATACCCCGCTGCCGATCACCTATCGCCCGCCCGCCGATTGTCCGGGAACATGGAGCAAGGTGGTGCTCGAAGCAGATTTCGACGTCACCACCGGCACCCAGTTCGATCGCACCGCCGATCTGACGCTGGGCGGCACCACGCTGTTCGTCGGTACCACGATGGAGCCGGATGCAACCTATGCCCCGCACTGGCATGTCGAGCGCGACCTGACCGACTATGCCGCACTCCTGCACCAGCCGGCGGACGGTGCGGCGACGCTGATCAACTATGTCGATGCGGAGCATGATGCGCAGGCATTCTGGAGCGCACGGCTGGTCTTCTACGCCGGCGACGCACCGGACCCGAACCGCATCCTCGTGCCCGTGACCGCCGGATTTGCCCGCCTCGATCCGCAGCAGCGGATGGTAGCGCGCACCCTCACCCTGCCGCGCAACCTCACGCGGGTCGCGATCGACCTGTTCGCGATCGGACAGGAGCGCGAGGAATTCTGGTATGATTGCGCGCCCGGCAACCTTGCCCTGCGCAACGTGTTCGGCCCGCCCCCCTGCGCCGCGCCCTTTCGCGAAGTGGAGGTGCGGATCGACGGGCAGCTCGCGGGCGTCCGCTCGGTCCAGCCGGCGATCTTCACCGGCGGCATCAACCCCGCCCTTTGGCGCCGCGCGCCGGCGCTCGATGCGCTCAACCTGCCCTCGGCGCGAGTGGACCTGACGCCGTTCGCCGGGCTGCTCAACGACGGAAAGCCCCACGTCGTCGCGCTCGCCATGCCGATGGCGGGCAGCTTCTTCCGCGTCTCGGCCACCCTGATCGGCGAGGTCGATCCTGAACGTGCCGTCGTACCGGGCGGGCTGATCGCGAGCACGCTCGCGCCGGCAAAGGCGCCGACGCGGCAGGTCCGGCCGCCCCGCGCGCCCGGCGCGATCGGCACGATCGAGACGGTCGCCACCCGGGCAGCGTTCGCCGAAGGCTATGTCGAGACCAGCCGCGGGCGCGTGACAACGCGCGTCGCCTACGCGCTCGACCAGCGGCTGGTTACCACCCGCGACGCCGGCAAGTCGAGCAAACGCTACGACGCGCACCAGTCGATCACCATCACCACACACGGCGGCGAACCGACGCGCCGCCGCATCGACGAACACGACACGCTGGCGATCGATATCGGCGTGAAGCCGCCACTCTATGGCGTGAAAAACGGAACCCGGATCACCCAGTCGAGCGAACGGACCGTCACCGGCGCGGGCGATCGCGACACGCACACGCTCCAGACGATCACCAGCTTCGCGCCGAGCTTCTCGGTCTTCACCGATGCCAAGCCGACACCGAACCGCGTGACCGTGACCTCGCTGGTCGAGGATGCGAATGGCCGCCGCCAGCTGGATGCCGTGGTAGCCGATGACCATGTCACACGGTCCGAACGGAATTTGGGCTCAAGCCCGACAGCCGGTGTGCCGGCGAAGCCCTAGCAGTCGCGCGGCGCCTGCCCCGCGAGCAGCAGTTCGGGCCTGGCGCAATCGACCTCCCCCTTCAGCCGCGGTTTTGCGCCGGTGATCTCCAGCACATAGGGGAAGCGGGCACCTGCCGCCGATCCGGGCTCCTGCCAGCCGAGCGACTCATACACGCCGGGTGTCGCGGTGATCGCCAGATAGAGGCGTGCATCTGGGGGGACGCGATAGCGGAGGGTGGCGCTGCCGGTCCCCTCAACACTGCCCAGCCGGGAATAGGACGCCTCCGCCTCGCCGCGCACCGCCACCAGCGCGAAGCGCCATGCCGCATCCCTCGCGGTCGTGCCGCCGGTGAGCCGCACGGTCACCATGGTGCCATGCCCGGTTACCGCAAGCGGGACGAGATCGCTGCCGAACTGGTGCAGCATTTGCTCTGGCTGCGGCACGAAGCGGCCCGGCCGGTCGCCGGGAACCAGCGACGCCCAGCGCGTGCCGCCGAACAGAAAACGCGTGGCGGCGGCGGCGTCGAGCAGCGCGCGCTGGTTCATGAAGTCCAGCGTCACGAGCCGCGCACCATACCAGCCCATGTCGTCGGCGAAGGAGCGCATGCCTCGGGGATAGGCCCCAGATGCCAGCCCGAGCCGGAGGAGCGTCGGCACGAAATCCTCGGTGGAGGCGCCACCGGCAGCGCGGGCGTTCTGGGTCCAGACGCCCCAGACCAGCGGGCGCGTCCGCCGGCCTTCGAACAGCATGTTGATGAACGGAAAGGCGCCGTAGCGCGCATCGGACCAGAGCGGCCCGCGGTTGAGATGGCTGCCATAGTTGGCGATCCAGCTCGTCGCCGCCGGCACCAGCAAATCGCCGAGCCAGTTGGCGGTGGATTCCCAGATCGGCCCGGCGCTGGGCGTTTCGCGCAGCCCCCCCGAATAATATTCGATCACATGGCCGAACTCGTGCGCGACTGCCTGCGGCCGCGCCGAGAGCACCTCCGCGCTCATCCACATCGCCGGTGAGGCGTTGGGAATGTGCGTGGTCAGGTCGCCGTCCTGCACATGGGGGCGGCCGGTGCCGTAGATATAGATGGCGATGCGGCGGCGATCGCCCGGGGGCGCATCGGCATAGGGCATCGGCGCGCGCGTAAGGTCGCGGCTCCAGTGCCACACGCGTTCTGCCCAGTCGCCGGCGCGCTTCAGGAAGGTCTGCCAATCCTCTCCCTTCTCGCGCACGAATGCGTAGCTCTCCCCGGCCGGGTTGGTGCCGTACCAGAAGACGAAATGCTGCGTCTCGTACTTGCCGACCCTGCCGGTCTCCAGGTCTCCCGGTTCCACCTGCCCCGGCTCGAGCACCGTGACGTACGTCTCGGGATCCGGCGCAGTGGGATGCCGCGCGATCTCGGCATCGACGAACGCGCGGTCCGCAGGCGAAAAGGAATCGGCGCGGAACGCGCGATAGCAGCCCGCCGCCGTCACCACCTCCACCATCCGGCGCGCGTCGCCCTGGTCGACGCCATAGGCCTGCACCAGCCGCGCGCGGAATGGCGCACCGGTTGCCATGCCGGCGGTCGCGTGGCTGTCCTCGTCGAGCTTCGGCGGCCCGGGTGCGATCTGCACCGGCGTCCAGCGGCGCAGCGGATAGCGGCCCCAGGGCGCCGCGTCCGTCCGGCTGCGGCAACCGTCCGCCGGAGCAGCAAGGGCTCCGTTCCCCCATGAGGATACCGCGCAGGCGAGCAACGGCAGCAGCGCGAACCCGGCAATCCTCTTCTTCATCGGCAAGATATCAAGCACCTTCCTGTTCGGGGCCATGGCAGAGGCCGTGCATCGTCTACCTTTCGCCCCGCAGAAGCGTGGCGGGGCGGAACGGATCGGAAGCAGGAAGCCCGCCGGCGGGCACCACAACCGCCTCCATCGCTGCCAGACAATCGAGCAGCGAAAACCCGTAACGGGCAGCCCCTTGAGCCGAGCGGAACCGCGTCGGGCGGCGGGCGCACGATGCAGGCGGCGCGTTTTCTGCGAACTTGTTCTATTCCTATGCACGCGTGCGCGACGAGCGGATGAATATCTACAGTCCGATCGAAAACACGGCACTCCTCTTCGCCAACTATCCCGCAGCCGCTACCCGGCCCACGCAGCTCGGCGTCGGGCCATATGACCCGCAGGCGGTGCCGCTGGTTTGCCAAGTTTGCCGATCGGGAGGGTATAAGCGACGCTTGTTGCCGCCATCGATCGAGCCAGTCGCGATCCAGACTTCGATAGTGGATGTGCCACTCAGAAGGAGCAGCTCACTTACATGACGCCCAGATATTGCAACCAGTTGCGGATCTCGGTGCGGCGGCGTGCGGGGTCGAGCAGATCCGCGTCAAGCCCTAGTTGCCAGGCGGCGGCGCTGTGGGGGCCGCCGGCGTTCGCGGCCTGCAGTGCTGCGATATGCCCTGCCAGCGCGGCTGCATCCTCGAAAAACCCACCCGCTACCAAGTCCGTGGCATAATAGGCGTAGAGATCAGCGATATGCGGCAGATCGAACTCGGGATGATATTGCACCCCCCACACCGCGCTGCGCCCAAGTGGAATCACTGCCGCCTGCACCGGGCAATGGTCATTGCCGGCAATCAGCGTGCTGCCTTCCGGCAAGCGCACAACATCATCATAATGGATGCACGGTGCATCGAATGCCGCGCCCCGGCCCCGAAGCAAGGGGTGGTCGCGTCCCGCCTGCGTAGGAACGATCTTGCGGGCGATGCCGAGTTCGCCTCGTCCGGGATTGCGCGCGACCATGCCTCCGCCCGCTATCGCGGCGATCTGCAAACCCCAGCAACTGCCGAGGATGGGCAGGCCGGCGTCGGCGGCTGCGCGGACCATTTCGATCTGGCGCCGCACCGCCGGCTCTGCATCATAGGCGTGGAGCGATGAGCCGGTGACAACGAAGCCCGCATAGTCGCCTAAACTGCGGCCGGGCGGCAGCGCAGCGCATGCATCTGCGCCGAAATAGGTATCGATCTGCACGTGCGGAGCGACGCCGCAGATCGCCTCTGCATAGGTCTCCCCCGGCGTCCGGACGCCGCTCGCCTGGGCGCGTTCGCGCGCCGCACGAGGGTTTCCCTCCATCATCAACAGACGAACCATTATGCATGCCCTGAAAATGTGATCACATAATACCATAGCCCGACATTGACAGATGACAAGGCACATGATCCATTATGTGATCACAATGTGAGGAATGCGATGTCGTATGTGTCGCGGCGAACTGCGCTGGGCGTAGCAGCGGCTCTGGGGGCCGGCGCACCCGCTTTCGGTCAGGATGCGGGGGGTGTGCAGGATGGCGGGGCAAAGGCAGCCTGGGCCATGCTGCCCCCCGCCACGCGCCCGGCCGTGCCACGCCTGCAATTTGTGTACGACGCGCTGGTCTGGCTTGCCGACACCGTTCCCCATGGCACCACTCCGGTGGGCAAGCGTTTCCGCGCCCCGATCACGGGCGGTGCCTTTGCCGGACCCGGCTTTCGCGGGCGGATCGTCCCCGGCGGAGCCGACTGGCAGCTGCAACGCACAGACCGCTATTTCGAGCTGTGCGCCGACTATTTCATGGAGACAGACGATCGCGTGCAGATCCACGTCGTCAATCGCGGCCTTTGGTACGGCAAAACCGACGACTGGCCAGCGGACTATGCGGTTTCCACCCCCAGCTTCGAAGTGCAGGAGGGGCGCTATGCCTGGCTCAACCGCCACATTTTCACCGGTACGATTGGGCCGGTGGAAGGTTCGCGGCCCGGCGTGCGGATTGCAGTTTACAAGTTGGCCTGAGCGGCGCGACGGCGGGGCTGGGTCCGCTTCGCTTCCTCGCGGATCAACAGGTTGCCGATGTGCGAAATGCCATCGCGAATGTCTGCTTCGATAGCGATCCGCAGCGCCGTACGGTTCCGGTCACGGATTGCGTTCAAGGCCTCTGCGTGACGATCCTCGGGATAATGTTCGTCGATCTGGATCAGGGCCTGGCGCATGAATGGCCCCAGTTGAAGCCACACCGATTCGATCAGCGCGCGAAATGCGGAACCCGGTCGCGCGTCGTATATGCAGGCGTGAAACGCGAAATTGCGGTCCATCCAACGGTCATATTGCTCACCATGGGTGGCTTCGTTCACTTCCTGATCGATCTGCTCGAGCAGCCGCAGCCGCGCCTGATCGATATAGGGGAGCGCCCGTTCGGCGGCTTCGGTTTCCAGCGTGACGCGCGCGGCAAGCAGATCCTCGAATCGTTCGATCGTCATCGCCGGAATACGGACGCGACGATTGTCCTGCATCTCCAGTGCCTGCTCAGCAATCAGGCGACGCAGCGCCTCGCGCACCGGCATGGCGCTGACGCCCATCTGCTCGGCCAATCCACGGATCGTCAACGATTGGCCGGGAGCGATGCGGCCAAGCAATATATCCTCGCGGAGCTGGTGAAACACCCGATTGGCGACGGTTTCCGCGCGCGCGCCGATGTCGTTGTCGCCTTGCCGGTCGGCGGCAATGTCCCTGATGCCCATGGGAGCCAGATAGTGATCACTAGTTGCCGTTGCAAGCGCCGCCGCCCCGACGCGCATGGCCATTGCGATTCTTCAGGAATCGCTAGAATCCCTCTCTGTCTTGCGGTGTTGCCCATAACGGGAGGGGCGGACATTTGTGATCACGAAAAATACATTGCTGCCGCAAGCGGGAAAAGACGGGCAATTTCAATGCGCGAGCGGCGGTAAGATCGGCGCATATGCGTCGGCGACAGAAGAAATGATCACTTTATTTCCGTGCGAGATCGCCGGGCGATCTGCTTGACGGTGCATAATGGGCGCGATATGTGATCACAATATGACACGCAGCGATGCTACCTCCTCTTTCCTTGAAGCGCTGGACGCCTGTGGGCCCGTGGAGCGAGTCGAGGCGTTTCTGGTCGACGTGAACGGCGTGCCGCGCGGCAAATGGGTGCCGGCAGCAAAAGCGCGCGGGCTGGCCGAAAAGGGCCTGCCACTGCCCCGCTCGCTGTACGCCCAGGACATCTGGGGTTGCGACGTCGAGGCCGCAGGTCTCGCCTTTGGAACGGGCGACCCGGATGGCCTTTGCTTTCCGGTTGCAAGTTCGGTCGCCCAGCTTCCCTGGGCAGCCGTGCCGACCGCACAGGTGCTGCTTACGATGCGTGAAGCGAGCGGTGCGCCCTATTTCGCCGATCCGCGCGCAATCCTCGCGCGTCAGGTGTCCCGGCTCGCCGAGCGCGGCCTGACCGCCATCGCTGCGGTCGAACTCGAATTCTACCTCCTGGCAGACGCGCCCGGCGCGCCGCGCCCCTTTCGCGCTGCCCTGCCCGGCGATGGCGAGCAGCCCGAGGCCGCAGGCAACATCCTGTCGGTCGAATTGCTCGGCGAGCACGAAGCCTTCATGAACGAAGTGGTTGCGGCGTGCCGGATGCAGCGCATCCCGTCCGAAGCGATCCTGCACGAAAACAGCCCCGGCCAGTTCGAGATCAACCTCGAACATGTCGCAGACCCGTGCCTCGCCGCCGACCACGCCGTGTTGCTGAAGCGCATCGTCAAGGCCGTGGCGCGGCGACACGGCATGCGCGCATGCTTCATGGCAAAGCCGTTCGGCGCGCTGGCCGGCAGCGGGATGCACGTCCATGTAAGCCTGTTGAATGCACAGGGGGCACCGCATTTTGCGGCAGCGGACGGCGGCGCCACCCCGGCGCTGCTCCATGCCGCCGGCGGCGTCGTCGGGTCGATGGCCGACGCGATGCTGCTGTTCGCGCCGCATGGCAATTCCTATCGCCGCTTCCGCCGCAACAGCCACGCGCCGACCGCCGCCGCCTGGGGCTGGGGCGATCGCACCGCCGCGCTGCGCCTGATCGATGGCGATCCGCGTGCGATCCGCATGGAGCTTCGCGTACCCGGTGCCGACGCCAATCCGTATCTGGTGCTCGCGGCGCTGCTCGCAGGTGTGCATGATGGTCTGGAGCACCGGCTAGACCCCGGCGTACCGCAGGATGCTGCAGCAACCGCGCCGCAAGGCACGCCGCTGCCGCTCGACTGGCGCAGTGCGATCACGCGCTTCGAGCAATCCGATTTCATTGCGCGCCAGTTCGGCACGGACGTCCGGCACGTCATCGCCGCGTGCAAGTGGCAGGATTTTGACGGCCTGCTCGCCCGCGTGACCGACGCCGAATACGAAACCTATCTGGGGACCGTGTAAAACCATGGAGCATCAGCCGATCCGCCTGCCCTATGCGGGCCTGCCCTCCTATTACGCCGCATCGGCCAATCCGGCCCCTGAGCGCCCCGAGCTTCTGGGCGACGAACGGTGCGACATTGCGGTCGTGGGTGCCGGCTTCACCGGCATGTCGGCGGCGCTCGAACTGGCGGAGCGCGGCTACAAAGTAATCGTGGTCGAAGGCGAGCGCGCTGGCTGGGGCGCATCGGGCCGCAATGGCGGCCAGCTCGTCAACGGATACAGCCGAAAGCTCGCTGAAGTCCGCAAACATTATGGCGTCGAGGCCGAAAAGCGGTTCGGCGAAATGGCGCGCGAAGGATCGGATATCATCCGCGCCCGCGTGGCGAAATACGGCATCGCGTGCGACCTGCGCGACGGCAACAGCATCGTCGGCATGCACGAGGCGCATATGCGCTTCCTGCGCGGGCGCGTGGAAGAATGGCACCGCCACGGCTTCACCGATGTCCAGTTGCTAGAAGGCGATGCAATCCGCAGCGTGGTCAACAGCGACCGCTATGTCGGCGGCTATCTCGATCCGCGTGGCGGCCATATGCACCCGCTCAACTATGTGCTGGGCGAAGCGGCCGCGTTCGAGGCGCTGGGCGGCCGCATCTTCGAAGGATCGCGCGTCACCCATGTGGATCGCGGCGCTCAACCGGTGGTCCACACCGCCAAGGGGCGCGTGTTCGCCAACAAGGTGCTGGTGTGCGGTAACGCCTATCTGGGGGATGCGGCGCCCGATCTATCCGGCCGTGTCCTTCCGGTCTCCAGCCAGATCATCGCCACCGAAGTGTTGGGTGAGGAGCTGGTGAACCAGCTCATCCCCTCGAACGCGGCGATGGAAGATACCCGCTACATTCCGGACTATTACCGCCGCTCGGCCGATCATCGCATCCTCTATGGCGGCGGCTCGGTCTATGGCGGCGTCGATCCGGCCAATATCAAGGGCAAGATCCTGCCCCAGCTTTACAAGACGTTCCCACAACTGCGCGGTGTGCAGGTCGATTTCGTGTGGAGCGGCAATTTCGCGCTGACGATGACCCGATATCCGCAAGTCGGGCGAGTCTCCGAATCCGTTTACTATTCGCAGGGGGATAGTGGGCACGGCGTAACTACCACGCAAATGCTAGGACGCAGGTTGGCGGAAGCGATTGATAATCAGCTGACTAAATTCGATGTATTTGCAAATCTTCCCCACATTCCGTTTGTGGGAGGAAAGGTGTTTCGCGTTCCATATTGTGTGCTTGGCTCGTGGTATTACGGGCTGAGAGACAAGCTGGGCATCTAAAATATTGGAGCCTGGTTTCATGAAGGGGAGAGTGCAATGCGCCATCTTTTGGCATCCGTATCCTTTTTATCCCTCTTCGCTCAACCGGCACTAGCGCAGAAGAGCGACGCCCCGGCCAGCGACCAGGAAATCGTCGTCACGGCGCAAAAGCGCGAACAGAATGTTCAAGCCGTGCCGATCGCGATCACCGCCATCTCTGGCGACGCCTTGCGCGAACAGTCGGTCCGTACGGTCGACGAAATCGGCAAAGGCGTCAGCAATACCCAGATTTACCAGGACAAGGGTGGCAGCCAGCCCAACTGGACCATCCGCGGCGTTTCGCTGTTCGACTTCAACGTCAACAACAGCCCGTCAACGGCGATCTACATTGACGATGTCTACCAGCCTTCGCTCGTGATGGGCGCCGGCGGCATCTTCGACCTGCAGCGCGTCGAAGTGCTGAAGGGGCCGCAATCGGGCCTGTACGGCCGCAACGCCATTGGCGGCGCGGTGCAGATCCTGTCGCACGAGGCCCGGCCGGGCGACAAGGACGGCTATGTCAACATCGACTATGGCTCCTGGAACCGCTATCGCATCGAAGCGGCTCAGTCGCTGACGCTGAGCGACACTACGGCAGTCCGTCTGTCGTTCCTGAGCGACGGCAGTCTGGGCGGCGGTTGGCAGACCAGCCTCGCCGGCGGTCGTAAATGGGGCGAACCTGACCGTATCGCCGCGCGCGGCCTGCTCCACAGCGAGTTGGGACCGATCACCGCCAAGTTGAAGCTCTATTATTCGCGTGACAAGAGCGACACGACGCTCGCGACAGCAGAAGGCGCCTACGCGACCGCCTACACGGCCGGCTCGGCAACGGCTCCGGCCTTTTGTTCTGCCATTCTGGCCGGCCGGCTGGATCAGGCCAATTGCCTCACCTTCGCGCAAGCAGTGCAACCGGGATTGGCAGGCGCGGCGGCACAGTCGAACAATGGCAGCCGCGTATTGTCGCAGACCGGCAACCGGCTGGACAATGAGGAATTCGCCGCCACACTGAACCTCTCGGCCGATCTGGGAAGCACGACGCTCACCTCGATCACCGGGTTCGACAGCTTCAATTTCGGCTTCAACTTCGACTACGACGCCACCCAGCTTCGGCTCGGCGGCTGGACGGAGCGCGCCAAGCTGCGCAACTTCAATCAGGAACTGCGCCTCTCTTCTGCGGGGAAAGGACCGCTGCGGTGGCAATTCGGCGCGCTGTACACCAACTACCGCTTCGGCGAGTTCAAGCAGTTCGACTGGACGCAGAACCCGCTGCTTTTCGATACTTTCAATCCTATCTTCGGGCTGAACCTGCAGGATCTGTACCTCGACGTAACCTACCGCCAGAAGACCGAATATTGGGGTCTTTACGGCCAGTTCGATTATGATCTGGCGTCGAAGCTGACGTTCAGCGGTTCGCTGCGCTATTCGGACGAGAAGACCAGCTATCGCGACGGCCGCACCGGCTTTCGCAGGATCACCAGCTTTCCCGCTCCGAACGGAATCGATCTGATCCCCATCGGCACGATCGACCGCGATTATAAGCTGGGCGATCACTGGACCGGCTCGGCGACGCTCAGCTACACGCCGATCGACCACAAGATGCTCTATCTGACCATCTCGCGGGGCTACAAGTCAGGTGGCATTCCCGGCGGCTTCCCCCAGACCACCGACGACACGCTGCCGTACAAGGAAGAAACGATCCTCAACTTCGAGGGTGGCTTCAAGACCGAATGGCTGGACCGCAAGCTGCAAGTGAACGGATCGGTCTTCTATTACGACCACAAGAACATCCAGGCATTCACGACACTGCCAAGCACGCTGACGCCTGGCCAATTTGCCTTCCGCCTCACCAACATCGGCGATGGCTATAATTTTGGTGCGGAGTTGGGCATCGTGGCACGCCCCGTTACCGGGCTGCGGCTGGGGGCCGACATCGGCTACCTCAAGACCAAGATCACCAATTCGGACAAGGTCCAGTTCTCGTTCGATAATCAGTCGATTCCCTGGCAAGGGCAACGCCTCGATTATGCCCCGACCTGGAGCGGCAACCTTACCGCCAGCTATACCCGGCCGGTAGGCACGGGGCTGTCGCTGACCGGCGCGTTCGACTATAACTTCCGCTCGACACTGCGCCAGGGGCTCACTGCGGTCGACCATGCCCTGCGCGGCGTGCCCGGCTATGGCATTGGCAATGCCCGGTTGTCGCTTGAATCCCAGCAGCATTGGACGGTGTCGCTGTGGTCGAAGAACATTTTCGATAAGGCCTATATCACCGATGCCGGCAATGACGGCGTGGGCAGTTACTACAGAGTCTATGGCGAGCCGCGTTCGATCGGCATCAGCCTTGGTTACAAGTGGTGAGCGGCGGTGGCAGCGGCCTTCTTCAGGGCCCCGCGAGGGGGGATGTAGCAGCGGCGCTCCTGTGCGGGCTCGCCGGTGTCATCATCCTCTCGCTACAGCCGCTGGCGTTCGGCCCCCTGGTTGTGCAGGGGACCATCACGGAAAGCCAGCTCGGGCAGATCGCCGGGCTGGAGACGGCCGGCATTGCGCTGACCTCGGCAGTTCTCCCCGGTTGGTTCAGCCGGGGATCACTCCACCTCAAGCTGACCGTGGTGGCGGCGATTATGGCGTTGTGTAACCTCGTGACGCCCTATTTGCCCCATCCACTGCTGCTGTTGCCAATCCGGATGCTGTGCGGGCTGGCGGAAGGCGCGATTCTCGCCGGCTGCTTCGTCGTGCTGTTCTCGGGGGGCGATCCGGAGCGGATGAACGCGCTCTTTCTTGCCGTGTCGAACAGCATCGTCGCAGTGGTTTCTTATCTGATCCCGACGCACATCCTGCCGGCGTTCGGCGCCGCGGGCAGCTTTCTCCTTATGGCTGCGGTGGGAATCGCGGGCGCTGTGGCGGCGCTGGCGATCCGGCACCGACCTGTGCCGATGCGGATGCCCATCACCGGTTGGAGGCGATGGCCGGTCGGTGCCTATCTGGTACTGCTGGCGATCGTCGCGCAGAATGCGGCTGTCATTTCAGGCTGGGTGTTCCTCGACTCTACAGCGCGTGCGCACGGCTTTGGCGCCGATACGCTGGCGATTTCGGCGGCACTGGGCATTCTGGCGCAAGTGGGCGGAGCGACCAGCGTGGCGGTGTTCGGTTATCGGCTTCCCGCAGGGCCTGCGCTGTTACTGGGCAGCCTGACGCTCGCGGCATCGGTGTTCTGGCTGGGACATCCGGGCAACGCGCTGCAATTCGTGCTGGCCAATATGGTGATGGGCTATTGCTGGCTGGCGCTGCTGCCGCTGAGTATCAAGCTGATCTGCGAGATCGAGCACGAGAAGCAGGCCCTGTACCTGACGGCTGCCGCGCAGATGATCGGGCTCAGCTTGGGGCCGCTCGTGGCTGCCAATTTTGTGTCGGCGGATACGGTCCGGCCGGCCTATCTGGTGGGCCTGTTGTTCGGGCTGGTTGCCGTGCTGCTGTTCGCTGCAGCCTGCCGCTCGCCCGAGCGTGCCCACGCCTGATCTTTCTGGGACACTGAAAAGCATGGCCTGGCTGACCAAAGATCCCGAACTGTTTCGGGGCGTCCCGCAGGTGGAAAATTTCCGCCGCATGGGCACTATTCACCCCTCGCGCCGCATTGAGCGGGCACGAACAGCGCACCGCCCGGCGGAGGCCCGAGACAGTTTCGTCCTGCCCGGCAGCTTCGTATGCGACGGGGAGACACTCGACACCCAGGCGTTCCTGGAATCGGTGACGACCACCGGACTGATGGTGCTGCACCGGGGAGCACTGGTGCATGCGCAGAACTGGCACGGCTATGCGCCCGATACCCAGGCGTCGATCTTCTCCTGCACCAAAAGCTTTATCTCAACGCTGATCGCCGTTGCGCTGCGCGACGGGGCGATCGGATCGGTCGAGGATCCAGTCGACCTGTACGCGCCTGAGCTCAAGGGATCGGGCTATGCAGGCGTGCGGCTGCACGATGTGCTCAACATGTCATCAGGCGTGCGCTGGAACGAGGATTATGGCGATCCGCATTCGGACGTTGCGCGCTTCGCAGCCGCGCTGGCCGGCGGACCGGGTTTCGACAGCGTTTGCGCATCGCTGCCGCGCGAGTTCGAACCCGGCACCTTCAACCGTTACAATAGCTGCGACACCCATGTGCTCGGCATGGTGCTGGTGCGTGCCACCGGCACGTCACTGTCGGAATATCTCCAGCGCTCGTTGTGGGAACCGCTGGGAATGGAGGACGACGCCTTCATCGCCGTGGACGCGACCGGCATGGAAGCGGCGGGCATGGGCCTCAGCGTCAGCCTGCGCGACATGGCCAAGCTGGGCGAAATGATGCGACGTGGGGGTTGCACACCCAACGGCCGGCTATTGCTGCAAGCCGGCTGGCCCGATGCCTGCTCGACCGTGACTGCGCCGCATCTGAAACCCGGTCGCCGCGCCTCCGCCAACTATCCTTGGGGCTATGCCTATCAGTGGTGGCTGCCCGACGAGAGCGGCGTGTTCAGCGCGCTGGGTGTCTATCACCAGATGATCTGGGTCGATCGCGCCCACGATGTGGTGATCGCCAAGACCACGGCGCACGCGCCCTATGGCCAGGACCATGATGAGGAAGAACTGGTCGATCGCCGCCACTTCGCGCTCTGCCACGCCATCGGCGAAGCGGCGACGGCACAGCGGGGATAAGGAAACGGGCGGGGAAAAGCCCCCGCCCGCGCTACTCATGCCACAGGATCTGCGTCGCAGACCAGCTTCAGTTCGGCATAGTCATCGAGCCCGAAGTGCGAGCCTTCGCGGCCGATGCCTGATTCCTTCACGCCACCGAACGGCGCGACTTCGGACGAGATCAGCCCGGTGTTGATCCCCACCATGCCATATTCAAGCGCCCGGCTGATGCGCCAGATGCGGCGATGGTCGCTGGTGAAACAATAGGCGGCAAGGCCCGCGCTGGTATCGTTCGCCAACCGGATTGCATCTGCCTCGTCGTCAAACACCACCAGCCCGGCGACTGGCGCGAACGTCTCTTCGCGGCAGAGCAGCGCATCGGCAGGCACGCCGTCGATCACCGTCGGTGCGAAAAAGCTACCCGGCCGATCGAGCCGTGTACCACCCAGCATCAGTTTGCCGCCACGCGCTACTGCATCGGCGACGTGCCGCTCGGCCTTTTCCACGGCAGCGGTGTTGATCAGCGGCCCTTGGTTGACACCCGGGACAATTCCCTCGCCCGGCTGCAACTTCGCGACGGCGCGTGCCAGTGCCTCGGCGAACCGGGCATGGATGCCGCGCTGGACATAGATGCGGTTGGCGCAGACGCAGGTCTGGCCACTGTTGCGGAATTTCGAAGCGATCAGCCCCGCCACCGCCGCATCCAGATCGGCATCGTCGAACACCAGGAACGGCGCATTGCCGCCGAGTTCGAGCGACACCCGCTTCACCGTGCCCATGCACCGCGCCGCGAGCAGCTTGCCCACCGGCGTCGATCCGGTGAAAGTGAACTTGCGGACCCGCGGGTCGTCGGTCAGTACAGTGCCGATCGCCTGCGGCGCCCCCGTCACTAGGTTGAACACACCGCCCGGAATGCCGGCCTCTGCGCCCAGTTGCGCAAGCGCGAGTGCCGTGAACGGCGTCAGTTCGGAAGGTTTGAGGACCACGGTGCAGCCCATCGCCAGCGCGGGCGCCACCTTGCGGGTGATCATCGCTGCGGGGAAATTCCACGGCGTTACTGCCGCGACCACCCCCACAGCCTCGCGCAGCACCAGCAACCGTCTATCATCGCTCGACGGAATGATCTCGCCATAGGTGCGCCGTGCTTCCTCGGCGAACCAGCGGACGTAGGAGGCAGCATAGGCAATCTCGCCAGTCGCCTCGGCCAGGGGTTTACCCTGTTCTGCCACCATCAGCCGGGCGAGTGCATCCTGATGCGCGACGATCGCATCATACCAGCGGCGGAGCATTTCGGCGCGCGCAGCCGGCGGCGTCGCGCGCCAGCCGGGCAGCGCCCTGTGCGCGGCATCGACCGCCGCTTCCGCGCCGGCCGCGCCCAGATCGGGCACAGACCCGATCGTTTCGCCCGTCGCCGGATTGGTAACGGTGATGCGCGCTGCGCCATCGACCCATACGCCATCGATGAAGCCGGCTTCGTTCCGCAGCGGCAGACTCATGCCGCCGCTCCCGCACGAACCAGCGCCTGTTCGAGGATCGCCAGCCCCTCGTCGAGCACGTCGTCCTCAATCGTCAGCGGCATCAGCAGGCGAATGGTGTGGCCATAGACGCCGCATGACAGCAGGATCAGCCCTGCCTCGCGGGCATGGGCGAGCACCTCCTTGACCAGTTGCGGCGCAGGCTCGCCAGTAGCGCGGTCAACCACGTCGAATGCCGTCATCGCGCCCAGCGTTCGGATGCCACTGATCGCCACCATGTCATTACGCTGCGCAAAACCCTGGAGCCGCGCGACCAGCGTGTCGCCGATTACCAGCGCCCGCGCGAGCAGTCCTTCTTCCTCGATCACATCGAGCACCGCCAGGGCAGCCGCGCAGGCCACCGGAGATCCGGCATAGGTGCCGCCCAGCCCGCCGGGCGCGACTGCGTCCATCACGTCGGCCCGACCGGTCACGCCTGAAATCGGAAAGCCGCCCCCAAGCGACTTTGCCATCGCGATCAGATCAGGCTTCACGTCGCTATGCTCCACTGCGAACAGCTTTCCGGTACGGGCAAAGCCGGTCTGCACTTCATCGGCGATCAGCAGAATGCCGTGTGCGTCGCAGATTGCGCGCAGCTTGCGGAGGAACTCCGGCGGGGCGATGTAGAAGCCGCCCTCACCCTGTACCGGCTCCAGGATGATCGCTGCGACGGAGCTGGGGGACACATCGGCGCGAAACACGAAGTCGAGGGCCTTCAGACTGTCCTCAATCGTGAGGCCGGCTTCGGCGGCCGGATAAGGCACGTGATATACGCCCGCCGCCATGCCGCCAAACGGCGCTTTGTACGGCTCGACCTTTCCAGTCAGCGCTGAGGCATAGAGGCTGCGGCCGTGAAAGCCGCCGGCGAAGGCGATCACCACGTCGCGGCCCGTGGCGGCGCGGGCGATCTTCACTGAATTTTCGGCCGCCTCGGCACCAGTGGTGAAGAAGATCGTCTTGGCCGGCCCGGCAACGGGCGCGCGCGCGTTGATCCGCTCGGCCAACGCGACATAGCCGTCATAGGGCATCACCTGAAACGCGGTGTGGCTGAAGCGTTCGAGCTGCGCCGTCACCGCCGCCATCACGCGCGGATGGCGATGGCCGACATTGAGCACGGCGATGCCGCCGGCAAAATCGATATAGCGCTTGCCTTCTATATCCCAGATCTCTGCGTTCAGCGCGCGATCGGCATAGAGCGTTGTGGCCGTTGCCACACCGCGCGGAATGGCATGGGCGTGGCGAGCGGCGAGTGCAGTATTGGTCGACATGGGATTCTCCTCAGCGAATTCCATGCACGCGCTACAGGCCGGTGCGTAGATGTCGGGGTGGTCGCAATCGGTGACTAAGAGTCACCACCCTCCCGAAACCGGCGCATTTCGCGCTCGATCCAGCTACGGAAGCCAGCGACGCTGCGCTCGTTCCAGCGATCCCGCCGACCGGTAAGGACATAGGCGCCAAGGCGCGTTTGGACAAAGGCACCGTGCTCCGGCGCGATCCGCACCAATCGCCCGGCGGTGAGGTCGTCACCGAGTAGATAGGCATTGGCGAGCGCGATGCCGTGCCCCGCCCGGGCAGCATCGAGCACCAGATGGGCGTGCCAAAGCCGCGGGCCGGGCAGCGCATCGTCCGCAGGATTGACGCCCTGCGCCGCGAACCACAGCCGCCATTCGAGGTCGCTTTCCTCGTGGAGCAGCCGCAGAGTGGAGAGCGCAGCCGCATTGGTCGGTGGCAAGCCGCTGGCCACGAGAAAGCCTGGGCTACAAACCGGGAAGACCGGCGGTCGGGCAAGTGCCACCTGCCGAGTCTCGTCGGTCGGTGGCGCATCGCCATCGCGGACATAGCGCAAGTCGGCATCCACCTGGCTGGTCTGAAAAGCGGGCGGAGAATCGCTAGGCCGCAGTTCCAGCGATATGTCCGGATGCGCGTCGGTAAATCCGTTCAGCCTGGGCGCCAGCCACTGAAAGGCAAGGCCAGGCACGCACCAGAGCGTAAGCCGGCCGTCGTCCCGGCGACGCAGTCGGCGCGTCTCGCCAGCGATCTCCGCCAGCGCGCCGGCGACAATCGCATGATAGCGCGTACCATCTTCGGTTAGCCTATGGCCGCCAGGGGTGTCGCGATCGACCAAGGCGGTACCGACAAAATCTTCCAGCGCGCGCAGATGTCGGCTCACGGCGGCATGGTCGACGCCCAGCGCCTCGGCCGCCTTGCGGATGCCGCCGGTCCGCCCAAATGCATCAAAGGCGCGCAGCATTGCCAGCGGGGGCACCGCGCTGGCATCGGGCAGGGTATGAGGCGGCGCGGGCATCACCCGATTATGGCCTGCCGCGCTACCCACGGGAAGAGCTCGATTACTTGGTTGAAGGGATTGACCTTGCCAGGAAGCGGCAGCACCGCATCCGGCTCCACCAAGCCTTCCGACAGCACTCCCGCCCAGAGTTCCTCCAGTTCGCGCCGCCGTTCCATATAGGCCGCGCGATTATAGGCGCCCTCCACCTTGTTTGTCGGGATATGCCCCCCGTTGGCTCCCTCGCTTTGATGTAGACGCTGCACCAGGAAGGAGCAGACGAATGAGGAAGAGCCGTTTTTCCGAGGAACAGATCATCGGGATGATCAAGGAGCAGGAGACAGGGCTGCCGACAGCGGAAGTCTGCCGCAAGCATGCGGCTGAGCCCGGCGACGTTTTACAAGCTGCAGGCGAAGTATGGCGGGATGGAGGTGTCGGACGCCGGCGGCTGCGGCAGCTCGAGGACGAGAACGGGAAGCTGAAGCGGCTTTTGGCGGAGAGCGTGCTGAATAAAGCGATCTTGAAGGATCTGTTGGGAAAAGTCTGACGACGCCGTAGCAGCGACGGGATGCGGTGCTTGGCGTGATGCGGGATACCAGGTCTAGCAGCGCCATGCCTGCATACTGCTCGGTGTCGATCCGAAGACGGTTCGGCGAGAACGTCCGCCCGACTATGCCGAGATCCGCGCGGAGATGCGCGAGATCGCCGCCACGCGCCGCCGTTTCGGTTATCGGCGCGTCGGCGTCATGCTCGAACGCAAGGGCATGTCATGAACCACAAGCAGCTCTACCGGTTGTACCGGGAAGAAGGGCTGTCCGTGCGCCGGCGGTGAGGGCGCAAGCACGCCTGCGGCAGCCGCACGACAATGCCGCTGCCGCTGCGGCCGAACGACCGCTGATCGATGGACTTCGTTGCCGACACGTTCGGAGCTTCGCGGCGACTGCGTATCCTGGCGATCAATGACGATTGCTGCCGCGAAATCCTGTGCCTGATGGGCGACACCAGCATCTCCAGCGTGCGGGTTGCCCGGGAGTTGGACACGCTGGTGCGGCTCTGCAGCAAACCGACTTGCATAACGGCTCGAACGCGACGGCTTCGCCTTGACGAACAGGACGAAGGCAAGCGCAAGCAGCGCCATGACGCCACCCTGCAACAGGGCTTCCAGCATAGGCAAAACTGGTCTTCCCGGGGACCGATCGTTCCGGCGCTGAAGCATCCGGCGCGCAACCTGTCCAACGGGAAGTGGCGCTGGGCGCGCTCAGGCAAGCGGATCGGGCGACGCCCCCGCTTCGCCATTGCACAGGCTACGCAGTGGCGTCGCATCGAGAATCTCGATCGTGCCGGGTCGCAGCGCGACGGCGTCCATCGCCTCGAAGCGGTTGAGGATGCGGTTCACCGTCTGGCGCGAGAGCGCGACCATCGTGGCGAGCTGCTCCTGCGACAGGCGCAGCGTCGATTGGCGCACACCCGTGCCGTCATAGCCGCCGGCAATCATCAGCAGCCGGGCCGCAAGCCGTTGCGGCGCATCCAGCAGCGCGTTGGCCTCCGCCAGCTGGAAGGAAAGGCGCAGCTTTTCGGTCGCCAGCCAGGCAAGCGCTCGCCACCAGCCGGGCTCACGATCGAGCAGCGCCAGCAGCGGCGCGCGGGGGACCAGCAGCAGCACGGTCGCGCGCGCCGCGCGCGCATCATGGGTACGCGGCATCCTATCGAGGATAGCGATTTCACCAAACCACATGCCCGCTTGCACATGAGTCAAGATTGCCGCGCGCCCGGCGGAATCGACCGCGCCGATTTCCACTGCCCCCTCCAGCACTGCGTACAGGCCATCGGCGGCATCCCCCCGCCAGAAGATCGGCGCGCCCGCCGGAAGATGCACCAGACGCGCATCGGCGAGAAGTGCGGCGCGGAAGTCCGGCGTGAGGCGGCGAAACCATGCCCCTTGCATCAGGATCTCATGAAACGCCGCAGGCGTCATCGCGCACCCCCGATGTCGCGCGCGCGACAGTCGGCGCGATGCCGAGCGTATATCATCGCGAAAAAAGAAGGAGGAGAAGGAGTATGACCGATCTGGTCCGGCATCTCGCCGCCTATGGCGACTATCATCGCGACCCGCGCAACATCGCGACCCATATGCTCGGTATTCCGCTGATCGTGTTCGCGGTTGCCGTGCTCGCATCGCGTCCTGCCCTCGCCATAGAGGGCACCGCGTGGCTGACGCCGGCGATGCTGCTGTCTGCGGCGGCCGCCGCCTTCTATCTCCGCCTCGATCTGCGCTTCGGTCTGGTCATGACCGCGCTGCTCGCGCTCGCCTGCTGGGCGGGCATCGCCATTGCCGCTCTGCCAACCGCTACGTGGCTGGCGGTGGGGATCGGCGCGTTCGTGATCGGTTGGGCGATCCAATTTCTCGGCCATTATTTCGAGGGGCGCAAACCCGCCTTTCTCGACGATCTCTCCGGGCTGATCGTGGGGCCACTGTTCGTGGTGGCCGAACTCGCCTTTCTCGCCGGCATGCGGCGCGAGGTTCGGCGGGGCATGGCGGCCCAGCAACGTTAGTCCGGCTCGCGATTGGCTTCGAGCACCGCGATCACCATCGTCTTGAACTGCGCAATGATTCCGTCGGTAAGCGGCGGCGGCACTGCGAGCGCGAGCCGGATCGCGTGCCCGGCGAGTTCGGTGATGAGCAGGGCGAGCGACAGGATCCGTTCGCGGTCGGACGAGGACAGCAGCACCATCATCGGTGCGACCATGAACTCCGCGGTCGCATGCGTATCGACCACGTTGAGGCGGCGCAGCTCGAGATCGGCCTGCGCCGCCGCCCATACAGCCACCGCTTCGGGATGGCTGCGATAATGGTCGACATAGGCATCGATCATCCAGTTGACAGCCTGGGCGATGGTCGGCCGTCCGGCATGATCCGCCAATAGCGACTGGACTTCCCGCCGCAGCAATTCGCCGACCTTTTCCAGGTTGCGCATCACCAGCGCGCGCAGGATCGCGGGCTTGGATGGGAAATACTGATAGAGCGAGCCGATCGAAATGCCGGCGCGGCGGGCGACCTCGCGCATTGCCAGGTCTTCCGGGTTCTCGGTGACGAGCAGTTCCTGCGCCGCGACGAGGATTGCGTCGCGGCGACGGAGGCTGCGCTCCTGCATCGGTTGTCGGCGCGGTTGAACCATGTCCACTTCGCTGTGGCGCAGCGCGCTGCCAAAGGCAAACCCGCGTTCGCGCCTCGGCCACGTCAATCCCGGATGTCGAACAGCGTGCCGAAATGCGCGTTGACGAACTTTCCTTCAGGATCGACCGCGCGCCGCACCGAGAGGAAGTCTGGCAGGCGAGGATAGAGGCGGTGCGCGTCTGCGGCCGTAAGGCTGTGGCGCTTCGCCCAGTGCGGGCGACCACCGGCGCCGGCCAGAATGGCCTCGACTTCGGCAAATTCCCGCTGCCACGGCATCCCGGCATATTGGTGCACCGAAATGGACAGGCACGGGCCGGCATGAAACGGGCTCAGCCAGATATCGTCCGCCGCCACCGTGCGCACCTCGAACGGGAAGGCGAGCGGCAGCCGCGCCTTGCGGACATGGTCCAGCGCCTCGCGCAGCGTCTCCAGACCTGCGGTGCGCGGAACCTCATATTCCATTTCCTCGAAGCGCACCGTCCGCTCCTGCGCGAAAATCCGATAGGCGGGCCCGATGCGCCGCTTGGCACCACCGATCGCACACATCATGCCGCGCTGGAGCGTTGGAATCAGCCCCGGCACGCGCCTGGAAATGTTGCACGCGACCCGAAACGCCCCTTCATTAACGTCGTTGACGTGGCGATAGGGGCCGTCCGGCTCGGCCGGATGCAGCCGCTTGAGGATCACGTGGCGGGCATAGGGAAAGACCCAGAATTCCATGTGCCGCGATGCCGCCGCCAGTTCGTCGAACTGTTCGAGCGCCTGGTCGAGCGGCCACCGCTCCACCCGCTCTTCAAGGTGATAGGCAGGCAGCACTTCGATCCGCATCGCGACGACGACACCGAGCAGGCCGAGGCCGAGCCGCTGCGCCTGGAACAAGGCCGGCTCGGTCTGTGCGTCGCAGGTGACGATCGTGCCGTCGGCGCGCATCAGGCGGACGGCGCTCACCTGGGTCGAGATGCTGCCCAGCGTTTCGCCGGTGCCGTGCGTGCCTGTGGCCGTCGCCCCCGCCAACGACTGCGGGTTCACGTCGCCCTGGTTGTAGAGCGACAGGCCTGCCTGCCACAGCGCTTCGGTAAGTCGCGCCAGGCTCCAGCCGGCCGGCGCCCATACCGATCGGCGATCGGCCGCGATCTCGATCTCGCCTTCGAGGTCGGACAGCGACAGCAGCGTCCCCCCGGTTTCGCAGAGGGGCATGAACGAATGCCCCGCCCCCACCATGCGCACGCAATTCGACGTCGCCACGATCCCGGCCAGTTCGTCGAGCCCGCGCGGGCGCGCGATACGATTGGGGCGTGCGACGACACTGCCCGACCAGTTGCTCCACTCAGTCATGATCGGCCTTTCGCTTGCAGAGCGGTGGTCGGAGCCACGCGCCGGAGAAGGGGGAGAATGAGCACGATGCCGCCCGAAAGGGTAAGGAAAGCTGTGCCCAGCGCCAGACAGCCGCGCACATCGACATCATTGACGGCCAGTGCCGCCATCGTAGGGCCGGCCGCGCAGCCGAGCAGCAGCGCTGCGGAACCCAACAGGGCCGCCCGCTGGCTGGGATCGACCTCGATCAGCAGCCGGGTGAAATAGGGGCTGGCAAAGGCCCAGACCACGCCGAAGCCGATTGCGGTGGCGAGGAACAGGGCCGGTCCCGGCAGCGCCGCGAACAACGCCGCCGCGCCGGCCAGGGCAAGGACCGATCCGAGCAAGGCGACACGACACGGCCAGTTCGGCACGGTCGTCGTTCCGATCACGCCGCCCAAGACCTGCCCGGCCAGCGCCAGCGCGACGGCCATGCTGCCGGTGGGCGGCGAAAGACCCGCCTGATGGGCCAGCGGCTCGACATAGATCCAGATGGCGAGAATGCCCGCGAAGAAGCAGAAGGCGGCGACCAGTCCCAGCCATCCATGCGCATCGGGAAGGGCAAGTCGTTGCGCGTCGCGATGCACGGCGAGCCGCACCGGACTGCCCAGCGCGGCGAGCGCAACAGGCACGCCGAGTGCCGCCAGCGCCGCGAACCCGCCGGCGCCGCCGAAGCGCGGGGTGACGAACCCGCCGATCACTGCCGCACAAAGCAGTTGCGCCACTGTCTGCAGCGTCAGGTAGAGCCCGGCCTGCCGCGCCGGCTGCGCCGTGCGAATGATTGCCGCAGTGACAAGGCCGATCAGGCTGCCGCTCGGCAATCCCGCCAGCGCACGCAGCAGGATGATACCGCCACCGCGCGCGCGGCACGTCGCCAGGTCGAGGGCAATGATCGCAGCGACGCTTGCCAAAGCGAGCAGCCGCGGCGATTGGCGCTCGACCAGCAGGCCCGCACCCCCGGCAGCAAGCCCCATCGTCACCAGTTCGGCAGTGCCGGCGAGCCCAAGCTGCACGGCCGACAAATGCCCCTCGTCGACCAGTGTACCGAGCAGCAGCGGCGCCAGTCCCGCCATCAGGACGCCGTAAATCCCCGGGACGAAGGTGGCGACATAGGCGCCCCGGGGCATATCGGCCGGCGCCATCAATAATGTGCCCGGAGCGATAGGCCCCAGGTCCGGGGACGGCCGACGATGATTGCGTCGAAGCCGAGCGCGGGCAGCGGCGTCATGTCGGAAATGACCGGCACGTCGAAGAGGTTGCGGACCCACAGGGCCGCCTCATAATGGCCGCCCGCAAACTGCCAGCCGATGCGCCCGTCGACAAAGGCGCGGGCGCGATCGCCGAGCCGTGCCGCGTTAGACGTGTCGAAGAAGACATGGCTGCGATAGGAGAGGTCAGCGCGCGCCACCAGCGCGCCGCGGCCGATGGGCTTGCGATATTCGGCGCTCGCCTGCCCGCTGAACTTGGGCGCCGAAGGCAGCCGGTTGCCCGAATAGTCGCTGCCCTGCGAAATGAAGTTGCGATAGGTCGCGTCGAGCAGCGAGGCCGAAGCGCTGAGGTTGAGCCCGTCGATCGGCCGCGCGGTCATCTCCAGCTCGGCGCCATAGACACGCGCCGCCGAGGCATTGGTGAAGAGCTGGGTGGTGATCAGCCCCTGAACGATCGTGGTGTATACCTGCAGGTTGCGGTAATCATAATAAAAGGTCGAAAGGTTGAGGCCCAGCCGGCGATCGAGCCACTGCGTCTTGGCGCCGGCCTCATAGGCATCGACCGTCTCGTCGCGATAGGGGCCGAGCAGCGACGGATCCTGCGCGAAGCCGCTGAAGAAACCGCCGCTCTTGGTGCCGCGATTATAGCTGGCATAGAGATTGGCGGCGTCGGACACGCGATACGCGATTCCCGCGCGGCCGGACCAGGAGCGGAAGGTCTTGGTATCGGCGAAAGTAAACAGTGTGATCGTGTCGCTCGCGGCATCGGCGCGATAGCTGAACTGCTTGCGATCGGCCGACCAGCGCAGCCCTGCCGTCAGCGTAACGCGCGGCACAATCGTATAATCGAGCTGCCCGAACACGGCATAGCTGTTCGTCACCTGCCGCGAGGGCCAGGCGAAGTCGCCGATTCCGGCCGCGATGTTGATGCCGGAGGGATTGTCCGGGGTCGGCGTGCGCAACACGGGCAGCACGTCGAGCGACGATCCGTTGCGGATCACGTCATGCGCATAATAGAGGCCGGCAACGTAGCGGAGGCGGTCCTCGCCGTTCGACTGCAGACGCAGCTCCTGGCTGAACGTGTCCTGCTTGGTGATATAGGATGCCGCTAAGACCGGAACCGGGCTGGCGTCGGTATCTTCCTGGTCGTTGCGACTGGCGTGCTGGAAGCCTGTGACCGAAAAAAGGCTGATGCCGCCGAAATCGGTCGACAGGGTGTTGCCGAAGCCGGCGAGGTCGACCCGGTCCTTGCCCTCGAAGCGATAGGCGCCCTCATAGAGGTTACGGCTGGTATTGGCGTACCCCAGGATGTTGGTGCACTGCCCCGAGGTATAGAAAGCGGGGGCGCACAGCCCGTCCGGGCCGGTGGCCGCCGCGGTCTGTGGGGTCAGTGTCCGCAGATAGGGCTGCAGCGACCCGCCATTCGATCGACTGACGTTGACGGTAAGGTCGTCGGTGATCGCGCTCGACGGCGTGAAATGGACGCTGCCCCGGATCGCCCAACGGTCGACATTGTTGCCGCTGTTGCCGGTAAGGCTGTTGCGCACATAGCCGTCGTCACGCTGATAGAGCCCGGCAAGTCGCACCGCCAGCAGGTCCCGTGCGATCGGCGCGCTCACGCCGCCCTCCACCGTCAGCGCGTTGAACCGGCCATAGTCGATCGACAGATCGGCTTCGGGGGTGGAACCGGGCTTGCGCGTCGTGACGTTGACCGCGCCGCCGGTGGTGTTGCGGCCGTACAGCGTCCCCTGCGGACCGCGCAACACCTCCACCTGCGCCAGGTCGAAAAACGCATCCCGCTGCGCGAGTGAGGAAGCAACATAGACGCCGTTGACGTAAATGCCGACCGCGCTTGCCGTCGCCGGGTTGAAGTCGTTGAGCCCCACCCCGCGAATGAAGATGCGCGGATTGGCGCCATTGTCTGCCGAACGGATCTGAAGCCCCGGCACGCGGTTCGACAAGTCGAGGACATCGGCGACGCCGCGGTCGCGCGCGTCATCACCGGTGATGGCTGTCACGGCGATCGGCACATCTTGCAGCCGTTCGGATCGGCGTTGTGCCGTGACGACAATATCCCCTTCGGAGGCAGGTGCGCTTTGATCCGACGTTTGCGCGCGTGCCTGGGTCGTGCCGACCAGCGCAAGGAGGACCAAACCGTGCCGCAATTTGTGCCGTTTCATCGTGACCCCTCTCCTATAGGTTGACTTCCGTCCTCTCAGTTTCGGTTGCGGCGCGTCAGAAGAAGCACTGGCCAGCGCCCCGATAGGTCGGCACCCGGTCGACAATCGTGTCGCCGCGCACCAGCAGCAGCGTGTCGAACCGCTCGCAAAGCTCCCCGGCCTTGGCGTGGCGGAAGAACACCGGCGCGCCGATTGCCGGCGTGTCCTGCACGGCGATCCGCACCGGCGTCTGCACCTCGCCGCCGCCCTCGTTGGCGATCAGCGTGGTACCTTCCGGCAACCAGGGGCGGGGCAGCCGATCCGGCCCGATCGGCCCCGATGCGGGGTATCCCCCCCCCGCGCAGGTCACGATCCCCGGCTGCGGGCGGCGCGTCACCGGCAGCGCGAACCCTGCCGCGGGCTCGCCGAGATGCACCGTATAATGGTCGAACAGGCCCGGCAGGTAGAAACCGGAGCCCGCCGCCAGTTCGGTGACGCTCGGGTCGCACGCCGTACTCTCGAAGCTGCCCGTGCCGCCGCCATTGACGAAGCGCAGGCGATGGCCTGCTTCCGTCAGAGCCGCGACGATCGCGCCGCGCCGCCGGTGCACGTCGCGGATCGAACGCGCCTTGAGCGAACGGATGATGCGGTTGCGGAGATATTGGCCGGGAATCGCATCACCAAGGCCGGCAATCTGGCCCTCATAGCCCATCAAACCATCGAGCCGCAGATGCGGGCGCCGCGCGATCGCGGCGGCAAGCGCAAGCGCCGCCGCGGGCGTGCCGACCGGCGAACGATAGACACCGAAATGCAGACCGGGAAAGCGCGTCGACGCATCCATATCGATCGCCAGCGGCAGGACCGTGCCGGCCGCGGCCGCGCAGCGCTCGATCACGTCCAGCTGGGCGGCATCGTCCACCATCAAGGTGATCGACGCGCCGCCCCGCACTGCGGCCGCGACCAGCGCGATCTCGCTCGGTTCCACGGTGGGATAGGCGACGACGATGTCGTCAAACCCCTGTTCGGCCAACCACGCCGCTTCGGCGGGCGAGAAGCAGAGTAGCCCCTGCAGATAGGCGAAGCGGGCCTGCAGGTGCCGAAGCACTGAAACCGAACGCACCGATTTTGTGACCAGGCGGACCGGCAGACCCTGCGCCCGCACACCCAGCAGTGCGCCGTTCCGTTCCAGCGCGTCGAGATCGACAAAGGCCGCGGGCAGGCGCTCGCCGCGCAGCGCGTCCGCATAGCGCAGATAGTGACCGGCCGCAGACGCATCCATTCGTACAGGCGCACCGCTGTCGCGGTCGGCCATGCCGCCCCTCCCTCATTTGATCGCTCGATCCCGAGTCGACTCGACGAACGTAACAGTTTTTATGCACAGTACCACACTTAAATATGAGCATTGATCTTGTTTGGTCGGAAAGCCTGTCATAGGATCGCCCAACGCCGCGAAAGGAAGTGGCGGTGGAGAGGACCAGGATGACCGCCGATCTGCAGGCCCTGCACACCATCTTCGACCGGCAGCACCGGGCCGCACGGGAGGCGCCCGCGCCGGATCATGCGACGCGCCGGGCCTTGCTCGAGACGCTGCGCGGGCTTCTCGTCGATGGACGTGCGGCGCTGGCAGAAGCGATCGCGGAGGATTTTGGCGGGCGCTCTCCCGACGAAACCGATCTTCTGGAATTCGTGCCGCTGCTCACGGCGCTGCGACACGCCCGGGCCCACCTCAAGCGTTGGATGCGGGATGAGCCGCGACGTGTCGATCTCAGCATGCAGCCGGGTCGCGGCTGGATCCGGTACGAGCCCCTCGGCGTCATCGGGGTGATCGCTCCCTGGAACTATCCCTTGCTGCTCGCGCTGGGGCCGGCGGTCGATGCCCTGGCGGCGGGCAACCGCGTGCTGATCAAGCCATCCGAATCTGCGCCCGCGTTCACGGCGCTGCTGGCACGGCTCGTCGCTGACCGCTTCGAAGCTGATCGCCTGGCCGTAGTTTCGGGCGGGGTGGAGGTGTCGCAGGCACTGGCGAGCCTGCCGCTCGACCATCTCGTCTTTACCGGTTCGACGGCGGTGGGCCGCCACATACTGCGCGCCGCCGCCGAGCACCTGACGCCGGTGACGCTCGAACTGGGCGGCAAGTCGCCGGCGATCGTCGCACCGGACTTCGCGATCGACCGCGCCGCCGCCTCGATTGCCTTCGGCCGCTATCTCAACGCGGGCCAGACCTGCGTCGCCCCCGATTATGCGCTGGTGCCTGCCGCATCGGCTCGCGCGTTCGCCGAAAGCGTGCTGGCCGCCGCGATCCGTCGCTATCCCAGCATCGACGGCAACGGCGACTACAGCAACGTCATCAACGCGCGCCAGCATCAGCGCCTGACCGAGGCGATCGAAGAAGCCCGCCACCGCGGCGCCGAGATACTGACTCATCCGGCAGGCGCGAAGGACGGCCGACGCATTGCCCCCACCGTCGTGCTGGGGGCGCCCGAAGACAGCATCCTGATGCGCGACGAGATCTTCGGACCGGTTCTCCCCGTCCGCGGCTATGACTCGCTCGACGCAGCGCTTGCCTTTGTCCGCGCCCGCCCGCGGCCCCTGGCGCTATATTGCTTCGCCACCAGCACACGCCTGCAGCGCACGATTCTCGATGGTGCGACCTCGGGCGGCGCGACCATCAACGGCACATTGCTGCATGTCGGCCAGCACAACCTGCCCTTCGGCGGGATTGGCGCCAGCGGCATGGGAGCCTATCACGGCCATGACGGCTTCCACCGGTTCAGCCATGCGCGCGGCGTCCACAAGGCGGGGCCGCTGAACATGTTCGAACGCATCGGGCCGCCCTGGGGCGCCGCCGCACGCCTGACCGTGCGGCTGCTCACGGGACGCGGCTGAGGCAGCCGACCGCTGCAGCGGCTAGCCGTCCAGCGCCGCCACGCCCGGCGCGACGCTGAATTCGGCGCCTTTCACGTTGCGCAGGTGCGATATCGTGATTCCGGGCGCGCATTCGACGAGCGTCAGTCCCTGAGCGAAACCAACGGCGCTCAGCCATAATTGGGGCCGGCGGTCCACCATGGGGGACGCGAGACCGCCGGCCCCCACCATCAGAAGTGCTGACGCAGTCCGACGGTGATCGAAGTCGCCGAAAGCTTCGGCCGATAGGTGGCGGCGCCGCTGCCGCCTGCTGCGAGCGGCATGCGGCCGGCGAACCCCAGGCCCGAGCTTTCTGCGTAGCGCGCGGCCAGTTCGACGGTTGTCTTGCTGGTGAGCGCGTAACCGACACCGGCATCAAGGTGCCAGCGGAAGCCCCAGTCACGCCCCGACAGGCTGCTGCCCTGCCCGGTTGCGGCAGATACGCGGGACAGGCGCTCCGTCACGCGCACTGCATCGATTCCGCCGCCGACAAAGGGACGAAGGCGCGTGCCCGTGTCGATGTCGTAATAGCCGGCAACGCCGATGCTCAGCGTCTTGGTACGGCCGCGGGTTACGAGACCACCGGTGTTGAGCGAGGAAGCGTCGACATTTGCTGCCGTGTAACCGATCGTGCTTTCCAGCCGGAAATGGTTGAACGCATAGCCCACGCCGCCCTCGAACGCCTGCCCCGCGCGGAGATCGACATTGTTCGGCAGCGTCGAAGGCGAACGTGCATCCTTGCCCTTGAACTTGAGGTCGGCATCGATCTGCGAACCGATCCGCCCGACGACATAGGGGCCCGCTTCCTCGCCCTGCCCTGCGTCCTGCGCCAGGGCCGGCATCGCCGCTCCGATCGTCAGGCCGAACGCCGCCATCTGTACCGCACGCTTGTACACCAAGTTCATATCTGCACCTTGTTCTGAAGAACGGCCCCGCTTGCTGCGGGCCTCCGCTTCCTCGACGAAGCCTCGACCACGGCACCGCAATGGCGGACGCGATTTTTTCCAGTCGCCCCGCCGTGCCCTCCCGTCGCACGATGGCAACATCGCCCATGCGAAAAAAAATGCGCTGCGCGCTTCCGGTGCCCGGGCGACCGCTTCGTCATGGGATCGGAAGCGCTGCGCAAAGCGCGATCCGAACCAGCAAGGAAGGGTCTGCCATGAAGTCTATCGGATGGATGTTCGCCGCTGCCGTCGCAGTGAGCCTGGGTTCCCCCGCCCTGGCGCAATCGACCAAGCCGGCCGCTCCCGCGCAGAAAGCGGTCCCCCCGTCGCATCTGTCGAAGCCGCACAAGCCGGCGAAGCAGAGTCAGGCGAAGCCTCCGGTCGCCTCGCCGAAGCGCTGAGGCGGGCGCCCGCCCGTGCTCCTTCGGGCGGGCGCTTACCCTGTCCCTGCGGATCATCGCTGCTTCGTTCGCAGCCCCCCAAAGCGGAACGAGACCGTGCATTACGACATCAAGCCTGACTGGAAATCGGAAGGCCGTGCAGCACCCCCCTGGGGTCCGCCCGTGCCGGACGAGCAACCGACGGAGAAGCTGCCCCCTCGCACCAGGTTGCTCATCCTGGCAGCCGGCGTGATGACGTCGTGGGCGCTGGCGCTTGCGGCAGGCTGGGGCATCCTGATGCTGCTCGGCGCAGCACGGGAGCGTTGAGCCTTGTCCCCGCTCCGCACCGCCGCCCGCCCCCGAAACATCCCGCACTTGGCGCCCTGTGGATCGGCACCTATGCGCAGACAGGATAGCCCCAGTTTAAGCGGAAAGGCGCGATCCCGGTCCATGACCCACCATTCTGCGCTGGTCGCAGCGTTCCTGATGCGACGCGCAGCGCTGCTCCATTACTTTGCCAGGCGGACCGGCGAAGCCGATGCCGAAGATATCGTGCAGGAAATCTACCTCCGCATCGCCAATCTGCCGGACGAGGATATCCGCAACCACGGCGGCTATCTCTACCGGCTGGGCAACAACATCATGCTCGACCGGTTGCGGCAGAACCAGTCGCGCGCCGCGCGCGACGATGCGTGGCGCGATACCCATCACGTCGTAACCCCGACCGGCGAGGATGTGAGCGATACCGTGCCCGCCGACGAGGCACTGATCGCCCGCGACCAGGTGGCGCGGCTGGCAGCGGCTCTGAAAGAATTGCCGGAGGCTGTGCAGCGCAGCTTTCGAATGCACAAGCTCGAAGGGCTGTCGCATGCCGAAGTGGCCGAACGCATGGGCGTTTCGCGCAGCCTGATTGAAAAACACATGATGCGCGCTTTGCGCCATCTGATGGCGAGGGTCGGCCGATGACGCGGTCGATCGCAAATCAATATTGCAGCGCACGGCGCCCGGCCTCGGCCCATGGCGTGCCGTGGCAGCCAGTCGATAGGACGAAAAGCTAATGGCACGGGTGGATCCGGAACAGGCAGCGGTCGAATGGTTCGTCCGGCTGCAGAATTGCGAAGACGAGCAGCTCTGGCTCGACCATCTTGCCTGGATCGAAGCAGATCCGGCACATGCCGAAGCCTATGCGAAGGTCGAGCGCCTCTGGGTGGCGGCCGATGCGCTGCCGACGGAAGCGGCGCCCGCCGCGCCCATGGCTGAGGCCGTGATCGTATCGCTCGATGCGCACCGCGCGAAACGAACCGCGCCCCGCTGGTGGCTGCCCGCATCGGCCGCCGTTGCCGCTGCCGTGACGGCCATCGTCGCCCTTCCCCAACTGATGCCCTGGTCGGCACCTGCCACGGAGACCTATCGCACCGACGGTAGCAGCACGCGCGTCGTTGCGCTGGCCGATGGATCGCGGCTGACGCTCAACCGCAATACCGAGATCGTGGTGACGCTTGGCGACAAGACCCGCTCGGCCGAGCTTCGCGCAGGCGAGGCAATTTTCGACGTGCATCACGAGCCCTCGCGCCCCTTCACCGTCGCCGCGGCGGGCCGCGAAGTGCGGGTACTCGGTACCGAATTCGACGTACTCAACCAGGACGGCACGTTCGGCGTGAACGTGCGGCGCGGCCTGGTGGCGGTCTCGTCGGGGCAGGAAGGGCAGGCATTGACTCGTCTGCCGGCCGGTACCGGCCTGCTCCGCACGCCGGCTGACAAGGCCGACCGGGTGCGACCGATCCAGCCGAACGATATGCTCGCCTGGGCGCAGGGCAGGCTGGTGTATGCCGACAGCACGATCGACGATCTCGCCCGTGACCTGCAGCGCTATTCGGGTACGCCCGTGCGCGTGGCGCCGGAACTGCGGGGCCTTCGCTTCAGCGGCGTGCTCACCATCGGCAACCCGGCGGCGCTGGACCGCCAGATTGAGGCGCTGCTACCAATCCGCGTGGTGAAGGCGAATGGCGAACGGAGGCTCGTCCGCGCCCCGTGAAACGAAGCGTAGCAGCATGAAGCATGCCCCCTGGTTCCACCGCCGTGCACTTGCCGGCGCACTCGTCGCGAGCATGGCGCTGGCGATCGGGGGCGCGCATGCGCAGGCCGCAGGCGAGCGGCGCGACTATCGCATTCCGGCGGGCACGCTCGCCAGCGCGATCATTGCGATCGGCAGCCAGGCGGGCATCAGCGTTGCGACCACCGATCCCAGGCTGACGCACCGCCGGCTCGCGAAACCGGTCCAGGGATGGATGACGGTGGAGGAAGCACTGGCGCGGGTGCTACGCGGCAGCGGCCTGCATGCCGTACGGGTGGCACGCGGCCTCTACCGCATCGAAACTGTTCCGCTGCCCCGCCCTGCGCACCCCGCGCCACCGCCTGCCGAAAAGGCGCCGCCACCGCCCGCGGAACCTGCCGAAGTCGTCGTTACCGCCACCAAGCGCGGGACAGCCCTGCGCCAATATCCCGGCTCGGCCTGGATACTCGATGCGGACCAGCTGACGCTCGGCGGCGGTATTGCCCGCGACAGCCGCGCAATCGTCGCCGCGCTACCGATACTTGCCGCCACCAATTTGGGGCCGGGTCGCGAAAAGCTGTTCGTACGCGGCGTTGCCGACAGCAGCTTTACCGGCGCCAGCCAGGCGACGGTCGGGCAATATCTGGGTGATGTGCAGCTCAACTACAGCGCGCCGGACCCCAATCTGGCGCTGTACGACATGGCCCGCGTGGAACTGCTCGAAGGGCCTCAGGGCACGCTCTACGGCGCCGGCGCACTGGGGGGCATCGTGCGCATCACGCCGCGTGCGCCCAGGACGGGCCGTTGGGAAGGGGAAGTAGCCGCCGGGGCTACTGCCGTGACGCATGGCGGCGTTGGCGGGGATGCCATGGCGATGGTCAATATCCCGATCGGCGACCGAATGGCGCTGCGACTGGTCGGCTATGGCGGCCGCGATCCGGGCTATATTGACGATACGCTGCGCCATCGCCGCAATGTCAATCGCACCGATCTCGCCGGCGGCCGCGCCACCTTGCGCCTGGAGGCGGGCAATGCCTGGACCGTCGACCTGGGCGCCGTCTATCAGCGCCTCTATCATGCCGACGGCCAATATGCGGAGGCCGACCAGCCCCCGCTCGCCCATGCCGCGGCGATTGCCCAGCCCGCGCTCAACGACTTTCGTCTTGGCTATGTGACCGCAATGCATCGCTGGGCCGATGGGCAGACGCTGACGGCAGCCCTGTCCGTCATCGAGAACCATCTGACCGCATTGTACGATTCGACCCGGCTCGGCGGCGACGGTCAGATTCTCGGCATCGCCACCGACAATCGCGTACGCGTGTATAATGGCGAAGTGCGTCTTGCCCGCCATGGCAGGGACGGTACCGGGCTCGTGCTAGGTGCCTATGCCACGCTCAGCGACGACCGCCTGACCCAGTCGGCGACGGTCGGCGGCTTCACCCAGCCCTTTCGCGGCGTCGGCAACAAGGCGATCGACATCGCACTGTTCGGCGAAGCGACGTTCCGCCTGTTGCCGCGGCTGAATGTGACGCTCGGCGGCCGGGCCGCCTATACCGACCTGCAAGGCACCAACATCCTCCCCGACGGGGACCAGGATCTTGCGACGATCGACGTGCCCGGCGCGGGCAATGTCAGCGTTCTGCCCAGCGCCGCGCTGAGCTGGCAACGCTCACCGCGCACTACCGTCTATCTGCGCTACCAGCGCGGCTATCGGCTCGGCGGTTATGCGCTGACCGAACTGTCCGTCACCGATCCCGGTACGTCGGCGGCGAACGGCTTTGTCGTCTATCGTCCGGACACGCTCGATACCGTCGAAGCGGGTATGCGGTTACGCGAAGGCGATGACGGACTGTCCGGCAACATCGCCCTTTCCACGACCGACTGGCGACACATCCAGTCCGATCTCTACGGCGTTTCGGGGCCGGTCACCGCCAATATCGGCAGCGGCCGAATCCACGGGCTGGAAGCCAGTCTCCAGTGGCACTCGCCCGGCGGTCTGCGCCTGTCGGGGGCGATGTTCCTGACCCGGGCAGTGCTCGACCGGCCGAACCCGGAATTCGCGCGCGACAGTCTGCAGGCGCTGCCGAACACCCCGGCCATCACGCTGCGCGGCGCCGCAGAACGCGAATGGGCGCTGCCCGACGGTGCGCATCTGCTGCTACGCGGCACGGCGCATTATGTCGGGCGAACCTGGCTGGGCGTCGGCGACCTGCACATTCCGCAAGGCAAGTATGCCACGCTGAATGCTGCACTCGCCTGGTCGAAGGGGCCGCTTACCCTGACGCTCGATGCCGCAAATCTGCTCGACGGGCGCGGCAACCGCTTCTCGCTGGGGAATCCGCTGACCGTAACCGATGGCAACCAGCGCACCCCCCAGCAACCCAGAACGCTGCGGATCGGGGCGAGCTATCGCTTCTGAGCCGCACGCATGCAGTCGCGCCCCCGTTCCGCGCGGAACCGGAGCAGCGCTTCCGGTTCGTCGGTCTGGAAGATCGACACGCCGGCGCGGCACAGCCGGCCCCATACCGCATCGGGATCGCGCAACGCGTCGAGATCGCTGAAACCGCCGCGGACAAAACCGTCGAACAGCGTGTTCACCCATAGCCGAACGCCCTGCGCCCGCGTGCGCGCAGCGATCGGCGCGACGCGCGGTTCATCGAGATAGGGCAGCTCGAAGGCGATCGGGTGAACCCGGCCCGCCATTTGCGCATCGACGATCGCCGGCACATCGGCAGCGCTGCCGTCGCCACTGACCGGAATCACCGCGAACGGCACGCCGTCATAGGGCGGGATCGAGGCGAGCGGCAGCGAGCCCGTCCCGGCAAAGGTCTTCACGATCACCCCGCCCTGCATGCCGGCACGCGCCACCTCGGCGACCACTTCGCCATAGATCGCGTCCTTGACGTCCAGGTTGAGCAGGATGCGGCCCTTGGCGTGCGCCAGCATCTCGGCCAGCGTCGGCACGGTCTGGTCGGTCAGCGGCTGGCCGGCGCCGCCCATGTCCTGCCGCAGGTGCAGCGCCTTGATCTGCGCCAGCGTGAGATCGCTGATCCTGCCATGGCCATCGGTGGTGCGGTCGACGCTGTCGTCATGGACCATCACCAGATAGCCGTCGCGGGTGCGATGAACGTCGGTCTCCATCACTTCCACCCCCAGCGCGACGCACTGATCGAGCGCGGCAAAGGAGTTTTCGGGTGTGTTGCCGAGCCCCTTGTACGGCGCTGCGCGGTGGCAGCCGCGATGCGCGACCACGATGATGCCGCCCCTGGGGTCGCGCAGGCGGAGCATCATCTCGGCGGCGTCGCCGGCATGCGCATTCGGGACCAGCGGAGCGGCGAGCAGCAGGGCAAGCAGGAAACGGGTTAGCGATTTCATGGGCATGGGCCTCGGGCAAGGAAAAAAAGCGGGGAAGCCCGGCGCCCGGCCAGACTTCCCCCAGGGACGATTCAGCAGGAAGGGAAGGCCTGCCTCACCACTTCTTGGTGACGGACAGGCGGACGCTGCGGCCGAACAGCGGGCGGCCAAAGATCGCCGTCGGCGTCCCCTGCCCCGCCAGCCGGTCGCCGGCGGTGTTGCCTTCGGTCAGGCCGTGCGCATTGGTGATGTTGTCGCCTGCCAGCTGGAAACGCCAGCTGCCATGGTCGAGCATCGCGCCCAGGCTGAAATAGCCATAGGCAGGCAGCGCCGTGTTGTTGAAGAAGTCGACATAGCGCCGGCTGATATAGTCATAGCGGCCATAGACGCTCAGCTTGTCGGCGCCGAGGTGGAAATCCAGGTTTGGCCGAACGTTGAGGTACAGCTTCGGCTCGCGCAAGATCTGCTTGCCGTTCGCCAGGCTGCCGTCGGCGCCGGTGTTGCTGCTGAAGTTCAGATATTTCGGATTCTGGACCGTGAACGAGCCCGCGATCGACAACGGCCCGGCGATGTGGAGCTGGCCGTCGGTTTCGATACCCTTGCTCTCCGCCGTGCCGACGAAATTCACCGTCTGGTCGCTGCGACCCGTCTGCGGGTTGAAGGCCGTGAAACTGGCATTGAGCGGATCGAACTTGGTGTAGAAACCGGTGATGTAGAGATAGGACCGGCCAGAGGCGAGTTTGAGCCCGGCCTCGTACATCCGCGCCTTGGTGGGCGCGAGCGAAGGCGTCGGATAGGTGGTCGTCACCGATGCCACCGCCGGGATCTCGAGCCGCGACGCGCGGGCATAGATGCCGATATGCCGGCTGAAATCGTAGTTGCTGCCCAGCGTCCAGTTGGTTGCCTGGAAGTCGAGCTTGCTGGTGCCCACCTGGCCGGTAAAGGCGCGGGTCGCATCGTCGGCGAGCGTGGTCGGATCGCCGAGATTGGCCGTGCCGGTGATCAGGCCGAAGCCGTCATAATGGTACCATTCCTTGCGCAGGCCGGCGTCGATACGCAGCCGGTCGGTCACATCCCAGGTATCGGCAGCATAGAGCGCGATCACCTTGGCATCGAAGCCGCCGGCATTGAGCGAGGCCGCGTCATTGAGCGACCCGCGATCGGTAACATAGCCCTTGATCGACCCGTCCGCGCCATAGGCAACGAGGTCGAGCAGTTGCGGCTTCGACTGCACCTGCATCAGATAGTTCTGATAGACCGAGAAATTGGTGTTGCCCCACAGCGCGCCATAGGCGCCGACGCGGATGTCGTGGCTGCCCAGCCCGGTTTCGAACTTGCGGGTAACGCTCAGATCGCCCTGGCCCGAATAAAAGCTCGAGCTGATCGAGCGATATTGCGCCTGGACGACCAGGCCGGACGCGGTGGCCGGATCATAGGCAGTCGCGCCGTTCGTACCGGCAATCGCATACCCCATCCGCGTCACGCCGGCGCCGAACGCCGCCTGCGACTTGGCGAGATAGCTATTGGCAAAGGCGACGCCATCGGCCGGATTCGAGGTCGAGTAGAGCGCGTCAAAATCGTTGCGACCATCGGTATAGCTCGCCTTGGCGGAGACGTGCCAGGCGTCGAAATCGCCTTCATAATCGAGCGCGACATTGCCGAACCGGATGTGCCGGCCGTTCGAAAGATCGCCGGTGCGGGTCTCGATCGCACCCGCGCCGTCGCGATATTTGATCGTCGCCGCGCGCAGGGCCGGCGTGTTCAGCGTGCCGGTGAAATAGTCGATATAGTTGTTGAGGCTGACCGAGGGGTTGCGCGGGTCGGCGGTCGGGATCGACAGATAGAAGAGGTTGTGATCGTTGGTGTACTGGCCCGACACCTTCAGATAGCCATTGTCGAACTCGCGCTTGATGTTGCCGCGGATCTGGCCGCCCTTGTCCGAGGGGAAGCCATTGTCGCGATAGCCGTCATTGTAGCGATAGAAGCCGCCCACGGCATAGGTCGTGCGCGCACCGAGCGGGCCGGACTGATACGCCTCGAGCCGATAGAGGCCGGTCGTGCCCAGCGTCACTTCCGCCGCGCCATGCGGCGTCTGCTCGCCGCTGACCGTGATGACGTTGACGATCGCCGCCGCACCCGATGCATAGATCGGCGCCGGGCCGCCGCGCACCACTTCCATGCGCTCGGTCATCAGGTCGAAGCGGTTCATGCCGTCGCCCTGGTTGAAGAAATAGCCGTCCGTCTCGTGATAGAGCGGCAGACCGTCCTGCTGATAATAGAGATAACCGCGATCGGTCGGGATGCCGCGCACGCGGGTGATGTTCTGCACCTCGCCGCCGGTCTGCTCGACATGGATGCCGGGCAGCGCACCGACCAGGTCGGTCATGCTCTTGGGCGCCAGCTTCTGCACATCGTCCTTGGACAGCGTGTTGACCGCATAGGAAACGTCGAAGCGGCGCTGCGCACGCGCCGAGCCGGTAATGACGATATCCTGCGGCTGGTCGTCGGTCGCGGCGGACGTGGTTTCCGCCGGTTGCTGCTGTTGCTGGGCGAGGGCGGGGATTGCCGCCATGCACAAGGCGGGCATCGCCACGCCGGCCAGCCAAGCTCGCTTCATCATGTCTGTATTACCCCCATTCCGGTTTCGATGGGGGGGCGCTTGGCGGTGTTTTGTGACTCTTTTATTTGCTTACATGAAATTAAATCGCGCAGCTTCATGCCACTGCCGTAATGGCATGAATCGGGGCGAGGGCCGCGCCGATCACGACGGCCCGGCTGCCCAGCGGCGAGGGCAAAATGGCAGGCGTCGGCGCCTGATAGCCGCGGTGTCGAGGCGCACTGAGCTCTGCGATTCGCGCTGCGAGCCGCTCCAGTATTTCCGCAGGCAAAGCCCCCGATATAACCACCGCACCAGGATCGAGCCATACCACGCCGCCGGTGACGGCCTGTTCGAGCTGCCCCGCCACCCGCTCGATCCAGGTATCAACGGTGGCGCGGTGCGGTTCGATCAGCGCCGCCACTTCTGAGAGCGATGCAATGCTGACGCCCGCCGCGCGCAGCGTTTCGATCAGGTCGATTCCCGAGGGCCGGGGGCCGGTGCCGGGGAACAGCTTGCCGATTTCACCGGCATTGCCATGGTCGCCGCGAAACAGGTCGCGCACGGCAACCAGCCCGCCGCCGATGCCATGCCCCAGAAACAGCACCAGGATCGAGCTATAGCGATCAATGATGCCGGGCTGGTAATATTCGGCAAGCGCCGCCGCGGTTGCGTCATTCTCGATCCAGATCGGCATGTCGAGCACATCGCCCAGCGTTTCCGCCAGTGGGATATCGCTCCACCCGGCGAGGCGCTGTACCACCGCCCGTCGGTTCAGATCGCCATCCAGCGCGTAGCCGGGAACTGCTACGCCCAGGCCGAGGAAGCGCCCGCGCAAGAAGCCATGCTGCGCCACCAGCGCGCGCAGCCTGGCATCGAGCGCGCGGGCGAACATCCGCGGGTCCGGATCGTCAAAAGGCTGCGTATCGTGCAGTACCGGTCGCCCGGCAAAATCGACCAGCACCAGTTCCAGCCAGCCGGGTTGCGCCGTCGCCCCCACCGACCAGCCGCCCCGCCCGGAAATGGCCAGCGGTACCGTGGGACGCCCGCGAATGCCCTGCTCGGTGGGTTGTTCCTCGGCGATCAGATCGAGCGCAACGAGTTGCTGGGTGACGCGCGTGATCGTCGCGCTGTTCGTGTCGAGCGCGAGCGCAAGCTGGATGCGCGGCATCGCCCCGGCGATCCGCAAATGCAGCAGCACACGCTTCTGCATTTCGGTGAGCAGCAATTGCGGGCGGGGCGAAAGCGGCATGGTGCTGACATATATTTTCATCATGTCAAAAAAACGAAAGCCTCTTATGGCTATCGCCCGCATCCATGATCGCCTCGCTCTGCACCCGAATCCGTTCGATCACCCCGCTGGGGGTGCAGATCGGCTATGCCAGCGGCAATCTCGGCAAGAGCATCCTCTGGTCGAGCTTCGAGAGCTTCCTGCTCTTCTATCTCGTCACCATCGCAGGCTTCTCCGCCTGGCTGGCTGGTGCCGTACTCGCGGCCGCGATGCTATGGGACGGGATGGCCGATCTGGGCGTCGCCTATCTTACCGACCGCCATGGCAGATCGAGCTCGCTCGCGCGGTTGGTATTATGGGGGGCGCCGCTGGGCGCGGCGGGGTTCTGGCTGACCTTCGCCCCCCTGGGCGGCAATAGCTGGATCGCCGTGGTGGCCGCGATTCTGCTGTGCCGGATTGGCTATACGCTGTGCGACATCGGCCACAACACGCTTCTGGTCCGCGTCGCCACCAGCGAGCGTGACGCCTCGATCGTATCAGGACTGCGGCTGATCTTCAGCGCGGCGGGCGGCGCGACCGTGGGGCTCGCGGCGGCGCGGCTGCTCGCCGTCGCTGATCCGGCCGCACAGCAGCGCATGTTCGGCGACTATGCGGCGGTCGCCGGCGGCATCTATATGGCGACCTTGTTCTGCGCGATCGGCGTCACGCGCAGGCTTCCGGGCGGCGAACGCCCGGCGGGAGGCACAGCGGCGACGGGCCTGTTCCGCGCGCTGTGGGGCAATCGCCGCTTCCGGCTGCTGCTGGTAATCATTGCCCTGCAGGCGAGCATGTTGCCGGCCTTCAACCGCGCGCTGCCCTTTTTCGGCGCGACGGTGAAGGGAAACGCGGCATGGGCGGGCTATGCACTGGCGACGATAACACTCGCCCAGTCGCTGTCGCTGCCGGCCTGGATGCTGCTGTCGCGCCGTTACGGACCGGCCTTGCTGCTGGCTGGCGCCCATATTCTGGCCATGGTGTCGATGGGCATGATGGCAGCGGTCGCGCATACCCCACTTGCCCAGCTCGCATTGCTGCTGCTCGGCGTCGCACAGGCAGGGATGAACATGGCGATCTGGGCATTGCTGGCGCTTTGCGTCCATGCCCCGCAACATCGCGAAGCGCGGCTGGAGGCTTTGCCGGTAGGGCTGTTCCTTGCCGTTCTGAAATTTTCTTCCGGGCTGGGCAATGCTCTGCTCGCCTGGCTGGTGGGCGCCTCTGGCACACCGGGGGGCACCGGCTTCCCCCCGGTGGCGATTGCCGCGCTCGCCCTTCCCGCTATCGGCTGTTGCGGCATTCTCGCGCTACTCGCCAGGCAATGGCTGCAAGAGCGGCAGGGACGCGGTCTGGCCGACCAGCGCCCCTGAGACCCCGACCCCTTATCGCACGAAAGGCAGCGGCGCGGCGGCGAGCAACGTCGGCTGATCGGCCACCGGGTGAAAGCCGTGCCAGTCGAGCCCCAGAAGCGTCAGGATGCTGGCCGGCGTCTGCGCCTGCAGCACGCATTGCCCGGCCGCCGGAAGCGCCGTGCGGTCGATGCCCGGCCCGATCGCCCCGAACCAGATCGCGCCTGAGCCCACTGCGCCCGTGGCGTTGTATTCGGGCGCTTCCTTGGGCGCGAGCTGATAGGACCGTGCCGATCCATGCTCGCGCCACGATGCGAGCGGCGTTTCCCCGCGGCCGTGGTCGGTCAACACGATCAGCGTGGTCTGGCCGCGATACCAGGGATCCGACTGAAGATAGTCCCAGACGCGCCGGAGGAACTCATCCCCCCGCTCCAGCGCCATCAGATAATGGGCATAGTCGCCGGCATGGGCGAACTCATCGGTATCGCCGAACGCGATATAGCTGACCCGACGATGCTGCTGCAGCATCCGCATCCCCTCACGCTCAGTCTTCACATCGGTGGGATAGCCTTCGATGGTGGCATTCACCGGCAGATGGCTACGCGCAGTATTCAGGATGAACGGAAACACGTCCCAAGTGCCTACCATCCCGACCTTACCATGAAAGGCAGGCAGATGATCGAGATATTCGAGCACGGAAATGTTCGAATTGGGCTTCTTGTCGTTGCTGGTGATCGTCGGATCGGGATGGCCGGTAAGCAACTCGTTATAGCCGGGATAGGAAAACCACAGGTCGTTCGCCACGCGCGCGCACTCGCCCTTATCGCGATTGCCATAGAGCACGCCCTGGTTGGCGAGGACGTTGTGCAGGAACGGCATCAGCGCAACCGCCCGGTCAGCCGGGGCGACATAGGCGGGGTCGAGCACGTCGGATTTAATATCGGGCTTCACGAAACGCGGATCGTCGATCAGTGCGGGATCGGCTCCGCGAAAAATCTCGCGCCAGCGCACGCCGTCAAACGTGACCAGCACCACCTTGGGTTCGGCGACCGGCGCATGCGCGCGCACAGGATTGGCCGACGCAAGTGCGAGGAGCGCCGCGCCCAACACGGCCGGCAAGAAGCGGTTCTTCATGATCAGAAACTCCGGGTCAGGGTGATGCCGAAGGTGCGTGGCGTCAGCCGGGTGTCGCGCAGCGCCAGCGGCGTAGTGTTGCTGCTGTCGCGATAGCGGTAGAGCGAGGTGTGGCTATCCAACGCGTTGCGGATATAGAACGCCACCTCCCAGGCAGCAGTGCTTGCCCCCAGCCGCAAGTCCAGCGTCGTGATCGAAGGCTGCTGGAGCAGCAGCGGGTCGGCGCCGTAAATCTGGTCCGAGCCGACGCGCGGATAGCCTTCGGCATATTGGGCATCGACACGGATATAACCCAGCACGGTACGCGACGGATGCACGCGGTATTCCGCACCACCGGTAGCGGTCCAACGCGGAATTGCGAGTTGGTCGCCGCGATGCGCGAGCAGATTGCCAGTGACCAATACCGTCTCGCGATTTTCGGCTTCGGTATAGCCGACGGTCCCTGACAGGCTCAGATCCCGAAGGGGGCGGACTTCCCATTGCAGGTCAAACCCGCGACTGCGCGCGCGCCCCAGATTGGCAACATAGCTATAGCCGCACTGCGACAGATAAACCGACTGCTGAATCTGATTCCAGTCGATCCAATAGGCGCTCCCGTCGACCTTCAGCCGACCGCCGAACCAACGGCTCTTGGCGCCCGCCTCATAGCTCCACACGCTATCTGCGCCATACGCCGTAGGCGCGCTGGTCAGCCCCAGCGTCGCGAGATCGGCCTGGCAGAGATTGGCCGGCACGATGGGATTGACGCCGCCCATGCGAAAGCCCTTGGCAACAGTGGCATAGAGCATCCCGGTACCGGGCAGGTCGTAGCTGAGATTGAAGCGGGGAAGTAGGGCAGGATCGCTCGTACGGCCGGCACGGCTGGTCGGAGCGGCTGGTCCCCATGGGCCGTCCTGGAAGTCCGTGAAGGCGAAACGGCTGCGCGACACGCGCACCCCCGCCGCCGCCCGCAGCCGCGGCAGAAGAAGTAGGGTCGCATTGGCATATCCAGCCACTTCCTCGACCTGATCGGAGTAGCTGCGGACATAGGAATAGCGGCCATCGATCGGCGCCTCGCCAAACTGCGTGGCAGCATTAGCCGGGCCATTGCCGTTCCGCTGCGACACGAAATTGGCGAGATCGTCGATCGTATCGGCATAGCGACCGCCATAATGTTCATGCATCTTCTGATAGAAGAAGCCGGCCACCCAGCTGAGCGGAACATCCCGCCCGCCGCGAGAGGTAAGGCGCACCTCCTGCGAAAAGCTGCGCTGGGTCGAGGGGTAGGTCGCCGTTACCAGATAGTCGGGTTTGGTCGGCAGATAGGTGATGTCGGGCGCGTAGGACGCAAACTGATATTGGGTCGAATCATAGGTGTAGGTGACGTCGCGGACGATCCAGGCGGTGATCGACCGCAGCTCCACTCCGCCCAGGTCATAGGCAGCGGTGAGGCTGGGGAGCAGCATCCTGTCGCGCTGCCGCGCGGGGATGCGCGAGGCGATAGCATAGTCGCCCCCGGCGCGCTCCCAGAACAGCCCTCGGTCCTGCTGCACGGTGCTCTGGAAGAAGAAGGACGGGGTCAGCGTCAGCGGCCCGAATACCGCCTTCAGGCTGGCATGGCCCACAGTCGCCAGGCTGCCGTTGACATTGTTGGCCGTCGTGGTGCCGGTCACAGGGTCCACGCGCCGCGCATAGCCTCCGTCGTTCTGGTGCCAAAGGCTGACGCGCAACCCGACCTTGTCCGCTACCAGCGGCATGCCGATCGCCCCGCCCAGCTGGCCACCGGGCGCACCGCCCTGTGTCACTTCGGCGCCGGCGCGTACAAAGCCCTCGCGTTTCGTCAGGCTTGCCTCCGGCGTGATGAACCGCACCGCACCGCCTTCGGAGCTGCCGCCGAAGAACGTCCCTTGCGGTCCCCGCAGGATTTCGACGCGGTCGAGGTCGAAGATGCGCGGGAACGGATCGCTCCACACACCCGCATCCTTGCGGACATGCACCGGCACATCATCGATATAGATGCCCGTTGTCGGCGCCCCTACCGACGAAATGATGCCGCGGATCGTGAGATTGACGTCGCCGGAATCGTCCGTGCCTTGCAAGTTCACGCCCGGCGCCAGTCTTGCTAGGTCAGCAATGTCCTGCACGCCCTGGCGCTCCAGTTGCTTGCCGGTTAGGGCCAGCGCGCTGACCGGTACCTTGGCGAGCGGCTCGGCGCGCTTCTGGGCCGTTACCACGACTTCCTCGGGCATGTCGGCTACCGACGCCACGGCGGGCGTGGCCTCAGCCTGTCTCGCGGCAGCCGCCCGCCGCAAGACGAAGCGGCTGCCGCCCTGCGCCTCGACCGCAATGGGGTTATGGCCGATCAGCCGCTGGATTGCCTCACGCGGCGTCAACCGCCCGTCGACCGCAGGCGCGCGCAGCCCGGCAACCGCCTCCGGCGTGAACAGAACGTCGATATGCAGCTGCCCCGCGAGTTGCTCCAGCGCGGCACCCAGCGGCTGGGCCGGCAGATGCACCGGCATCGGCGCAGTCTGTGCCAAGCTCGAGGCAGGCGCCATCGCTAGCGCCGCCCCCAACGCCATCAACGACCAGCCGGGCCGCATCGAAACTCGTCGCATCGGTCTTCTCCCCAATGGCGTGCGTGGCACGCCCCCGCGGTTCCGATGTCGGCGGGTCGATTTTCCCCACCCCCTGACGAAAAAATTTTCGCGCTCAGGCGCGATAGAGCAGCAGACGCTCACGGTCGGCGCGCACGCGCACCGGCAACAGCGCGGCGATACCCTCGGCGAAAGCCCGGCTGTCGCCCACCCGGTAGGACCCGCTGACACGCAGATTGGCAATGTCGGGAGCCACGACCAGCGGCACCGGGCCATAGCGGTTCATTTCGTCCACCGCGCGCGCCAACGTATCGGCGCGGAACACCAGCCGCCCTTCCTGCCAAGCCGTGGCATCGGCGAGATCGACGGCTTCCACGCGCGCCACGCGGCCGTCATCGGCGAACCGCTCGCCGGCCCGCACATGTCGCGCCACGCTATCGTCACCACCGACCTGCGCCGCGCCGCGCATCAGCACCACGCTCACCCGATCTGGGTCGAGGCGGACGTCGAGTTCGGCACCTTCGGCCAGAATGCGTTGGCGCGCCGCCTGGATGACCAGGGGTTGCGGTGCGGAAGCGACCAGGAAATTCGCCTGCCCCCTGTTGAGGTCGATATACCGGCCGCTGCTGCTGAAACGCGCCCGTACCTCACTGTCGGTATCGAGCATCATCCGCGTGCCATCGGCCAGTGTGAAGCGGCGCATCTCGCCCAGCGCGGTGCGATAGACGGTACCGCTTGGCATCAGCGTGAAAGTCGCGCCACCGCCCGCTACGCAAAGCGCCACAACCCCGCCGGCCAGCACCCGGCGCCGATCCCAGTGGCGCGCAGGCGGAAAATCGCTGCTCTGGAGCCCCCCTGCCACGTCCCAGGCATCTACAAGCCGTTCGAACGCGGCCGCATTTTCCGGATCGGCGCGCCAGCCGTGGAACGGCGTCTTCCAGGCGCTGCCTTCGGACGAGCGCAGCCGCGACAGCCACAGGGCCGCCTGTTCCTCGCGATCTGCGTTGCCCATCCCGTCGGCCATAACCGGCGTCACCATTCCCTTGAACATTCGGCGAGCGCGCGGGCGGCCCTGGCGATATGCTTTTCCACCGCGCTTTCGCTGATGCCAAGACTAGTGGCAATCTCGCGGTATCTCAAACCTTCCAGCCGGTTGAGCAGAAATACTTCGCGGGTCCGTGGGGTTAGCGCAGCGATGGCGCTGCGCACCTGGGCTAGCCGCTCCCGCGCCATCAATATCTCTTCCGGCCCGGGACTGAAATCGGCAAGCGCATGGATTGGCGCCTCCTCCAGCGTATCGGTGGGGTGCCGTCGCGCCGTCCGCCTTTCTCCATTCGCGCTATTGACGGCGGAACGGACCAGAAAGGCCTCAGCATTGCGCACCGGTTCGGACCGCTTCTGGCGCAGCAGCGAAACCAGCGCACTATGAAGATGATCCTCGGCATCGCGCGTGCCGGCGACGCGCCGCACCTGTCTGGCCAGCCGCTGCCAGACCTGCTCCGGCCATGGAAGTTCCGCCATTCCGTCCACTTTCCCCCGCGGACGCGCTCCGACGCGCCTCGCGTACATGCCGCGCCGCCCGCTAGCAGCGCGGCGGGTCGGTTTCGTGACGGGAAAGGCGATTCGCCTGCCAAGGCGTCACCCGGTAACGAAAGCACCAATTTTTACGCATGAATCCCTGTTCACCATAGCGTCCTCCTAAAATGGTCATGAAACAGCCAACCGACCGGCCGTGAGCACTGCTCCGGTCGCTCCGGGCGGCGTCACCGGAGGACAAGCATGCCCGTTATTGTGGAGGTTCCCCCGTCGCTCACGGTCCGCACGGCCGCGGCGCTCCGCCAGGCTCTGTTGGACGGTTTTGAAGCCGACGACCAGATCGACGTCGATGCCTCGGCCGTGGCCGAAGTCGACCTGAGCTTCCTGCAGCTGATGCACGCGGCGCGCGAACAGGCGCGGCGCAGCGGCAAGGCGATCCGCCTGCGCGAGCCTGCTGGCCCTGCGATCGCGGCGCTGCTCGAGCGCGCCGGCTTCCTGACGGCGCTTGCGCCCGAAGATCTCGAATTCTGGTTCCACGGAGAACGTGCGCAATGACCGCCTCAATCCTCACCGTTGACGACTCCCCCAGCCTGCGGATGGCGATCAAGATCGCGCTCACCGGCGCGGGCTACAGCGTCACCGAAGCCGGCGACGGCGTCGAAGGCCTGAACAAGGCCAAGGGCAGCCGCTTCGACCTGATCATCACGGACCTCAACATGCCCAACATGGACGGGCTGACGATGATCCGCGAGCTCCGCAAGGATCCCGCACAGTGCGGCACGCCGATCATCTTCCTCACCACGGAAAGCGATGATTCGATGAAGCAGCAGGCCAAGACCGCCGGCGCGACCGGCTGGCTGGTGAAGCCGTTCGTGCCCGAACAGCTCATCAAGGTCTCGCGAAAGGTGCTCGGTCGATGAGCGGCGGCGATCCCATTGCCGCCTTCCGCGTAGAGGCGGGCGACCTGCTCGACCAGATCGAACAGGGCCTGCTCGACCTGAGCCACCGGCTCGACGACCGCAATCTGGTCGACGCCGTGTTCCGCGGGCTGCACACGCTCAAGGGCTCGGGCGCGATGTTCGGCTTCGATGCGCTGGCGAGCTTCACCCACCACTGCGAAACCGCATTCGACCGCGTCCGCAAGGGCCTCGCACCGGCGACCGAAGGCCTGGTGGCGGTAATCCTTTCCGCCAAGGACCATATGCGCGCGCTGGTCGATGGCGACGGGAGCGGCCTGGAAGCGGCGGGCGACGCGATCCTCGCCGCCTTGCAACGCGAAGTCGATGCCGCATCGGGCGCCGCTCCGGCCGCGCCGGCGGAAGCCGCGCGGCAGGGCTGGCGGCTGTCGTTCCGGCTGCCGCCCGAATCGATGGCGAACGGCACCAACCCGCTGACGCTGCTCGACGAGCTGCGCGAACTCGGCGAATGCCGGATCGTCGCCCGGACCGACCGGGTGCCGCCGCTCGACGAACTGGTGCCGGTCGAATGCCATATCGGCTGGGACGTCGAGCTGTACGGCGACATCTCACGCGACGACATCGACGAGGTGTTCATCTTCGTGATGGACGACATGGAATTGTCGGTCGAGGCGCTGGGCAGCGATGCCACCGCCCCTGCAGAGACGGCAGTCGATACCCCGGCCGACGCCGCACCGGTCACCCCGGTTGCCCGCGCCGAAGCCCCGGAGCAGGCTGCCGCGGCAGGCCCGGCCGGCAAGGCCGCCGCCAAGACCGGCGAGAGCGTCCGCGTTCCTGCCGAGCGGCTCGACGAACTGATGGACCGGGTGGGCGAGCTGGTGATCGTGCACAGCCGGCTGTCGCAGCTCGCCAACGGCAGTGCCGCCGATCTCGCCCTGCGTTCGATCTCCGAGGAAATCGAGCGGCTGGTCAGCGAACTGCGCGACACGATGATGGTGCTGCGCATGGTGCCCGTCGCCAGCCTGTTCGGCCGCTTCCGTCGCCTGATTCATGACTTGGCGCGCGAAACCGGCAAGACCATCGAACTGTCCACCGAAGGCGAGACGACCGAAGTCGACAAAACCGTCATCGAGCGGCTCGCCGACCCGATGGTCCATCTGATCCGCAATGCCTGCGACCATGGGCTGGAGCCGGAGGAAGAACGTCTGGCAGCCGGCAAGCCGGCGGCGGGCCATGTCCGCCTCTCCGCCAGCCAGGCCGGCGGCGAAGTGCTGATCACGATCCGCGACGACGGCCGGGGCATCAATCGCGAGCGTGTGCGCGCCAAGGCGGAATCGCAGGGGCTGATCCAGCCAGGGCAGCAGCTGAGCGACAGCGAATTGCTGCAGATGATCTTCCACCCCGGCTTCTCCACCGCCGCGCAGGTGACGAACCTGTCGGGCCGCGGGGTCGGCATGGATGTGGTCAAGCGCACGATCGAAAGCCTGCGCGGCGCGATCGACATCACCTCCACGCCCGGCGAGGGTTCTACCGTGGTGCTGCGCATCCCGCTCACCCTGGCGATCATCGACGGGCTGCTCGTCCGCGTCGGCGAGGGGCGCTATGTGATCCCGCTGGCTGCGGTCGAGGAATGCCTCGAGCTGAGCCTGGAAGAGGATCTGCGCTCGCGCGGCCGCAGCTTCATTACGCTGCGCGACCGGCTGGTGCCGTTCCTGCGTCTGCGCGAGATGTTCGAGACGGGCACGCGCCCCGATCCGCACCAGAAGATCGTCGTCATCGCCACCGGCGCCGAGCGCGTCGGGCTAGTCGTCGACCAGATCATCGGCAGCCACCAGACCGTCATCAAGTCGATGTCGCCGCTGCACCGTGACGTCGCCACCTTCGCGGGGGCGACGATCCTGGGCGATGGCGGGGTCGCCCTGATCCTCGACGTCGTCCAGCTCGTGACGACCGGCCAGCACCAGGAGGAGCGGCTGCGTGCAGCCGGATAAGACCATGCAGGAAGCACACACCACCACCACCCAGTGGGACGAGGCCGGCAATCTGGAGGTTCTGACCTTCGATCTGGGCGAAGAGACTTTCGCGATCGAGGCGATGCTGGTCCGCGAAATCCTGGACCTGCTGCCCGAAACCATGGTGCCCGGTGCGCCGCCACTGGTGCGCAGTGTCGTCAATTTCCGCGGGAAGATCATTCCGATCGCCGATCTGCGGCTGGCCTTCGCCATGCAGCAGGCCGAGGCCACGGTAGACAGCCGGATTGTCGTCATCGAAATCGAGCTGGACGGCGAGCCGACCCAGATCGGAATCCGCACCGACAAGGTGCACGAAGTGACGACGCTCAGCCAGGCGGCCAGCGAGGCACCGCCGGCTGTCGGCATGCGCTGGCGCCGCGAGTTCGTCCGGGAACTGGTCCGCCGGACCAGCGGCGTCGTCGTCCTGCCCGATCTCCAGACGATTTTCGCGTCTCACCACAGCGGCGGCGAACCGGCCCTCGCACATAGCAGGGGCTGATCCCATGCGCTTCACCATCAAAGCCAAACTCGCCCTCGCCTTTGCGGCGCTGGTACTGCTGACCGCGACGCTGGGCGTCGTGGGCATCACCAAGATGTCGGCCATCAACGCCAAGTCGACCGAGATCACCGACAACTGGATGCCCAGCATCGACGATGTCCACCGGCTAAACACCGGCTTCGCCGACCTGCGCGTGACGCAATATGCCCATGTCGCGACCACCGACGAAGCCGAAATGCGCAAGCTGGAAGGCGAGATCGAGAAACTTCTCGCCAGCATCAAGGAAACCCGCGTCCGCTACGAAAAGCTGATCTCTTCGGACGAGGAGCGCGCACTCTACACGCGCTTTGGCGAGAAGTTCCAGCGCTACCAGCAGACGGTCGATCAGGTGCTCGCGCTGTCGCGGCAGAACCGCAATGCGGACGCCGCCGCCGCACTGGCGAGCAGCAAGCCGCTTTACGACGATCTCGCGAACGACCTGCTCGCGCTGGTGAAGCTGAACACCGAGGGCGGCGCCAACGCCTCACGCCAGGGCGACGAAATCTATGCTGCGGCACGGAGCCTGTTCATCGGCCTTGTCGTCGTAGTGCTGGTGATCGGCATAGGCGCGGCCCTGTGGATCGCGCGGACCGTTTCGACCGGCTTGCGTCGCGTCTCCGTCGCCGTGAGTGCGGTGGCCGAAGGTGATCTCAACCAGCGGGTCGAAATCCGGAGCCATGACGAGATTCGCGATCTGGTCGATACCGTCAACGGAATGGTCGATCGCCTGCGCGGCGTAATCGGCGATGCCTCGGCCGCCTCCGAGAACGTCTCGGCCGGCAGCCAGCAACTCTCGTCGAGCGCCGAGCAGGTGTCGCAGGGCGCCACCGAGCAGGCCGCCGCTGCCGAACAGGCATCCGCATCGATGGAAGAGATGGCGGCGAACATCAAGCAGAACGCCGATAATGCCGCCCAGACCGAGAAGATCGCCCGCCAGTCGGCCAAGGATGCCGAAGTCAGCGGCGTCGCCGTCGATCGTGCGGTGGGCGCGATGCGGACGATCGCCGACAAGATCGGCATCGTTCAGGAAATCGCCCGCCAGACCGACCTGCTCGCGCT